>NZ_JBSFCQ010000008.1:0-126278 GCF_053891435.1 Streptomyces sp. NPDC002276 | reverse complement strand
GGGAGGCGCGGTAGCGTTCTTCGGCCTGCTGGTAGTCCCCCCGCAGCTCTGCGATCATGCCGAGTTGGTGGTAGCTGCTGGCGATGCCGGCGCGGTTGCCCAGTTCCTTCTTGATGGTGAGGGAGGCGCGGTAGCGTTCTTCGGCCTGCTGGTAGTCCCCCCGCTCCTGCGCGATCCTTCCGAGTTGGTGGTAGCTGCTGGCGATGCCGGCGCGGTTGCCCAGTTCCTCCTTGATGGTGAGGGAGGCGCGGTAGCGTTCTTCGGCCTGCTGGTAGTCCCCCCGCAGTTGCGCGATGATGCCGAGTTGGTGGTAGCTGCTGGCGATGCCGGCGCGGTTGCCCAGTTCCTCCAGGATGGTGAGGGAGGCGCGGTAGCGTTCTTCGGCCTGCTGGTAGTCCCCCCGCAGTTGCGCGATCATGCCGAGTTGGTGGTAGCTGATGGCGATGCCGGCGCGGTTGCCCAGCTCCTCCAGGATGGTGAGGGAGGCGCGGTAGCGTTCTTCGGCCTGCTGGTAGTCCCCCCGCAGCTCTGCGATGATGCCGAGTTGGTGGTAGCTGCTGGCGATGCCGGCGCGGTCGCCCAGCTCCTCCAGGATGGTGAGGGAGGCGCGGTAGCGTTCTTCGGCCTGCTGGTAGTCCCCCCGCAGCTGCGCGATGATGCCGAGTTGGTGGTAGCTGCTGGCGATGCCGGGGCGGTTGCCCAGTTCCTCCTTGATGGTGAGGGCGGCGCGGTAGCGTTCTTCGGCCTGCTGGTAGTCCCCCCGCTCCTGCGCGATGATGCCGAGCTGGTGGATGCAGGTGGCGGCAGAGTAGGAGCGGGCAGGGGCCCAGGTAAGGGATTCCTCCAACAGAGATTGTTCCCAGTCCCAGGCTCCCCACGTATGCAGCTGGGAGCACGCACGCCATGTGACAGTGTCGGCTTGGTCGAGGTCGCTGGCCTGGTGATGGTGGTGTCGGGCCTCGATGAGATGGGTGATGTCGTCGGCGGGGGGCTGAGGCCATATATTGACGCGCCATTGCCAGTAGGCGGCGGCCCGGCAGTGAGCGGCTTTGAGGGTGTCGGGGTGGGCGCGTCGGCGGAGGGCGTCGGCAGTCCAGTGATGCACCGTCAAACCTGTGGGTGGATTGCCCGGCTCGTCCTGAGGCGCGGGGGCCGGAGAGACCAGCCCCAGGTCCAGCAGCCCCTTCAGCGCAATCTCGGCCTGGGCGTCCAAGTCGACCGGAGGCCGCTGGAGTTCCTTCCAGACCGCTTCGTATTCGGTGACCGTCTCGGGCGGTAGGTCATCGTCGTTGTCCATTCCCGCTCCGGCAGCGCGCGCTTCGGTGATGCGTTCAACCACCGTCTGAAGACGCTGGTAAAGAGCGGGGTCGGGTTCGGGAGATGCGGTGAGATCCGACAACTGCCAGGCAGCCCCGGTGCGGTCGACCGGGGTGCGATAGACGGCCATGCCGTCCAGCAACGCTCGTGCTCCAGGCACGGCATCGAGTTGCTCCAGCAGAGTGTCGAGAAGGATGTCGTCCACCGCGAGGGTGACAGTCTCGGCCAGCGCGGCGTCCAGGTCGCCCTTGACGTCCGCGAGCCAGCGTTCGGGGTCGGGAATACCGCGGTTCTCCAGGGCCGTTTCCATGCGGTCCGCGATGTCCGGGAAACGCGCCTGGCCGCCGCGCAGCAGGGCGTCGAGGTATTCCAGGGCCCGGGGGTGGCCGCCGACGTCGGTGTAGGCACGTTGCTGGTCAGCGGGGTTGAGGGCATCCAGGCCGGGCAGTCGCCAGATCAGCTTGCGAGTCTCGGCCAACGACAGCGGGCCCAGATGATGAACGGTGAGCCGCCTCTGGACCTGCCGGGGGAGCCTGAAGGGGTAGCGGCTGGTGACCAGCAACCGGGTGCGCGGGCTTGCCGCGGTCCACGCGGCCAACAGCTCCGCCAACTCCGGGTCGTCCAGCTGCCAGCCGTCGCCGGACGGAGTGCGGGTGAGGAGGTCTTCGGCGTTGTCCACGAGCATCAGCGCCGAAACCCGGGGCAGCACATTCTGGCGGACCAGCTGCCACCGCTCTCGCCAGGGCACGCGGGCATCCGTCAAAGCCACCGTGGCGCGTCGCAACGGATCTGTGTCCGGTAGTCCTTCATCCGTGCAGTACGTGTTCAGGCGCTGCCGCAGTGCCTCCAGAACGGCGTCCACGGTCCGGGTCGTGGACGCCGCAACCGGCACGATCAGCCGACCGTGAGTCCCGTAGTGGTGTAGCAGTTCGGCGGCCAGCGTGGACTTGCCGACACCGCCGATACCGTGCACCAGAACTCCGGCCCGCTGAGGGTCGCGCAGGGCGGACAGCAGTCGGCGCAGCTCGGCGCGGCGGCCGACGAACTCGCCGACCTTGCGCACCACCATGCCCTCATCCAGCACCGCCTCCGCCACCTGCGGCACGCGATCGACGCTGTGAGCACGGTCGACGAGCGGCAGCGGCGGCCCGGCGAGGAACAGTGCCGGGGTGGCCCACTCCGGCCACGCCGCGCGCGGGTCGCTTTCCGGCAGCTCCCGGCGCCGCGCTTCCAAGGTGCGGCGGGCCTGGGAGAGGGCGGTCAGCGGGTTGGGGTGCTCGGCCTGCGCCAGCGTCCGGTAGATTTCCGCGGCCAGTTCGGTGGCGTAGTGATCTGTGACGGCTTCGGTCATCGCCAGCACCGCCGGCACCCCGCGCGCCAGCAACTCACGCGCCAGACCGGCCAGAACCCGCCCCTCCGCGTCGGGATCAACGGGAGCGGAGCCGGTGGCCGCAGCGTCCTGTTCCGATTCCTCTTCCTGTTCCCCTTCCGGGGGCGCTGGCGTGCGTGCGGTGGAGCAGCCGGCCAGCACTACCAACGGAACACCGCGATCGGTGGGCAGCGCGTCACTCATGAACCGCTGCGCATCGACCTCGTCGGCCTGACCTCGTTCGTTTTCCAGCAGCAGGATCCCCGGCTTGGCATGACAGGACAGATGCAAGATGTGGAAGCGCTCCTGCTCCAACGCGGCACGGATCTCGGCCAGGCTGCCCCAGTTCAGCACCCGCACATACGCGCCCTGCCCGGAACGCGCCGGGTCGACGGCGTCCAGGATCCGGCTCAACTCCCCTTCATAGTCCAGCAGTTCACCCCCGCCGGACTCCGGGCTGGCCACCACCGCCAGAATCCGCAACGGACCCGGCACCCGCACCGCAACCGGAGCGCTCTCCACGCGCACCGTGCGGTACAGCTCCACCTGCTCCGACAGCGCCAACGGCCGCGTCATGCCCGCGATGGCCAGGCTCTCCCACGGCAGATCCACACACTCCGGGTCGTCCACCGCCAGCCCGATCCGCAACGACGCATGACGCGCCCGGGCCAGCCGCTCTTCCCTGACCAGGGCCTCCGCCACCGCACCGCACACGAACCGCTCACCCAGCGCCTCGCCCACGGCGGCCAGCGCCCCGGCCGGCCCTCCCAGAGCGGCCGCCTCCTCCAGTGGCAGCAGCCGCCGAGTGGCCAGACCACCCAAGGCCCGAACACGAGCCCGATGCAGCATCCACAACCGCTGCTCCAGACCGCGATCCAGACCACGCGGCGGACAGGACACCTCACCGCCCGAAGCGGAAAACGTCACCGAGCCCGCGGCGATCCATAACTCCGCCTGCGTGGGCCCGTCCGGCCGGTAGGCCACCGTGTCGGGCACCACCAGCACCCCGTCCCGCTTCGGGGGCTTCGCCGACGGTCGTCCCCGCACCGCCCGCTCCAACTGCCGTACCAAGTCCTCGTACTGAGCCGAGGAGGCCGCATGGCGGAAGTCGATGTACAACCGGGAAGCGATGAAGGGCGGCAGCTCCACCTCACCCAGCACGACCGGGATCAGACATTGCCCGTGCTCCACCGCGTTGGTCACGGCGGCTGCGAACTCCTCGCCGCACCACCCGGACTCCACCCAGTGCCGACTGACGACCGTCACCACGGCACCGGCCGTCGCCAGCCCGTCCTGCAACCGTGACGCCACCCGCTGGCCTGCGACCAACTCCCACCGGTCCAGCCACACATCAAGGCCCAGCTGATGCAGGTTTTCTGACAAGGTCGTCGCCCACGGCGCATCTTTGTGCGCATACGACACGAACACATCGAAACGCCCGGCATCAGCCACACCGCACCCCCGAACCGGCCACCCCGCGATACGGAAGCGCCCCGGCCACTGTTCTTCAAGCTGGCCACACACGCTAGAGCACCCCTTGGGCCGGTGCGCCCGCGATGACTAAATTGCCCCAGATCCGCCGACAGCCCGATGAAGCCCGAGAGCCTCGTGCGCTTCGCCGCCGTCGCCCGTCTTCCGTACTGACCTACGATCGAGAACGTCTGTTGTCGAGCTGATTGCCGAGTTGGTCCCGTGGGTGCTGGTCACTTGCCCAAGGGCGTTGTCAGTGGGGGCTGTTAGCTTCGGTGGCAGAAATGAGCCGGTTCGATGTCCTCGCAGAGGAACACGGCGGCCAAGGGGGGTGGCCGGACAGGAGTCCCCGGGCCACAGGGTCTCGGGACGCCGAATGGCTCCGCACCCACCCCCCTCCCAACCTTCTCAACCTTCTGATCCATGGGCCTATGCGGATCGGTCAGCGAAGATCGGACTGGCCTGGTTGTCTCGGTCGTCGTGCTGGGCCGCTGGACAAGTGCCAGTCACCGAAGCGTCTTGCGTAGCGACCTGCGGACAGTGAGCCGCAGCACGAGCAGGCACCAAGCAAAGAGGCCCCGATCCACGTTTCCGTAGATCAGGGCCACCTTGATCGTGCCCGGTGAGGCACTGGCGGAGGATACGAGATTCGAACTCGTGAGGGGTTGCCCCCAACACGCTTTCCAACTGTGGTGGTGGGGTGGTGGGTTGGGTGCGGAGGCGTTCACCTGGGTTCATGGGCGGTCAGATGTGGGAGCGGCTACCGGCTTCGGTCTCGTCTGAACTACCGTGAACGGCGCTGAATGAGACGGAAACTGAGACGGCGCGGCAGGCTATGACGGCCACGCGGACTCTGGTGCTCAGGCCTGTGCCTGGCCGTGTTCATCGTGGCTGGATGCCAGGGGGATGAACGGGAGCTCGGGGATGCCAAGCTCCTGGCGCATGGCCGCTGCTGCGGCCTGGGCGGCCTTGTAGTACGTGTGTTGTGCCGTCTGGAAGGCCCCGTCAGTGACTTGTGCACCATCTGCGAGAAGGTCACGTAACGTACGGACTTTGCGGAACGCGTCGACGCCCAACTCCACTACCCGCGGCGGAGCGAGCATTGTCAGGCCGAAGCGCTGCTCGAACAGACCAGACTCGGAGAATGCCGCACGGACTGCACGCCTGCGTTCTTCCGGCATGGCATAGGTCGCCTCGGCGGCAAAACGCATGCCCTCGGTCGCGCGGGCCAAGTGGGCGAGGTAGATCACGAAGGTCTCGCGTAGAACTGTCTGTGCATCGGCCTGTTGGGCGCGTTTCCAGCGGTCTCGGTCCACGACGAACGTTGCGACGATGCCGGCAAGCGCGCCAGCTATGGCACTCAAGGGTGCAGTCCAGTCCATGAGCGGCACTGTATTGACGTCACGAGGGGTGTCCGCCGAAGTGGAACGGGACGCTCTCAGCTTGGGAAGCTCAGGGCGTCTAGGCCTTGCTCCAGGCCTGACCTGCGGCGACGGGGCACGGACGGACGAGAGACGTTCGATTGCTTCCCCGCTGTTCCCCGTGATACCCCGCACCATCTGGCACGCGTCTGGCATGAGTCATTCGTCGTCGCACCGCTCCAAGACCAGGCCTACGGAGCCTTCTTCGAGCCCGTTGTTCTCCTCCAGATGGAGATGAGCACCGTCCGGTGTGCCGTCCTGGGCGAGCGTGAGGAGGTGGCCGGCCAGTGTCTTCAACCCGGCAGCGTTGGCCTCAATGGCGATCTCGCCGCCCAGGTTGCGGACCTCGATGCGTGCGCCTTCCTCCCACGTGAAAACTCTGGTGATTCCGTCGGTCACCGCACTTAGGTGAGTGGTTGTTGACGGAGCAGCGCTGGGTTCAGGGGCCATACCCATAGCATCGCGTACTTCGGGCCGACAGCGACGGCGAAACTTACGGCGATACATGGGTGATGACTTCTTCGTCCCGAAGTAACTTGGGTGAGGGGGTGGTGCCTTGGGCTGGTGTGCCTCTCAACTGGGCTGATGGTCCGCAGACGTTCGTGCGCGTCCGCTGTTGTTCGTCGGCGTTGTCACGCAGTTAGACACGCACCTGGTGGGAACCGTTTCCCCCTCCCCAGATGGGATGAGGCGATCGGTACTCTCGATGTCGTCTCATGCGCCAGTGTTCTCAGCAACGCAGACGTACGTGGGAGGCTGCGCACCGCCCTCGTTCGGAAAATCCAGGACGCCTGGGTAGGTCATCCTGGTGCCCGGATAGGACCCGTCACAGGATTGTGGGCTGTCCGAGAAGACCGAAGTGCCATCTGCTTGGATTGCCTGTCCGTCTGAGCCGACCAAGTACGCACCACACTGATAACCGGCCGCGTTCATCAAGAGGGTGGCGTCCCTGCCTGCACCGTCACTGCCGCCCGTCCACGCGAGACAGTAGGAGGATCCAGGATCCCCACCAGTGGCTGGCTGCGAGATGACATGAATGGCTTGGAGAGGCGCAGGGCCACCACACAGTCCATCGATGTCTTCGACGTACCAGGGTGCGCCGGCCATACAGACATCGGCTTTCGGTTCACAACCGGCTGGACCGTCAGACGTCTTGTAGGCCACCGGGATGCACGATGGTGCTGCATCCGAGTGGGACGGTGCAGCGCTTGACGGCGAGGATTGCGTTGGCGACGCTGGGGAGGTTCCGCTGATTCCGCGTCCAGCCCCTTTGGCGCTGTGTGTTGCGTGAGGGAGTGCCTTCCCGTCCGTGTCGTCCGATCCTGTTTGTTGGTGCAGGACCAAAGCCAGGCAAGCTCCGACGGTGACTGCGACGGCGCCCCCGGTCATCGTCGCCTTCCAAGGGAAACGCGGCGGTGGCGTAGGCGCGGTGTCGCGGATGACAGGGATGTTCTCCAGCGTGTCCCCGTTGTGAAAAGCAAGCACTTCGTCGGGGCGCGGCGGCCTCTGCGGCTGTGGTGGTGTGCTCACGGATCCTCCTGCCCTGCTACGAGTGACGGTCACCGTAGGCCACCTGTGTTACACGCGAGGCGAACTAGCTGAAAGTGCAACATTGACGTAATTCACTCGAAGGGGTCCTCCCGCCCGAGACGCCACGTGCAGAGCAGTACGGCCAGAACCTTGCGGGCTGTGAAGGCTGCACAGGCGTGGACGCGCTATGTCGTCGTGCCTGGCATGCTTCCGCATCCTGCGGATGAGAGCGGCCTACATGTCACCGGCTCTGTACCCACCAGATGATCGCAGCCACGCTGGCCGAACCTACGGCAGCCCCAGCTCCGCGGACAGACGCGAACAGCGCGGCGTGTGCGAGTCGTCGACCAGTTGGATTTTTCTGCCTCACCGGGGCCTCCTTGGGCTCGTCGCGGCCTCAACGCCGCCTCATGTAGCTCCCATTGACGTGCATTTGGCACAGCAACGGCAGGGATCTCGTAGCTCCTCGGAAAGGCCGGAGGCCGCCGTAGACTCCGCTCCGAGTCGGAATTCCGACTCGGAGACACGCCACATGGGTCGGTGGAGGGTCGCGTGCCGGACAAGGCTGCTAATCGGGGGGCCCTGCCTCCGGTGTTCGTCGAGTTCGCCAGGCTGTGGGAAGCTGCGCAGACTCAGTTGGCCAAGCAGGGGCGGCGGTTGACCCTCGACCGGGTGAGCCGGGAGTCGGGCGTGCCTGCGGCGACGCTCAGTGACTGGCGCAGGGGCAACCACGTACCACGCGAGGCGGAGCAACTACTCAAAGTAGTCAGCTTGTTGAGTGGATGGGCGGAGTTAGGTCCACCGGTTCAAGCCGATTGGCGACGGCTCGTAGACGGCTCGGCTACGCCAGTTGTCACGGAGACTGCCCGGGCCCTGCCTTTCGGTGCTTCCATCGTAGCGCTGGGGGACCGTCTCACAGCAGGATTCGCAGAGCAGCACGTTGAGGTTGACGCACTGTGTCTTAGCGGTCAGTCGCTCGCAGCGGCGATGGGGCATCCGCTCCGTGCTGTTCACTCTGGAAGCGTCAGACCGGCGAAGATCAGCGTTCGTGTGCTGCTGCCCAGCAGAGAAATTGCTCTGGCCTACCCCAGTTCTGTAGAGCCAGATGGCGAGGAGGCCGGCCACGTTCATCAGGCTTGGCTCCTACAGCGAAATGCATATGCTCAGTCCATGTCAAGCATGCTGCGGTCACTGCAGGAAACCCACGGTATTGACGTTGAAGTGACCTACAGAGCGGTGCCATTCACTCCGATGGCGAAGCTCTACCTCATCAACGGCAAAGAAGCCATGTTCTCCTATTACACCGTCATGCTGCGTGAGGCACAGATCCGTGGGCGGACCATGAACATCCACGATCCAGGAGCTCTCGGTCCGGTTCGGCTCTTCGGTACGGAAGAGCGGGACGAAGACACGGTGTTCGTTGAGCAGTCGTATCTCTGGTTTAACTCAATATGGGAAACCCTCTCTACCGAGATGACGTTAATGTAGAGCCCCCGCAGGAACTCACCTCGCGGAGTCGCTCCAGTCGGAGCCCAATGGCCACAGGCCACCCTCTCAGCCTCTCGGGTTAGAGCATCGAGGGGGAACTTGCCTTCAGGCACTGGTGCCAGATGTCGTAAGAGCTGACTGAGAGTGACCGTGGCGTCTTCCCTCATGAGAGCCTCGCTCCGGGCAGGTGGACCGTGTTTGGCTTCCTGAGGTGACCGTTTCGACAGCTCCGCACTCTCAGCTTGGGAAGCTGGGGGCATTTGGAGGCGGTTCGGGGGCTGATCAGGGCGAACGGCCGAGCGCGGACCCGGGTGAGCTCGGCTGCTTTCACCGTGGTTCCCCGCTGTTCCCCGCTCGATCTGGTGCGCTTGTGGTGCGGCGCGAAGGGGGCATGGCCGCGGCGACCGTGCCATTGCTCTGATTCGGATCTCAGAGGTGTCGCTTGGAGATGCCGATCAAGCGGCCGATACTGTTCCCGGTGTGACTCCTCCGGTGGTCGAACTCCTCTCTGGTATCCGCCTTGTACAGGCTTGCGACGTCGTCAAGGAGGGCTCTTGCTGCTTCGCTGAGCGACTCGTCATCAGTGAGCAGCACGACCCGCAGCATGGCCTCCTGAGCGCGAGTGCGAAGATCGTAAGATCGGGCCCGCACTTCCTCGGCGTCTTCTGGAGGCGTCTGGTCGTGTAGGCAGAACCACAAGTGCACCAGGCAGCGGCGGTAGTTGATCAGTGCACCGGCATAGGCAGAATATGCGTCCAGACGCTCCTGCCTCAGCCTTTCCTTCTGTGTGAAGTCGTGGCTCTTGTCTACTGCGCGCTGCTGAAACAGGAGGGTGATGCCGGAGCCAAGCAGAGTCCCAAGAACGGCTATGGCACTGGCGATGATGGCTTCCACTGCACCAGCCCACCACGTTGGCGTGCTGGCTGGGTAGCACACAGCAAACCGATCTCTGCCAACACGCTTTCCAACTGTAGTGGTGGGGTGATGAGTGTCGTTCGAAGGCGTTCACCTATGTTCATGGGCGACTGGCTGCCGACGCGGCGACGCTTTCGGGTCGCGCTTGAACTGCAGTGAACGGGCCTGAATGAGACAGAAATTGAGACGGGACGGTTAACAGCTACACCCCGGACCTTCCCTCAGCCTGTTCGGCCGCGCCCATCATGTGCCCCATAACGATCCGCGTGTACTCCCACAGGGCCGCCAGCAGGTCCGTTACGCCGTGCGGTCGGCCATCGGGAGAGACGGCCTGGACCTGAGCCGTGATGTTGTACTGTCCCTCGATTGACTTGATGCGCCCCTTGGTCCGATACCGGAGTAGCACAGCGCCATCTTCAAACGGACCAACCACCACCTCCGCGTCGGGTGGCACGCTAGCAGCCGCCCCTTCCTCGGTTTCGAACTCGACCGCTGGTGTGTGCCGGATGGCCTGTGCTGCCAGATCGGGCTTGACTTGAAGGTGGTGCTTGGTGCTGTTGTCTAGGTCGCGCAGAAGCAACAGCAGGTCCTCATCAAGGGTGCCGCCGTGCTCGGGTCGCTGGAACGGCTGAACCTGCTCCAGAGCCTCGCGGCACCAGTCGGGCAAGCAAGACAGCGCCTTTTGGCGGCTCTTCCACTCTTTGAGGGTGCCGCAGATGGGGAATATGAGCCCCTTGAGCTGCTTCTCGTCCGTCACACCAGACTGCCGCGCGATGGCCACGATCTGGTTGTCGAGGGCCGCCCGCAGGTGATTGACGGCCTCACCGAACCGAAAGCCCCAATCGGCAAGCGGAGGAGATTGAGATACCTGGAGCCGTAGCTCCCAGCTGAGTCGATCTTCCGCGATGCTGGCCCGAACGCCATAAGGGGTGCTAGCGCTCCACGCCTGCATGTCGGCCGACAGTTCTACCCCAAGGCGATGGGCTCGTGCCAGACGACTAACTTGATCACTGAAGTCCACTTTGCGACCTAACTCCTGCTACCTGGCGCTACCTTACTGTCATCCCTTGGACTGGAGCTATCACTTTCGCGGGCAGTGGGTCCTACAGACCTCAGTCACAACGACGGACGCTTGATCGCCTACCGGTTGGGCTGGACTTGAAGGCCCGAAGTTCTAGCGCTTCCCCTCTTGGTAGAGGAAATAGAGGGTGGCCATGGCCAACGAAGCGTAGGTGAACTGACGATCAAGAAGGTCAGCGAGCTCCGGACTCACCATCCCGGCTACGTCGCTTGCTGCGCTGTAAAGAAGGACCAGGACACCGAGGAAGAGTGCCCCGGGAGCAATGTTGCCGGTCTGGAAGTTACGACCACTTTTCCCAGGCTCTTCTTCGGCTTTCCTGATCTGCTTGAGCAGTGCGTCCGCCAACTCGGCCACGTCTAGGCCCTGCGTCCTGTCCTCCGTCAAGTCGCGAGCGTTTGCGTCAATGAGGTCAGCATCAACAGTTGAGACGGTGACCACGGCTGCCTGAGATGGCATGGTCCGAAAAGCTGGGTGGTTCTCGTACATCCGAGAAAGCTTCAGGGCGGATGACAAGACAGACTTGGGGGCAAGAGCTTCCTGGGCGGAGAGCACCGAGAATCCGGTGGTAAATGCGCTGGTCGACCTCGCCAGGTCAGCGAACTGCAGCACCGTCCGAGACCGCTGCAAACTCGTTGCCTTGATGGCATCAGTCAGAGCAGTGCCAAGGCCGAGATTCAGAGCAGCCGAATGCTGTTTGGCGATCTCCGCGAACGTGCTGTGGAACCCGAGCACCGACTTCGAGAGCTGGGGGGTGACCAGAGCGGAGATGCGGGCGTCACGCTGTTTGGCGATCTCCGCGAATGTGCTGTGGAACCCGAGCACCGACTTCGAGAGCTGGGGGGTGACCAGAGCGGAGATGCGGGCGTCACGCTGTTTGGCGATCTCCGCGAACGTGCTGTGGAACCCCAGCACCGACTTCGAGAGCTGGAACGAAGATGGGGCGTATCGAGCCGCCCCGGTCGTTGGCTTTCCGGGGCGGCTCGTCTCGCCGGAGGATGATGACTCGTGTGATGACTCCTCTGTCACACTTCGAGGCTACCTGAGCTTTGCGGAGCGACGGTTTCCTCACTCGTGCCACCCGTGCTCAAAGGTTGGCGGAGCGGCTTTGGCGCGAGTGATCATGGCCCCGTAAGCTTCCGGCGCGTCGGGCAGTCTGTGGACCTGCCCGTTAAAGCACGACGTTGGGGCCATGATCTTCGAGGCTCGCGCCAAAGTGGCTGCCTAAAGCCGTGGAGCCGACCGCCCCAGCCACGACGTACCCCTTCTCTGGCATCAGGCGGCTGATTGCTCTGAGCGCGGCGCGGGCGCCGGCTGGGCTGGAGCGGGGCGGAGACAGGAGCGCAGGCCCGGCCGGGGGTCGGGCCGCGCGCGGGGAGCGGAGCGAGCCGCCTTGAACCAGTAGAGAAAGTTGTAACTCACTGGGCTGGCAGGTCGTGATCACTGGGGCGTGTCAGAACGGTGAGGGTTCGCTGTAGCCCTCGCTTGTGTCAACGGGACATGGGGCGCTGTCCGTTGGTGCCTCTGTGTCACAGAACATGAAGGGGTTTCGCTGGCCTTCCAAGCCTGTGGAGTCCTCGCCCCATGTGTTGAGGGCGTCGATGGCCTGCTCTCTGTGTTGCCACAGTTCGCTGGTTCCCAGGGTTTGCCGGATCGCGGGGATCAGTGCTGTGCGGTGGTGCAGCAGGCGGGGATCGTCCGGAGCGGAATGCACGCCGTGATCGCGGCCTCGGCTACCTGCCGGTCTGTGTCGTCGATGTATGCCACGGCTGCTGAGTACAGAGGCGGTCGAATCCTTCGGACGTCGACGGCCGGCGGGTAGTCGTCGAGGGGGAATCCGTGCCGCCGACTGAGGACGTCGGCCTCGTCTGTGACTGCGTCAGCTACCGAGGCGATCCAGTGGAGTAGCTCGGCGCGCATGCATACGGTGGTCAAGTGGTGGTTCTTGTCCACGGTGCTGATGCTTCGTGGATTCGGGAGGATCGCGGCCACGCACAGTGCTGCGGGCACCGTCGCCTCGTAGAGGGTGTTTTGGTGGTGCAGGGTGTGGTGCAGGTAGTCGAGCGCTTTGGTCCTCACGCTCTGGTCCTGGGCGAGGAGTTCGGCCAGTCTCTTGGGTGCTTCAGCGGCCGACCCGTAGGCGTGCCCGAGGGTGGCCCAGTTCGTTCCCGTCGCTAGAACTCTGTACGTCTCTGCCTCGTCCAGGGCGGCGATTGTCCTGGGCAGGTCCGCACCGACACTGGCGTTGGTGCCGTTCAAAGGGTGATCGCTGCTGTCGGTGCTCACAGGGCTGAGCATGCCCGATGCCTGGCCCAGCGGGGAGACTAGGTGCGAGTCGAGCATCGGGCCAGATGCCGAGCGTCAAACGGACCTGTGAGGCTTGAAGTCGTATGCGCATGTAGGGAGTTCCGCGGCCTGACGGTGCGCCAGCGGCAGGAAGGTCACCGGGCTCACGGTCCAGGTGATGAGCGTGCGGGCGTGGATGACGGACACCGCCCATGGCACGCGGCGCAACAGGGCCCGTCGGGTGTTGACGCGGTGGTCGAAGAGCCGCTCCCATGCCTCTTCGAAGGTGTCCGCGTCGAGTTCCGGTGAGATGGTGCGCAGGATCTCGGAGACCCGGTTGTTCGCCTCGGTCTCTGTGTAGGCGTCGTAGGAGCCGAAGAGCGTTGGCGGCTGGCCGTCGTCCAAGTGTCGAGTCCAGCATTCGCACCAAGAGCCCGGACCGATCGTCGTGCTCAGCACTGGTGCCCTCCTCGTCGCACGTCCGTGAAGAGCTCCGCGGTGACCGTGTGGCCGCCGTCGCTCTCGTGGACCACGACCCGGTGCGCAATCGCGCCAACCATGCCCAGCCCCCGGCCGTGCTCCGCGTCCTGGTCCTGGTGCTCGACCTTCGGAGCCGTCCCGGCGCCCCCGCCGTCCGTCACCGACAGGGCGACCACCTGCGAGGACACAGCGAGCGCCAGGTGGAAGCTGCCTGCCTCTCGCCCACTGGCCGTGTGGAGGATCGCGTTCGCGCTCAGCTCGCTCACGATCAGTTCTGCGTCGTCGGCCAGAGGTGAGCCGCGCAGGATGTCGCGGGTCCAGCGGCGGGCACGGCTGACCTCTTCGGGGAAACCTGGGCAAGTAAGTCCCCAGACCCGCACAGTGCTCGTATACTCGTGCATACAAGTTCCTTCGTGCTGGTAGGCCGCCATGTGCAGCGGGTTCGGGCTAGACGAGTTTCACGCCGTCGTGGGCGCGGATGGCCGGCGGGAACGCCGCGTCGAGTGCGTCGATGACGCGGATCGCGTATGCCTCGTCGGCGAGTTCGGTGACTTCTTCGCGGGTGGCCCAGCGAAGTGCGCGGGTCTCGTCCCCGGTGGTGGGTGTGCCGTCGGCGGCTTGGCAGCGGAAGACCAGGGAGATGATCAGCCCGGTCATGTTCTTGTAGACGCCGGTGAGGGTCGCGGGGAGCGCGATCTTGATGCCGGTTTCTTCGAGGACTTCGCGTTGGAGGGCCTCGGGGAGGGTTTCGTCTCGCTCGACGACGCCGCCCGGGGGTTCCCACTTGCCGTTGTCGCGGCGCTTGATCAGGAGGGCGCGGCCGTGGTCGTCGACGATGACTCCGGCGACGCTCACGGAGTGCGGACGGTCAGTGCTCACGTTCCTCGGCCCTCTCGGCTGGCTAGGCTCTCCACCGTAGCAACAACACTCGCCCACTCGTCTAGATATCCAAAGGAGTACTCAACGTGAGCTCTCTCCGTACCGGCCTGCTCGGTGATCTCGACCCCATGAGTGATCGTGCGGTCTTCCGGCAGATCGCCGACCAGCTGCGCGAGGCCATCGACCGTGGGCGGTTCAAGGAGGGTGAGAAGCTGCCCTCCGAAGCTGACCTCGTCGAGCACTACGGGGTTTCGCGGATGACCGTCCGCAACTCCTTCTCCGTCCTCCAGGGCGAGGGCCTGGTGCATGCCGAGCACGGCAAGGGCGTCTTCGTACGGCCTCGGCCGCCCGTGCGGCGCCTGGCCTCTGACCGCTTCGCCCGCCGTCACCGTGAGCAGGGCAAGTCCGCGTTCACAGTGGAGGCGGAGGCCGCCGGCAGTCATCCCCAGGTCGACAGTCTGGAGGTGAAGGAGGAGAAGGCCAGCCAGGACATCTCCACTCGGCTCGGTTCCGTACGGCGTGTGCTCGCCCGCCGGCGCCGGTATCTCCTCGACGGGAAGCCGGTCGAGTTCGCAACTTCCTACCTCCCGCTCGATATCGCGCGCGGTACGCAGATCGCCGAACCCAACCCGGGCCCCGGCGGCATCTACGCCCGCCTCGAAGAACTCGGCCACCACCTCGACCACTTCGAGGAGGAGATCCGTGCCCGGATGCCCTCGCCCACCGAGGTGAAGACGCTCCGGCTGGCCTCCGGCGTGCCCGTGATCCACCTCATCCGCACCGCGTACGACACCGAGGGGCGGGCGGTGGAGGTCTGCGACACGGTCATGGCGGCGGATGCCTACGTGCTGTCGTACCAGCTCCCGGCGACCTGATCGCGTGACGGGCGGTGGTGCGCGGGGGGCGCTTCCCGAACTCGTACACCCCAACGTGCATACTCGTATAGACGAGTGGGCAAGTTGTGTGACAGGGTGGTCCGCACGAACCTGGAGATCGGGTTCTCGGATCGCTACATGTATAGACGAGTAGATAGGGAAACTTCCTTGCGTACCATCCGTGTTGAGACCACCGCCGCGACGATCCTGCTGACCGAGGCCCCGGAGCCGAAGGTCCGCGACCGTCAGACCGGCGAGATCGCCAAGGACGCCGTCAGCGGCGAGGCGCTCATGACGCTCGGCGTCGTCTACATCGAAGAGGGCGAATCGTCCCTCATCAAGGTCACCGTCCCCGAGGGCGGTGTCTCCGAGGGACTGGCGCTCGGAGCTCCGGTCTCGCTCCCGGGCCTTGTCGCCCGGCCGTGGGAGAGCGTGTTCAACGGGCAGCAGCGTCACGGCATCGCCTTCCGTGCCGCCGCCGTCACTCCGGCCGCGTTCCCGGCCGTCGCCGGGGCTGCCGCCTGATGGCCGACCTGACGACGCTCCTGGAGGTGGGTGGTCCCCTCGCCGCGCTCGGCGGCGGGGCCGCCTACACCCGGGCCAAGCACCCGGCCGCGTACTGGTCCACGGTCGGCCTGCCGATATCCACGACCCGCCTGCTCAGCTCGTACGGCTCGGTCATGGAGGCCTGCGGCCTGACCGTCGCCCCGTCCCGGCTGCGCATCCTCGCCGTCAGGGCCACCACCCGCCGCGAGGTCCGTCCCGTACCGCCCCGCCGGGGCATCATCCGGCCCACCACGACCGGCCTGCGGATACGGCTGCGGCTCGCCCCGGGCCAGGAACCCGCCGACGTCGCCGCCTCCGCCGAACGGCTCCGCCACGCCTGGGGAGTTCACGCCGTCTACGTCACCACCCTCAAGCCCGGCGTTGTCGAACTCCGCCTCGTCGGCTACGACGTACTGCGCCGGGTCCGCATGCCCCGCACCCGCAAGCTCCCCTCCGGCCTCCTCAAAGTACCGGTGGCCCTGCGGGAAGACGCCACCCCCTTCGTACGCGACTACCGCACCGTTCCGCACCAACTCACCCTCGGCGCAACCCTGTCGGGCAAGTCCATGTACCTGCGCCACCTGGTCGCCGGACTCGCCCGTCAGCCGGTCGCCCTGGTCGGCATCGACTGCAAGCGCGGCGTGGAACTGTCCCCGTTCGCTGCCCGCCTCTCGGCTCTGGCGACTGACCCGGACTAGGCGGCTGACCTGTTGCCCGCGCTCATCGATGAGATGGAGGACCGCTACGACCTGATCAAGTCCCGGCAGGGCATCGCCCCCAACACCCCTGAGGAGGAGATCACTTCAGACATCTGGGGCCTGCCGGAGAGCGAACGCCCGGTACCCGTCGTGCTGTTCGTCGATGAGGTGGCCGAACTCTTCCTCGTCGCCACCCGCAAGGACGAGGAACGGCGCGACGAGATGGTCACCCAGCTCATCCGCCTCGCCCAACTCGGCCGCGCCGCCGGCATCTACCTGGAGGTCTGCGGCCAGCGCTTCGGCGCCGAACTGGGCAAGGGCGCCACCATGCTCCGCGCCCAGCTCACCGGCCGCGTCTGCCACCGCGTCAACGACGAAGCCTCCGCCAAGATGGCACTCGGCGACATCGCTCCCGAAGCTGTCGGCGCGGCCTGCGCCATCGCCCCCGAACGTCCCGGCCTGGCCGTGGCGGGGGATACCTCCGGCGGCTGGTCCCGCATCCGCACCCCGTACCTGTCCCTCGGCGCTGCCGCCGAGATCTGCCGCGACTCCGCGCACCTGGTGCCCGACCTGCCTGCGCTCAAGCGATTCCAGCCGTACGCACCCGCGCAACCGGTCAAGGCCCCGGGCCTCAACGTCCAGCCGCGCCCGGCAACCAACTGACCTTCCCTCACCCCGGTTTGGCGTGACCGCCTTGCGCCACGTCTCTACCCCTCCCATGCCCGAACCCGGAAGGAGCCGCATCATGCGCGCCCAACTGGCCCGCGTCGACGCGGTACTCGTCCAAGCCCTCATCGCCGCCGCCCTCTCCTTCGCCCACCTGCACGACATCGCCTCGGCGGCCGGACAGGACGGGTGGAAAGCGTGGGCCTACCCCATCAGCGTCGACCTGCTGCTCGTCGCCGCCTGGCGCCGACTGCGGACCGGCGACGCGAAAGCCTCCGGCTGGTGCTGGTTCGTCATCGCGCTGACCGCATCCCTCGGCGCGAACGTCGCCACCGCCGGACTCCTCGACCTCGGCGACGTTCCCGCCTGGCTACGCATCCTCGTCGCGGGCTGGCCCGCCGTCGCCTTCCTCGGCGGAACCCTCCTCGCCCACACCACAACGCCCCCAAAAACCAACGACATTGAGGCCGTCGACGTCCAAGAGGACGTGCCCGAACCCCTGCCCGAGATGCCCGCGCAACCGGCCATCGAGGCACCGCCCGAGCGCCCTGCCGTGCCTGTCCCGGCCGCCCTGGTGGAGCACGCCCGCAAGGTCGCCGCCGAGCACCACACCCGCACGGGCACACCGATCGACACCCCGACCCTCTGCGTCCGCCTCGGCGTCCCGGTACCCATGGCCGAAGCCATCGCCGCCCAACTCTGAAGGCGGGCTCTGTCGGGAGGCTTTACCGCTTCCGCAACACTCGCCGCGTTCCGATAACGGCCGAAACGATCAGTACCTCAAGGCAGCCCGTGGTGATCGCGGTGGCCCAGGACTCGCCCAACCACCACCGTCCCCCAAGACACGCGAGTCCAAGTACCAACGCGGCCGTACCGCAGGCGGCCAGCTGCCGCACCCCTTGTGACATACCGCCTGTCTACACGCCCTCGCCCCTCTTGGGCGAGCGATCAACGAAATGGAGATCATCCGTGCCCGCCAACCGCCGCTTCCGCAACGTCATCCGCATCGGCCCCGTCCAGGTCGCCACGTCCTACGACGACCGGGGCCAGGAGAAGCACACCGCTGCCTGCACCGCCCCGCGCTGCGGCGCCTCGCACGACTACGACAGCCGCGCCGCCGCCGAGTTGGCGGCCCACACCCACCGCTGCCCCGTCCGCTGAAAGGGAGTTCCACCCCGTGACCGTCAGCCTGCCGCTCGTCGTCGTCCTCGGCTTCTTCGCCTGGGGAGCGGTCAAGTTCCTCGGCGTCCGCACCTGGATCGTCGTACTGATCGCCCTGTTCGGCTTCTGGCTCTCGCACACCTTCCTCGCCCCCGCCATCGAGTCCGGCACACGCTCCGGTGTGGGTGTCGTAAACGGCTCACATGACTAGACGAGTAGATGAGAAAGGGTTCGCTGTGTTCCTGCCCAAGTACCCCGACAACCCGACCCCGCCGCCCACACACACCCACACCCCGGCCGACCCGATGCCCGCACGGCGCTCGCTCCCGCCCCTCGCCATCGACCGCAACACGGTCGTCGCCCTGGTCGTCGGCGGAGTCGTCCTCACCGCGCTCCTGGCCGCCGTCGCCGTCACGGCCATCTCCGTAGCCATCGCCGCCGTGGTCCTGCGCTCGATACTCCGCGACCACCGCCGCTGAACGACTCCCGGAACACCCCCTGGCCTCCGGGGCGGCGGCACACGACCAAGCATTTCGCCGCCCCGGGGCCCGTCTCTCCTGACCGAGCCAGCCAGAAGGAGCAAGCCATCTTCACCCGCCCCACCCCGGCCCCACTCCCCGAACTAGCGAACCTGGCCGCGCAAGGCACCCTCCCGGGTATCCTCCGCCAACTCTCCAGCCTCGGCGGCTGCACCAACCCCATCCGCCTCGACGGCCACCGCACCGAATACGACGTCGACACCACAACCGGCGAGATCGGCACCGTCCTCCACCACCTCAACTCATCCTCGCTCCCGGCCGGCCAGCTCCTCGTCCGCTGCAACAACCGCCGCACCACCCGTTGCCCGGCCTGCTCCGAGGTCTACCGCCGCGACACCTTCCACCTGATCACCTCCGGCCTACGCGGCGGCAAGGGCACCCCCGAACACGTCGCCACCCACCCCCGCGTCTTCGCCACCTTCACCGCCCCCGGCTTCGGCCCCGTCCACAACCGCCGCACCGACGGCCGCCCCTGCCGCTGCGGCACCCACCACACCCAGGACGACGACACCCTCGGCACCCCACTCAACCCGCACACCTACGACTACGAAGCCGCCGTCCTCTGGAACGCACACGCCGGACCCCTCTGGCGCCGCTTCTCCACCTACCTGCGCCGGGAAGTCGCCAAGCGCGCAGGCCTCTCCCAACGCCGCTTCCGCGACCACGCACGCGTGTCCTTCGCCAAGGTCGCCGAGTACCAGAAACGCGGAGCCGTCCACTTCCATGCCGTCATCCGCATCGACGGCCCCACCGGCGGCGACACGCCACCCCCGCCCTGGGCAACGGCCGAGCTGCTCACCGACGCCATCCGCACCGCTACCGCCAAGGTCCGTGTCGACGGTCCGACCATCGACGGCCGCTCCCACACCTTCACCTTCGGCCGCCAACTCGACGTCCGCACCATCCGATCCGCCGACTTCAACGACGGCCAGGAGCTGACCGAGCGGGCCGTCGCCGCGTACATCGCCAAGTACGCCACCAAGGGCGCCGAGACAGCGACGGGAGCTCTCGACCGCCCGCTGAAGTTCGCCGCTGAACTCGCCCACCTCGACATCAGCGACCACGCCCGCCGCCTCATCCGAACCGCCTGGGCCCTCGGCGCCTGCAAAGACCTGGAACACCTCCGCCTGCGCGCCTGGGCCCACATGCTCGGCTTCCGCGGCCACTTCTCCACCAAATCCCGCCGCTACTCGACCACCCTCGGCGCCCTCCGCGACGCCCGCGCCGAATGGCGCCGTGCCCAAGCGACCCCCACGCCAACAGAACCCCGCACCAACACGACATACGTCCTCGCCCACTGGGTCTTCGCCGGAACCGGCCTCTCCTCCACCGAAGCCTGGCTCGCCGAATCCCTCGAACCCGCCCCCGGCACGGAAGGAGAGCCCACCCGTGGCTGAGCCGCGAGCCCTGACCGCTGTTCCGGAACTGGCCGACCCGTCCTTGGTCCTGCTGACCGTCGAAGAGGCGGCACGGCGACTCCGTATCGGCCGTACGACGTGCTTCAAGCTCGTGCTCGCGGGCGAGATCGAATCGGTCACGGTCGGTCGACTCCGCCGAGTTCCGGCTGAGGCGCTGCCCGCCTACGTCACCCAACTCCGCCGCCGTCCCGCCGTAGCGGCCTGAAGGGGGAGACATGGCAGAGATGAAACGCACCCGCCAGCCCAACGGAGCCTCGTCCATCTACCTCGGCAAGGACGGCAAATGGCACGGCCGCGTGACGGTCGGCGTCCGCGATGACGGCAAGCCTGACCGCCGCCACGTCGAGCGGAAGACGAAAGCCGAAGTGACCAAGGCGGTCCGCGAGTTGGAACGGGCCCGCGACGACAAGAAGCTCCGGAAGCCGGGCAAGGGCTGGACCGTCCAGGGCTGGCTTGAGCACTGGGTCGAGAACATCGCCAAGCCGTACGTCTCCGAGAACACGTACGCCGGATACGAGGTGGACGTACGTGTTCACCTGGTCCCGGGCCTCGGCGCCCACCGACTCGATCGGCTGGAGCCCGAGCACTTGGAGCGCTTCTACCAAAAGATGCAGAGCAACGGCAGCGCGGCCGGCACCGCCCACCACGTGCATCGCACGGTCCGTACCGCCCTCAGCGAGGCAGTACGGCGCGGACACGTGCCCACCAACGCAGCCGAGATCGCTAAGGCTCCGCGACTCGAAGAGGAGGACATCGAGCCGTTCACGATCGAGGAGGTTCAGAGCCTGCTCGTCGAAGCGGCGAAGCTCCGCAACAGCGCGCGGTGGGTCGTCGCTCTTGCGCTCGGACTCCGGCAGGGCGAAGCACTCGGGCTCCACTGGGAGGACATCGACCTTGCCTCGGGATACGTCCGCATTCGTAAGAACCGACTCCGCCCCAAGTACGCGCACGGCTGCGGCGCCAACCCGTGTGGCCGCAAGGCCGGTTACTGCCCCAAGCGGGAGCAGACCCGACGCGAGCACAAGTCCACCAAGTCCCGGGCCGGACGGCGCACCATCGGCCTGCCCGACCCGCTGATCAAGATTCTCCGCCAGCACCAGGAAGCCCAGGACCGGGAGCGGATCGCGGCCGGCACCGACTGGGAGGGCAAGGGATACGTCTTCGCCTCGCCGATCGGCGGCCCCCTCAGCCCCAACACCGACTTCCACACCTGGAAGCGGCTTCTCCGGGACGCGGGCGTACGCAACGGCCGTCTCCATGACGCGCGCCACACCGCCGCGACCGTCCTCCTGATCCTCGGGGTCCCCGACGTCGTGATCGACTCGATCATGGGTTGGGAGCCCGGGGGAGCGGCCAGGATGCGCGCTCGGTACATGCACGTGACGGGGACCATGCTTCGCAAAGTCGCCCAGCAAGTTGGCGACGCCCTTTGGGAGCTCCCGAAAACGGACTCAGAGACAAACTGAGACGGAAACTGAGACGGACAACGACGAAGGGCCCCGCTGCGAACAGCGGGGCCCTTCGACATCGTGCCCGGTGAGGCACTGGCGGAGGATACGAGATTCGAACTCGTGAGGGGTTGCCCCCAACACGCTTTCCAAGCGTGCGCCCTAGGCCACTAGGCGAATCCTCCGCGGCAAACAATACAAGACGTTGAGGAGTGCTCGCGAACTCGTTCCCCCCGCTCAGATCCTGTAGCCTGTGCGGAGCCCCTCACGCGGCGCTATCTGACTGAACTCCCCCAGGGCCGGAAGGCAGCAAGGGTAGGTTGGCTCTGGCGGGTGCGTGGGGGGCGCTTGCGTTCGCGGTGGTTCCGGTGGGCGAGGTCGCCGTCGGCCCCCGTTGTCAGTGGGCGCCTATAACCTCGTACGCGTGTCGTCTCTCGCGCTGTACCGCCGTTATCGCCCGGAGTCGTTCGCCGAGGTCATCGGGCAGGAGCATGTAACCGACCCGTTGCAGCAGGCGCTGCGGAACAACCGGGTCAATCACGCGTACCTGTTCAGCGGCCCGCGTGGCTGTGGCAAGACGACCAGTGCGCGGATCCTGGCCCGGTGCCTGAACTGCGAGAAGGGGCCCACGCCCACCCCCTGCGGCGAGTGCCTGTCCTGCACGGACCTCGCGCGCAACGGGCCCGGGTCGATCGACGTCATCGAGATCGACGCCGCTTCGCACGGTGGTGTGGACGACGCCCGTGAGCTGCGCGAGAAGGCGTTCTTCGGGCCCGCGAGCAGCCGTTACAAGATCTACATCATCGACGAGGCCCACATGGTCACGTCGGCCGGCTTCAACGCCCTGCTCAAGGTCGTCGAGGAGCCCCCGGAGCACCTCAAGTTCATCTTCGCGACCACCGAGCCCGAGAAGGTCATCGGGACGATCCGGTCGCGGACCCATCACTATCCCTTCCGGCTCGTGCCGCCGGGCACGCTGCGCGACTACCTCGGCGAGGTGTGCGGGCGGGAGAACATCCCCGTCGAGGACGGCGTGCTGCCCCTCGTCGTGCGCGCGGGCGCCGGTTCCGTGCGTGACTCCATGTCCGTCATGGATCAGTTGCTGGCTGGGGCGAGCACCGACGGTGTGACCTACGCCATGGCGACCTCCCTCCTCGGCTACACGGACGCCTCGCTCCTCGACTCCGTGGTCGAGGCCTTCGCCACCGGTGACGGCGCCGCCGCCTTCGAAGTCGTCGACCACGTCATGGAGGGGGGCAACGACCCCCGCCGTTTCGTCGCCGACCTGTTGGAACGCCTGCGCGACCTGGTGATCCTCGCCGCCGTGCCCGACGCCCTCGAAAAGGGCCTCATCGACGCCCCGACCGACGTCCTGGAACGTATGCAGGCGCAGGCCGGCACCTTCGGCGCGGCCGAACTCAGCCGCGCCGCCGACCTCGTCAACACCGGCCTGACCGAGATGCGCGGCGCCACCGCCCCCCGCCTCCAGCTCGAACTCATCTGCGCCCGCGTGATGCTCCCCGCCGCGTACGGCGACGAGCAGTCCGTCATGGCCCGCCTCGACCGGCTCGAACGCGGCGTCAACTTCGCGGGCGGCGGGGGAGCGCCCGCCATGGGATACGTCCCCGGACCCGACGCCCACGGCGGCCACCCCCAGGCCCAGGCCCAGGCCCAGGCTCAAACCCAGGCCTACGGAGGCGGCGGCGCCCCATCCGTCCCGCCGGGCGGCGGTGCCGCTGCCGCCCGGGCCGCGGTACGAGGTCCAGGAGCACCCGCCGCCGCCCCGGCCTCCACCAACTCCGGTGCCCCCTTCGCCAGTACGACGACACCGGTCGCCCCCGCCCCCGCGGCACCGCCGGAGCAGGCCCCGGCCGCCTACTCCCAGCCCACCCCGCCGCCCCAAGCACCCCCGCAGCCACAACCCCAGACACAAGCCCCTGCCCCCGCCCCCGGCGCCTGGCCCACCGCCACCGCCGCAGGCAGCGGTCGCCGCCCGGGCGGCTGGCCCACGACGACCCCGGCGGGCGGCGGCCAACCCCCGTCCGCCCACGGCGCCCCCGCCCCCGCCCCCGGACCCACCTCCGCCCCCGCCGCTGTACCGGCCTCCGCACCCCAGGCCACCCATGCCGCGGCCCCCGTTCAACCCCCGGCCGGCGGGCTCGACCCCCGCATGCTCTGGCCGAACATCCTGGAAGTGGTGAAGAACCGCCGCCGTTTCACCTGGATCCTGCTCAGCCAGAACGCGCAGGTCACCGGCTTCGACGGCACGACCCTCCAGATCGGCTTCGTCAACGCCGGGGCGCGGGACAACTTCAACAGCAGCGGCAGCGAGGACGTACTGAAGCAGGCGCTGGCCGAGCAGTTCAACGTCCAGTGGAAGATCGAGGCGGTCGTCGACCCGTCGGGCGGTGGTACCCCGCCCCCGCAACCGGGCGGTTCATACGGCGGTGGTGGTGGAGGTGGAGGTGGCGCGCCGGGTGGCTACGGCAGTGCACTCGGTGGCTCTGGTGGCTCCGTTGGTTCCGGTGGCTACGGCAACCACGCCCCCGCCACGCCCGCCCCCGGCCCGATGTCCACCCAGCCCACCCCCGCCTCCGCGCCCGCACCCACGCACACCACCAACTCGCCCTCGGCACAGGCGTCCACCCAGCCTCAGCCTCAGCCCCCTGCCGCTGCCCCCTCCCCACCCCCCGTCCACCACACCGTCTCCGCGGAGGACGACACCCCCGAGGACGACGACCCCGACCTCGTCGAGTCGGCCCTCTCCGGCCACGAACTGATCGTGCGGGAGCTGGGAGCAACGGTGATGGAGGAGTTCACCAACGAGTAGCGAGCGACAAGAAGCGGCGAGAAGCGACAAGAAGCGACAGGGAGCGATTGAGCAGGGTCCCTCACGACCACCCCGCCCCGCCCCGACCCTGCCCCGACCCCGACCCCGACCCGACCCCGACCCCGCCCCGACCCCGACCCCGACCCGACCCCGACCCCGCCCCGACCCCGACCCCGACTCCGACTCCGACCCCGACTCCGCCCCACCCCGGACCACCCCACCCTCCCCGTGTCCTAGGCTGACCCCGTGAACGTCCTTGTCATCGGTACCGGCGCCCGCGAACACGCCCTGTGCCGTTCTCTGTCCCTCGACCCCGACGTCACCGCGCTGCACTGCGCCCCCGGCAACGCCGGCATCGCCGAGGTCGCCGAACTGCACCCGGTCGACGCCCTCGACGGCGCCGCCGTGGCCGCGCTGGCCACGGAGCTCGGTGCCGAGCTGGTCGTGGTCGGCCCGGAGGCACCCCTTGTCGCCGGGGTCGCCGACGCCGTGCGCGAGGTCGGCATCCCGGTCTTCGGCCCCTTCGGGGAGGCCGCGCAACTGGAGGGCTCCAAGGCCTTCGCCAAGGAAGTGATGGCGGCGGCGGGTGTCCCGACCTCCCGCTCCTATGTCTGTACGACCCCGGAAGAGGTCGCGGAGGCTCTCGACGCCTTCGGTGCGCCGTACGTCGTGAAGGACGACGGACTGGCCGCAGGCAAGGGAGTCGTCGTCACGGACGACCTCGAAGCGGCGAAGACTCACGCGGCCGCCTGCGAGCGCGTCGTCATCGAGGAGTTCCTCGACGGCCCCGAGGTGTCGCTCTTCGCGATCACCGACGGTGTGACCGTCGTCCCGCTCCAGCCCGCGCAGGACTTCAAGCGCGCGCTCGACGGCGACGAGGGCCCGAACACGGGCGGTATGGGCGCGTACTCCCCGCTGCCGTGGGCCGACCCGAAGCTGGTGGACGAGGTCATGCAGACCGTCCTCCAGCCGACCGTCGACGAGATGCGCCGCCGCGGCACCCCCTTCTCCGGCCTGCTCTACGCCGGTCTCGCGATCACGTCACGCGGTGTGCGGGTCATCGAGTTCAACGCCCGCTTCGGCGACCCGGAGACCCAGGTGGTTCTGGCCCGCCTGAAGACCCCGCTGGCCGGTGTCCTGCTCGCCGCGGCGAACGGCACCCTCGAAGACCTGGCCCCCCTGCGCTGGAGCGAGGACGCGGCGGTCACCGTCGTCATCGCCTCGCACAACTACCCCGACACCCCGCGCACCGGCGACCCGATCACCGGCCTCGACGAGGTGGCCGCGCAGGACGCCCCGCACGCGTACGTGCTGCACGCCGGGACCAGGCGCGACAGCGACGGCGACGCCATCGTCAGCGCGGGCGGCCGTGTCCTCTCCGTCACGGCGACCGGCACGGATCTCACCCAGGCCCGCGAGCGCGCGTACGCGGCCCTCACCCGCGTCCGCCTCGACGGCTCCCAGCACCGCACGGACATCGCGGCGAAGGCGGCGGCGGGCGAGTGACCCCAGGGGCTCCCGCGCACCGAGTATCCCCAGGGGCTCCCGCGCACCGAGTATCCCCAAGGGCTCCCGCCCGCCGATGAACCCCACAGGCCCCGATCCCGTCTCAGGAATCGGGGCCTGATCCTTGCCCTCACCCTTGCCCTCCGTCGTCCACCTTTCCCCTGAGCCATTCCATCGAGTGACCGATGCCCCATCCGGCTGACGGGGGCCGGGGCCCCAACTATGGTGCGGCGCAAGCGTTCCGGCACTTGGCCCACCGGCATTGCGATGTCAGTGGCGGGTGCCACAGTGGGGGAGTGAGCAACGCCAGCAGAGCGGGACAGCACGGAGGGGGTGACGTCCGGTCGTGACCGGTATGGGTGTGGAGGCGGGCGCGCAGGCGGCGCGTTCCCGGGCCTTGGCCGTGCTGCGCATCCGCAGCCGCGCGCTGGCCGTCGCCCTGTTGCCCGCCGCCGTCGCGGTGATCCTGCTCGCCGGCGGTTCCTCCGGCCATCTCATGGGCCGGGGCTGGGACCTGGCCCGCTGGATCATGGGCGTGGCCGCTGTCCTCGTGCTGCTCGCGGCCGGCGCGATCGCGCTGGTCGTCGCCCGCTCCCGCCCCGCCGTGAGTCCTACGGTCGCGATCGCCGAGGAGTCCGCCCCCGACCTGTACCGCATGGTGCGCGACCTGGCCGACCGCCTCGACGTGCCCGCGCCCTCCGCGATAGCCCTCACCCCGGACTGCGACAGCTGGCTGGAGGACCGCACCCACCGGGCCCACGGCCCGCTCCCGCAGGAGGACCGCGACGAGATCACGGGCGTACGGGGCCTCACCCCGGCGCGCTCCCGTCGTACGGCGGCCGCGCCCGTCCTGGTCATCGGCTCGCCGTTCCTGTGGTGGATGCGGGTCGGTGAGCTGCGCGCGGTGCTCGCCCCGGTCGTCGCGGGTACGGGACCTTCCGCGCACCCGGACATAGCCGCCGCCCGCCGTTTCGTACGGGGCCTGGACGCGGCGGTGGCCGTGACCTCGGCACCGCGAGGTCCCGTGTTCCGCTCGGTGCTGGCCGGTGTCGGCTGGGTGGCCCGGCTGCTGCTGCGCAGTTGCCGGGGGCACGCGGCCGAGATGGAGCGGGGCGTGGCCGCCGCTGCCGCCGAGCGTGCACAGGCTGTGGATTACGGACTGCGGATCGTCGCCCAGGAGCAGGTGGGGCTGGCGTACGCGGGCTGGGACCGGCTGCTGACCCGGGTCGCGCTGCCCGCGTGGCGGATGGGCCGCTGGCCGTCCCGCCTGGACGCGGGCGTCGTCGCGGCACTCACCGAGCTGTCCCGCCGCGACCGCCTGGCCGAGGGCTTCGCCTCCCGGCTCGGCGAGCGCCCTGCCTGTGACCTGCTCGAAGAGCCCGGCACGATCGACGAGGCGACCTCGCTGCTGGCCGCCCGCCTCTTCCACGGCGGCCCGGCCGAGGCCGGTCCCGACTGGGCGCCGGTGGACTGGCAGGAGTACCCGGAGGAGGTCGTCGACCGCACCTGGCGCACCGACGCGGCCCGCCTCCACCGCGTCCTGGACACCCTCGGCGTCCGCCGTTCCCCCGACCCGGTCGCCCCGCACCACGACGCCCCGACCCTGGCCCGGGTGGTGGACCACCTCACGGACCCGGCGGCGGATGCCTCCGGCCGCTACGCGGAGTCGGCCGCGGTCGACGGAACTGCCGTTTCCCTGGGGCCGGTTGACCTCGACCGACCCACCACCGAACCCTTTGCCGAGCCTCCCGTCCATGACCGTCCCTCCCCCGAGCCCTACAAGGCCATGGCCGCCGACGACGACGAAGAGCTCGGCGAAAGCTGCTCGCCGCACAGCGCGGCGCTCGCCGCCGGGCTCACCGCGGAGTTGGCGCGGGAGGAGGAGGCGACCCCGGCGACCGGTTCGGCGCCGCCCGGACAGGGCCCCGACTCCGCACTCTGGGACGACGGCTCGCTGCCCCTCTTCCCGCTCCAACCACCGCGCACGGGACGGGAGTTGCTCGCCGATCACGTCACAGCGATGGTGTGCTGCGCCGCGATGGACACGGCCGGCGCGACTCCCGGCCTCGACTGGCTCGACGGCCCCACCCTGCTCGTCAACGGTTCGCGAGCGGTCGACCTCGCCCCGAGGGTCCTCAGTCTCGTGGAGGACGGCGACCCGGCCCCGCTGCGGGCCTGGCTGATCGACCTGGGCATACGCCCGGAGAAGCCGGTACGCCTCGTCTGAGGTCGCGCCCCGCCACCCCTCACGCGCCTCACGCGTATCGGAACCCCGACCTCCACTTTTGGTCAATTCGCAACGACCAGTGACAGAGTGAGTGCTTAATGTGATGTGCTGGGGCCGATCCCGTACGCCGTCCGGTGTCTGGCAAAGGCTTGCGGCATACGACAGTTGGGCGAAGAACCACCGAGGAACCACCGAGGAACCACCGAGGAACCAACGAAGAACCACCACGGGGGCACGAGGGAGGGGAGTGACATGGGGTCGGAGCAGATCCGCCGCTGGGAGTCGGGAGCGCTGGCGCACGCCGTGACGGACCCCTTCGGACAGGGCCCCGTCCCCTGGCTCCGCGGCAGCGAGACCTACTTCGACGACACCGGCCATGTCGTCCCCTGGTACGTGGACCCGGCCCCCGCCCAGCCCCCGGCGCACGCCTCCGGCAGGAACACCCCAGGCAGGAACACCTCCGGCAGGAACACCTCCGGCAGGAACACCCCCAAGGTCCCCGCCCCGCGCGCATCCGCGTCCACCGGTGGCGCCCCCCGCTCCGCCGACGACGTCCACCGCCAGATCAAGGGATTCACCTCGGCCAGCGCGGTCGCACCCGGCGAGGCCCTCGACTTCCACGTCACCGTCGACCCGCCCCAGGAGTTCGGCGTCGACATCTACCGCATCGGCCACTACGGCGGTGACGGCGCCGCCAAGATCACCACCAGCCCCCGCCTCTCCGGCATCGTCCAGCCCCCGCCGCTCACCGCCGATCGCACGGTCTCCTGCCACCACTGGTGGCTGTCCTGGCGGTTGCAGATCCCGAGCTACTGGAGCATCGGCGCCTACGTGGCCGTCCTCACCACCGCCGACGGCTACCGCTCCCACATCCCGTTCACGGTCCGCGACAGCCACCCCGCCGACCTTCTCCTCCTCCTGCCGGACATCACGTGGCAGGCGTACAACCTCTACCCGGAGGACGGCCACACCGGCGCGAGCCTCTACCACGCCTGGGACGCCGACGGCCGCCTCCTCGGCGAGTCCGAGGCCGCGACGACGGTCTCCTTCGACCGCCCGTACGCGGGCGCGGGCCTGCCCCTGCACGTGGGCCACGCCTACGACTTCATCCGCTGGGCCGAGCGCTACGGCTACGACCTCGCCTACGCCGACGCCCGCGACCTGCACTCGGGCCGCGTGGACCCCACCCGTTACCGGGGGTTGGTCTTCCCGGGCCACGACGAGTACTGGTCGACCCCCATGCGCCGTACCGTCGAACTGGCCCGCGAGCACGGCACGTCCCTCGTCTTCCTCTCCGCCAACACCATGTACTGGCAAGTGGAGTTGGCCCCTTCGCCGTCCGGTGTCCCCGACCGGCTGCTCACCTGCCGCAAGCGCCGGGGCCCGGGCCGCCCGGTGCTGTGGCGCGAAGTCGACCGCCCCGAGCAGCAGTTGGTGGGGATCCAGTACGCGGGCCGGGTGCCCGAGCCGCACCCGCTGGTCGTCCGCAACGCCGACCACTGGCTGTGGGAGGCGACCGGCACCGCCGAGGGCGAGGGCATCGAGGGCCTGGTCGCGGGCGAGGCCGACCGGTACTTCCCGCGCACCCAGCTCCCCCCGCACGACGAGCGCATCCTGCTCGCGCACTCCCCGTACACGGACAATGAGGGCGCCCTCCGCCACCAGGAGACCTCCCTCTACCGCGCGCCCTCCGGCTCCCTCGTCTTCGCCTCCGGCACCTTCGCCTGGTCACCGGCCCTGGACCGCCCCGGCCACGTCGACGCCCGCGTCCAGCGCGCCACCGCCAACCTCCTGGACCGCATCTGTAAGCACGACTGACCAGATGTAGCAGCACGACTGACCAGACGTACCAGCACCACTGACCCACACGTACGAGGTCGACCGCCCCCGGCCCGCGAGGTCACCTCACCCCCTGTCCGGAGGCGGCCGCCCATACGGGACAATCAAGCCAGTTGGACAGACCCACTGGAGGAACCCGTGTCCGGATTCGTAGAAAAGCCCGAGCCGCTCCAGGTCCCGGGCCTGACGCACCTCCACACCGGCAAGGTGCGCGAGCTGTACCAGAACGAGGCGGGCCAGCTCGTGATGGTCGCCAGCGACCGCATCTCCGCGTTCGACTGGGTGCTGCCCACCGAGATCCCGGACAAGGGCCGTGTCCTCACCCAGCTCTCCCTCTGGTGGTTCGACCAGCTCGCCGACCTGATCCCCAACCACGTCCTCGGCACCGACCTCCCGCCCGGCGCCCCCGCCGACTGGGCCGGCCGCACCCTCATCTGCAAGTCCCTCCAGATGGTCCCGGTGGAGTGCGTGGCCCGCGGCTACCTCACCGGCTCCGGCCTGCTGGAGTACAACGCGTCCCGCACGGTCTGCGGCCTCGCCCTCCCCGAGGGCCTGGTCGACGGCAGTGAACTCCCCGCCCCGATCTTCACCCCGGCCACCAAGGCCGCCGTAGGGGAGCACGACGAGAACGTGTCGTACGAGGAGGTCGCCCGGCAGGTCGGTGCGGACACCGCCGCGCAGCTGCGGCAGGCGACGCTCACCGTCTACGGGCGGGCCCGGGACATCGCGCGGGACCGGGGCGTCATCCTCGCGGACACCAAGTTCGAGTTCGGCTTCGAGGGCGAGACCCTGATCGCCGCCGACGAGGTCCTCACCCCGGACTCGTCCCGGTTCTGGCCGGCCGAGGAGTGGGAGCCGGGGCGCGCGCAGCCGTCGTACGACAAGCAGTTCGTGCGTGACTGGCTGACCGGGCCGGAGTCGGGCTGGGACCGCAAGAGCGAGCAGCCCCCGCCGGCGCTGCCGCAGCAGGTCGTGGACGCGACCCGGGGGAAGTACATCGAGGCGTACGAGCGCCTGACCGGCTTCAACTGGGCCTAGGGGACGAAAAAACCCCGGTCCACCCGGACCGGGGTTTTCGCTGGAGCGGACGACCAGGTTCGAACTGGCGACCTCAACCTTGGCAAGGTTGCGCTCTACCAACTGAGCTACGTCCGCGCTGCGCCGTGGCGCGAGAGCAACTATACCCAACCTCGCTCGCGTGCGAGACGCACTGCCGTATGACGGTTCTCGGCACCGAGCTTCGAGGCGGCCGAGGAGAGATAGTTCCGTACGGTGCCCTGCGAGAGCGCGGCTCGTTCGGCGATCTCCGCGACCGGTGCACCATCCGCAGCCAGTTCCAGGACCTCGGCCTCACGTGCGGTCAGCGGGGAGTCCCCGGCGGAGATGGCGTCGGCGGCCAACTCCGGGTCGACGTACCGCTGTCCGGCATGCACCGTGCGGATGATCTCCGCGAGCCGTTGCGCGCTGACCGTCTTCGGGACGAATCCGCGCACACCGGCCGCGAGCGCCCGCTTCAGATGCCCGGGCCGCCCGTGTCCGGTCACGATCAGGACCTGGCAGCCGGGCAGTTCGGCGCGCAGCGATGTGGCGACCTTCACACCGTCGGCCCCCGGCATCTGTAGATCCAGTACGGCCACATCGGGCCGGTGCGCCCGCGCCATGGCCAGCGCCTCGGGCCCGGTCGCCGCCTCCGCGACCACCAGCAGATCGTCCTCAAGCCCGAGCAGCGCGGCCAGCGCCCCCCGGATCAGATGCTCGTCATCGGCGAGCAGCAGCCGTACGACGTCGGCGGTCATGACGCGAAACCCCCCGCCCCCGCGCCCAGCGGCACCGTAGCCACCACCCGGAACCGGTCGCCGTCCACAGCCCCCGCCTCCAGTTCCCCGCCTACGGCGGTCAACCGCTCCCGCAGCCCCACGAGCCCCGCCCCACCGCCGCCGGAAGCGATACCCCCGCCGCCGGAACCGATACTCCTGCCGCTGGAACCGGCACCCCCACCCCTGATCCCCCCGTCGCCCACGGCCTTCGCCCCGTCGTTCTCCACGGTCAGCACCACGCTCCCCTCCGCCACCCGGACCGCGACCGCGCAGCGCCCCGCGTTGCCGTGCCGCAGGACGTTGGTCGTCGCCTCGCGGACCACCCAGCCGAGCGCCGACTGCACCTCGGTCGGCAGTCCCGCCGCCTCCCCGGTCACCTCGCACTCGATGCCCGCGGCGCTCAACACGCCCTGCGCTCCGGCCAGTTCGACGTCGAGCGCGGTCTCGCGGTAGCCCCGTACGACATCCCGTACCTCCCGTTGCGACTCCCGTGCGATCCGCTGCACCTCGATCATCTGCTCCACGGCCTCGGCCCGCCCGCGCCGGGCGAGCTGTACGGCGAGTTCGCTCTTCAGCGCGATCACCGACAGGTTGCGGCCCATCACGTCGTGCAGGTCGCGCCCGAACCGCAGCCGTTCCTCGGCGACGGCGAGCCGGGTCCGGGTGTCGCGGGCCTCGTCGAGTTCGTAGACGGCGTCGAGGAGCCAGACGGAGAACGCGGCGGTGAAGGCGAGCCCCCCGGCCGCGAAGAGGACGGCGATCACCGTGCCGAGCGCGGCGGGCGCGGCCACGCCCAGCGGGAGTTGCAGGAGCAGCGCCGCGCCCACCGCACCCGCCACCACCGCGAGAACGTGCCGCCGACCCCGCACCCCGAGCGTGAGCGTGCCCGCGCCGAAGCCCAGCACGCCCACGAAGACCGTGCTCGCGGCGGTCCGCAGCTCGTCACCGCCGGAGTCCCGCTCCCGCACGACGATCGCGGCGACGGAGATCAGCACGGTGACCGCGCCGAGGACCCACAGCAGCCGTACGGGCTGTGGCCGCCGGTCGCGGGTCCAGTCGAGGGCCCGGGAGGCGGTGACGGAGCAGAGCAGGGCGTGGACGACGAGGGCCGCCGCCAGCCAGCCCGTGATGTCCGTCCCGACCTGGCCGAACAACGGCAGCCCGATCGCCCCGATCTCGACCAGGACGAAGAAGTGGAAGGTCCAACGGGTGTACGTCTCGACCTTCCCCGGCGTGCTCTTCCGCCCCCACCAGCCGCCGGAGTCGCGCGAGCCAACAAGTGTCCGCATGCCGTTGTGCTCCCCGTACCTCAGCGCCGCGGTTCCCACCGGAACCACCGCCGTACAGCAAACACCGCGAGGACGGTCCAGGCCAGCGCGGTCAGGGCGGTGCCCAGGGCGTCGGAGCCGGACAGGTCGCCGCTCCAGCCGCCGCCGATCAGCCGGATCGCGGGGGAGAAGGGAAGGAACCGGCAGACGTCGGCGACCCGGTCGGACAGCAGCTGGAGCGGGATGATGATCCCGGATCCCATCATGGACACCAGCACCACCGGCAGCGCGGTCACCTGCGCGCTCTCCGCCGTCCTGGTCACACTGGCCGTGAGAGCGGCCAGCGCGGCACTCAGGACGAGCCCGAACAGCAGCCCCAGGACGACGAGTTGGGGCTTCGCGGGCGCCCCGGCGTCCAGCAGCAGCACGCAGGCGGCGGCCAGCAGCAGGGACTGCACGAACCCGAGGCACACGGCCGGGAGCGCGGTCCCGGCGAGGATCTCGGAGTCGCCCAGCTCCCCGGTGCGCAGCCGCTTGAGGACGAGTTCCTCCCGGCGCGCGACGAACGCGCTCACCAGCGACGAGTACACGGCGAAGAGCAGCGAGAACCCGATCGCGGCGGTCAGCATCACCGAGCCGACCGACAGCCCCTCCCCCTTCAGATCCATCTGGTCGATCGCGGGCCGCACACTGAACGGCAGCGCCAACGGCACGAACAGCGCCGTGACCACCGCGTTCCGGTTCCGCCCGAGCAGGCTCAGCTCGGCCCGCCCCAGCGCCCGCATCCGCCCCGCCGGAGTACTCACCACGGCGTTCATACGGCCACCTCCTGTTCCCGCGCGATCCCCAGGAACGCCTCCTCCAGCGAGGCCGACCGCAGCTCCAGCCGCCGCAGTTCGATCCGCGCCCGCTCGGCCCACACCAGCAGCCCGGTCGCCGCCCGCTGCAACTCATGCGTCCGCAGCCGTACGACCCTCCCGTCCACCTCGTGCCCGACGACGCCCAGCTCGCCGAGCGGCGGCAGGTCCCCGATGAAGTACCCGTCGGGCAGCTCGAAGGAGATCCGCGAGGGCCGCCCCGCCGTCACCTCGTCCGGTGTCCCCGTGACCGCGATCCGCCCCTCGCTCATGATTGCCAGCCGGTCGGCGAGGCCCTCTGCCTCCTCCAGGTAGTGCGTGGTCAGCAGCACGGTCGTCCCGCCGTCGCGCAGTGCCCGCACCAACTCCCAGGTGTCCCGGCGCCCTTCGGCGTCGAGCCCGGTCGTCGGCTCGTCGAGGAACAGCACCTCGGGCTCCCCGAGCAGCGCGAGCGCGAGATCGAGCCGCCGCCGCTCACCCCCGGACAACTGCTTCACCCGTACGGCGGCCCGCCGCTCAAGCCCGACCAGCGCGAGCGCCTCCGGCACCGGCCGGGCCCCGCTCGTGCACCCGGCCCACATCCGCGCGGTTTCGGCGACGGTCAGCTCGGACGGGAAGCCGCCCTCCTGCAACATCACGCCGGTCCGCGGCCGTACGGCGGCCCGTTCGGTGTGGGGGTCGTGGCCGAGGACGCGCACCCGGCCGCCGGACGGCGCCGCGAGTCCCTCCAATACCTCGACGGTCGAGGTCTTGCCGGCGCCGTTGGTGCCGAGCAGCGCGAAGACCTCTCCGCGCCGCACGGAGAATGTGATCCCCCGCACAGCCTCGAACCCGCCCCCGTACACACGGCGTAGGTCGGTGACCTCAATCACGTGTTCGTGTTCGTTGGTGTCCATGACTCCAGCGTCCCGGCGGCGGGGGCGCGGCGGCAGTGTGCGGTGTCATCACTCGGCATGACAAATGTCAGACGGACACGGGACAGCGGGTGCCGGGCATATGAGAAAACCCCCGGTCCAGTGGACCGGGGGTTTTCGCTTGAGCGGACGACCAGGTTCGAACTGGCGACCTCAACCTTGGCAAGGTTGCGCTCTACCAACTGAGCTACGTCCGCATTGCCTCCGACCGGCTCTCACCAGTCGGCGCGAGCACCAGCCTACCCGATCCACCAGAGTGGTCCGGACGGCGATGCAGAGCGGGTGACAGGAATTGCACACTGCGCCTTCCCCCTGGAAGGGAGATGTTCTGCTACTGAACTACACCCGCATGTACTCCGTGAGCTGGGCCTTTCGGCCTCGCCCCTCGGCGTGCTCCGAACTCTAGCTGACCAGGAGGGGTGCAGCGCAAGTCGGTTCCCCCGAGGGCCCGGTGACCGGCCGTCGGCCCAGTCCCACGGTCCGCACTACTGCGCGGCGGCGAACGCCTCGTAGACCTTCTTGGGGATGCGTCCGCGGGCCGGTACGTCCATCTTGTTCGCCTGTGCCCAGGCGCGGACGGCCGCCGGGTCGGGGGCGACCTCGGTCTGGCGGTAGGCCTTGCCCGACCTCGACCGCTTGCGACCTGCGTCCACGTAGGGCGCGAGCGCCTTACGCAGTTTCTTGGCATTGGCTTGATTCAGGTCGATCTCGTACGACTTGCCGTCGAGTCCGAAGGCGATCGTCTCCGCCGCTTCCGAGCCGTCGATGTCGTCAAAGAGAGTGACCACGACCTTCTGCGCCACGAATATCGGTCCCTTCGTGCGACACCTGAAACCGCACTATCCGCGAGGGCGCACGGAGACGCCACGGAGGTGCGGAGATGTCGACTGTCCGCCTGTTATTGGGCAAAGTATCGGCTATTGCCAATTCATTTGTACAGTGCCCGGCAATGCAATGTGAAGCCCGACTAAATCTTCCCGCGTGTCTCCGCGCAATAGTGAACCTGGATCGATCCGGGATCTTTCCCTGAACTTTTCGTGAAGACCCCCACTCGATGCCGGATCGTGACGGTCCTCACGTAGATTCCTACAACTCTACTCGCGTAGAAATTTTGTGCGGGTAGTCTGAAGACACCTGTCGAAGACCCGCAGGAACACGCTCAGCACCACAACACCGGGAGTGCCAGTGGCACGCGTCGTAGTCGACGTCATGCTCAAGCCGGAGATCCTCGACCCCCAGGGCCAGGCGGTCCAGCGTGCGCTGCCGCGCCTGGGTTTCGAAGGCATCTCCGACGTACGTCAGGGAAAGCGATTCGAACTGGAAGTTGACGGCCCGGTCGACGAGGCCGCGCTCGCCCGCATCCACGATCTCGCGGAATCCTTCCTCGCCAACACCGTGATCGAGGACTTCACCGTCAAGGTGGAGGAAGTCGCGGAGGCCGCGAAGTGACCGCTCGTATTGGCGTCGTCACTTTCCCGGGCAGCCTCGACGACCGCGACACCCAGCGCGCGATCCGCCTCGCCGGCGCCGAACCGGTCGCCCTCTGGCACAAGGACAAGAACCTCCACCAGGTGGACGCGGTAGTCCTCCCGGGCGGTTTTTCCTACGGCGACTATCTGCGCGCGGGTGCCATCTCCCGCTTCTCGCCGGTGATGGAGACGGTCATCGAGCAGGCGAAGTCGGGACTCCCCGTCCTCGGAATCTGCAACGGCTTCCAGGTCCTCACCGAGGCGCACCTCCTCCCCGGCGCGATGCTCGGCAACAACCACCTGCACTTCATCTGCCGTGACCAGAAACTGCGGGTGGAGAACGCGGACACCGCCTGGACCGGTGACTACACCGCGGGCCAGGAGATCCACATCCCGCTGAAGAACATGGACGGCCGCTACGTCGCCGACGAGCGCACGCTCGACGAGCTGGAGGCGGAGGGCCGCGTCGTCTTCCGCTACCTGGACCTGAATCCGAACGGCTCGCTGCGCGACATCGCCGGCATCACGAACGCCGCCGGGAACGTCGTAGGCCTCATGCCGCACCCCGAGCACGCGGTCGAGCCGCTCATCGGGTCCGGCCGCACCGACGGCCTCCCCTTCTTCACCTCGATCCTCAAGAAGCTGGTCAACGCATGAGCCGGACGCCTCTGGACACGGTCGAGCACGCGGCCGAGACCCCCGACGTCGAGCTGCCCTGGGCCGAACTCGGCCTGAAGAAGGACGAGTACGAGAAGGTCGTGGAGATCCTCGGCCGCCGGCCCACCGGCGCCGAGCTGGCCATGTACTCCGTCATGTGGTCCGAGCACTGCTCGTACAAGTCCTCCAAGGTCCACCTCCGCCAGTTCGGCGAGAAGGCCCCGCACTCCGACGCGCTGCTCGTGGGCATCGGCGAGAACGCGGGCGTCGTCGACGTCGGCCAGGGCTACGCGGTCACCTTCAAGGTGGAGTCGCACAACCACCCGTCGTACGTGGAGCCGTATCAGGGCGCGGCCACGGGCGTCGGCGGCATCGTGCGCGACATCATCGCGATGGGTGCGCGGCCGGTGGCGGTCGTGGATCCGCTGCGCTTCGGTGCCGCGGACCACCCGGACACCAAGCGCGTACTGCCCGGTGTCGTCGCGGGCATCGGCGGCTACGGCAACTGCCTGGGCCTGCCCAACATCGGCGGCGAGGTCGTCTTCGACGCCTGCTACCAGGGCAACCCGCTGGTCAACGCGGGCGCCATCGGCGTCATGCGGCACGAGGACATCCACCTCGCGAAGGCCTCCGGCGCGGGCAACAAGGTCATCCTCTACGGCGCCCGCACGGGCGGCGACGGCATCGGCGGCGCGTCGATCCTCGCGTCCGAGACCTTTGACGACGCCAAGCCCTCGAAGCGCCCCGCCGTCCAGGTCGGCGACCCCTTCCAGGAGAAGCTCCTCATCGAGTGCACCCTGGAGGCCTTCGCCGAGAAGCTGGTCGTCGGCATCCAGGACCTGGGCGCGGCCGGACTCTCCTGCGCCACAAGCGAGTTGGCGTCCAACGGCTCCGGCGGCATGACGGTCACCCTGGACGACGTACCCCTCCGTGACTCGACGCTCTCTCCCGAGGAAATCCTCATGAGCGAGTCGCAGGAACGGATGTGCGCGGTCGTCGAGCCGTCGAAGGTCGACCGCTTCCTGGAGATCTGCGAGAAGTGGGACGTCATCGCCACAGTCATCGGTGAGGTGACCGACGGCGACCGGCTGGAGATCTTCTGGCACGGCGGCAAGATCGTGGACGTCGACCCGCGCACGGTCGCGCACGACGGCCCGGTCTACGAGCGCCCGTATGCCCGCCCGTCCTGGCAGGACGCGCTCCAGGCGGACGACGCCAACAAGCTTGCCCGGCCCGGGACTTCGGAGGAACTGAAGTCCCAGGTCCTGGCCCTGGTGTCGTCCCCGAACCAGGCGTCCAAGAAGTGGATCACCTCGCAGTACGACCACTTCGTGCAGGGCAACACGGTGCTGGCGCAGCCCGAGGACTCGGGCATGATCCGCATCGACGAGGAGACCGGCCTCGGGGTGGCCATCGCGACGGACGGCAACGGCCGGTACGCGAAGCTGGACCCGTACGCGGGCGCGCAGTTGGCGCTGTCCGAGGCGTACCGGAACGTGGCGACGACGGGCGCGAAGCCGCTGGCCGTCTCCGACTGCCTGAACTTCGGTTCGCCCGAAGACCCGGCGGTGATGTGGCAGTTCGCGGAGGCCATCCGTGGACTGGCCGACGCCTGCCAGCAGTTGGGCACCCCGGTCACGGGCGGCAACGTCTCGCTCTACAACCAGACGGGCGAGGTCGCCATCCACCCGACCCCGGTGGTCGCGGTGTTGGGCGTCATCGACGATGTCGCGCGGCGCACACCGGTCGCCTTCCAGGAGGAGGGCCAGCTGATCTACCTCCTCGGCGACACCCGTGAGGAGTTCGGCGGTTCGGCCTGGTCGCAGGTCGTCCACGACCACCTCGGCGGACTGCCTCCGAAGGTCGACCTGGAGCGGGAGCGGCTGCTGGCCGAGATCCTGATCTCCGCGTCCCGCGACGGCATGATCGACTCGGCGCACGACCTGTCCGACGGCGGTCTGATCCAAGCGGTGGTGGAATCGGCCCTGTTGGGTGAGAAGGGCGCGCGCCTGATCGTCCCGGACGGCCTGGACGCGTTCACGTTCCTCTTCTCGGAGTCGGCGGGCCGCGCGGTCGTCGCCGTCCCGCGCTCGGAGGAACTCCGCTTCAACGACATGTGCGGCGCACGGGGCCTGCCGGTCACGCGCATCGGTGTCGTGGACGGCGAATCGGTAGACGTTCAGGGCGAGTTCGCGCTGTCCCTGGCGGAGCTGCGCGAGGCGCACGAGGCGACGATCCCGGCGCTGCTGGCGTAGGTCGTCGTAAGTCGTCGTAGGAACGCATGCGAAGGCCCTGTCCGGGATCCGGGCAGGGCCTTCGCTCGTGTTAACTTCGACGGGCTGTGGGCGTGGAACGGGGGAGCGGGAACATGGAAGTACCGGTGAGGACAAGCGAGTTCGGCGGCGGCCGGAGGCACGCGTGAGCTTCCGGAGTGAGAACACGACTGAAGCCTCCGAGCGTGCCCGGGTGCCCTTTCCGCGCTCCCGCTGGCTGACTCCGGACCGAGGGAGCCGTCGGCGCAACGCCTTCAACCAACTCGTGGCCGTGGCAGCGGTGTTCGGGGTCGGTGCGGGTGGCTGGGGGCTGTGGCTGGCGACCGAGGACCACCTCGACCGGTCCGCCAGCCGGGACCGGATCGCGAAGGCCTGCGCCGGACTCGTCGACCCCGACCAGGTGCTGGACCTCAACGGCGGTACGACGAGGGCGCGGGCGGGCAGCGAGGACGACGACTCGATCGGCGACCTCGGTACCGCCTCGAAGTCCGCGCGGTGTCAGATCTACCGGGTCGGCAAGTCGGGCAGGACGTACGGCCACTTCCTGCTCTCGGTCTGGGCGAACCCGAGTGACGACTTCGCGCAGTTGGTGAGCGGGTGGGACGACCCGTTCGGGCTGTTGGGCGGGCCGGCGAAGGCCGACATCACACAGCAGGCGGGGCAGACCGCGGCATACCCGATCGGTGACGGGCGGCTCGGTGTGTACTACGGCAACGCGGCCGTGGTGAAAGCCGAGTGCGCCGACGAGTCGGGCCGGATGACGTCCGTCAACACCATGACCGTGGCCAAGTACTTCGAGGACGCCCCGGTCACGGACGCCGACCGCAGAACGCTCGCGGGGCTGGCCCGCACCGCGGCCGTACGGGCGGCGAAGAAGCTCGGTTGCACGGCCACGCTGCCCGCGCTTCCGGCCGAACTGCCCACGCCCAGCGCGAAGTTGGTGAACGCGAAGTCGGCCGGCGGAACGTGCGGCTGGTACGCCGGGTACATCCGGGCGGAGGGCCGCTGGCGTTTCCCCGACCGGGCCCTGGGCGCCCCTGCCGCCCACGCGCAGGAGGAAAGCTGCCTGCTCGGGGTGAGCGGCCAGGAGGTGCGCGGGATGTGGCCCGGCCTCGGCAAGGACGAGGTCGGCGCCGACAGCCTCGACGACGTGCTCCGGGTCGCGCCGTTCTGGCTGCGGACCGACTCCTACTTCGGCGACGAGGCACGCGAGGTCGCGACGGACCACTTCGGCCGGGAACAGGTGGCGTTGAAGCCCGGCACGGCGGGCTACGACCGTGACGACAACGTGTGGTGGGCCTCCTCCACCTGCGCCGGACAGCCGGCCGTCCACACGCTGAGCATCGACTATCCGTACAACAAGGTCGTCCGGAAGCGACTCCAGGCCCTCTTCAAGGCGTACGTCACGGACGTCGCCGCCCGCCGCGACTGCACCGACCTGAAGTTCCCGGCCACGGCCACGTTCCAACCGTCCACGACCTGACCGGGTTCGCTTGTCAGGCCTCCTGCTCGCCCCGGGCCCTCTGGCCGAAGAAGGCGAGCAGGTCCTGGCCCAGGGCCTCGTTGACGGCCACTGCCTCGACGGCGGCCGTGGCGCTACGGGGGAACAGCGCCTCCTCGTACGCGGTGAGCCCCCGCTCGACGTCGTCGGGGAACGCGGCGACGGCCAGGGCGAGTTCGGCGCCGTCCTGCATGGCGAGGTTGGCGCCCTCGCCGTCCGGCGGGGAGAGATGGGCGGCGTCGCCGACCAGGGTCACACCCGGTGTCCGGTCCCAACGGTGGCCGATCGGCAGGGAGTTGAGAGGGCGCAGCACCGGAGGGGTGTCGCTGTCGGTGATCAGGGCGGTGATCTCGGGGGCCCAGCCGTCGAACTCCGCGGCGATCCGCGCGGTGGCTGCGGCGGCATCGGTGAAGTCGATGCGGTCGAACCACTCCTGCGGCCTGATCAGCGTCGCATAGGAGTGCAGCGTCTCGCCGCTCTCCCGGTGCGCCCCGATCCACCTCCCCTTCGCGTCCTTGTCGAGCACGAACAGCGATCCGCCGCCGACCGCCTTCGCGGCGGCGGGATGCCGCGTCTCGGCGTCGTACAGGTAGGTCTCGACGAAGGTCCGGCCGAAATACTCCGGGACGGCGTCGGACAGCAGCGGCCGTACGCGGGACCAGGCGCCGTCCGCGCCGACGAGCAGGCCGGTGACGGCGGTGCCGCCGTCCGCGAAGACCACCTCGTGCCGGCCCTCGCCGAGCGCGTGCACCCCGGTGACCTTGTGCCCCCATCGCACGGTGCCGGCCGGGAGCGAGTCGAGCAGGATCTGCCGCAGCTCGCCGCGCTGTACCTCGGGGCGGCGGCCCGTGCCGTCGTCGGGATGGTCGTGCAGGACGGTTCCGTCCGGGGCGAGGATGCGGCTCGCCTGGCGGCCCGCCAGGACGATGGCGCGGAACTCGTCCATCAAGTCGGCTTCTTCCAGGGCGAGTTGACCGTTGTAGTCGTGGATGTCGAGCATTCCGCCCTGCACCCGGGCCATCGGCGATGCCTCCGCCTCGTAGACCGTGGCCGGTATGCCGTGGACGTGCAGGACGCGGGCGAGGGTCAGTCCGCCGAGTCCGGCGCCGATGATGGTGACATGCGTGGTCATGACGATTCCTTGGGTACGGCGGGCCCACCGGACGGCCGTCCGACGGGATCCCGGCCAGACTCCAACCCGCCGCCGACAGCCCGCCGACGCACCGCCGACACCCCCGACAGACCGCCGACACGACGCCCTCCCGCACGCGCGGAAAACGCCGTGAGACCACCCCCGACAAGCACTAGGCTCGCCGTCATGCCCACGGCCAAGAAGCGCGCCCGCACCTATGACCCGGCCAGGACCCGCACCGCGGTGCTCGCCCAGTTCGGGAACGTACGGGAGGCGGTGGTGGCCCTCACCGCCGAGCAGCTCGCGCTGCCGACCCGGCTCGGCGACTGGACCGTGCGGGAACTCGTCGCGCACATCGGGGCCGCGCTCTCCGCGATCGGCCGCTTCCTCGACCGGCCGGAGCCCGGCGCGGCGGACGCCACCCTGCTCGACTGGCCGTTCGCGACCTCCGCCAACTCCGACGCCCTCGCCGACCTGGCCCACCGGCTCGCCGAGCGGAACCCCGACCTCGACACCTACCTCGCCGGCATCGAGCAGGACTTCACCGCCCGCCTCGACGCCCACCCCGGCACCCGGCCGCTCGACACCAACGCGGGCGCCATCCCCCTCGCCGACTACCTCGTCACCCGTACCGTCGAACTCTGCGTCCACACCGACGACCTGAACGCCGCCGTCCCCGGCCTCGACATCCCCTACGACCGTCAGGCCCTCGCCGCCGCCACCCGCCTCCTCGCCGATGCCCTCGCGGTGAAGGCGCCCGGCGGTTCCACCGAGGTGCGGATCCCGCCGTACGCCGTCGTGCAGTGCGTCGAAGGGCCCCGGCACACCCGCGGCACCCCGCCCAACGTCGTCGAGACCGACCCGCTGACCTGGCTGCGGCTCGCGACCGGGCGGACGTCGTGGAAGGACGCCGTGGAAGACGCGAAGGTGCGGGCCAGTGGGGAGCGGGCCGACCTCGGGGGACTGCTGCCGATCATGTCCTGAGGGCGGTTCGGGCGCGGCAGGATGTGCGACCGCTCACCTCGTAGGGCGGGCGGCGCGGCCGTCGTAGCGTCCCTTTCCGTGTTTTGGCTGGTGAGAGCGGTGGCGTAGGCGAGTGATCCATTGCGGGCGTGTATCCCGAATTCGGACCAGTGGTCGATCTCGCCTACACTCGGTGCCGTGCCACGTGGTGACGGTCGACTCAGTCATGATCTGCTCCCCGGCGAGAAAGGACCCCAGGACGCTTGTGGCGTCTTCGGAGTCTGGGCTCCCGGTGAAGAGGTCGCCAAGCTCACTTACTTCGGGCTCTACGCCCTCCAGCATCGAGGCCAGGAATCCGCGGGAATCGCGGTCAGCAACGGCTCTCAGATCCTCGTCTTCAAGGACATGGGCCTCGTTTCCCAGGTCTTCGACGAGACCTCGCTCGGTTCGCTCCAGGGTCATATCGCGGTCGGTCACGCCCGCTACTCGACCACCGGGGCCTCCACCTGGGAGAACGCCCAGCCGACGTTCCGCGCCACCGCGCACGGCTCGATCGCGCTCGGCCACAACGGCAACCTGGTCAACACCGCCCAGCTCGCGGAGATGGTCGCCGACCTCCCCAAGAAGGAGGGCGGCCGCACCCCGCGCGTGGCCGCGACCAACGACACCGACCTCCTCACGGCCCTGCTCGCCGCCCAGGAGGACCCGGACGGCAAGCCGCTGACCATCGAGGAGGCGGCCCACCAGATCCTCCCGCAGGTCCAGGGCGCCTTCTCCCTCGTCTTCATGGACGAGCACACCCTCTACGCGGCCCGCGACCCCCAGGGCATCCGCCCGATGGTCCTCGGCCGCCTTGAGCGCGGCTGGGTCGTCGCCTCCGAGTCCGCCGCCCTCGACATCTGCGGCGCCGCCTACGTCCGCGAGATCGAGCCGGGCGAGTTCGTCGCCATCGACGAGAACGGCCTGCGCACCTCCCGATTCGCGGAAGCGAAGCCCAAGGGCTGTGTCTTCGAGTACGTCTATCTGGCCCGCCCCGACACCGACATCGCCGGGCGGAACGTGTACCTCTCCCGCGTCGAGATGGGTCGGAAACTCGCCAAAGAAGCTCCCGTCGACGCCGATCTGGTCATAGCGACTCCGGAGTCCGGCACCCCGGCCGCCATCGGCTACGCGGAGGCCTCGGGCATCCCCTTCGGCGCCGGTCTGGTGAAGAACGCCTATGTCGGCCGTACGTTCATCCAGCCCTCGCAGACCATCCGGCAGCTCGGCATCCGCCTGAAGCTGAACCCGCTGAAGGAAGTCATCAAGGGCAAGCGCCTGGTCGTCGTCGACGACTCGATCGTGCGCGGCAACACCCAGCGGGCGCTGGTGCGCATGCTCCGCGAGGCCGGAGCAGCCGAGGTCCACATCCGGATCTCCTCGCCGCCCGTGAAGTGGCCCTGCTTCTTCGGCATCGACTTCGCCACCCGCGCGGAACTCATCGCCAACGGCATGACCATCGACGAGATCGGCACCTCGCTCGGCGCCGACTCCCTCTCGTACATCTCCCTCGACGGCATGATCGAGGCGACCACCATCGCCAAGCCGAACCTGTGCCGCGCCTGCTTCGACGGCGAGTACCCGATGGACCTCCCGGACCCCGAGCTGCTCGGCAAGCAGCTCCTGGAGACCGAGCTGGCGGCCGGTCCGGCCGCCACGGCCGCGGCCGACGCGATCCGTCGCCCGTAAGCCCCGTACCGCCAACCCGAAAGATCCCAGGCAATGTCTGAGAGTCCCGCTTCCGGTGCCTCCTACGCGGCTGCCGGTGTCGACATCGACGCCGGCGACCGCGCCGTAGAACTCATGAAGGAGTGGGTGAAGAAGACCCAGCGCCCCGAGGTCCTCGGCGGCCTCGGCGGCTTCGCCGGCCTCTTCGACGCCTCCGCCCTCAAGCGGTTCGAGCGCCCCCTGCTCGCCTCCGCCACGGACGGCGTCGGCACGAAGGTCGACATCGCCCGCCGCCTCGGCGTCTACGACACGATCGGCCACGACCTGGTCGCGATGGTCATGGACGACATCGTGGTGTGCGGCGCCGAGCCGCTCTTCATGACCGACTACATCTGCGTCGGCAAGGTGCACCCCGAGCGTGTCGCGGCCATCGTCAAGGGCATCGCCGAGGGCTGTGTGCTGGCCGGCTGCGCCCTGGTCGGCGGCGAGACCGCCGAACACCCCGGACTGCTCGGCCCGGACGACTTCGACGTCGCCGGCGCCGGTACGGGCGTCGTGGAGGCCGACCGGCTGCTCGGCGCGGATCGCATCCGCACGGGTGACACGGTCATCGCCATGGCCGCCTCCGGACTTCACTCGAACGGGTACTCGCTCGTCCGGCACGTCCTGCTCGACCAGGCCGGCCTCGACCTGGAGGCGCGGATCGACGAACTCGGCCGCACCCTCGGCGAGGAACTCCTCGTGCCCACGAAGATCTACTCGCTGGACTGCCTGGCGCTGACCCGCACCACCGACGTCCACGCCTTCTCGCACATCACCGGCGGCGGACTGGCCGCCAACCTCGCCCGGGTGATCCCGGACGGCCTGCACGCGATCGTGGACCGCTCCACCTGGACCCCGGCACCGATCTTCGACCTCGTCGGGAAGACCGGCCGGGTCGAGCGCCTGGAGCTGGAGAAGACCCTGAACATGGGCGTCGGCATGATCGCGATCGTCCCCGAGGAGTCCGCGGACGTGGCCCTCGACACCCTGGCCGACCGCGGGGTCGAGGCATGGATCGCCGGCGAGATCACCGAGCGCGGCGACCACGCGACGGGCGCGGCCATGGTCGGCGACTACTCAGCCTGATCGCGACGGCTGCCTGATCAACGGCAGCACAAAACCCGGTCCGGCGGTGTTGCCCCGGACCGGGTGAGGTGCAGTTGTTCCGGATATGCGGAAACTGCGGAGGGACGCTGTTGCGTCAAGCGCCGCGACGTTGCGACTGAGGACCGGACTCGTCGTCCTCGTCCTCATCGTCGTCGTTATAGAGATCCGCGTACTGAGCGTACGGGTCGTCTTCTTCCTCGTCGTCGTCCTCGAACGGCTCGCCATTCGGCGGCTGGCTCGAAGTCGAAGCGCCCAGCTCATTGGCCAGACGCGAGAGGTCAGTCCCGCCGCTGCTGTACTTCAGCTGGCGGGCGACCTTCGTCTGCTTGGCCTTTGCCCGGCCGCGCCCCATGGCTCGACCCCCTCGGATACGAGGCTCGGTGGCCTCAGAGTCTTGACACGCGTTCATGATCTGGAACGGACTCTCCGTGGAGAGACCGGTCCGTAGGGCTTCCACGGTACCTGAGCCCGCGCCCATACGGTACGTCGCCCGCAGCACGTGCCGGGCCAGAGGACCCGCGAGGTGCCCTGTCCTCGCTGGTCAACCGCGATTTTAACCACTTCTTGGCAGGCGACCCGCCGACGAACGTGAGAGTTCTCTCGAAGTCTTCGCCGACGGGTACCGGCTCACCTGTTCCGCGCGGCTGCCTCGTGCATCCGCTGCTCGGCGATCCGGTCGGCCGCCGCGGCCGGCGGAATACCGTCGTCCTTCGCACGTGCGAATATGGCCAGCGTGGTGTCGAAGATCTTCGCGGCCTTCGCCCTGCACCGCTCGAAGTCGAACCCGTGCAGCTCGTCGGCCACCTGGATCACCCCGCCCGCGTTCACCACGTAGTCCGGCGCGTAGAGGATCCGGCGGTCCGCGAGGTCCTTCTCCACGCCCGGGTGCGCGAGCTGGTTGTTGGCCGCGCCGCACACCACCTTGGCGGTCAGCACCGGCACGGTCTCGTCGTCGAGCGCCCCGCCGAGCGCGCAGGGGGCGTAGACGTCGAGCCCCTCGACCCGGATCAGCGCCTCCGTGTCCGCGACGGCCCGCACACCGGTCGGATGCTTGTCGAGGATCCGCCGTACGGACTCCTCGCGCACATCGGTGATCACGACCTCGGCGCCCTCGTCCCGCAGGTGCTCCACCAGGTGGTGCCCGACCTTGCCGACGCCCGCGATACCGACCGTACGGCCGCGCAGCGACGGATCGCCCCACAGGTGCTGCGCGCTGGCCCGCATGCCCTGGAAGACGCCGAAGGCGGTCAGCACGGAGGAGTCGCCCGCGCCGCCGTTCTCCGGCGAGCGGCCGGTCGTCCACTGGCACTCGCGCGCCACGACGTCCATGTCGGCGACATACGTGCCGACATCGCACGCGGTGACGTACCGCCCGCCCAGCGATGCCACGAACCGGCCGTAGGCGAGCAGGAGTTCCTCGGTCTTGTCGCGCTCCGGGTCACCGATGATCACGGCTTTCCCGCCGCCGTGGTCCAGGCCGGCCATGGCGTTCTTGTACGACATCCCGCGGGCGAGGTTGAGCGCGTCGGCGACGGCGTCGGCCTCGCTCGCGTACGGGTAGAAGCGCGTGCCGCCCAGCGCGGGGCCCAGCGCGGTGTTGTGGATGGCGATGACGGCCTTGAGGCCGCTGGCCCGGTCCTGACAGAGCACGACTTGCTCATGACCGCCCTGGTCCGAGTGGAACAGGGTGTGCAGGACGCCGTTGTCTACGTCGGTCACTGTGGTGACTCCTGGGTAAGTGGCGGCGGTTGGAGACAGGCCCCCGTAGGGGTGGCGGGTGCCGTGGGACGAGCGTAGGGCCTGCGTGTGGCCGCCATCGGTGCAGTGTTCAGGATCACCTACCGAAGGGGGGTGTCCGTGCGACGATTTGCATAGTTTTCCCGCCCGTCAGTGAGCGGGTTCCGAAGGTTTTCCGCACGGTCGGCGGGGGAGGGAGCAGGCGTGCCCAAGAAGGTGTCCTCGGTGACCGTCCCGTACGCGACCTATCTACGGGTCTATGAACCGCTGGCCGCTTTCCCGGAGCCGGAGCGCGGCCACTGGGCGCGCTACGCCCGCCGCCCCGACCGTCCCTCGTACCAGGACGAACTGCGCCGCGCGCTGGCCGACTTGCTGCCCACCCCGCCGGTCGCGGTCCCGGTGCACGAGAGCGCGGACGCCTTCGTGGTCGAGGTCGACGGCGTGGTCTGCGTCTGCCCCTGGCGCACCCGGCTGCGCGGCTGGCAGGCCCTGGGAGACCTCGCGGAGGAACTTCCCCCGTCGGTCCTGGACGCCGTACTGCCGCCGCTCGTACGGCATCAGGCCACCCAGGACTACGAGCGCTGGCTGGCCCGCAACCCGGACGCGCGGCCGTGGATCCGGACGGCGACCTGGCAGGTGCCGCTGAACTGGTTCGTGCTCGTCGGGGACGAGGAGCGCCGCTACGACAAGGCCTCCGGGGACGATCCGCCGATGCTGCGCTACCGGACGCCGATGGTGCAGGCCCGGCGGCGCACGGCGCGCGCGCTGCGGACCCTGAAGGACGCGATCGACGACGGGCCGCTGATCGACGGTCTGGTGGACGTGGGGCGCTGGCTGGAGGAGTTCCATCCGCGTTCGCTGGTGGAACTGGACTACGGCGGTCTCGTGCACGTCCTGCCGGCCGGCGAGCTGGAGGACGACCACTCGGCGGCGGACGTGGCGGCCGGCATCGAGGCGCTGCGGACCGGGGACGGGGCGGCGGCGGGCGAGGCGTACGGGCGGCTCGTGGAGCGGTGGCGGTCGGTCAGGGACCGACGGTCGGCCAACTGAGGCGACTGGGGCGACTGAGGCCGCGGTCGACGAGGGCGGCGCCTTCGAAGCTGACACGTTCGAACAACTGCGCATAGGATTCTTACGGTTCGTCAACACGGGACGTAGGTCCCGATCCGGACGATTGATGTCAAGCGTGACGGATCGCACGTGCAGATCCCTTGCGCCCCTTGCCCGCCCTCATGCCAAAATAGGACAAGGAGTCCGGGGAGGACTCTGTCCGTCCCGTTGTGGGCGGAATCTCAGCATTGCGTGCTTTGGGGGGTCTCGATGACTCCTGATCATCCTGTGACTGATCGTCACAGTGGTGTGACTGTCCGTTATGGCATGGTCCATCGGCTTCCGTCGCTGATGGACACCTGGGATGGCAATTCCGTCGGTTTGGCCGTAGCGGTTGGACAGATGGTGTAGTTGTAGTGCCGAGGACATGCCGTTCGTCCTATAACCGACTCGACTCGCGTCCGCCATTTCGGGCAACGCGGGTCAAGGTGCAGAATTTAGAGGAAAGAACCGAGAAGGTTCGGTTCTCCCGAGGAGGCCGCTCATGACCGCTCGCACCCCTGATGCCGAGCCGCTGCTGACCCCGGCTGAGGTCGCCACGATGTTCCGTGTGGACCCCAAGACGGTCACGCGGTGGGCGAAGGCCGGAAAGCTCACTTCGATTCGCACGCTCGGCGGACACCGCCGTTACCGCGAGGCGGAGGTCCGTGCACTGCTCGCGGGCATTCCGCAGCAGCGCAGCGAAGCCTGACCAACTGAATACGGGCGAAACGGCTGGTCCCCCAACCGGTCAAGCGCCCGAACAGCACAGCTCCAAGCGACGCGGGTTCTGCCCCAACAGAGCCCACGCCCAACGCTCTTAGACATGTGAACACAGGGTGCGTCGTAGATCGCGCTGGACTCCGCCGGGTCCAGCGCGATCTTTTTTGTGCCTGGTCGTGGGTCCGTGCGCGGCTCGCACGGGGGCCTGTGAGGGACCTTGTCGGAGTCTGGGGAGGGCTGTCGGATCTCCTGTGGACCATCGCTCACAGGGGTGCAATTGCACATATTAAATTGACCAGTTGTGGGCGAGTCTTAAGTTCCACCGTTTCAAAAACTTATGCGGTGACACCCGTCACATGCCAGACGCCTTGTTGCCTACGGTCTATGTGCGCTAGGGGAGTTGGCCCGGTGGATCGTCCTGGGGCTCCGGTGGCGGAGGGGAGTCCAGGGCCAGCCGCAGCAGTCGGTGGCAGATCGGACAGTGCCGGGTCACATGGCGGTAGGAGCTGGCGGCCGACAGATGCGCACGGAGCAGGGCCCGCGTCTCATGCCTGACCGAAGCCGCCATACGCCACCTCCAGTGGCCCTGCGGGAAGGGGGCCTGGTTTCTGGGTACCGGGCGCCTGCGGCGGCGTCAAGGGGGCCGTCTGCGCCTGGCCCGTCCCTGGGGGCTCCGCCCCCAGACCCCCATCGGCCCTGAAGGGGCCTCGTCCTCAAGCGCCGGACTGGCTGAGTGGTGCCGGCCGGTACCGACAGGGCGCCGCGCGTGCACGAAAAAACCCACCCCCCGAAGGAAGTGGGTCTCATTCACTGCGGTCCTGACGGGATTTGAACCCGCGGCCTCCACCTTGACAGGGTGGCGAGCACTCCAAGCTGCTCCACAGGACCTGGTTTCGCGGCACTTGATGGTGCGTTGTGCTGCGAAACGAGACTGTACAGGAGGGTGGCCCGCCTGGTCGAACTCACCCTGTGTGCAGGCGCTGTTACGGCGCGGCGGCGTCGATCGCCTTCACGATCCGCTTGTCCGAGACCGGGTACGCCGTGCCCAGCGCGTGCGCGAAATAGCTCACCCGGAGCTCCTCGATCATCCAGCGGATGTCACGCACGGAGGACGGCACCGGGCGGCCCTGCGGCAGCTGTTCCAGGAGCCACGCGTACTCGTCCTGCATCTCGTGGACCTTCTCCATGCGGGTCGTGTCCCGCTGGACCCCCGTCGGCATCTGCTGGAGACGACGGTCCGCGGCCACCAAGTAACGCATCAGGTCCGGGAGCCGACGTATCCCGGCCGCCGTGACGAACCCGGGCTTCACGAGGGCGTCCAGCTGCGCGCGTACGTCCGCGAGGTTCGGCAGGAGGGCCGGGCTGCTCGCCGCCTTCAGACGGCGCTCACACGCCTGCCAGGCGGCCAGCACCTGCTGCACCTGGCTCACCGCCCGCACCGTCGTGTCGACGATCTCCGCCCGCACCCGCTCGTACAGCTTCCGGTACGACTCCTCGTCCCACGCCGGCCCCCCGAAGTCACCGATGAGCTTGTCGGCCGCCGCCAGCGCGCAGTCGTCGAACAGCGCCTGGATCGAACCGTGCGGATTCGCCGACAGCGCGAGCTTCTGCGCGTTGGTGAGCTTTTCGGAAGCGAACTTCGCGGGATTGACCGGGATGTTGCGGACGATCAGCCTCCGCGTGCCCTTCCACATCGCCTCCGCCTGCTCGGCCTCCGTGTCGAAAAGCCGTACGGAGACGGTGTCGCCGTCGTCGACCAGCGCCGGATACGCCTTCACCGGCTGACCCGCCCGACGCGTCTCGAAGACCTTCGTGAGCGTGCCGATCGACCAGTCCGTCAGGCCCTTCCGCTCCAGGGACTCCCCGCCCTCACGCTCCGCCGTCGCCGCGGCCGCCTGCGAGATCGCCTGCCGTGCCTTCGGCTTCAGCCGGAGCTTCAACGCCTCCAGGTCCTTGTCCTCGGCGATCTTCCGGCGCCGCTCGTCCACGATCCGGAAGGTGACGAGGAGATGGTCCGGGACCTTCGACCAGTCGAAGTCGTCGGCCGTGAAGGGGACTCCGACCATCCGCTTCAACTCGCGGGCCATGGTGGTGGTCAACGGCTCCTGCAACGGGGTCGCCGTCGCCAGGAAGCGCTGGGCGAAGTTCGGTGCGGGTACGTAGTTGCGGCGGATGGGCTTCGGGAGGGACCGGATCAGCTCCGTCACGACTTCTTCCCTGAGCCCCGGGATCTGCCAGTCGAAGCCCTCGTCCGTGACCTGGTTGAGGACGTGCAGCGGGATGTGGACCGTGACACCGTCCGCGTCCGCGCCCGGCTCGAACTGGTACGTCACCCGGAACTTCAGCGGACCCTGCCGCCACGAGTCCGGATAGTCGTCCTTGCTGATGTCACCCGCACGCTCGTTGATGAGCATCGAGCGCTCGAAGTCGAGGAGTTCGGGCTCCTCGTGCCGCTTGTGCTTCCACCACGAGTCGAAGTGGGCGCCGGACACGACGTGTTCGGGGACCCGCTGGTCGTAGAAGTCGAAGAGCGTCTCGTCGTCGACCAGGATGTCCCGGCGGCGGGCGCGATGCTCCAACTCCTCCACCTCGGTGAGGAGTTTGCGGTTGTCCGCGAAGAACTTGTGGTGCGTGCGCCAGTCGCCCTCGACCAGCGCGTTCCGGATGAACAGCTCGCGACTCGCCTCCGGGTCGATGCGGCCGTAGTTCACCTTGCGCTGCGCGATGATCGGAACGCCGTAGAGCGTGACCTTCTCGAAGGCCATCACCGCCGCCTGGTCCTTCTCCCAATGCGGTTCGCTGTACGTCCGCTTCAGGAGATGGCCGGCGAGCGGCTCGACCCACTCGGGCTCGATCTTCGCGTTGACGCGCGCCCAGAGCCGCGAAGTCTCCACCAGCTCCGCCGACATGACGAAACGCGGCGTCTTCTTGAAGAGCGCCGAACCCGGGAAGATCGCGAACTTGGCGCTGCGGGCGCCCAGATACTCGTTCTTCGCGCCGTCCTTCACGTCCTTCATGCCGATGTGGGACAACAGGCCCGCGAGGAGCGAGACGTGCACGCTCTGCTCGGCCGCGTCCTCCTCGTTGAACTGGATGCCCATCTGCTTGGCCACCGTGCGGAGTTGGCTGTAGATGTCCTGCCACTCACGGATACGGAGGAAGTTCAGGTACTCCTGCTTGCACATCCGCCGGAACGCCGACGAACCGCGCTCCTTCTGCTGCTCACGGATGTACCGCCACATGTTCAGGAACGCGAGGAAGTCGCTCGACTCGTCCCGGAAACGGGCGTGCTGCTGATCGGCCTGCGTCTGCTTGTCGGCCGGGCGCTCGCGCGGGTCCTGGATGGAGAGCGCGGCGGCGATCACCATGACCTCGCGCACACAGCCGTTCTTGTCGGCCTCCAGAACCATGCGGGCCAGCCGCGGGTCCACCGGCAGTTGGGCGAGCTTGCGGCCCGTCTGCGTCAGCCGCTTCCGCGGATCCTTCTCGTCCGGGTCCAACGCGCCCAGTTCCTGGAGGAGTTGGACACCGTCGCGGATGTTGCGGTGGTCCGGCGGGTCGATGAACGGGAACTTCTCGATCTCACCGAGACCCGCCGCGGTCATCTGGAGGATGACGGAGGCGAGGTTCGTCCGGAGGATCTCGGCGTCCGTGAACTCCGGGCGGGCCAGGAAGTCGTCCTCGGAGTACAGCCGGATGCAGATACCGTCCGACGTACGGCCGCAACGACCCTTGCGCTGATTGGCACTTGCCTGGCTGACCGCCTCGATGGGCAGCCGCTGCACCTTCGTACGGTGGCTGTAGCGGCTGATCCGGGCGAAGCCGGGGTCGATCACGTACTTGATGCCCGGCACGGTGAGAGAGGTCTCGGCGACGTTCGTCGCCAGAACGATCCTTCGGCCCGTGTGCTGCTGGAACACGCGATGCTGCTCGGCGTGCGAGAGCCGGGCGTAGAGGGGGAGGACTTCCGTGAACCGGTAGTTCTTCTTCGTGAGCGCGTCGGCGGTGTCACGGATCTCTCTCTCCCCGGAGAGAAAGACCAGGATGTCGCCTTTGCCCTCGCCCTGAAGCTCCTCCACGGCGTCACAGATCGCGGTGATCTGGTCGCGGTCGGAGTCCTCGGACTCGTCCTCCAGGAGCGGGCGGTAACGGACCTCCACCGGATACGTCCGGCCGCTCACCTCGATGATCGGCGCCTCGCCGAAATGCCGCGAGAAACGCTCCGGGTCGATCGTCGCCGACGTGATGACGACCTTCAAGTCCGGCCGCTTGGGCAGCAGTTGGGCCAGGTAACCGAGCAGGAAGTCGATGTTGAGGGACCGCTCGTGGGCCTCGTCGATGATGATCGTGTCGTAGGCGCGCAGCTCACGGTCGGTCTGGATCTCGGCGAGCAGGATGCCGTCCGTCATCAGCTTGATGAAGGTCGACTCCTGGTTCACCTGGTCGGTGAAACGGACCTTCCAGCCGACCGCCTCGCCGAGCGGGGTGTCCATCTCCTCCGCGACCCGCTCCGCCACGGTCCGGGCGGCGATCCGACGGGGCTGCGTGTGCCCGATCATGCCGCGGACGCCACGACCGAGTTCGAGACAGATCTTCGGGATCTGTGTCGTCTTCCCGGAACCGGTCTCACCGGCCACGATCACCACCTGGTGATCACGGATCGCGGCCGCGATATCGGCCTTCTTCTGGCTGACCGGCAACTGCTCCGGATACGAGATCGCGGGGATACGACGGCGCCGCTCGGCCATCCGCTCCTCGCCACGGGCCACCTCGGCCTCGATCTCGGCGAGCACGGCGGCACGGGCCTCCGGCTTACGGATCCTGCGCGCGCCTTCGAGCCTGCGCCCGAGCCGGTGCGCGTCGCGCAGCGTCAGCTCGGTCAGGCGGGGGGCGAGATCGCCGAGGGCGGGGGCGTCAGGAGCGCCGGGGGCGGAGGCGGGGTGCGTAGACATACGCCATCCAGGATCTCACCTTGGCGAAATTCCTGGCGAATGAATTGGTGGGGGCGGGTTGAGGGCGGGTTGGTGGGTAACTGGGTGGCGTGCGGGTGAGTCAGGGAGCCGTCCCTGAGGGCTCCGCCCCCAGACCCCCGACCGGCGCTGAAGGGGCCTCGTCCGCAAGCGCCGGACGAGCTGGTTGATGCTGACCGGAATCCCGCGACATCGACTGCGCCGTGTTCGACACGGCCTTGATCCCCAGGTACGCCGTCGTCAGACTCGCCATCGCGGTGAACGCCGAGGACAGCACACCCACGATCACCGCCCGGTCACCGTCCAGCTGCCACACCCCGAAGATCGCCACCGCGGTGATCGCGACATTGCTGCCGACCACCGCGATCAGCCCGTACCGCGCGCGTATCTTCTCCAGATTCGTGTCCCGGACACCCCTCACCACGTCCTGGCTCATGCCCAATCTCCCCCACAACTCCGCCACTTGGCACCGACAGAGCCGGATCGTATCCCCGGCCCACGACGGGACGACGACGGCCCCTCCACCCCCACACATCTCCTCGGTCACACGTTCTGCCAATCACCCGATCCGGTGAAGCATCCACATTCACCGGATCGAACACGGAACGCGATCTAGATTCCTTGTTCGTGAAACTGACGCTGCGGGTCAAGCTGCTGCCCACGCCCGAACAGGCGTCGGCCCTCGAAGCGACCCTCCGCGCCTGCAACGAAGCCGCCAACCACGTCTCCACCATCGCCCACACCACCGGCACCAAACACAACCGCGCACTCCGCACCGAGACCTACACCCACGTCAAACACATCTGGGGCCTCGGCGCCCAAGCCGCCCAGCACGTCATCAAGAAAACCAGCGACGCCTACACGGCACTCACCGGCAGCCTCAAAGCAGGAAACCTCGGCCGACCAGGATCACAACGCCACAAGGCCGCGACCGGCAAACCCATCACCTTCCGCCGCCACGCCGCCCAGCCCTACGACGACCGCATGCTTTCCTGGCAGATGGAACAACGCACCGTCTCCATCTGGACCACCCGAGGCCGCCTCAAAAACCTCCCCTTCACCGGAGACCACCACCACCTCCGGCTCCTCGCCCGACACCGCCAAGGCGAATCGGACCTCCTGACCCAGAACGGCCAGTGGTACCTCCTGGCCACCATCGACGTACCCGAAGCCCCACAGAACCCCGACCCCCACGGCTTCATCGGCGTCGACCTGGGCATCGCCAACATCGCCACCACCTCCACCGGACACCGGCACAGCGGCCGAAAACTCAACCGCACCCGCGAGAACGACCGGAACCTGCGCACCCGACTCCAGAAGAAAGGCACGCGATCCGCCAAGCGCCGGGCCAAACGCCACGCGGGCAAAGAGGCACGGCGCACCCGGGACATCAACCACAAGATCAGCAAACACATCGTGGCGGAGGCTGAACGCACCGGTCGCGGAATCGCCCTGGAAGACCTGGGCGGCATCCGCGAACGGGCCCGGCTGAAAAAGCCCCAACGAGTCACGATCAACTCCTGGGCCTTCGGGCAGCTGGCCGACTTCATCGCTTACAAGGCACGCAGAGCCGGCGTCCCGGTCGTCCACGTCAACCCGGCCTACACCAGCCAGGAATGCTCGCACTGCCACCACATCGACAAACGCAACCGGCCCCGCCAGGCCGTCTTCAATTGCAGGTCCTGCGGCTTCGTTGAGCACGCCGACCTGAACGCGTCCCACGTCATCGGCCGACGAGGCTGGTCGACCTGGGTCCGCGGGGCCGAGTCACAGGTCCCTGCCCTCACGCTGGTCGTGTAGGGCTGGATGCGCCGCTGCGCCGAAGCCATCGGCGAGAGCGAGCTGCGAGCCGGGGTTCTTCTCCGGCAGCGGACGCGGCCGCTCGTACCCTTGAGCGCCCTGAGTCTGATCCACGGCAGACATACAAGAAGGCCCCGATCCAGAGATCGGGGCCTTGGCTGTGGCTGGGGCCGGGATCGAACCGGCGACCTATCGCTTTTCAGGCGATCGCTCGTACCAACTGAGCTACCCAGCCGTCAAGGCCTTTTATAAAGCCTTTGCGGTCCTGACGGGATTTGAACCCGCGGCCTCCACCTTGACAGGGTGGCGAGCACTCCAAGCTGCTCCACAGGACCTAGCTGTTGCGCGCGAACTGGTGAAGCCAGTGTCGCACACGGTAATGCGTGCCCCCAACGGGATTCGAACCCGTGCTACCGCCTTGAAAGGGCGGCGTCCTGGGCCACTAGACGATGAGGGCCTTCTTCCGTACTGCTGTGCTTCGTCTAGATGTCCCAGAGGACGTGAGAAGCATGTGACTCCGCTTTCCCCCAGAGGGTGCCGCTTCTCCTTGACCCCTTGCGGAGTTTCGGACGGTCAAGCCCTGACCGGTGCCCTTGGGCACGACGAGACTGTACTACGGCGTTTGGGTCGCAGCCAAACCGAAAAAGCGGTGGGCGCTCAGGGCCGGTTCTCCTTCGGGAGGTGGCGGCTGACCTCGGCCGTCGTCAGGCCCAGGCCGCCGAGTTTGATCTCGTCCCAGGCCTGGAGGCGGTGGGTGTCGCGGTCGATGTAGAGGATCGACGCCTCGATGGGGTCGGGGTACTTGCCCTCCACCGCGCGCAGTCCGCTGCCGCCGGTCGAGCCTTCGATACGGAGGCGGGTGCCGCGCTTCATGACCTCGGTGCCCTCGTGGTGGAGGTGGCCGGCGAGGACCAAGGGGACTTCGCCGTCCGTCTGGCGTGCCGCTGACGGTTCGTGGACCAGGGCGATGTCGACGGGGGTGCCGGCGGTCCGCTGGTCGCGGAGGGAGGAGGCGAGTTGGTCGCCGGCCAGTTCCTCGGCCGCGTTGCCGCCGGGGGCGACCGAGCGGTCGGGGGTGAACTGGGGGTCGCCGATGCCCGCGAAGCGCACGCCCGCGACTGTTTCCGCCCGGCCTTCGTCGAGGACGTGCACGTTCTTCATGCGTTGCAGATAGCGCTGGGTGACGAGGGAATCGTGGTTGCCCCTGACCCAGACGTAGGGGGCGCCGAGGTCGGGGATGGGGTCCAGGAAGCCGTTCTCGGCGGCTGTGCCGTGGTCCATGGTGTCGCCGGTGTCGACGATGACGTTGACCTTGTACTGCTCCACCAGCGACGCGATGATCTTCCAGCTCGCGGGGTTCAGGTGGATGTCCGAGACGTGGAGCACGCGGATCGTCGTCGGGTCCGGCTGGTAGGCGGGGAGGGTGGACGTGACGTCGTAGAGCTTGGTCACGTTGGTGACCAGGCGGGCCAACTCCTGCTGGTAGACGTCGAATTCGGTGACGATGTTGCGGGCGTTGCCGACGACGGAGGGGGCGGAGGAGAGCAGGCCGGAGAACTTGGGTTCCAGGATGGATTTGGGGTTCCAGGTCGCGTAGGCGGTCGCTCCGGACGCGGCGAGGAGGGTGAGGGCGAGGCCGCCGGCGGTGAGGGCGCGGCGGGGGCGGCGGTAGACGGCGAGGCCGAGGGTGGTGGCGCCGAGGACGACGGCGGTGCAGGAGCGTACGGCGAGGTCGAGGGTGCCGTGTTCGACGTCGTGGGCGACTTCGTCCTGGAGGCCGGAGATGCGTTCGGGGTGGTCGACGAGGGCCTGGGAGCGTTCGGGGTCGAGTTGGTCGACGTTGACGTCGAGGCGGACGGGGGCGTGGTGGCTGTCGAGGGAGAGGGCGCCGAGTGGCGAGATGTTGATTTTGGTGCCGCCGGTGAGGGAGGGGCGGAGGGTCATGGTGGTGTTCATGGGGCCGACCTGGGCGCGGACGTTGCCGACGATGAGCAGGCCGAGCCAGGCGCCGACGAGGACGACGGTGATGAGGCCGAGGGCGCGGGGCCAGGGGTGTGGCTGGGGGACGAGTTCGAGGGTGGGGCGGGGGCGGCGGGCGCGGTAGCGGTGGGTGAGGGCGCGCTGGGCCCGGCGGAGGTGGTTCAGGGCTGCGACGGGGACGCTGGCCATTGGTCGCGTATGCCCAGGAGTGGGCGTGTGTATGCGGGGTGGGTGGGGGGAGTGGGTCAGCCCCAGCCGAGTTCGTGGAGGCGTTCGTCGTCGATGCCGAAGTGGTGGGCGACTTCGTGGACGACGGTGACGGCGACTTCGTGGACGACGTCCTCGGTGGTGGCGCAGTAGCGCAGGGTCGGGCCCATGTAGATGGAGATCCGGTCGGGGAGGACGCCGGCGTACCACTCGCCGCGTTCGGTGAGGGGGGTGCCTTCGTAGAGGCCGAGGAGTTCGGGGTCGGTGGGGTCGGGTTCGTCCTCGACGAAGACGGCCACGTTGTCCATGACCCGTGTCAGTTCGGGCGGGATCCGGTCCAGGGCCTCGCTCACCAGCTCTTCGAAGGCTTCGCGTGTCATTTCCAGCACATGCCTATTGTCCGGGACGAACGCGGGTTCGGGGCGGTGACGGGGTCGTCGGGTCGGGGATCAGTGGGGCGACAGTTCGGGGATGAGTGCGGCGACGCGTTCCATCTGTTCGTGCTGGGCGTGCAGGTTCAGGGCGGCGGGGCGGGTGATGAGGTGGCGGGCGCCCGCGGTGACGTACTGGCTGAGGCGTTGGGTCACCTGTTCCGCGGTGCCCGCGACGACGGCCTGGATCTTCTCCAGTTCGGGGAGGGGCATGCCGTAGGTGGTGCGGGTGTAGTCGTCGAGTGCGGCTCGGGCGGTGCGGGGGTCGTCGTCGATTCGTACGGTGACGAAGAGTGCCGGGGTGATGGCCTCGGGGCTGCGGTCCGCCGCTTTCGCCGCTTCCTGGATGGCGTGCAGGCCGGTCGTGTAGTCGGCGGGGTCGGGCGGGTAGGGGAGCCAGCCGTCGTAGAGGCGGCCGGTGCGGGCCAGGGCGGTGGGGGTGGCGCCGGCGAGCCAGACGGGTGGGCCGGTGGGGTGGGTGGGGCGCAGGGTGGGCGGGAGGTCGGTGAGGTGGTGGAACTCGCCGTGGAAGGTGTCGGCGCCCTGCCAGAGGGCCCGCCAGAGCCGGACCGTCTCGTCGAGGCGGGCGAAGCGGCGGGGCCAGGGGACGTCGGAGAGGTCGTAGAAGGGGCGTCCGAAGCGGCCGGGGAAGCCGGCGCCGACGGCGAGGGTGAGGCGGCCGTGGGAGAGCAGGTCGATGGAGGCGAGGGTCTGGGCGGTCTGGACGGGGCGGCGCAGGAAGGGGAGCAGGGCGCCGGTGCCGAGGACGGCCGTCTCGGTGGTGACGGCGAGGGCGGAGAGCATCGTGAGGGCTTCGATGTGGGGGGTGATGAGGGAGTCGTTGACGAAGAGGCTGGTGAAACCGAGGTGTTCGGCGGTGCGGGCGAGGGGGATGAGGTCGCGGGGGTCGTCGGCTTTGGCCCATTGGGCGGTTCCGGTGGGGAGGAGTACGCCGAGGCGGATGGGGTTGGCAGTGTTCATGGGTTCGATGGTCGTCGGGGGCGGGTATGGGCTCAATTCCCTGTGGGGAATGGCTGGTTGGGGTGGGGTGTCGTAGAACTGGGGTGTGGACTTTTCCCGGGTGTTGCGTGAGCGTCGTGTGAGTCGTCGGCTGAGTCAGCTGGAGGTGGCTTCGCGGGCCGGGACCACTCAGCGGCATCTCAGTTTCATCGAGTCGGGGCGGTCGGTGCCGGGGCGGAACATGGTCGTGCGGCTCGCCGAGTCGCTCGAACTGCCGTTGCGGGAGCGGAACGAGCTGTTGTTGGCGGCCGGGTTCGCGCCGGTGTACGCGGAGAGTCCGTTGGAGGGGCCGGTGCTGGCCCCGGTGCGGGCGGCGATCGGGCACATCCTGCGGGGGCATCTGCCGTATCCGGCGGTGGTGGTGGACCGGAAGGGTCAACTGGTCGACGCCAACAGCGCGTTCGGCGTGATCACGGAGGGTGCGGCGGCGGAGCTGGTCGGGCCTGGGGCGAATGTGTACCGGCTGGCGCTGCATCCGGACGGGGTGGCGCCCAGGATCCTCAACCTGGCCGAGTGGGCGCGGCACATCGTGGCGCGGCTGGGTGGGTTGCCGGAGTTGCGGGCCGAGTTGGCCGGGTATGTACCGGAACTGGAGTCTGGGGAGGGGCAGTTGGGGTTCGCGGTGCCGTTGCGGCTGCGGTCGTCGTACGGGGAGTTGCGGCTGATGACGACGGTGACGACGTTCGCGACCGCGGTGGATGTGACCCTCGCGGAGCTGAAGTTGGAGGCGTTCCTGCCGGCGGACGCGGCGACGGCGGAGGCGTTGGCGGCTGCCGCCAGGTCGGCTGGAGATCAGGCGCCGGGGAACATGTAGTCGGTGCGGATGCGGCCGTCGGTGTCGAGTGCGAGCAACTCAAGGCCGCCGCCGACCACTTGGCCGTCGGCGACGGTGACCGTGTCCCAGTGGAACCGGATCAGGCCGTCCAGGCGTACGGCGTCGGTGCGGGCCCGGAAGGTGAACTCGCCCTTCTCGACGAAGCGTTGGTGGGCGCGTGTGACGCGGGTCTCGATGGCGTCGTGGCCCTGGGCCCGCAGGGTCGGGTGGTCGAAGCCGAGGTCGGCGGCGAGTTCGCGGATCTCGGCGGGCGGCTGGAGGACGTGAGTGCCGTCCTCGGCCCAGAGGCTCTCGATCGCCGCCCGGCGGCGGGCGGGGTCCGGTTCCGTCCACTGGGCGATGTAACGGGCGGCGAGGTGTTGGGGGTCGGTCATGTGTGGCTCCTCAGGGCAATGCGGTCGCGGCGGTCGCTGCGGCCGCCGCAGTCATCGCAGTCATCGCAGCCACCGCGGTCACTGCTGTCGCTGCGGTCGCTTCGGGGCCGATCGTGCTGCGGTCGCGGGCGAGGGGCAATTCCCGGCCAGGAATGGGTGACGGCGATGGAACGCGTGTCTTCCGGTGGGCGGCGGGAGTTGAGAGGGCGACTCCTTCTTCCGCCCTCGGAGGTGGCCCCGTGCGCCCCATGTACGTACCCGTCCGTCTGGCCGCCGCCGTCGCCGTGGTCGCCGCTGCCGCCGGCTGTATGAGCGTGGGCGACGACGCGGGCGGCGGTGCCAAGCCCTCGCACTCGGCCGGGCGGCACGCCGGTGACGTGCCCGACGGCGGTTCGGGGGCGCCGGGCGGCGGGCTCGGGTACGGCGGTTCGGCGGGGGACGGGAAGCACGGGCACGGGAAGCCGAAGCCCGGGGAGTCCGCCTCGGGTTCGGCCTCGCCGTCCGCGCGAGGCGGTGCGGCGAGTCCGTCCGCCTCCACCGCGCCCAGACCGGGGACGAGTGCGAAGCCGGGGGTGCCGACCACGGCCGCGCCGCAGCCGACCGCGTCGCGGACTCCGCCGCCCCCGGACCCGACGCCGTCCGCGCAGCCGTCGTCCGCCGCCCCGACCGTCGCGGAGCCCTCGTCCTCGGCGCACGAGGACCCCGTACCGCAGCTTGTGGACCGGGAGCCCGCGCCGGCGGCCGGGTCGCCGGCGTAGGGGGCGGGTGTGACGTACGTCAATGAGGACCGGTTTGCGTTGGGGGGTGGTAGGTGCGTAAGGTGGTAGATCGTTTGATCCCATTGCCCGGCGCCACTGTAGAGCGCGCCGTGTGGCGCGTACTCTCCCTTGCCGTGGCGGACCGCATTGAGGCGGTCGATAGCGAATCACGGAGTTGACGGGCGCGTGCCGACGGATACTCCGGAAGGTTTCGCATTCGCATGTCCATTTCCAGTACTGATCACGTCGTCATGCCCGAGAACGAGAACGAGGGCACCGAGACGGCCGTAGACACCGCCGTGGAGGCTCCCGAGGTGACGTTCGCGTCGCTCGGTCTCCCCGAGGGCGTCGTGCGCAAGCTCGCGCAGAACGGCGTGACCACCCCCTTCCCGATCCAGGCGGCGACCATCCCGGACGCCCTGGCCGGCAAGGACATCCTCGGCCGTGGCCGCACCGGCTCCGGCAAGACCCTCTCGTTCGGTCTGCCGCTGCTGGCGACGCTGTCCGGCGGCCGCACCGAGAAGAAGCGTCCCCGAGGCATCATCCTCACCCCGACCCGCGAGCTGGCGATGCAGGTCGCCGACGCGCTCCAGCCCTACGGCGACGTCCTCGGCCTGAAGATGAAGGTCGTCTGCGGCGGCACGTCGATGGGCAACCAGATCTACGCCCTTGAGCGGGGTGTGGACGTGCTCGTCGCCACCCCGGGTCGTCTGCGCGACATCATCAACCGTGGCGCCTGCTCGCTCGAAGACGTGCGGATCGCCGTCCTCGACGAGGCCGACCAGATGTCCGACCTGGGCTTCCTGCCCGAGGTCACCGAGCTGCTCGACCAGATCCCGGCCGGCGGCCAGCGCATGCTGTTCTCGGCGACCATGGAGAACGAGATCTCCACGCTGGTCAAGCGCTACCTGACCGACGAGGTCACGCACGAGGTCGACAGCGCGCAGGGCAACGTCACGACGATGTCCCACCACATCCTCATCGTGAAGCCCAAGGACAAGGCGCCGGTCACCGCCGCGATCGCCTCCCGCAAGGGCCGCACGATCATCTTCGTCCGCACCCAGCTGGGCGCCGACCGTATCGCCGAGCAGCTGCGCGACGCCGGTGTGAAGGCCGACGCGCTGCACGGCGGCATGACGCAGGGCGCCCGTACGCGGACGCTGGCGGACTTCAAGGAGGGCTACGTCAACGCGCTCGTCGCGACCGACGTGGCCGCCCGCGGTATCCACGTCGACGGCATCGACCTGGTCCTGAACGTGGACCCGGCCGGCGACCACAAGGACTACCTGCACCGCGCCGGTCGTACGGCCCGTGCCGGTCGTACCGGAACCGTCGTCTCCCTCTCCCTGCCGCACCAGCGCCGCCAGATCTTCCGGCTGATGGAGGACGCGGGCGTCGACGCCGGGCGTCACATCATCAACTCCGGTACGGCGTTCGAGCCCGAGGTCGCCGAGATCACCGGTGCCCGTTCGATGACCGAGGTCCAGGCCCAGTCGGCGGGCGACGCCGCGCAGCAGGCCGAGCGCGAGGTCGTCCAGCTCACCAAGGAGCTGGAGCGGGCCACCCGCCGCGCCGCCGAACTCCGCGAGGAGTCCGACCGGTTGGTCGCCCGTGCCGCTCGTGAGCGGGGCGAGGACCCGGAGGTCGCGGTGGCCGAGGCCGCCGCCGTGGTCGAGGCCGCGGCTGCCGAGCAGCCCGTCGCCGAGGCGCCGGTGCGCGAGGAGTCGTCGTACGACCGTCCGCGCCAGCAGCGTGACGAGCGGGGCAACTACGAGCGCCGTGACCGTGACCGTCGTGACGACCGTCCGTCGGGCGGGTTCCGTCGCGACGACCGCGGTGGCAACGACCGTGGTGGCGACCGCGGCGGGCGTTCCTTCGACCGTCGTGACGACCGTCCGTCCGGTGGCTTCCGCCGCGACGACCGTCGTGACGACCGCGGTGGCAACGACCGTGGTGGCCGTTCTTTCGACCGTCGTGACGACCGTCCCTCGGGTGGTTTCCGGCGCGACGACCGTCCGTCGGGCGGTGACCGTGGTGGCGACCGCGGCGGGCGTTCCTTCGACCGTCGTGACGACCGTCCCTCGGGTGGCTTCCGCCGGGACGACCGTCCCTCGGGCGGCGACCGTGGTGGCCGTTCTTTCGACCGTCGTGACGACCGTCCGTCCGGTGGTTTCCGGCGCGACGACCGTCCCTCGGGCGGTGACCGCGGTGGCTTCCGTCGCGACGACCGTCCGGCGACCGGTCACCGGGGCAGCGACCGTCCGTTCAACCGCGACCGCCAGGGCGACCGTCCGGGCTTCCGCGCCGGCGGTCACGACCGTCCGTCCGGCCACCGTGGCACGACCGGCACGGGTACCGGCACCGGTACCTTCGGCCGCCGTGACGACAAGCCGCGCTGGAAGCGCAACGGCTGACGTGAACGGCTGACGTCGACGGCTGACGTCAACTGACGTAGCGCAGAAATGAGATGGCCCCCGCCCGGGTTCGGGCGGGGGCCATTTTTGCGTTTTCTTGGCTGTGCGTTGACTGTATGATCAGCCGACTTTCATGGGGTTCAGGTCTGTTTCCGGGGGGAAACTTTGGCTCGTCGTGTCTTCACAGCCACCGCCGTCTCGGCCGTGCTCGCGGCCGGGCTCGGCCCGCTGCTGCCGGCGCCCGCGCTCGCGGTGGGGGTCGCGCAGGAGACGGTCGTACCGGCCACGCCGCGCGGCACCTACACCTCGGCCGCGCTGCTCGCGTCCTCGACCCAGGGCGGTCATGACAGCGCCGGGGCGCGGGGCGTCTTCCATCGCGTGGAGGGCGTCTCGCCGACGTTGTGGACGCGATACTCGGACGGCGGTTCGGTGCCCGTGCCGGTGCGGGCCGGGGCGAGCACCCGGGCGACCGGTACCGATGTCCTCGCGTACCAGTACCCGGACGGCCGGTTCGAGTTCTGGGACCCGACCGACGGTACGACCCGGAGTCTCCAGGTCCCGGCGGGCCTCGGCTTCCTGAGCGCCTTCGACAATCTCGCCCTCGCCTTCCGGAACTCCACCACCGAGGACGGCACCAGCACCCGGATCATGCATCTGCTGACCCCCGGCCCCGAGGGGACCACCCGGGACGTGATCGTCGCGGGCGGACCGGCGGGCCTGATCGTCGGTCTGCCGGCCGGCGCGGACGCCACGAGCGTGTTCTTCCGCTCCTCGCTGGACGGGCAGCAGGTGCTGATCGCAGTGGACCGGGAGACCGGGCAGGTGCGCAGCACGAGCGGTCCGCTGCCCCTCGGGTACACCCATGTGTACGCGTCCCGGGACCATGTGGTCGTCGCCGCCTACGACAAGGCCAAGGTGCTGGTGCTGCCACGCGCCGACCTGTCGGCGACCCCGGCCGAGGTGGTGCTGAGGGGTGTCGGCGACGGCGTGAACGCGACGCACGATCTGGCACTCGTGGGGGACTGGCTGGTCAACGGCACCGGTGCGGTGACGGCCCAGCCGATCGCAGGCGGCGCCGCCTCGGTGACCCTCATGCCGTCGTCGTCGTTCGGGATCGCGGCCGGCCCCGACGGCACCGCCGTGAAGATCGGCCGCACCAGGAGCGACGACTGGGGCATCCAGCGCATCCAGCCGGGTCCCGACGGCGTCCCGGTCGTCACCCAGGTCAGGGCGCTGCCCAAGCCGCCGACCAGGATCCAGGGGCTGTCCCTGGAGCAGGGGCGGCTCCTCGTCGCCGACACGGGTGGCCCGAACGGCTACCGCGACGACTACATACGTACGGTCTCCGTGACCGGCACGCCGGAGTTCGGTGCCCGCTCGTCGTTCGACGGCGCTCAACTGAACCTCGGCACCTGCCCGTTGACGGAGCTCGGCTGCTCCCAGCTCTACGGCACGGCGGACGGCCGCGCCGCCTGGCTGACGAAGGACACCGCGACGAGCGACCGTATCCGCGTCAACGGGCCCGCCCCGTACACCTTTTGGGAGCGCACCGTCCCCGCGGGCGGCCGCATCACGGACGTCTCCGGCCGCTACCTGATCCACACCACGGCGACGGCGCAGACCGTCTACCGCATCGGCGACGACGGCAACCCGGCCCTCACCCGCACCCCTGGCGCCGCGGCCCTCTCCGGCGACACGCTGTGGACCCCGGGCACCACCCCCGGCACCCTCACGGCCTACAACCTCACCACCAGACGGACCACCGAAACCCTCCTGACCGACACCGCCTGCGCACCCACCGAACTGCGGGCCAACGGCCGCTGGCTGTACTGGAGTTGCCCCGACGGCACGGCCGGCGGCTACGACCGTACGGCGCGGAGGTCCGTCCAAGTCCCGTCCGGCGAGGCGGAGTTGGGCGACGGTTTCGTCGTCACGCACGACACGCGGGCCGGGCGGCTGGTCCTCACCACGTTCGCCGACGGCACCCCCGCGAGCCGGGTGATCGGCGCGCTGCCCGACACCGGAGTCTCCCAGCGCGAGGTCCGCTGGACGGTCGACGAGTCGACCGGGAACGTGGCCTACGTCGACGACCAGGAGCGCGTCCACCTGGTACCGACCGGCGTGCCCGCGCAGCCCCTGCGCCTGCTGGCCCCGGTCGAGGCGGCCCCGTCCGTCCGGGCGCACGAGATCGACACGACCCAGGACACCCTGGCCACCGTGCTGCTGTCGAAGCCGTCCGCGAGCTGGCGGCTGACCGTGCGCAGCCGGGCCACCGGCAAGATCGTGGACACGCGGGACGGCGGCGCGGCGCGCGGTGAGCTGAAGGTCGGCTGGTCCGCGGCCCCCGACGGGGTGACCTTCCTGACGAACGGGCCGTACGACTGGACGCTGTCCGTCGCTCCGGCCGACGGCGTCGGTGCCCCGGTGACGGTGAGCGGCACGGTCGCGCTGCGCGGCGGTTCCCCGGCGCGCCACGACCAGGTCGGCGGCGATGCCGTGGGCGATCTGCTGACGCTCGACCGGTCCGGCGCGCTGACGTATCAACTGGGCACGGGCAAGGGCGGGTTCGCGGGAAAGGTCACCGGCACCGGCTGGCCGACGAGCGTCAAGGCGGTCCCCTTCGGCGACCTGAACGGGGACCGCTGCAACGACGTCCTGGTCCGGCTGAGCAGCGGCGCCCTGCGCGCGTACAGGCCGGCCTGCGACGCGGCGCTCAAGCCGTCGACGCCGTACACGTCCTTGGGGACGAGCGGCTGGAACCAGTACGACGTCCTCACGTCCCCCGGCGACATCAGCGGCGACGGCCGCCCGGACCTGATCGCGCGAAGCGCGTCGACGGGGACGGTGTACTTGTACAAGGCCACGAGTACGGGCACGAGCACGGGCAAGCTGTCCGCCCGCGTGAAGCTGTACGCCGACTGGAAGACGTACAAGAAGGTCGTCGGCGTGGGCGATGTGAACGGCGACGGCATCGGCGACCTCCTGGCCCAGGACAGGTCGAACAACGTCTACCGCTACTACGGCACCGGCCACGGCACGTTCGGGGCGCGGGTGAAGCTGTTCAGCGCGTGGGGCGGCTCGTACGACACGGTCGTCGGGGTCGGGGACATCACCGGGGACGGGAAGGCGGACCTGGTGGAGCGGGACTCGGCGGGGGTGCTGTACCGCAACAGCGGTGACGGGAAGGGGTCGTTCGGGGCGCGGGTGAAGGTCTCGGGCGGGTGGAGCGGCTACAAGGGCGTCTCCTGATCCGACCGGTGGGGCGTTTTTTGGCCACATCGAGTCCTTATCGATTCCTTAAGTGGCGCATGTCACGTCCCCGGCGAGGGAATCGCTGGGGGCATGACAGATGACGCCATAGCGAGTGGGCTGTCAAAGGGACCTCCAAAGGGACCCCTCTCTGACGAAGAACGGCTTGCCCAGCTCGGCTATACGCAGGTTCTCGCCCGCCGCATGTCGGCGTTCTCCAACTACGCGGTCTCCTTCACGATCATCTCGGTCCTGTCCGGCTGCCTGACCCTCTACCTCTTCGGCATGAACACGGGCGGCCCGGCGGTCATCACCTGGGGCTGGGTGGCCGTAGGCCTGATGACGCTGTTCGTCGGCCTGTCGATGGCCGAGATCTGTTCGGCCTACCCGACCTCGGCGGGCCTGTACTTCTGGGCCCACCGCCTGGCACCACCCCGTTCGGCCGCGGCCTGGGCGTGGTTCACGGGCTGGTTCAACGTCCTCGGCCAGGTCGCGGTGACCGCCGGCATCGACTTCGGGGCCGCGTCGTTCCTGGGCGCGTACCTGAACCTCCAGTTCGACTTCAAGGTCACCCCGGGCCGCACGATCCTCCTGTTCGCCGGGATCCTGATCCTGCACGGCCTGCTGAACACGTTCGGCGTCCGCATCGTCGCCATCCTCAACAGCGTGAGCGTGTGGTGGCACGTGGTGGGCGTAGGCGTGATCGTCGGCGCGCTGGCGTTCGTCCCCGACCACCACCAGTCGACGACCTTCGTCTTCACGAAGTTCGTGAACAACACAGGCTGGGGCAGCGGTGTGTACGTGGTGCTCCTGGGCCTCCTGATGGCGCAGTACACCTTCACCGGCTACGACGCCTCCGCCCACATGACGGAGGAGACCCACGACGCGTCGACAGCGGGCCCGAAGGGCATCGTCCGCTCCATCTGGACGTCCTGGATAGCCGGCTTCGTCCTCCTCCTGGGCTTCACGTACGCGATCCAGTCCTACGACGCGGAGCGGAAGTCGCCGACGGGGGCACCGCCGGCCCAGATCCTCCTGGACGCGCTCGGAGCGACGAGCGGGAAACTGCTCCTCCTGGTGGTGATCGGCGCGCAGCTCTTCTGCGGGATGGCCTCGGTGACGGCCAACAGCCGCATGATCTACGCCTTCTCACGCGACGGCGCGCTCCCGTTCTCGCGGGTCTGGCACACGGTGAGCCCGCGCACCCGCACCCCCGTCGCGGCGGTCTGGCTGGCGGCGGCGGGCGCACTCCTCATGGGCCTGCCGTACCTCATCAACTACACGGCCTACGCGGCGGTGACGTCCGTCGCCGTCATCGGCCTCTACATCGCGTACGTCATCCCGACCCTCCTTCGACTCACGAAGGGCGACGACTTCCAACGCGGACCGTGGCACCTGGGCCGCTGGTCCCGGCCGATCGGGATCGTGTCGGTGATCTGGGTGGCCGTGATCACGATCCTCTTCATGCTCCCGCAGGTCTCCCCGGTCACCTGGGAGTCCTTCAACTACGCGCCGGTGGCGGTCTTGGTGGTGCTCGGCTTCGCGGCGGCGTGGTGGACGGCGTCGGCCCGGCACTGGTTCCTCAACCCGGAACACGCGCGCACGAAGGCACGGGAGGCGGCGCGGGCGGGGGCGCCCGAACCGGTAGATCCGTAACACTCCGGACCCGCCCGGCGGCCTTCCCCGCACCCTTCCCTTCATCCGGCACGGCCGTGTCCCCGATACCCGATCGGAGACATGGCCACGTCCCGCTATGCTCGGGGAGGCAACATCGCGAGGACCCTTAGCTCAATTGGCAGAGCAGTGGACTTTTAATCCATTGGTTGTGGGTTCGAGTCCCACAGGGTCTACGGGTTGTAGGCGGGGGGTAGCCCCTCTGACCTGCTGTGAAGCGCCCGGGTCGGCTTCGGCTGGCTCGGGCGCTGCTGGTTTTTTTGGCGCCGCCCTGGTTACGGCCTCGCGGACAGCCTCGGCGGCCTGGGCCGAGTTCGGATACGGCAGCACAGCCACCGGTACACCTTGTTGACGCTTTGCAGGTGGCCGGGGCGACCGCGACCGCGATCGCGTCCGCGAGGCGGGTCGGGCGCGGTTGGTCCGGTGTTCGCCAGGTCGAGCGGTCGGCGGCCACCCCGGCCGCGCAGACGACCATCTGGAGGAACGGCATGTCAGTCGGTACGTCCATCAGGCTCCCTCCATAGAGGGTGTACGTCCAGGCTCGGAGGGGCGCGCGAGGCTTCCCCGGATCACTCTGTCGCTGGCGAGTAGAGCTGCCGCCAGTTCTTCTTGCAGCTGGTCCGAGATAGTCCCTGCCCCAAGGGCGCAGGTACTGACCAGTGCTCGGCAGTCCTGCGATTGCCGGTCTGTGGCAATCGCGGCGAATAGAGGGTGCGCCAGGTTCTCGCGGGCCGCGTAACCGTCTTTGGCACTCGTCGTCCTGTGGTGGAGGTCGTCGACGATGCTGTGAGCGACGGGTGCCTCCGCGGAACCGATCACGTCGAGGACGGTAAGTCCGAGCCGAGTGTCGAAGACGGTCATCCCGGGTTCACTCTGCCGCTCAGAGTAGGTCGTCACCAGGTCCGCCAGGTGGACCTCGACCGCTTGTCCGACGTCTCGGTGGCACAAGACAGACAGGCAGGTTGTGACGGCTTGCTCCCATGGATCGCCGGGCATTGTGGCGGCGAGGAGAGCAGCGGCTCGTTCCGTGTCACCCCCAACGAGGGCGGCCAGTACGGCGACTTGGCGCCCGTCGAGCATCCGCTTGCCCACGCCACGGTGAGCTTCGACGTGTCTCAGGGCCTCGGCCCAACGTCCCTCTGCGGTGAGGGTCCGTGTGCCGTCGGCGAGGAGCACACGCCACAGCCATGCCCGGACTTCCTGGCGGTTCTCGTCAGTCGCAGTGAGGTCCGCCGGTACCGCGACGCCCCCGAATCGAGCCGCTGCGCCCGCCTCGACGGCTGCGTACAGGTCGAGCAGTCGTTGACGTCCGTCGTTGCCGTGGCCGGCGCGGATCTGGAGGCGGGCGAGGTTGACGACCGGTTCCAGCCCTCGAATCGCACTCATGCCGGGCAGCGGGCAGGCGTCGAGGTAGGCGGCGGCGTGCTGGTGGCACATCTCGCGGGCGAGGTCGGGGAGGCCGAGGTCGGAGGCGATGAGCGCGGCCTGGTTGTAGACGGCCGAGGCGAGGCCTTGGTCGGTCTTCTTCACCGCGGTGTCGGCCAGGTCGACGAGGGCGCGTACGCGCTGAGGCAGAGGCAGGCAAGCGGGCCGGAATCGGGCGACGAGTGGGAAGCGCTGGGCTATGGGTCCGTGCGGGTCCAAGGACTCTCTCCCCGGGGCGTGAGTGAGATCTGGTGAGGAGACGGTGGCCGCCAGTCGTACGCCGGCGGCCACCTTCCGCTACGTGCCGGGCATCACTGCCAGTCGACGACGATGCGGTTCAGCGGGGTGTCGAGAACGAAGAGGCCGGGGCGCTGCTCGATGGCGGGGGTGTCGAGGGGGTGGATCTCGAACGTGGCCTCACGGCGGCGGTATTCGTGGTCCCACGTGCGGATGGCGTCGGCGACCTTCGAGGCCAGCTCGTCGCTGCCGGGACCGTGGCCGATGACCCCGAATTCCCAGAGCTTGCCGCCCTCGGGGGTCTTCTCCTTCGACGGGCGTCGTGCCAGGTAGGTGACGGCGCCCTTGTCGACGACGGCGGTGGAGGAGGGGTAGGGGTCTTCCGTGAGCAGGGCGCCCTTGGCGCTCTGGGGGAACACCATCCGGATCAGGCCGGAGGGGAGGGAACAGGTGACGAAGAGTTCCATCCACTCCGGTGACTCCATGGCCTGGACTGTCATGCCGGTCCATTCCTCGGTGCGCGGCTGGTCGAGGACACCGGCAAGGGCGTCGGCGTTGATGTTCAGCCCGGCTGGAGCCTGGAGTCGTACAGCCCCGTCCGTGCTGAGGGGGATGGTTCGGCGGTCATCGTCGGCGATGCCCCGCCTGAGTGGCATGAAGGTGTTCATCTTGCTGCCGAGAGAGACCCATCGGCCGTCGCGCTGCTCGTAGGCGATGGAGCGGGAGACCGTGCCCTTGAGGCGCTGGGGGACGAGGAGCCGTCCGCCGGGGGCGAGTTGCTGCAGCCAGGCGTGCGGTACGCCGTGGGCGCCGACGGTGGCGATGATCCGGTCGTACGGTGCTCCCTCGGCGTAGCCGAGTGCTCCGTCGCGGGTTACGGCCTCGGCATTGGTGATCCCGGTCGCGGTGAGGTGTGCGCGGGCGCCGTCCACGAGGTCGTCGTCGACGTCGAGGGTGGTCACATGTCCGCTCTCGCCGACCAGGTGGGCGAGCAGTCCGGCGTTGTAGCCGGTGCCGGCGCCGAGTTCGAGGACGCGCTCGCCGGGTCTGACGTCGAGCTGGTCGAGCATGAGGGCGACGACGCCCGGCTGGGAGGCGCAGGAGATCGACGTGCCGTCGATGGCGTACTTGATGTGCACCGGTGCGTTGGCGTAGGCGTCTTCGAGTGACGCGTCGGGCACGAACACGTGGCGGGGTACGGTCCGCAACGCGGTCTCGACGGCGGGCGTGCGCGCGTAGCCTTCCGCGCGGAGCTGGTCGACCAGGGCGTTGCGGAGGCGTTCGGCGTCCGCCGCGGGGGTGGTGATCGTGTCGGTGTTCACCGCGCTGACGCTATCGACGCCGGCGTTTGCCGCGCCGGGCGACGCGGTGTTGTCACTCGTTCCCATGACTACCTCTCGCGCGATGTTGGACAGTGCGCTCTGGTCGGTCCGAGGGAGACCGGCGCGGTTGGCGTGGAAGATCACGTGGTGGGCGACGACGGCTCGCAGGCCGCGGGTGAGTCCGGCTTTCGCGGCGAGGGAGGCGAGTGCGGCCCCCGCCCTCTCGAAGGCGGAGACCCAGTCGTCGTGCCCGGCGAGCGGGCCGCCGGGGCAGCACAGTCCGTGAGCTTCGGCGGTCATCAACTTCCGCATCGCGGGGACCAGTTCGGCGTCCCGCCCGAGGGGCGGAGGCGTAGCAGCCGGTCGGAGAGCGGAGACCTTCGCCCACACGTCACCCTGCTCGAACCAGTCCAGACCGGCCGCCCGCATCATCGCGCTCGCCAGCAGCACGGTGGTTTCCCGGCGCCCCAGGTGCTTCGGGCCGGGCTGGTAGGTGAGCAGATGGCGGCTGTCCTGGTGGAACAGGTCGTGGGCGATGTCCATGGCCTCGGGTCCGCCGAAGGCGTGGGTCTCGGGCTCGTAGACACACGGCAGCCACGACACGACCGTACCGTCGCCGACGAGGTCACTCAGCAGCGCTTCGACGATGGGTGAGGGCTCATCGGCGACGTAACGCAGCGGCCAGTGCTGCTTGTTCATGAACCACCAGCCGGTGAGATGGCCGTCCGTTTCAGCCGCAAGCAGTACGGGGGTGAGGCGCTCGGCGATGGCCTGCTGGGCGCTCTCGCGGTCGGCGAAGGTGATGGTGTGTTGCTGCCAGCGGTCGGGGTGGTCCGGGGGCATGAGGAGGTCCTTCGGTCGATGCGGGTCAGGCGATGAGCAGGCAGGCGTCCCAGGCGGATCGGGGTGGTGCGGCGGTGCCGGGCGCGAGGACGGCCAGGGCGATACCGGCGGCTCCGTCGAGGAAACCGGGTCCTCGCTCCTCGTCCTGTATGAGCGTCGCGGCGGCGTACGCGGGGTCGGTCCCCGGCGGATGAACTACGGTCAGGAGCGCGGGAATTGCGGCGCGGAGCCGTCCGACGGTCGAGGGGTGGGCGTCGTCGGCCGTGCGGGCGGCGATGTGGGCGAGGCCGGCGAAACCGTGACACAGACCGTTGTCCGTCGTGGCCCTCAGCTGGTCGGGATTGGTGAGGGCGGCCACGAGCGCGTTCTCCGCGTCGACCTGGCGGCTGGCGTCGCCGAGGGCGAGCGCGGCAAGTTGCTGGGCGCGGGCGAGACCGGCGGTGCCGTAGCACCATGACGGCCGTAGGGGTGCGGATGGGCCAAGTCGGCCTGTGGTCAGCTCACTTCGGGTGATCCAGTATGGCCACGCCGGTCCTCGGCCGGTGTCCTCTCGCCAGTGGTCCAGCCAGATCAGGATCCGTCTCAGTGCCTCGGTGTGGCCGTTGACGAGGGTGCCGTGCCGGGCGGCGAGTGCCAGCAGCGCGAGCACACCGCCGATGCCGTGTGCCATGCCGTTGTTGGCGTGCCCGCCGGGGAAACGGTCGTCCGGGCGGCCTGAGGGTCCCGTGCCCGTCCACCAGCCCGGCACCAACTCGCCCTCGCGCGTGATCGGTTGGGTGAGGCGTACGCAGTAGTCGAGTACGGCGCGGAGCGTAGTGGCGACGGGATTGCGGCGCAGGAGGTAGGCGCCGTAGCCGGTCAGGCCACGGATGGTGTCGAACTCTGCGATCGCCGGGAGGAGTTCGGAGTCGATGCGGCGGTGTGCGGCGTCGAGGCGAAGGTTCACGGCGGTGGTCATCTGGTGGTCGAGGGTGTCGAGGGCACGCTGGTAGGCGCCGGGTAGGTGATCGGCGGCGCAGGCCAGGGCGTGGGCGAAGGCGGGTGCCCCGTAGAAGGGGTGGCTGTCGGGGCCGCTGGTGAACGGTTCGCGGGAGGCGGCGGCGAGCCAGTCGTGGGCGCGCTGCCACGGTCCCAGTCCGGTTGAGGCCCGCTCGATGTGGAGGAGGGCGATGCCGGGAAGGCCGTAGGCAAGGTGCTGCCGATGGGCGGCCACCGGCCTAAGGCGTGCCGTGTGGGGGTCGGCGAGCTGGTGGGCGACGGCTGTTGCCAGGTCGAGCACGGTGTGGGTGGTCACGCTGTCCTCCCGGTGGCGCGTGCTGTCCAGGCCAGGGCGGCGGCGCGGGCGAGATAGAGGCAGACCGCTTCCTCGGGGAAGTTCACCGCGATGTGCCGTACGAAGTGGACGTGCAACAGGGAGGTCAGGACGTCGTCGACGTCGATGCCTTTGGTGTCCGGGCCGGGCAGGTGTGGCCGGTAGGCGGCGAGCGCTGCATCGCGGTCGGCCCACGCCGACACGATGGCTGCTCCTCCGGGGGTTGCACGCAAGGTCGCCCAGTCGTCGCGAGGGTCGGCGAGACGCACGGCATCGGTGAACTGCGGGCGCGGTACAGGCGCGGGGGCTCTGGGCGGGATGCGGTAGATCAACCAGCGCATCCCGACTTGAGTGCTGCCGAGGAACGCGGAAGCGATGGCAATGAAGTGTGCGGCCACCAGCGTGCGCTCGTGTGGACGTCGTGGCTGGGAGAGCTGGGCCAGGACTGCGCGCGAGTCCGCCCGGAACACATCTTCAGCCGCGTCCCATGCGGCACCGGAGCCCCAACGGCCCATCTCACGGTAGGAGGTTGGGTAACGCAGGTCGGCCAGCAGACCGGCGCCGCGCAGCTCGTCGGCCCATACGCTCACCGTCCGGGCCGTCTCGGCGAACGCCTCCAGAGCGGGGAGCGCGATACGCAGGCGTAAGTGCTGTTCGGGATCCCGAAAGCGGATGAACCACCACGGCGGGCCACCGAGTCGTTCGAGGAGGTCGGGCAAGTGGCGTGAGAGCAGGGTGTCTTGGCGGCGGGGATCTCCATACAGGGCGGCTAGGACCACCGATGAGGCGGCTGGTGTCTGGATCTGGGCCGGTGAGAGGGCGCGGGCTTGGGTGGGAGTGGGCAAGGGCGGCCATGTCGGCGGCCGGGTCGCCTTGACAGGCACCACGACCTCATGGGTACGGCCATCGCACCAGCCAAATGCATCGGATTCCGGGGCCTCGACGAGCACGGCCAGGTCCGTACGGTCGAGATGCTGACGGAGCAGCGTCCGGTGGCCGGCCTGGTCGAGATCGAGGAACAGCCGCCGGTCGTCCTCAACGAGGAAGACCCGCCGAGAGAGACGTCGTTGGGCCTGCCAGTCGGTGAGCGCGGCGTCCCACTCGGCCCGAGGGCGTGTACGGCTGGGCAGTTCGGGCGCTTCCAGCCGCCAGCGGGCCGGGGCCAGCACCGTGCGCCCGTACCGCAGACGCGGCAGGAACGGCATCGCCGCTGCGGCTCCCCAGTCGAACATGGTGACCTGCGCGCACTGGGCGCGGGACAACTCGGTGAGGAATCGCGCCAGGGGCGGAGTGTGCGTGCGCAGGTTCAGCGCGTGCATCCCGACGGCCTCGATGCGCTGGCCGTGTTCGGGGGCGGCCAGGTACATATGGCGGCCGTCGCAGCCCACCGCCAGGTCCTCGGGGCTGAGGACATCGTCGCCAGGAGCACGGTGTTCTTGGAGGCTGATCACGGTGGGCAGGATCTGCGGGGCGCGGGTGACGTGGGCGCTCTCGGGGAGCAGTGGTGGGAAAGAGAGCTGTGCGGGCACGGTATTGCCCTCCGCGGCCGGGAGATCGGCAAGCTCTGCGGCCAGCGCCTGACGATCGCCGGGGGCCAGCACGCCGAGGAACCGGCCCGTAGAGACGCCGACGCCGCGGGACACGCTCGCGACCTCCAGCCGGAACCGCCCGCGCTGCAACTCCCGCAGGCAGGGCGCATGCACCCGCACGCCGATCTCCAAGTGCGGCGGCAGTCGGGGCTCTTCGGGTCCCACGTCCAGGGCCGCGATCAGCTCGTCGGTGAGGAGTACCTCGTCGCGACCGTCGAGCGCGGCGGTCTGCGCGAGCCGTAGGAGAGTGTCATCCCGGGCGGAGACGCGAGGTCGGCGCGCACCCGCCGGAGTGCCTGGGTAGCCGTCGGGATATCCGGTGCCGCTGTCCGCCACGGCCTCTGAGAGAGGCACCATCGTGCCGATGCCGTAACGCTCGTAGAACCGCTGGTGGTATTCGCTCCACGCTGCGGTCCCGTACGGGCGAGTACCCACCCGGGCCAGAACGAGGGCGGCGCGCTCGATCTCTCGGGCTACGGCATCCGGCAGAACGATCTGTGCGTCCAGCCGCAGGTCGAACGCAACAGGGTGCTGACACAGCCCAGGTACGAGTTCCCGCATCCGCGCGGCGGCGCTGTCCCGGCCGCTCCGGGTGGCGCACTCCTCCAGACCCTCGCGAACAGCGCGCAGCTCGCGCACTGTCTCCGCGACTGGGCCGAGGGTTTCGGCGTCGATCGCGTCGAGCTGGTCGAGTAGATACCTGAGTACGTCGGGTTCGGTGCTCGGCGCGTGCAGACTCGTGATCAGCACGCGTCGCTGGATCAACTCCCCTAGTAGAGCATGTGACTTCATGTGCCCGGCCTCCGGGAACTCCGTCCTGAGCTTGTCTAAGAGGGTGCCGAAGCGGATCGGCGCCCGCGTCGCGGCAAGGACCGTGCGCACAGGGTCGGTCAGGGCCACGGACACCTCGACCGCGCGGGGCCGGTCGCCCTGGACATCGGGCTGGAACGGCACGATGAGCCGGTCTCCTCGGCACGTCACGGTGTTGTTGACGACGACGGGCAGCTGTTCGAGCAGGTCCGGGCATGACTCCAACTGCTCGATCACGGCTGCCAGCCACTCCGCCCCGGCGCGGCCGATGGCCACGTGCTCCCTGCCCCAAGCTGCACTTGCCTGCGGACCGAACTGCGCGGTAGCCACGCCGGCGAACAAGCCGAAAGGCGTTGCCCGGTGCTCGGAGCGCAGCAGATAGCGGGCCACGGACAGCGCCGTACGCCGCACGTCGCGCGCAGACGCCTTCTCGGCGGTGCACACGCCCCGTACCTGCGCGGCCAGGACTGGGCTGGCGTGTTGCAGGGCTTCGACGACGACGTCGTCCCACCAGACGGCGCGCAGCCACGCGGTACAGGTTGCTGATCCGTTGGACGAACGATCGTCGAAGTCAGGCAACGGCGGGAACGGCAGTGTCGACCGGGCAACAGCTCGTACGAGAGCGGTCGTTCCGGTTCGGAACGCTGAGGTCGGAGCAGCCACCACTACCTCCTTGGGTGAGGGACGGACGAGCGGTGCCGTCACGCCGTAGAGCGCGACGGCACCGGACCGGAGAGGCCCGAAGCCTCGGGTCAGGCGACGTTGGTCGTGCAGGCGCCGCAGGTGGAACCGCAGTTGTCGTCGGTCAGGTTGACCAGGCCCGCCAGGTCTGCGATCTCAACGAGGGAAACGTCGAGGTCGAACCCGTCCGTTACTGCCGGGGTCTGATGGCTCACCAGGGTGATGCTCGGTACTACGGTGCTGCGCTTCATGCCAACTCCCTTGCATGGTTGTGGTGTTGTGGTGGCGCCCGTCTCCGGCTGTACGGCACAGCACCGCACCGCCCGAAGCGGGAATCTGGTCAGACGGCCGTCGGCCGCCGCTCCATGAAGTAAGCGAGCGCCTGCGCCTTGAGGTGGTTGAGGCACGGCCACGGGAGCCTTCTCCTTTCTCAGGTGTTCGGGACGGTCGAGTTGGCCGTGCGGCAGTTCGGTGCGCAGACCCAGAGACGGAACAGCAGGCCCAGATGGTGTACGTCGCCCAGGATCCGGCCGCTCGCTCCCAGGTACCGGGCACAGTGGGCGCACTCCATCGCCATCTGCTGGTGGGGGCGGAGTTGGGCGACGTCCGGAAGGGGCAGGGGCATCGCGACCGGCGCGCTCACTCGTCGCCCTCGATGAGGAGTTCGGCCCAGACCTCTTTGCCCCACGGGCGCTTGCCCGAGCCGTGCAGGTCGTAGCCCCAGCGGTCGGCGACGGTGTCGATGAGGAGCAGGCCACGCCCTGACTCGTCGTCGTCATCGGGCGGACCAAGAACCGGCAGGCGCGAAGGTGCCCGGTCCACTACCCCGACCCGTATCCGTTCCGCGCTTGGCCGCCCGACCATCACGCGGATCGAGTGGCACGACGTATGCCTGACGGCGTTCGCGATCAGTTCCGAGATGATCAGCGCGGCGCGGTCGGCGAGGTTGTCGAGGTGCCATACGCCCAGGGCGTCACGCACGAGCTTGCGGCCGATCTCGGCCGTGGACGGCTCGCACGGGAAGGTCTGGCTGTAGGCGGGGTGGCTAGTGGAGGCGGCCTGAACTGGCGTACTGAGACTCGTCATTGAGGTTGAGCCTTCGTGTTGTCTCGGCGCCCGGACGCCCCTCGGGGAACTTCAGGGTCGAACCGGGCCGTCAACAGCCGCCCGTCACAAGTGGGGAGGTGATGGGCGACCAGCACCCAGACAACTCCCTTTCACAGCAAGCTGGTTAGGGCGATCAGGCGCTCATCCGAGGGGCCGACCTAGGGCGATTTGACGATCCATTTACCTGGCGGGTCTGGGGATGTGAGAGCTACCGTGCGGACATGGACACCACGCGCAACACCGTCCTGGAGGCGTGGATGGCCGAACACGGCTACAGCTCCAACAGCCTTGCAGACACGGTGAACAGGGCCTTAGAGCGACTGACCGGGAGACCCGGCGGCCTCGACGGATCATCAGTCCGGGCCTGGAAAGCGGGCCGGGTCAAGTGGCCAAAGTCGGCTACCCGCAAGGCACTTGAGGACGTCAGCGGCCTGCCTGTCATCGCCTTAGGGTTCGTGCCATGGGGCCGGGCTCGGCCCACCCCAGCCCCACCGCAGCAGGAGGACCCCGACATGAAGCGCCGTACCCTCGTCGGCGGCATCGCGGCGGCTGCCGTCGCAGCAGCCGCACCCGGCACCGCCTCCCCCCGCCGCATCGGCATGAGCGACGTCGACCGCCTCCAGAAGCGCTTCGCCGAACTCGTCGCCAGCGACCACCGCCACGGCGGCCAACTCGGTATCGAGCACCGGGCCGCCGCACTCGCCGACGAAGCGCTGAACCTCCAGAACGCCGGCAGTGCTACCCAGCGCGTACGCAGCAACCTCTACGCCTCCGCAGCCGCCTTCCGCTCCTCGGCGATGTGGGCCGCCATCGACGGCCGCCGCTACGACGAGGCCAAGGCGCACATGCGCGAGGCCCAGACCCTCGCCGAGATGTCCGGAGACCAGGCGATCAAGTTCCGCATCTGGAGCCACGCGGGAACCATGTACCGGCACATGGGCCGCCCCGCCGACGCATTCGCCGCCAACGACGTCGCCCGCAACCTCTACCTCACCCGCCGCGACCCCCTGTTTGCCTCCCTTGGCCTGGCCCGCCAGGGCGCCATCCACGGCGCGGCACAGGACCCCACCGGCACCCGCCGTGCCTTCGACCAAGCGCAGGACGCCATGCTGCGCGCCGACCCCGCCGACTACCGCCCGGTGTGGATGCTCGCCTTCTACGACCAAGCTGAACTGGACCACTTGGCCCTGTCTGCCTACCTTGCGCTCGGCGACTACCCGACCGCCGAGTTCCACGCCCACCGCTGCCTGTCGGCCCTCCGACCCCACATGGCCCGGTCCCGCGCCATCACCACGACCCGACTCGCACACGCCCAACTCGCCCAGGGCGCCCCAGAAGCCGCGACCGCCACCGCGATGAAGGTCCCTGCCGATGCCGCCACCCAGCACGCCAGAGTGACGCGCATGCTGCAGGAGTTCGGTGCAGCGCTGCGCGCCACCGCGCCGGGCAGTACCACCGTGCAGACGTGGACCGAGCATGCCGCGACCTGGAGGATGGCTGCATGAGCACGGCGCCCGCCATCGAACTGCGCACGTTCACCACCCTCGACGCCGTCCGCGGCGACCTCCTCGACGTGTACGCCGAGGTACGCGCCCCGCTCCTGTACCTGCCGAACTACGCGGTCACCGCATTCGGAGAGCGCCTGGACCGACACGGCACCGAGCCGGGGTTCACGGCCGTCCTCGCGTACGCGGACGGACATCCGGTCGGCTACGCCTACGGCAACACCATCGAACACGGCGACCGGTACTGGCAGCGCACCAGTCCCGCGCCTGCGGAGAAATACACCGAGCGTCCAGCCGTGGCCCTGAAGGAGATCGGCGTCCGGCCGGCCTGGCGGAAGACCGGCACCGCCCGACTTATCCATGACGCCTTCCTCACCACACGTGAGGAGCCGTTCGTCACGCTCATGGTCAACTCGGCGGCTGGGGACGGAAAAGTCCACGCGCTGTACGCGTCGTGGGGGTACGAGGACATCGGACAGAGCCAACCGTCTCCGGCCTCGCCGCTCCTCACGGTGATGATCCGCGCGAGCCGCTGATCGGCACGTGCCAGCGTCTTTTGTCGTGTGCTGTGACGTGGAAACTCGGCGGCACAAAGGTCCGGTTCGTGGTCTTGGCGCATCCGCGCCGCCGTACAGACCTGTTGCACGAGACAGCTCCCGACGCTGTACGGGATCTTGACGAGGCGCGCACCCTCGGCAACTGGAGCCTTCATGACGGATTGGCCTTCTCCCATGAGGAGGTCAGCGATGTCGCATCCGTCATCGAGAAAGCGGTCTTTCTCGTTTACGTACAGCCCGAACAACGTGTAGTCGTTCGACGCTCCTTCGAAGCCACCGCTGAGCCGCTGCACTGAGGCTGACCGCGACTCGTAACCTTTGCTGCGAGCGACGATAGGGACACCAGCCGTGGCTCAGCGGACAACCGACGACCAGCCCAAAACCCTACCGCCCGCCCTCGGATCCATGACCCTGCTGGTCGCCGCCGTCATCGTCCACGACAAGGCCACCAACCGCGTCGTCCGAGAACGCCAAGTTCGCCGAGGTGAGCCGCGCAAGCACGCCCAGGTCTGCTGGGTCGACACCGACGCCATCCCCGAAGAGTTCGTGGACACAACTGCCAACGCCCTCCGTCAATATCTTGGTGACGGCCCACAGGTGTCACTTGACGGTTGGAAGCAGTCGTAATCCCTCCGGGGATGGAGCTACTGCTGGTGGGCGTAATGACAAGGACCTCCAGCCAATGTGCAACTTGGCTGCGAGCACGGCCCGTTGCTCTTCCAGCGCGCTCATGCCGGACCATGCAGCGCACCCGTATGGCACCAGTCCGACCCGATCATGTCCCAGTCGGCCGGGGCTGTTGCGCGGGAGCGCGCGGAGATCAGGCTCTAGGCGGGATCGCGTGGTTGGCGTGCGTCTTGACCGTCGGTGGGCTCAGAGTGAGGCGCTCGGCGATCTCGGTGTTGGACATGCCGGTGTCGATCAGGGCGACGATTTCGCGTTCGTGTTCGGTCAGGTCCTCCAGGAGTCGGGGATCCGTGGCCGGTCCAGGCAACTCCGTCGGCAGCCCGCGTGAGTCATGCATGAGCGGACGACGTCAAGTTTCCATAATGATTGTCATTAGAGATAACCGGCTCTCTAGTAGTGACAATCATTTCCATCTACGGTCCGAGGTGAGGAACCCGTGAGGAACCCGCTCCCCCAGCCCGTCAAGGAGACCGAGTCGTGCGCACCACCGGCATCCCGATATCCCCCTCCGTATCCCGCTCCGTATCCCGCGCTGTACCCCGCTCCACCCGCCTGATCGCCGTCGGCCTGGCCACCGGAGCCGTCCTGGCCGTCACCAGCGGCTGCTCCACCGCCTCCACCGGCTCCTCCGATACCGCCGGTGCCGCCAACGCCGGGTCTACGACGGCCGGTAAGACCATCAAAGTCGTCGCGGCGGAGAACTTCTGGGGCAGCATCGCCTCCCAACTCGGCGGCAGCCACGCGCAGGTCAAGAGCATCATCGACAATCCGAACGCCGACCCGCACGACTACGAGCCGACCGCCGCGGACGGCCGACTCGTGGCCGGGGCCCAGTACACGATCGTCAACGGCATCGGCTACGACGCCTGGGCGGACAAGCTGCTGTCCGCCAACCCCGAGAGCGGCCGTACCGATCTGAAGGTCGGTGACCTGGTCGGCATCAAGCCGGGCGGCAACCCGCACCGCTGGTACTCGCCGGACAACGTCCACCAGGTGATCGAGAAGATCACCGCCGACTACAAGAAGCTCGACCCGGCCGACGCCGCCTACTTCGACGCGCGGAAGACGGCCTTCGAGACCAAGACCTTTGCCCCCTATGACAAGTTGATCGCCGACATCAAGGCCAAGTACGCCAACACTCCCATCGGCGCCTCGGAGTCCATCGTGACCCCGCTCGCCGAGGGGCTCGGTCTGAAGATGCTGACGCCCGAGTCGTTCCTGGACGCCATCAGTGAGGGCACCGACCCGACGGCCAAGGACAAGCAGACGATCGACCGGCAGATCAGCGAGAAGCTGATCAAGGTGTACGTCTACAACAGCCAGAACGCCACCCCCGATGTGCAGGCCCAGGTCAAGGCCGCCAAGGCGAAGGGCATCCCGGTCGCGACCGTGACCGAGACCCTCACCCCGGCCGGGGCGTCCTTCCAGGCGTGGCAGGTACGGCAGTTGGAGGGCATCGAGAAGGCCCTGGGGCAGGCGACGGGGCGGTGAGTACGGTGAATCCGGCCGCCTCCCGGCCGGGCGGCGACACAGCCCACCGGCACCGCGTTCCCGGGCAACCGGCCGTCGCCGAACTGCCCTCCTCCGTCGTGTCGTTGCGCGGCGCCGCCGTTCGCGTCGGCGGCCGGACCCTGTGGTCCGGGGTCGAACTGGAGGTCGGCGCCGGGGAGTTCGTGGCCGTCCTCGGTCCCAACGGAGTCGGCAAGTCGACCCTGGTCAAGATGCTGCTCGGCATCCTGCCTCCGGCCGCGGGTGAGGTCCGCGTCCTGGGCGAGGCGCCCGGCCGGGCGGGGCACCGGGTCGGCTATCTGCCGCAGCGGCGCAGTTTCGACGCGAGCCTGCGCATCCGCGGGACCGACATCGTGCGGCTGGGCCTCGACGGCGACCGCTGGGGCGTACCGCTGCCGTTGCCCGGCCGGTTCAGTGCCCGGCGGCGGGCGGCCCGGGACCGTGTCGCCGAGGTCGTCGAACTGGTCGGGGCGAGCGCGTACGCGCACCGGCCGATCGGCGAGTGCTCCGGCGGCGAGCAGCAACGGCTGCTGATCGCCCAGGCACTCGTCCGCGATCCCGAACTGCTGCTGCTGGACGAGCCGTTGGACAGTCTCGACCTGTCCCATCAGGGCGCGGTCGCCGCGTTGATCGGGCGGATCTGCCGGGAGGCGGGCGTCGGTGTCGTCATGGTCGCGCACGACGTCAACCCGATCCTGCCGTGGCTGGACCGGGTGGTGTACATCGCCGAGGGCGGTGCGGTCGCCGGACGGCCGCAGGACGTGATCACCACGGGGACGCTGTCGCGGCTGTACGGCGTGCCGGTGGAGGTGCTGCGTACCAGCGACGGGCGGCTGGTGGTCGTCGGCCAGCCCGAGGCGCCTGCCCGCCACACCGACCGGCACAGTGAGGCGGGCCGCCGTGAACTGGGCTGACACGGGCGCCGGTTGGTCGTGGAATCCGCTGACCGACCTTCAGCAGATCTGGGCGTTCCCGTTCATGGTCAACGCCTTCCGGGCCGGTACGGTCGTGGCCGTACTGGCCGCCGTGATGGGCTGGTTCATGGTGCTGCGCCGGCAGAGCTTCGCCGGACACACGCTGGCCGTGGTCAGTTTTCCCGGCGCGGCCTGCGCGACCCTGCTGGGCATCGGCGCGGGCTTCGGCTACTTCGCGTTCTGCGTCGGGGGCGCGCTGGTGATCGCCGCCATCCCGCGCGCCGGAGCGGGCGGAGGAGAGGGCGGGGGAGGACAGGAGTCGGCGCTCACCGGTACCGTCCAGGCGTTTCTGCTGGCCTGCGGATTCCTCTTCGTCGCCCTCTACAAAGGGTTCCTCGGCGGGGTCAACTCCCTTCTGTTCGGCAGCTTTCTGGGCATCACGACCGTCCAGGTGACCGTGCTGGCGGTCGTGGCCGCGCTCGCGCTCGGTGTGCTGGCGGTCATCGGGCGGCCGTTGCTGTTCGTCTCCGTCGACGCGGATGTCGCCGCCGGACGCGGGGTGCCGGTACGGGCCCTGTCCGTGGTCTTTCTCGTCCTGCTCGGAGCGGCGACCGCCGAGGCGAGTCAGATCACCGGCACGCTGCTGGTGTTCGCCCTGCTGGTGATGCCCGCCGCGACCGCCCAACAGCTCACGGCCCGGCCCGCGTTGAGCCTGACACTCTCGGTGGTGATCGCGCTCGCGGTGACCTGGACCGGGCTGATCGCCGCCTACTACTCGCCGTACCCGATCGGTTTCTACGTGACGACCTTCGCCTTCGCGGTCTACGTCCTGGCCCGCACGGGCCGCACCCTCACCGCGACCCTCGGCAGGTACCGGACGGTGGCAGCGGGTGCCGTCGCATGAGCGCCTTCACCCACCCGTACTTCACGCACGCCCTGCTGGCCGGTACGGCGATCGCGCTGGCGGCCGGTCTCGTGGGGTACTTCCTGGTGCTGCGCGCCCAGGTGTTCACCGGCGACGCGCTCAGCCACGTCGCGTTCACCGGGGCGCTCGCGGCCCTCGCGCTCGGCTACGACCTGCGGTTGGGGCTGTTCGCGGCGACCGTGGTGTTCGCCGTGGTGCTCGGCGCGCTGGGCCGCCGCAGCCGCGCCGACGACATCGTCATCGGCAGCCTCTTCTCCTGGATCCTGGGCCTGGGGGTCTTCTTCCTCACCCTCTACACCACGTCCCGCAACACCGGGAACGGCACCGCCGGCGTCACCGTCCTCTTCGGCTCGATCTTCGGACTCTCCACCGGGCAGGCGCAGTTGGCGGCCGTCGTCGCGGGTGTCATCTGCCTCGCCGTGCTCGCGGTCGCCCGCCCGCTGCTCTTCGCCTCCGTCGACGAGGCGGTGGCCACGGCCCGCCGGGTGCCGGTACGGCTGCTCGGCCTCGCCTTCCTGGTCCTGGTCGGCGCCTGCGCGGCCGAGGCCACCCAGGCGGTCGGCTCGCTGCTGCTGCTCGGCCTGCTCGCCGCCCCCGCGGGCGCGGCCCAACGGCTCACCGACCGGCCGTACCACGCCCTCGCCCTGTCCGCGGGACTAGCGGTGGCGGAGATGTGGGCGGGCCTCGCCCTCAGCTACTACGTCCCCCAACTGCCGCCCAGCTTCGCCATCATGGCCGTCGCAACCGCCGTCTACGCGGTCGCGCTCGTCGCCGTACGCCGGCCCCGCACCCGCATCCGCGCCCGCATCGGTATCGCGGAGGCGTGATGAGCGCACCGGCCGACGACCTGGATCTCATCGGCCGCCGCACCGCCCAACGCACCCGCGTCGTAAGGGCGTTGATCGACCACGGCGGTTTCGTCGGCGCCCGCGCGCTGCACGGGATCCTGGAGTCCCACGGTGCGCGGGTGGGCCTCAACACCGTCTACCGCACCCTGGCCGCGCTGGTGGGCGCGGGCCGCGCCGACGTCGTACGCGACCGGGGCGGTGAACGGCTCTTCCGGCACCGGCCGTTCGCCGAGCACCAGCACTATCTGCTGTGCCGCGGCTGCGGGTTGAGCACCCCGGTCGACTCCGAGGCGGTCGAGAGCTGGGCCGAGCGGGTGGCCGAGACCTCCGGTTTCGCGGAGGTCGAGCACACCGTCGAACTCACCGGGCTCTGTCCGCGATGCCGCTCAAGCTCACATTAGTAATGACATCCATTTTCATGTAGCGTTGCCGGCGACCCGTTCCCCGCGACCCGCGACCCACCGACCAGGAGGATCCCCATGGCCGTTCCCAAACGGAAGATGTCCCGCAGCAACACCCGCCACCGCCGCGCCCAGTGGAAGGCGGCCACGCCCGCGCTCGTGCCGATCACCATCGACGGCGTCCCGTACCTGGTACCCCAACGGCTGGCCAAGGCCTACGAACGCGGCCTGCTGCGCCCCGAGGGCTGACCGTCGTAGGGGCGCTCTTGGCCGCTCAGGTCGATACGTCGCAGAAGGTGGAGGACTTCCACGCAGCGGCGCAACCAGATCCTGGACAGCCTGTAGGGCCGCGGTCGCCTCGTACGGACCGTCAGGCGGCGTGGATCGTCCGGCCGCGGTGGAGGCGGCCGGGGATGCCGGTGAACTCCAGGTCCAGGCCGAGGCCGTCGCGTTCGGCGTGGAGGTGCAGGTGGGGTTCGGTGGTGTTGCCGGAGTTCCCCACCTCGCCGAGGAGTTGGCCCGCGCGGACGGTGTCGCCCCGGCTCACGGTCACCGAACCGGGGCGCAGATGCCCGAGTTTGACGATCTCGCGGCCGGTGTCGACGAACACGTGGTTGCCGTACGGGGGTTGGTAGCCGATCTCGCCCGGCTGCTGGTCCCGGACGGTGTCGGCGGCGGAGATCACGCGGCCGTCGCAGGGGGAGCGGACCGGGCGGCCGTACGCGGCGTAGGCGGCGAGATCGTGGCCCCGCCGGGTGCGGGTGCCGAGCGGGCCGAGGGCGACCAGGTCGAGCGCGCCGCGCTGCTCGGGCACCGGCGCGTGGTGGTTGAGCAGGCGCCCGCCGCCCTGGACGACGTACCAGGTGCCCTCCAGCGGGAACCGCAGCGGTCGCGACAGCGGCGCCCGCCAGCGGTGGCGGCGCGCGGCGGCGATCAGCCACAGCGATCCCGCGAGGAGCGCGAGGCCGCAGACGAGGCCCAGTGCGCCGTGGCCGTTCGGCAGGCCGGGGAGCCGCCACGCGGACGCGAGGGCCGCCACGGCACCGGCCTCGACGGTACGGCGCAGCGGGCGGGGCTGCCGTGCCGGTGCGCCGCGGCCTTCGACGATCACGTAGAAGGCCGCGAGGATCGCCAGGTCACCGAGCCAGGCGGTGCGGTCGGCGGCCGTCCAGACGGTCAGGATGTTCCAGAGGGTGACCACGATCAGGTACGTCGCCCAGGTCACGGGGGTGAGCGGGCGCGGGCGACGCCGTGGTGGTGTGTAGCGGGCGTCCTCGATGCGCAGCGCGGTGAGTTCCCCGTCCTGTGCCGCCTGGGCCCAGGCGCGTACCCGGCCCCGGCTGCCGGACACGATCAGTCCGTCGGGGCTGTCCGTCACCGCGTCGAGTTCCCCGACGCGGGCGAGCGTGCCGCGGACGATCCGCCGAAGCGCGTCCGCGCCGACCGCCTCCGTCACCCTCGGCGCGAGCCGCGCCCAGTCGTCCGGATCCGCCGTGAGGAAGAGCCGTAGAGCGCGGGCCTCCACCGACTGCGGCGGCTCGGACGGCGGCTCGGACATGGTCGGGGGCTCCCTTGCGAAGAGGAGGAAGAGGAGGGGGATCACATCATCACCGCCCGGTCGGGCGTCCGGCGAGCCCCAACGCCCGCCGGGCGCCGCTCTGTTGTCGTCCCCGGGTCAGTTCGCTGCGGGCTTCGTCGCGCGGACGATCGCCGAGTGCATGCCGTCCGCGACGGGGTGGGTCGGGGTGATGTCCACGTCGGTGAAGCCCGCCGCTTCGAGGCCGGTGCGGTACTCGGCGAAGGACAGGGCGCCCGCGACGCAGCCGACGTAGTCACCGCGTTCCGCGCGCTGTGCGGGGGTGAGGGTGTCGTCGGCGACGACGTCCGAGATCCCGATACGGCCGCCGGGGCGCAGGACGCGGAAGGTCTCGGCGAAGACGGCGGGCTTGTCGACGGAGAGGTTGATCACGCAGTTGGAGATGACCACGTCGATCGTGTTCGCGGGCAGGGGGACGGCCTCGATGGTGCCCTTGAGGAACTCCACGTTGGTCGCGCCGGTCCGCTCCGCGTTGCCGATGGCGAGGGCGAGCATCTCCTCCGTCATGTCCAGCCCGTACGCCCTGCCGGTCGGGCCGACGCGGCGGGCGGAGAGCAGGACGTCGATGCCGCCGCCGGAACCGAGGTCCAACACGCGTTCGCCTTCGCGGAGTTCGGCCACGGCGGTGGGGTTGCCGCAGCCGAGGGAGGCGGCGACCGCTTCGGCGGGGAGGGTGTCGCGGTCGGCGGTGGAGTAGAGGGCGGAGCCGAAGTTGTCGTCGATCTCGACGGGGGCGGGGCCGCAGCAGGCCGTGCCGCCCTCGGTGACCTTGAGGGCGGAGGCTGCGTAGCGCTTGCGGACGGTTTCGCGCAGGTCGGTGGAGTGTTCGTCGCTCATCGGGTCGCTCCCAGGCTAGGTGGACCAGCTTGCATTGACGTTTGTTGATACAAGCTTGCGCCCTGTATCGAAAGACGTCAACATAGAGGTATGTCGAAACAAGAGTGCCCGGGTCTGGCCGTCGCGCCGCTGGACGACGAGCGCGCCGCGGAACTGGCGAGGGTTTTCAAGGCACTTGGCGATCCCGTACGCCTGCGGCTGCTGTCGATGATCGCCTCGCGGGAGGGCGGCGAGGTCTGCGTGTGCGAGATGACACCGGCCTTCGACCTGTCGCAGCCGACGATCTCCCACCACCTCAAGCTCCTGCGCCAGGCCGGCCTCATCGACTGCGAACGCCGTGGGACGTGGGTGTACTACTGGGCGCTGCCCGGCGTCCTGGACCGGCTCGCGACGTTTCTGACGACGGCGCGGACTCCGGAAGTCACGCAGGCATGACCGCGTCCCTCGGCCGCCGGGTCGCCGCCGAGGCGATCGGGACCGGTCTGCTGGTGACGGTGGTCGTGGGCTCCGGCATCCAGGCGACGCGGCTGTCGCACGACGTCGGCGTACAACTGCTGGCCAACTCACTCGCCACCGTCCTCGGCCTGGGCGTGCTCATCACGCTGCTCGGGCCGGTATCCGGCGCGCACTTCAACCCCGTTGTCACCCTGGCCAGTTGGTTCGTCGGCCGTCGCGACGGCACCGGGCCGGGGCCGCGGGAGGTCGCCGCGTACGTCATGGCTCAGGCCGGCGGGGCGATCGCGGGCGCGGTGCTGGCGGACGCCATGTTCGCCGAGCCGTTGGTGCGGTTCTCCGGCCACGACCGGTACGCCGGTCATCTGTGGCTGGGGGAGATCGTCGCCACGGCCGGGCTGATCCTCCTCGTCCTCGGACTGGAACGGGTCGGCCGCGCCGCCCTCGCCCCGGCGGCCGTGGCCGCGTACATCGGGGCCGCCTACTGGTTCACCTCCTCGACCTCCTTCGCGAACCCCGCCGTCACGGTCGGCCGCGCCTTCACCGACACGTTCGCGGGGATCGCGCCGGGTTCGGTCGCACCGTTCGTCGGGGCGCAACTGCTGGGCGCCGTGGTCGGGTTGGCCGCGGTGGCCGTCGTATGCGAGCGTCCTGTCCATACGACGGACGCGGTCGTCCCACACAGCGAACCCGAACCCGAACCCGAACCCGAACTCGCCTCCTCCTGACCGCAAGGACACTGCCATGACCACGAGTTCCGCCGCCCCCCGTCCATCAGTCCTGTTCGTCTGTGTCCACAACGCGGGCCGTTCCCAGATGGGCGCCGCCTTTCTCACCCATCTCGCCGGTGACCGGGTCGAGGTCCGGTCGGCGGGCTCGGCCCCCGCCGACACGGTCAACCCGGCGGTGGTCGAGGCCATGGCGGAGGTGGGGATCGATGTCTCCGCCGAGACGCCGAAGGTGCTCACCGTCGAGGCCGTGCGGTCCTCGGACGTCGTGATCACGATGGGCTGCGGGGACGCCTGCCCCGTCTTCCCGGGCAAGCGGTACCTGGACTGGCAGCTCGACGATCCGGCGGGCCGGGGCGTGGACGCCGTACGGCCCGTCCGCGAGGAGATCGAACGCCGGGTACGCGGTCTGCTGGCCGAACTCGGAGTCGCCGTATGACACTTCTCGTCGCCGCCGTCATCGTCCACGACCGGGCCGAGGGCCGGGTCGTCCTCATCCAGCGGGGCGAGCAGGCCACGTTCGGCCGAGGCATGTGGGACCTCCCCGTCGGCAAGAACGAACCCGGCGAGCCCGTCACCGGGACCGCCGTGCGCGAGCTGTACGAGGAGACCGGGATCGTCGTGGCGCCGGAGTCCCTGAAGGTCGTGCACCTCATCCATGCCGCCAGCGGAGTGGACGCACCGCACGGCTTCCTCACCGTCGTCTTCGTCGCCGACAAGTGGACCGGCGCCCCCGAGAACCGCGAACCCCGCAAGCACGCCCAGGTCCGCTGGGTCCAAGTCGACGCCGTACCCGAGGAGTTCGTACGGGGAAACGGGCACGCCCTACGGCAGTACCTGGACGGGGTCGAAGCGCAGGTGTCGCCGTACGGGTGGGAGTAGGCGGCGGCTCGCGTTACCTCTCAGGTGTGAACCGGGCCGTCTCCAGGGTGGCTGAAACAGGTCTTTGGATCCATTCACGGAATCCCGAAGCGCAATGTCCAGGGGCATCAAGCTCTGCGAATCCGGGACATCTTCCGCATGTCCGGCGGACTTTTTCAGTCACAAGTGGATATTCACCCAACATATACAGTTTGTTGCCTAGTTGAGGACGAACACGGCACGAACACCGGGAGGTCCGAGTGAAGAAGATCCTGCTGACCACAGGACTCGTCGTACTACTCACGGCGGCGACGGCCGCGCCGACCATGGCCATCTCCGACACCGCATCGACGCCGTTGCCCGGCACGGGTGCCAAGGTCGAGGTCACCGCCTGGCAGTGCAGTGCCTACGCCGACAAGTGCTCCTTCAAGACGTCCACCAAGACGAAGAAGGGCAACGCGAGGTACAAGGTCAGCAAGATCAGCAACACGGCGACGGTGAAGGCGAACGGGTGGCAGGCCACCCTCGCGCTGAGCCCCAGCGGTACGCAGGTCAGTGAGAGTACCCGTCAGGTCAGCTGGACCAACCAGAACAGCTGGATCGCCGATGTCAGTGGCATCGCCGACCCCGGCGGCTCGCTCAACACGAGTATCACCACTTGCTCCGACGGCGGCGCCTTCAAGTCCGGCGTCAAGGCGTTCGCTTCGGCCTGTGCGAACGACTGAGCGGCATGGAGCACAGCCTCCTGCGAAGGCGAACCGGGCGGAGTGGCCAGGTGTTCGTCACCGCGGCCGTGGCGGTCGCCGGGGCGGCCCTGGGCGTCTCGCTGTTCGGTAGCGGGTCGGTGGACCGGCCCGACCGACCCGGTACCGATCTGGCCGTGCAACTCGACGCGCTGCGCGGCGCCAACGATCTCGTACGGGCCGGTCGTGCCGAGGTCGGGCGTGATCCCGCGCTGTACCCGACCGCGTACGGACGCCTGGAAGCCGCGCTTCCCACCGGAGGCCGGGCCGGCGGCGTACCCGTCCCCGCGATTCGTCCGGCCGCCCTGGCGCGTCTCGTCCGCACCGACCTCCTCGACACCCCCGCCTGGCGGGCGTACTACGTGTGTCTGTCACTGTCGGCCTCCCAGGATTCCCGAGCCTCCGGAGCGTCCCGGGCCGCCGACGCCGTTGCAGTCCTGGAACGGGCGGGGCTCCGTGCGCAGGCCGAAAAGGAGGCGCTCGACTATCTGCGGGCGCCGGCCGCCGGGGACGATGCCGTGACATCGCTCGCCACGCGTGCCGCCTTCCTGCGGACGATGGCCTGCCTGGGCCGTGCCGACCAGGCGTCCCCCGGGGCACTGTCTCGTCTCGCTGCCGACACCGCTCGCGCCGACCAGCCTGTGCCGACGCTGTACGCCGTCGAGGCGCTGCGGGCCGTCGGGGTGCGGGCCCGCGCCGACAGGGTCCTCCAGCACGCCGACGCCGGTCGAACGACGGCCGACTGCGCCGGGCTCGAACCCATCCAGCGAGCGGCGTCGGCGCTTCTCGGGGCGCGGCTGACGCGGCAGACGCGGACCTGTCTGCAGTTCGCCCTGCACGATCCCGACCCACAGACACGGTGGCTGGTCCGGCGGGCGCTCGCCCTCGGCACCCCCGACACGTCCTCGCCGCTTCCCGCGCCACCGGTGACCGTCCGGCCCGACGGTCTCGTGGCCAAGTCCCCGACCCAACTCGGCACGCTCACCGCCACGTACAACGCCGCACGGGCCCTGACCGCCAGCGGCAGGCAGCAGCAGGTACCGGTCTGGCTGAAGAGACGGCTGAAGCAGTTGGGTTCGGACACCGGCCTCGATCCGTCCGACAGGCTCCCGCTCGCCATGACGTGCCACCGGCTGTCCCTGGATTGCGGACCGCAGGCCGAAAAGGGTGCCGAGGAGGCGGCCGCACGCACGGTACCGGTCCGCATGACCACACGGAACCAGCACAGTTGGTACGGCGCGACGGCCGCGCGTGCGGAGTTCGGTCTGGGCTGTCCGCGCACCTCCGTGGAGCCGCCCGCGCGGAAGGGCACCGCGCTCGCCGCCCCTGTGTTGCACGCTGTGGTGGTGCTCGCCGACGCCGGGTGCGCGACTCAGGCGCAACGGCTCACGGAGGGCAGCGACCTCGTCCGACAGGCCCGACAGGCCCTCCGCGACGGGGAGTTGACGGTCGCCTCCGACGCGGTTCAGGCGGCCCTCGGCACCGACCAGAACATCCCGCAGGCTTTCTGGGACGAGCTTCCGGCGTCGCTGAAGTCCTACCGCGATGCCGAATTCCCCGACCTGTACGCCGACTCGCCGGGCGGGACCGCTTCGGCCGACGCCACGAGAGCCGCGTACTACCTCCTTGCCTGAACCCGTACCCGCCCCCGTTTCCCCACCTCAGAAGGGCAGCTGCCGTATGAACACCGCCTCCCCACCGGTCGTCCAGGGTGAAGGTCTGGCCTTCACATACGCGGCAGGTGGTGGTCTGAGCCGGGCGGATCTCACGCTGCGGGCCGGGACGGTGGCGGCCGTCGAGGGGCCGTCCGGGTCGGGGAAGAGCACGCTGCTCGCCCTCCTCGGGCTCATTCTTTCGCCGAGTGCCGGCTCTCTGCACATCGCCGGTACGGACACCGGGGCGCTGTCGCCGGCCGGCCTGGACGCGTTGCGGTTGCGTTCGATCGGGATCGTGCTTCAGGACCTTGGGCTGCTCTCGTTCCTCAACGCCTGGGAGAACGTCGCCGCCGCTTTCGGGCCGCGGCTGTCCCGGCACCGTACGGCGGCCCGTGCCCTGCTGGGGGAGTTGGGCATGGAGCATCTCGCGGAGTCGCCCGTCACCGAACTCTCCGGTGGACAGCGGCAGCGCATCGCCGTGGCCCGGGCCGCCGTGAAGGAACCCGCGCTCGTCCTCGCCGACGAGCCGACCTCGGGGCTGGACCCGAAGAACGCCAACTCCGTGATGAGTTCCCTGCGTTCGTGTGCCGACCGGGGTGCGGCCGTGCTGCTCGTGACGCACGACTCCGCCGTCGCCGATGCTTGCGATCAGCGGTATGTGCTCGACGAGGGTGTGCTGTCGGGCGTGCGTGAGGAGACACGCGGATGAGTCGTTGGAGTCTCTACACCTGGAGCCGTGACCGGCGTTCGCTGCGTCGGGCCCTGCCTACCCTCGCTGTTCTTGCCGCGCTGCTGACCGCGTCCGCCGGGGTCGCGGCCGGTGCGGCGCGTGCCGTGGAGCGGGACGTGCTCAGCTCCGGTGGGCTCACGCAGATCGAGCTCTCCTCGTTCGAGGGCGATGCGTCGGTACGGGCGCTCACCACCTCGGCCCTGCGGGAAGCCGCGCGTGTACCAGGTGTGCGGCAGGTCGCCGCCGACTACTCCGCCGTTCTGTACGCGGAGGGGAGCGGGACGTATGACCTGACCACCCACACTCTGGCTCCGGGGGACGAACTGCCGGTCCTCAGAGGGGAGTTGCCCGCGCGACTCGGTCCGGACGAGGTCGTGCTGCCCGCTGCCGCGCAGGGGACCGACTTCACCCCGCTCCTCGGACGGTCCGTCGTCTTCGGGTACACCCGGGCGACCGGCGCCGCGTCCGGTACGAGCGCTGTGCTGAGGCTGAGGATCGTCGGCCTGTACGACCCGAGTTGGCAGGCCGACGGGCCCGGCGTCGCCTATCTCTCGCAGGACACGGCCGCGTTGCTCGCCGCGGCGCGCGCCGGACAGTCGTCGGGAGCATTCCAGGCACGGGAGGGGGCCCAGTCCGCCGTCGTGGTCGTCGAGCATCAGCGGCAGGTGGCCGCGGTCACCAAGTCCCTTCAGGACAAGGGGTTTTCGGCCGCCGCGGTGTCCGACCGGGTGCGTGACCTGCCCGGGTTGTTCGGTGCGGCGGATCTCGCGATGCGTGTCGGTGTGCTGGTTCTTGCGCTCGGCGCCCTCGCGCTCGGTGCCGTTCGGGCCGCGGACAGCGCGCGGGCCCGGATCGGTCAGTTCGCGATCCTGCGGATCCTCGGGTCCGGGCGGCCCGAACTCCGCCGGATCCTGCTGGGCGAGGCCGTGCTGTCGGGTGGGGTGGCGGGGGTGGTGGGCTCGGTCGTCGGTGCGGTCGCGTCCGCGGCGCTGGCCGGTCCGTTGAGTGACCTGCTCGGGTTGCCCATCTCCGTCACCGACGCTCTGCCGGGGCCGGGTTGGGCCGTCGCTGCGCTGCTCCTGCCCGCCGTCGGGCTGGCCGTCGGGACCCTCTTCGGTAGCCGCGAGGCCCTCCGTCGGGACCCTTACCTCACGGCACGGGCGCACAGCTGAACGCTTTCTACAGCGCCGACTTCACCGCCCGGAGCACCGCGTCCGCCATCCCCCGCTCCCCCCGAGCGTTCGGATGCACCGGTGCTGCCGGATTCTCCGTTACGAGTGGTTCGATCCAGCGGGTGTTCTTCGATGTGCAGGCGTTGTGGTCGGTGGAGGGGGTGTACGTGTCGACGTAGGAGACTCCCGCCTTCGAAGCCTGTTGCCGCAGCGTGGTGTTGAGTTGTTGTTCCTTCTCGCGGAGGAAGGTCACGTCGCCCGGTGCGAGGGACATTTCGCGGCCGCAGTCGGCGCTGTCGGTGGGGAGGAGCGCCGGGTAGGAGACGACGTAGACGCGGGCTTCGGGGGCGCGGCGTTTTACCTCGGTCAGGATGCGGGTGAGGCGGTCGCCCGCCGTTGTGATCTTCTTCGTTACGGCGTCGGAGCCGGCCTCGCGGGCGCAGGGCGCGTCCTCCGTGAAGTACTTGCCGCTGCCGGTGAGTTGGTAGAGGGCGCCCATCGCGACGCATCGTTTGATCATCGAGCTGAAGCCGATGTCGTTGCCGCCGATGCCGACTGTCACCAGGCGGGTGTCCGACGAAAGTGCCCTGAGCTGGGGCGGGTTGGTGCCGTTGTCGGTGTGCTGGGCCGACGTGAGGTCGGACGTCGTGGCGCCGCTGCAACTCACATCGCGGAACTTGCTGCCTTTCAGGCCGAGTTCGGCGGCCACGAGGGCCGGGTAGTTGCCGGCCGAGCGGTCGCAGCCGGCGGGGGTGCCGGTGGGGTCGGTGATGCCGGGGCCCGCGGTGTAGGAGTCGCCGAGGGCCACGTACGGGCCCTTCGACGTGGTCGAGTAGGTGACGCCGGTGTGGTTGTCGTCGCCGTCGCGGGTGACCAGGACCACCGTGAGCAGCGTGCCGCAGGCGAGGAGCCCGGCCACCCCGGCCTGCACTGAGGTTTTCATCGAAGTGGCCTTTCTTGCCGTCTCTGAATGGTGAGTTGTGGACGTCCGCGGGCCCGGCGACGGGCGGGGGGAGTGCCTCGTCGCCGGGCCCGGGACTTGCGCCGGGTCCCCGTCCCCACGGGATCCGGGCGCCGCGGGGCCGCCTCCGCTCTCGGCGGCCCCGGTCTGCGGGGTCCCTACGGGACCGGTGTGAGGTGGACGGTCGGGGTGTCGGTCGAGTGGTCGGCCGCCGGTGCCGGGACCTTGCGGCTCAGGGCCTCGCCCTCGACGTCCATGCGGGGGAGGATCCGGTTGAGCCAACTCGGCAGGTACCAGGCCTTGTTGCCGAGCAGGGACAGGACCGCCGGCACGATGGCCATCCGGACCACGAACGCGTCGAACAGGACCGCGATGGCCAGCCCGAAGCCGATCATCTTGATCATCGAGGCGCCCGCACCGATGAAGCCCGAGAACACCGCCATCATGATCAGCGCGGCGGCCACGACCACCCGGGCGCTGTGCCGGAATCCGGAGACGATCGCCTGGCCGGGGCCGTCCCCGTGGACGTACGCCTCGCGCATCCGGGAGACGAGGAACACCTCGTAGTCCATGGCGAGTCCGAAGACGATGCCCACCAGGAAGATCGGCATCAGGCTCATGATCGGGCCGGTCTGGTCCACGCCCAGCCAGGACGCGAGGTGCCCTTCCTGGAAGACCGCGACGACCGCGCCGAGTGCCGCGAGGACCGAGAGGAGGAAGCCGAGGGCCGCCTTGAGCGGCACGAGCAGCGAGCGGAAGACCAGGAGCAGCAGGACGATCGCCAGGCCCACCACCAGCGCCAGGTACGGGATCAGCGCGTCCTGGACCTTCTGCGCCACGTCGATGTTGAGTGCGGTCGTTCCGGTGACCTCGAAGCTCGCGCCGGAGGCCTGGGACTCGATCCCCGACCGTTCGTCGCGGATCGTCTGGACGAGCTGCTTGGTCTTCTCGTCGGTGGGGCTGGTGGCGGGGGTCGCGGAGAACACCGCTGTGTCGCCTGCCGAGTTGAAGCGGGCCGGGGAGACGGAGACCACTCCGTCCGTGGCCGCTATCTCCTTCGAGATCGTCGCTACGGCGGTCTTCGCGTCGCCCGCCTTCTTCGCGTCCACGACGATGGTCAGCGGGCCGTTGAAGCCGGGGCCGAAGCCTTCGGCGAGGTCGTCGTAGGCGCGGCGTTCGGTGGTGGTGGTGGACTTGGCCTCGTCGCCGGGCATGCCGAGCTGGAGGTTGAGGGCGGGCAGGGCCATCGCGCCGAGTCCTACGACGCCGAGCAGCAGGACGGGGATCGGGCGGCGTACGACGATCCGGGCCCAGCGGCTGCCGCCGTTGTTCTCCGTGCTCCTCTTCCCGCGCCGGGTGCCCTTGCGGACTCCTCGCGACAGGACCTTGTTCGGCCAGAAGCCGAGGAGCGCCGGGACGAGGGTGAGGGAGATCAGGACCGACAGGAGGACCGCGCCGGCCGCCGCCAGGCCCATCTTCGTCAGCATCGGGATGCCGACCACCGACAAACCGGCTAGAGCGATGACAACGGTCAGGCCGGCGAACACAACTGCCGAACCTGCCGTCCCGGCCGCGAGTCCGGCCGCTTCGCGAGGCGCGTGACCCTTCGCGCGTTCCTCGCGGTAGCGGGAGACGACGAACAGGGCGTAGTCGATACCGCAGGCGAGGCCGAGCATCGTGGCGAGGGTGCCGGTGGTCTCGGAGAGGCCGAAGGCGCTGCCCAGGGCGAGGATCGCGGACATGCTGATGCCGACACCGAGGATCGCGGTGAGGAGCGGAAGCCCCGCGGCGGCCAGCGAGCCGAAGGTGATGAGCAGGACGATCGCGGCTATCGCGATGCCGATGGCCTCGGCGCTGCCGCCCGCGGCGGGCTGGGTGGCGAGCGCGTCGCCGCCGACCTCGACGGTCAGGCCCGCGTCCCGGGCCGTGTCGATGGCCCGCTCCAGGTGGGTCTTGGCGGCGCCGGTGAGGTCGTCGGCCTTCACCTTGAAGGTGACGGTGGAGTACGCCGTGGAAGCGTCCTTGCTCACCGCCTTCGCGGTGAACGGGTCGACGGCGGAGGCGACTTGGGAACCGTCGGCCGCCTCGGTGACCAGCTTCTCGATCGCCGCCTTGTTCTCGGTGGCGGTGACCTTCTCGCCGTTCGGGGCGACGAAGACGATCCGCGCGCTCGCGCCGTCCGCGGCCGTCCCCGGGAAGCGCTGCTCCAGCAGGTCGAACGCCTTCTGCGACTCGATGCCCGGCATGGTGAAGCCGTCGTCGGGAGCGGTGGGGGCCTTGGTGGCGGCGAATCCGACGGCGCCGAGGACCGCCACCCACAGGAAGGTGACGAACCAGCGCCACCGGAAGGCCGTACGGCCCAAGTGATAAAGGAGAGTTGCCATGGCTGGGGAAGGCCTCCACGTCGGCGGTCGGTCGAGATCCGGATCGAGTGCGTGATCGTGGTCTCAACTCTTCCGCCGACGGCCTGCCGCCACGAGGGAGTGCCCTCCCGAATGGATGGTGTAGCCCGCTACACCATCCGCGTGCGGCTCAGCCCAGGTTCAGCCCGCGTTCAGCCCGGTCAGCCGGCCCAGCGGCAGCGTGTGGTGGGTCTGGAGGACCTTCGCGCGTAGATACCGGACGTTGTGGGGCGTGGTGAACACACCGGTCGGCACCCGGTCGTGCACGTCGATGCCGAGGCCGCGCAACTGGTCCGCCTTGTCGGGGTTGTTGGAGAGCAGGTCCAGGGAGGTGATGCCGAGGGCCTGGAGCATCTGGGCGGCGGCCGTGTAGTCGCGGGCGTCCTCGGGGAGGCCGAGCGCGGTGTTGGCGGCGTAGGTGTCGAGGCCCTGGTCCTGGAGGGCGTACGCGTCGAGCTTGTTGTAGAGGCCGATGCCCCGGCCCTCCTGGCGCAGATAGAGGAGGACTCCGCCGCGGTCGGCTATGCGCTCGACGGCCTCGCGCAGCTGGGGGCCGCAGTCGCAGCGGGCGGAGCCGAAGACGTCTCCGGTCAGGCACTCGGAGTGCAGCCGGACCAGCGGGGTGGTGCCGGGTGCCGGATCACCGAGGACGACGGCGAGATGTTCCTGGCCGTCGGTCAGGCCGTGGAAGGTGACGAGTTCGGTGTCGACGCTGTAGCCGTCGTGGAAGCGCAGCGGTACCCGGACGCGGGCACGCGGGGTGGCGGCGGGGAAGTCGGGCATGCGGGTCTCCGAGTCCGAAGGGTGACGTAGTGGATGGGCTATATGTTTCAAAACTGAAGCACATCCACGATCACGGACCCTACCTCATGCTTGAAATTTGAAGCAACAGATTTGTGTGACGGCTCACGAAGATGGCTCGCGAAGACGGCTCACGAACACGGTGGCGTGGAGCGGCGGCGCCACGGAACGTCCTCCGGCGTCTCCAGCGCCCGCGCGATGCCCGTACTGATCTCCTCCAGCTGCCCCACCTGCTCCGGAGTGAGGTGGTCGAAGATCGCGGCCCGGACGGTCTCGACATGCCCCGGCGCCGTACGCACCAGCACGGCCATCCCCTCGTCGGTCAGCACCGCCGTACTGCCCCGCTTGTCCGACGGACACCCCTCCCGCCGCACCAGCCCGTCCTTCTCCAGCCGGGTCACGGCGTACGTCAGCCGGCTCCGGGTGATCTTCGACTTCTCGGCGAGGTCGGTCATCCGCAGCCGGTGGTCCGGTACGTCGGAGAGGTTGGCGAGGATGGAGTAGTACAGGTGGGGCATGCCGGCCTCCTGCTGGAGCTGCCGGTCGATCGCGTCCTCCAGGAGGTGCGTCGCGGCGATGTAGGCGCGCCAGGCGCGCTGCTCCTCGGCGGTGAGCCAGCGAGTCGTCATGCCCCCAGTGTAGGTTTGTTTCAAACTTGAACCAAGCCCCGCCGGTCTCCAGGAGAGAGCGCGTCGATGTCTCTGCCCCACGTCCTGCTGTCCGCCGCCGTCTCCCTCGACGGCTACCTCGACGACACCGGCCCCGACCGGCTGCTCCTCTCCAGCCCCGCCGACTTCGACCGCGTCGACGAGGTACGGGCCTCCGTGGACGCGATCCTCATCGGCGCCGGCACCATCCGCGCGGACAACCCGCGCCTGCTCGTGAACTCCCCCGAGCGCCGCGCCGCCCGCATCGCCGCGGGCAAGCCGGAGTACCCCCTCAAGGTCACGGTCAGCGGCTCCGGCGAACTGGACCCGGCCGCCAACTTCTGGCACACGGGCGGCGACAAACTCGTCGCCACGACGGACAAGGGAGCGGAGCGGGTACGCCAACTCGGCCTGGCCGCCGACGTGTTCGCCCTCGGCGCCGAACTCGACTGGCGTCGGCTGCTCGAACACCTCCACTCCGTAAGGGGAGTTGACCGCCTGATGGTCGAGGGCGGCGGCACGATCCACACCCAGCTCCTCCAGCAGGGCCTGGCCGACGAGCTCCAACTCGTCCTGTCCCCCCTCTTCGTGGGCACCCCGGACGCCCCCCGCCTCTTCGGCCCGGGCACGTACCAGTCGGGCCGCCTGCGCCTGCTGGAGACCCGCCCCATCGAGGACGTCGTCCTCATGCGCTACGAACCCACCGCCCCCGGCACCGGCGACCTCCCCTCCGCCGCCGACCACCACTGGCTCGCCCTCGCCTGCGACCTGGCCGCGGACTGCCCGCCCTCGGAGACGGCGTTCAGCGTCGGCGCGGTGGTCGTGGCCGAGGACGGCACGGAACTGGCCCGCGGCCACTCCCGCGAGGCCGGCGACCCGGTGGTCCACGCGGAGGAGGCGGCCCTCGCCAAGCTGGACCCGGCGGACCCGCGCCTCGCGACCGCCACCGTCTACACGAGCCTCGAACCCTGCACCCACCGCGCCTCCCGCCCCAAGCCCTGCGCCCGCCTGATCCTCGACGCGGGCGTACGACGCGTGGTCACGGCCTGGCGCGAGCCGGACACGTTCGTGACGGCGGCCGACGGGAGCGGGGCGCTGGCCGCGCAGGGGGTCTCCGTGGTCGTACTCCCGGAGTACGAGGAGCGGGCGAAGGCGCCGAACCGGCATCTGCGGGGCTGAGGGGGGGGAGACACCTACTCCAAAAAAGTGTGTCACTTTCGCCCAGAAGTGACACACTTTTTTGGGACACCCCCTACCCCCCGGGCCCCGACCGGCCCATCAGATCCTGCGCCTCACCGCCCACCGAGTCACGCTCACAGGGAACCGGTGCGGACAACGCGGAGGTAGGACACATGAGGGCAGTGGCGGTGCTGGGCGCGTCCGTGGCCGTGGGGCTTCTCGCCTCGTGCGGGGCGGCGGACACCGGTACGCGGACCATGGCACGGGCGCTGCCCGCCGGAGCGGCGTTCACGCACCCCGGAGTGCTGGTCAGCAAGGCGCAGCTGGACGCCGTACGGAAGAACGTGGCGGCCGGGAAGCAGCCCTGGCTGAAGGCGTACTTCGGGATGCGGGACAGCAAGTACGGGTCGTACAAGTACACGGCGAAGCCGTACGCCGACGTCGACTGCCCCTGGAACGGCAAGGCCGCGCACGGGTGCGTCGAGGAGCGCGAGGACGCGATCGCCGCGTACACGCAGGCGCTGCTGTTCAGCATCACGGGCAAGGAACACCACGCGCTCAAGGCGCGGGAGATCATGGACGACTGGTCGGCCAAGATGAAGGAGCACACCTCCGAGGACGCCGGGCTCCAGACCGCGTGGGCCGGGTCGACCTGGGCGCGGGCGGCGGAGATCGTGCGGTACACGCCGGGGGCCGGATGGCCGGACGACCGGGTGCGGCGGTTCGCGACCATGCTGCGCACCGCGTACCAGCCCGAGGTGACGAAGGACCTGCCGGACTACAACGGCAACTGGGACCTGGCCATGACGGACGCGGCGATCGGTATCGCCGTCTTCCTCGACGACCACAAGGCCTTCGACGCGGCCGTCGCCCGCTTCCGCGACCGCGTGCCCGCCTACTTCTACCTGGAGAAGGACGGCAAGGTGCCGCTCACCCCGGCCCGCTCCACGGTCACCACCCCGCAGAAACTGACGACGTACTGGTTCAAGCAGACCACCTTCAAGGACGGCGTCGCCCAGGAGACCTGCCGCAACTTCAAGCACGTCGGGTATTCGCTGGCGGCCACCGGGCACATCGCCGAGACCGCCTGGCACCAGGGCGTCGACCTCTACAAGGACGTCAAGGACCGGCTCGCCGCCGCCCTCGACTTCCACGCCCGCTACCAGCTCGGCGAGGCCGCGCCGGCCTGGCTGTGCGGCGGCAAGGTCGACCGGAACATGGGGCCCGACCTGGAGGTTCCGCTCAACCACCTGGAGGACCGGCTGGGCATGAAGGTGCCCGCCGCGCACAAGCTCGCCGAGACGACCCGGCCGGCCGGCAGCGACGACCTCTTCGTTTCCTGGGAGACCCTCACGCACGCCGGTAACCCCGCCGACTGAAACGTGTGTGACATCGGACCCCGCGGATGGCGTATAGTTGGGAACACAACGGCGCGGGGTGGAGCAGCTCGGTAGCTCGCTGGGCTCATAACCCAGAGGTCGCAGGTTCAAATCCTGTCCCCGCTACTCAAGGCCAAGGGCCGGAATCCAGAACATGGATTCCGGCCCTTGGTGTTTTCCCGCAGTTTTCTCCACCCCGGTCGGCCCACCCCGCTCGCAGCCCTCCCCCCGCCAGGAAAAACTGGACGCGTGGAGGAGGGTACGTATGTGCGAGCCGGCGGGCGCGTCCTCACCCTCGTCCGTCGGTTGCCCGCCCTGCTGCTGATCGTCGGCGCGTGCTACGACTACTTCACCCCGCAGGCCTTCACGGCGGCCCCCTTCTTCACCGCCGCCCCGCTCGTCGCCGCCCCGCTCTACTCGCGGCGCGGCACCGTCCTCACCGGCCTGGCCTCGGTCGCCGTCGTCCTCGTCATCCACATCAGGCTCGGCATCGTCCTCCGTATCGACGCGGTCACCGAGATGGCCACCGTGGCGACGGTCGCCGGTCTCGCCGTCCTCATCAACGCCCTCGTCCGCCGCCGCAGCGAACAACTCGCCTCCGTGCGCGAGATCGCCGAGGCCGCCCAGCGCGCCGTACTGCCCGAACCGGCCGAGCGCATCGGCGGGTTCGAGATCGCCGCCCGCTACGAGGCGGCGCAGGAAGGCGCGTTCATCGGCGGCGACCTGTACGCGGTCCAGGACACCCCGCACGGCGTACGGCTGGTCGTGGGCGACGTACGCGGGAAGGGCATGGGCGCGGTCGCCGCCGTGGCGGTCGTCATCGGGGCGTTCCGGGAGGCCGCCGAGCAGGAGAGCACCCTGGAGGCGGTCGCGCAGCGGCTGGAGCGGGCGCTCGCGCGCGAGGGCACCCGGCGCGACGGGCTGGACGCGTTCGAGGGGTTCACCACAGCCGTACTCGCCGAACTCCCGCACGGCGACGGCGTCTTGAGGATCGTCGACCGGGGCCACCCGCCGCCGCTGCTCCTGCACGCGGACGGCACCGTGGACACCCTGCTCGTCAAGGAACCCGCACTGCCCCTGGGAATGGGCGAGTTGGGGTTCTGGCCCGACCGGGCCGAGGAGTTCGCGTTCCCCGGCGGCGCCACCCTGCTCCTCTACACCGACGGCCTGTCCGAGGCCCGCGACTGCCACGGCGTGTTCTACGACCCCGGGGAGCGGCTCGCCGGGCGGACCTTCCGCAGCCCCGAGGCGTTGCTCGGCCTCCTGGCCAAGGAGGTGCGCCGCTACTCCGGGGGCGGGATGACCGACGACATGGCGATGATCGCGGTACGCCATCCATGACCGGTCAACTCACCCGTTTTTCGCCGGTCATGGGCCCTTCGTCCAGCAAGGAAAGGTTAATGATCAAGCGAACAGGCTTGGAAACGGGCGCCTGTGTCTATTAACGTTCGATAACGCAGCACGGTCGTCCCAGCCGTCACAAGAGACAGCTCCGTGCGCACGCGCCGAATCCCGCGAGGGAACCGGGGAACCACCACTTGGGGTGAATCGCACGTCGACAGTCGTGGCAACACGACCGGTTTACGCGCGTAGGAGACCTTCCTGCTCCGAACCCGTCAGCTAACCCGGTAGGCGAGAAGGAAGGAAAGGAGCACGCCCACGTGGCGTCCAACCAGGCTGCCCCAGAAGCCCCGTTCGTCTACGGCGGTTTCCGCCCCGACGAGGGCCCCTGGGAGGAGTGGAACCCCAGCGCGGAGTCCGTTCTTCCCAACCGCGGCAAGCACCGTGTCGCCAAGCAGCGTGGTGGCGGGGGATTCGCCCGCAGCTCCACCGTCCTGGGCGTCGGTGTCATAGCCGCCGTCAGCGCCGGCGGGATGGCCAGCGCCAACACCGGCAAGCCGCCCGTCTCGATCTCCATGCCCGACCTGCCCTCCGTGGGCCACCTGCTGGACGACTCCCCCAGTACGCCGAAGGGTTCCGCGACCGCGCTCAGCAGCGTCGGCGTGACCACCACCGAGACCGCCAAGGGCACCTCGGACGCGGGCGAACTGCTGCGCAACCGGATCATGGAACAGGCCGAGCTCCAGCAGCTCCAGGTCGACGGCAAGTCCCAGGCCGCCGCCGAGGCCGCCGTCGCCAAGCAGGTCGACGCCGCCGCCGCGAAGGCCGAGCAGGACGCCGCGAAGAAGGCCGCCGACGCCAAGAAGGACGCCGAGGCCGCCGCCAAGAAGAAGGCGGAGACGGCGAAGCTCGCCGCGCTCGCCAAGCAGTACACGCTGCCGGTCGGCTCGTACACGATCACCGGCACCTTCGGCCAGGCCGGCTCCATGTGGTCCTCCGGCTACCACACCGGACTCGACTTCGCCGCCCCCACCGGCACGCTGATCAAGGCCATCCACAGCGGCACGGTCACCGAGGCGGGCTGGGCGGGGTCCTACGGCTACCGCACGATCCTCACCCTCGACGACGGCACCGAGCTGTGGTTCTGCCACCAGTCCTCGATCAACGTCAGCGTCGGCCAGAAGGTCGCCACCGGAGACGTCATCGGCCGCGTGGGCGCCACCGGGAACGTGACCGGGCCGCACCTGCACCTTGAGGTCCACATCAACGGCGCAGCCACCGCGAGCGACCCGGCGCCCTGGCTGCGCAGCAAGGGCCTCAATCCCTGACGCACCCTTGAACCACCTGTTGGAATATCCGGTTCCGGTCCGGCAGTTGTCGTAGAGCATGACTTCTCTTCGCAAGCTGGGCCGGTCCGATCTGGAGATCTTCCCGCTGAACCTCGGCGGCAACGTCTTCGGCTGGACCGCCGACGAGGCGACTTCCTTCGCCGTGCTGGACGCGTACGCCGCCGCGGGCGGCAACTTCGTCGACACCGCCGACTCCTACTCGGCGTTCGCCCCGGGCAACCAGGGCGGCGAGTCCGAGACCGTCATCGGCAAGTGGGTCAAGGCCCGCGGCAACCGCTCCGACGTCGTCATCGCCACCAAGGTCAGCCAGCACCCCGAGTACCCGGGCCTGTCCGCCGCCAACATCAAGGCCGCCGCCGAGGCCTCCCTGCGCCGCCTGGACACCGACCACATCGACCTCTACTACCCCCACTTCGACCAGGTCGAGGTGCCGGTCGAGGAGATCGTCGGCGCGCTCGACGAACTGGTCAAGGCGGGCAAGGTGCGGCACATCGCCGCCTCCAACATCACGCCCGAGCGCCTTCAGGCCTCCCTCGACTTCTCCGACCGCGAGGGCCTGGCCCGCTACGTCGCGATCCAGCCCCACTACAACCTCGTCTCGCGCGACACCTACGAGGGCGAACTCCGGGACGTGGCCGAGCGCAACGGCCTCGCGGCGCTCCCCTACTTCGCCCTCGCGGCCGGCTTCCTCACCGGCAAGTACCGGCCCGGTACGACCGTGGACAGCCCGCGCGCCGGACTCGCCGGCAAGTACCTCGCCTCGGAGCGCGGCCAGAAGGTCCTGACCGCCTTGGACGAGGTCGCCCAGGCCCACGACGCCTCCGTCGCGACGGTCGCCCTCGCCTGGCTCGCCGCCCAGCCCACGGTCGCCGCCCCGATCGCCTCCGCCAGAAGCCTGGACCAACTGCCCGACCTGCTCGCCGTGGCCGAACTGGCCCTCACGGACGCCGAGATCGAGCAGCTGACGCAGGCCTCCGCCTGACGGTCGTCAGGTCCGGTACGGGTTGTACGCGGACTGCGGTGCCGCCGTGTTCCCGTACACCGGCCACGGTGGCACCACCACCGGCACCGGCGGCGCGATCCGCCGCGCCGCGTACTCCAGCGCGGGCCGCGCCACCTCCCGCCCCTGCCACAGCTCGCGCAGCAACTCCCCTTCCCGTACGGCGAATTCGGCGCCGACCCGGCCCCGCGCGGCCCGGTACCGCAGGAACGCCAGGGAGGTCGCACAGGCCTCGTAACGGGCCACCGAGCGGGCGGCGGGGCGGCCGAGACAGTGGCTGGCGTACTCGCGGGCCAGCCGGCGGCCCCGCATCGAGCCGAGCACGAACGGTTCGCTCGGGGTCAGCCAGCCCGCGAGGACATACACGGGCAACTCCTCGCGCACGGCGCGCAGTTCACGCTGCCGGGTCCAGACCGCGAGCCAGGTCAGCAGGCCGAACGCGGGCACCATGAACAGGCCGTAGACCTCGAAGAAGCCGTACTGGCCGAAGGTCGAGGAGCCGTTCCAGACCGCGTGCATGCCCATCGCGAGCAGCAGTCCGGTCAGCGGCACCAGGACGCGCCGGACGTGGCGCCGGTCGGGGGAGCGGGCGGCGAGGCCGAAGCCGATGCCGGTCAGGACGGTGAACAGGGGGTGCGCGAAAGGGGACATGACGATGCGCACGAAGAAGGTCGCCGCGGTCACGGAGGTGAAGCCGCGGTCGCCGGTGAGCTGGTCGGTGCCGAAGGCGGTGCCGAGGTAGAGGATGTTCTCGGTGAACGCGAAGCCGGTGGCGGTGACCCCGGCTATCACCACCCCGTCGACGATCCCGGTGAAGTCCCGTCTGCGGAACAGGAAGACGAGCAGCACGGCCGCCGCCTTCGCCGACTCCTCCACGATCGGCGCTATCACCGTCGCGCCCAGCGTGTCCGCGCTGCTCGGGTCGGCGGTCGCCGTCGCTATCCACCTCGTCGCGAAACTGTTGGCGACGATCGCTATCAGCGCGGCGGCGCAGGCCCCCCAAGCGAAGGAGAAGAGGAGATTCCGCCAGGGCCCGGGGTCGACCCGGTCCAGCCAGCGGAACGCGGCGACCAGCAGCGGCACGGGCAGCACGGCGAGCCCCAGACCCACCAAGAACCCTTCCGTACCGGTCTGTTGGCGGACGAGGGCGAGGATGACGAGCCCGGAGAGCGCGAGCAGGGTGATCAGCGCGCCGTAACGGACCCCCGTCCGGTGCCACCAGCGCCCGCGCGGCACGTGCCCGGGCACACCACCGGCCGGGTGGCCGGGGTGCGGTGGGTACGGCGAGTACGTGGCCACGGCATCGACCCTAACGAGGTAAGGGCACGGCCCGCGAGGGAGCCTGGCTTCAGCGCTGGTCGTCGTGGGGTACGCGACGGAACAGCAGATCGTTCACGACATGACCCTTGTCCAGTCCCTGCCCCTCGAAACGGGTCAGCGGCCGGAAGCCGGGACGCGGCGCGAAATAGCCGTCGGGTTGGCTGTTCTCGAAGTCCGGGTGCGCGCCCAGCACTTCGAGCATCTGTTCAGCGTACGGTTCCCAGTCCGTCGCGCAGTGCACGGTCGCGCCGGGCTTGAGCCGGGTCGCGGCCAGCGTCAGGAACTCCTCCTGGATCAGCCGCCGTTTGTGGTGCCGCTTCTTCGGCCAGGGGTCCGGGAAGTAGACGCGCAGCCCGTCGAGCGAGTCCGGCGCGAGCATCTCACGCAGCAGGATGATCGCGTCCCCGTTGGCGACCCGGATGTTGGAGAGCCCGTGGTGGTCGGCGAGGCCCAGCAGATTGCCCTGCCCCGGGGTGTGCACATCGGCGGCGAGGATGTTCGTCGCCGGGTCCGCGGCGGCCATCTGCGCGGTCGCCTCACCCATCCCGAAGCCGATCTCCAGCACGACGGGGTTGTCGTTCCCGAACAGCTCGGACAGGTCGAGGTTCCGCTGACCGTCGATGTCCAGGCCCCACTTGGGCCACAGCCGTTCCAGGGCGTCGGCCTGCGCCGTCGTCACGCGACTCCGGCGCGGCTGGAAACTCCGGATACGGCGCTCGAAGTGGGAGCCCGCGGGGTCGGGCTTGGGGCCGTCGGGGAAACGGGGTTCGCCTTTGGCTCGAGTGTTGGGGGAGTCAGTCACAATGCGGTGATTTTACGGCCTTGGCGTCTGGGCGGCTTGCGTGTGCGGGTGGGCTGTGGCTGGTCGCGCCCGCGCGGCGGAGCCGCAAATGTCACAGCCCCGCGCCCCTTAGGGGGTTGTCGTTCCCGGGGTTTGCAGCGGGAGGCGATTGTCCTGCCCCAGTACCGCCAGCGCCCGCCTTGCCACCTCCCTCCCGATGGGCAGGGACGCCGTCGCCGCCGGGCTCGGGGCGTTGAGGACGTGCACCGCGCGCGGGCCCTCCTTGATCAGGAAGTCGTCCACGAGGGTGCCGTCCCGGAGGACGGCCTGGGCGCGTACTCCGGCTGACGAGGGCGTGAGGTCCTCGGGTGTCACGGCAGGCAGCAGCCGCTGCACGGCACTGGTGAACGCCCCCTTGGACACCGACCGCCGAAGTTCCCCCACTCCATACCTCCAGTGCTGCCGAGCCATCCGCCAGACCCCGGGCCAGGCCGCCGTGGTCGCGATCTCGCGGGGGCGTACGACACCCCAGCCGTAGCCCTCGCGGGCCAGCGCGGGCACCGCGTTCGGCCCGACGTGCACGCTGCCGTCGATGCCGCGCGTGAGGTGCACACCGAGGAACGGGAACGCCGGGTCCGGCACCGGATACACCAGGCCGCGCACCAGCTCGGGCCGCGTCAGCGTGTAGTACTCGCCGCGGAACGGCACGATCCGCATCCCGGGGTCGTCACCGGTCAGCCGGGCCACCTCGTCGCACTGAAGCCCGGCGCAGTTCACCAGCACGCGCGCGCGGACGATGTCTCCGCCCCCGGCACCGTCGGTCGTCCGGACGGCGACCCCGCGCTCCGGCCGCCGGTCGATGTGGGCGACCCGCGCGCCGTAGCGGATCTCCGCGCCGGAGGCCTCGGCCAGGTGCCGGGCGACCGCGACGTAGTCACAGATCCCGGTCGTCGCGACCTCTATGGCGGCGAGGCCGCGCACCTCCGGCTCGTACTCGCCGATCTGGGACCCGCCGAGCTCGCGCACCGGAATGCCGTTCTCCCGGCCGCGCTGCACGAGCGCGTGCAGGCGGGGCAGCTCGGCGCGCTCCGTGGCGACGATCAGCTTGCCGGTGACGGCGTGCGGAATGCCGTACTCCGCACAGAACTTGACCATCTCGGCGGCACCGCCCACCGCGTACCGCGCCTTGAGCGAGCCGGGCCGGTAGTAGATCCCGCTGTGGATCACCCCGCTGTTCCGCCCGGTCTGATGCCGGGCGGGCCCCGCCTCCTTCTCCAGCACGGTCACCCGTGTCCCAGGAGCGGCCCGCCCGATCGCATACGCGACCGACAGCCCGACGATCCCACCCCCGACCACGAGCACATCACAGTCGTACCCGACCACCGCGCACCACCTCCCGGCTTCGATAGTGCACTGCACCACTGACAGTGCCTTCAAACCCGGGGAAGGGCAGCCCACCTAGGGGCGCGGGGAACTGCGCGCTCAGCCCCAACGCACCCGCACTCGCAAGACCACACAAGCCAGGCAAATCCCTAGGCGGGCGCCATCAACAACGGCCGAGCCCTCTCCCGCAGCTCGACAACCCGAGGCTCATCCCCATACGGCTCCAGCCGATGCAGAAGATCCTTCACGTACTCCGTCGTCCGAGCCGAAGAGATCCGACCGGCGACCTCCACCGCCCGCACCCCCTGCTCACAAGCCGCGTCAAGATTCCCCGACTCCAACTCGGCGACCGCGGAAACAACAAGCCGGAGACCATGCGAGCGCACGAACTCCTCCGTCGGCTTCGACAACGCCTGCTCCGTGAACCGCCGTACCTGCCGAGGCGCCTTCAGATCCCGGTAGCACTCGGCCGCGTCGGCGGCGAACCGGTCGTAGCCGTAGAACCCGAGCCAGGACGGATCGTTGTCGCCCTCCCGGGACCGCTCAAGCCACCCCTCGGCGGACTTCAGCGCCGCCCCGGCCGCCTGCGCGTCCCCCGCCTTCGCGTGGGACCGCGCCTCGACGAGCCGGAAGAAGCTCATGGTGCGGGCGGTCGCGAGCCCCCGGTTGCGCTCAAGGGCCGCCTGCGCGAGGTCGACGCCCTCGTCGCCGAAGCCCCGGTAGGTCGCCTGGAGCGACATCGACGCCAGGACATAACCCCCCAGCGGCACGTCCGCCGCCGCGCGGGCGAGCCGCAGCGCCTGGATGTAGTACCGCTGCGCGGCTTCCTGCTGCCCGGTGTCGAAGGCCATCCACCCGGCGAGCCGGGTGAGTTCCGCGCTCGCGCCGAACAGCGCTCTGCCGACCTCGTCGGTGTACGAGCCGAGCAGCAGCGGTGCCGCCTCGACGCGCAGGCATTCCGGCACCATCGACGAACGCCAGTCGCCGCCCCCGTACTTGGAGTCCCAGCGCCTGGCGTCCTCCGCGGCCTCCCGCAGTTTCTGCACATCGCTGTGGCCGACTTTGAGCGGTGCGCTGGTGCCCTCCGCGGAGTTCGCCTCGCGCGCCACCGAACTGTCGGCCGGGGTTATCAGCCAGCGTGAGGCGGGCGTTGCGTATGCGCTGACTGCGAACGACCCGGCGAGCGACTGCCAGATGCCGCCGGAGCCGGCCCGGCGGCCGGCGAGGTCGAGTCGGTACAACTCCGTTGCGGAACGCACGGCTTGACCGACGTCCCGGGGGAATGCGAGGCCCACTTCCGGCGCGGGATCCGCGTCCGCCAGGCCGATCTCGTGGAGCGGCACCGGGCGGCCGAGCTTCTGGCCGATGGCGGCCGCGATGAGGTGCGGGGCGGCGCCCTGGGGCACCATTCCCTTCGACACCCAGCGCGCCACCGACGTCTTGTCGTAGCGAAGTGTCAACCCGCGTTGAGCGCCAAGATCGTTGACGCGACGCGCGAGTCCTGCGTTGCTGATTCCCGCGAGGGCGAGAACGGTGCCGAGTTTTTCGTTCGGCCCGCGTTGCTCCCTGGACATGCGCCACCCCTCGACACAGACGGCTGCCGCGCTGGCATAACCATGCGGCATTCGTAAACCCAGCGTAGTTCGCCGCATCCCAAGCGTTAAGGGGCATTGTTCCGGATGGCGGGATTGTGGTCCGTACGCGAGTGCGGGGTTTGCACGGAGGGTTGCGACGTGCCCCCGCCGTGTGGCCGTGCGCCTGTGTGTGCGCTCTTCTCCGGCCATCGCGGGAGCGCTTCGATGGATCGTGCGTGGGTCGGCCCGCTGTACTGGATCCAGTGGGCTGGGGGACACCGCCGCCTACATCCCCGCGGGCGGCGGACCGGTCCGGGAGGCGTACTCCGCCTCCCGGACTGTGCGCGGTGCGAAGCGGTGCGCACGGCATGTACGGAGCGTGCGCGAGCCTGTGCTCGTAACACCGATTTGGCCGAAAATCGCCCCCGCCTCTCGGTGCCGAATACCGCTCCTACCACGGGAGTTGAGGGCGCGTTAGGGGTTTTGGGGGAGCGTATCGGGGGCGCATTCGCGTCGCGGACGTAGGGTCGTCCTTGTCCGGTTGTCCCTCGTCCAGGGCGTCTTCGCGCGATCTCAAGCGGCTTCTCCGGCCCTCCGGAAGGCGTCCTTCATGGCAGCATGGTGCCCAGTTCGTGCGGTGCACTGGTTGTCCACAGCCTGTGGAGGCGTCGATGCGGTGGTTGGTGGGATGGAGCAGTACCGCCGCTGGAGCCGCCGCGATCGGTTCCGCGGGGGCGACCGGACTCGACGGTGAGACGGTCCATCCGGTGGGGTCCCAACTCCTGTGGGGAGACCCGGATCCGCTGTGGGCGGTCGGCGACTGGCGGCCCGACGAGGTGCGCGTCGTGAAGGTCGACGCGGAGACCCGGATCGCGGTCCTGGGTACGTGCGGTGCCTCCGACGAGGAGCTGCGGCTGAGCCTGTTCTCCGCGCGCGGAGGGGCACTTCGGCATCTGACGGCCTGGTCGGGGAGTTACACGGCGGTCGTCAAGGTCGGCCGCCGCACCATGGTCTGCGGCGATCTCGCGGGCGCCAAGCCGGTGTTCTACACCCCCTGGGCCGGCGGTACGGCCTACTCCACGGCCGCGCTCCCGCTCGCCGACCTCATCGAGGCCAACCTCGACTTCGGGCACCTGGCGGCCCTGTTGGCCGCCCCGGACGTGCCCGCCGCGCTCCACGACTCCACTCCGTACGACGGCGTACGGCGCATTCCGCCGGGGCATGCGCTGATCCTGCGCGCCGGGGCGCGTGAGATCGCCGGGTACGAGCCGGTCGCCTCCCTCGCCGTCGCCGCCGCGCCCGTCGACCCCGACAGTGCGGTGGACGCCGTACGCGACGCACTGGTCGACGCGGTGCGTGCGCGCCTGTCCGCGCCCCGGCACGTTCCCGACATCGACCCGGGCCCGGTGCCCGGCATGGGACCCGCCGAACGGCGTGCCGCGCGCGGGATGCCCGTCCCCGGGATCGGCGCCGACCTCTCCGGGGGGCCCGCCTCCGGAACGCTGGCCCTGCTCGCCGCCGGACTGCCGGGCGCGCCCGGCACGGTCCTCGGACATGGCACCGGTGCGGGCGAACGGCTTCTCGCCGTCACCTTCAACGACCTCGCCGTCCGCGGCCGCGAGTCCGAGGTGGAGCGCGCGGGCACCCTCGCCGCCAACCCCCGCCTGCACCACGTAGTGGTCACCGGCGGCGAGGACGTCCTCCCGTACGCCGAACTCGACGGCCCCCTCACCGACGAACCCGGCCCCTCCCTGATCACCGCCGCCCGCCACCGCGCCCGGCTCGCCGCGGGCAGCGCAGACCACTTCACCGGGTACGGCGCCCGCCAGGTCCTGGACGCGCACCCCGCGCGTCTCGCGGATCTGCTGATGGACCGCAAACGGCGCCATCTGGTGCGCCCGGTGGCCGCGTTGGCGAAGGCGGACGGTTCGGTGATGGTCCCCGCGCGCGTGTACGGCGCGGCCCGGCGGCTGGCCCGTACGCCCTACGGCGCGGGTCTTGAGGTCCTCGCCGACCGCCTTCTCCAGAAGCGTTTCGACGAGCCGGGCGGTGCGGTCGGGGCCTCCCTCGCCGCGCTCACCTGGGCCAGACCGGGGCCCGCGGCGCGTTGGCTGACCGGTGAGGCCCTGGCTGAAGTATCGGTTCGCCTACAAGGGGCGCCCAGCCGCCAGGGGGTCGGACCGGGACAGCGCCCCGGCGACTTCCGCGCGCGTGCCGCCCTCGCCCGCCACGCCTCCGACCTCCGCGTCCTGGAACAGGCCGCCGAGATCCGCTCCCAGCGCCTGCACACGCCCTTCCTCGACAATCAGGTGGTCCGCGCCTGCCGTTCCCTCCCCGAGGCGCTACGCGTCCAGCCAGGGGCCCGCGCGGCCATCCTCCGTACGGTCCTGGAGGGCGCCGGAGTCGGCGACCTGCCGCCCGGCTGGGGCGCCCCCTCCCACGCGTCGGCGGCAGCCGCGTCCCGCACCGGACTCCGGGTCGCCGCGGACTCCCTGATGGCCCTCTTCGACACACCCCTGCTGGCCCAGGCCGGCCTGGTGGAGGCCCGCGTCGTCCGCAAGGCGCTCCGCGCGGCGGCCCAGGGCGAACCACTGCCACTGGACGGCCTCGCGGACCTGGTCTCCCTGGAGCTGTGGCTCGGCCGCCTGCTGGCCCGCCGGGGCACCTGCTGGACGGGAACACCGGCACGCGCGCGTGCCGTACCGGCGGGGATCAGGCCGCAGCGCGGGGCGCTGGCATCGGGCGGGGGAGCGGGAGTGGCCTGAGGGGGCCGGGGGCCGGGGGCCGCCAAGGGGAGTCGCCTGAGAGGTCCATCAGCGGGAGCGGCCAGCGGGAGCGGCCCGACTGTCCCGCCGCGACGACTTCGGGCACCGCACCCGCACAAACCGCCCCAACCGCGGGCCCCGCCCACAAACACCGTGACCTTGTCCCTCGTGCCCGGCGACAATGGCCCGGTGCGGTACGAAATCCTGGGCAGTACCCGGGCGGAGGACGAGCGGGGCGCCGTCGTGGCGCTCGGCGGTGCGCGGCTGCGCGCGCTGCTCGCCACGCTCGCCCTGCACCCGGGCCGGATCGTCCCCTTCGGCACCCTGATCGACGAGGTGTGGGCCGACGAACCTCCCCAGGACGCCCCGGCCGCCCTCCAGGCCCTCGTCGGCAGACTGCGCCGTACCGTCGGCAAGGACGCGATCGTCTCCGACCCCGGCGGCTACCGGCTCGCCGCGACCCGGGACGACGTGGACCTGTACGTGTTCGAACGGCTGGTGCGCCAGGGCACGGCAGCCCTGGAGCGCGGCGAGGCGAGTGCCGCCGCCCGCGACCTCGGCGAGGCGCTCGCCCTGTGGCGCGGGCCCGCCCTCGCCGACCTCCCCGACCGGTCCGCAGCCGCCCGCCCGGACGCGCTCCGCCAGGAGGCCACCCGCGCGCGGGTCGAGGCCGACCTGCTGCTCGGCCGCGCCGCCGACGCCGTACCGGAGTTGAAGGAACTGACCGCGGCGCACCCGTACGACGAACCGCTGCACGCCCTCCTCATCCGCGCCCTGCGCGACGCGGGCCGCGGGGCCGACGCGCTCGCCGCCTACGAGACCGCCCGGCGCGCCCTCGCCGACGGCCTCGGCACCGACCCGGGGCCGGAACTCCGGGCCCTGCACGGCGCGTTGCTCAAGTCACCGGCTCCGGCCCGGTCGGCCCACCCCGCCCGGCAGGCGGAACGCGACGGCAACCTGCGTCCACGGCTTACCTCTTTCGTGGGCCGGGAACCCGAGATCGCCGCCATCCGTTCCGAAGTGCACAGGGCCCGCCTCGTCACGCTCACCGGACCGGGCGGCTCCGGAAAGACCCGTCTCGCCGAGGAAGCCGCCGCCGGGCTCCCGCAGGCGTGGCTGGTCGAGCTGGCCCGGCTCGACCGGCCGGAGGCGGTGCCGGGCGCGGTGGTCAGTGCCCTCGGTCTGCGCGAGACCGTGCTGATGACCACCGAGCTGGCGGTCCCGCAGGACGACCCCGTCGCCCTGCTGATCGAGTACTGCGCGGCGCGCAGCCGACTCCTGATCCTTGACAACTGCGAACATGTCATCGGCGCGGCGGCCGACCTCGCCGAGACCCTCCTGACCCGCTGCCCGGGGCTCACGATCCTCGCCACCAGCCGTGAACCCCTGGGCGTCCCCGGCGAGTCGGTACGCCCGGTCGAGCCCCTCGTCCCCGACCAGGCGCACCGCCTCTTCGCGGAGCGCGCCGCGGCCGTCCGCCCCGACGCGGAGACCGTGCTCCAGGACACCGAAGCGGTCACGGAGATCTGCCGCCGCCTCGACGGCCTGCCCCTGGCCATCGAACTCGCCGCCGCCCGGCTGCGGTTGCTCACCCCCCGCCAGATCGCCGACCGCCTGGACGACCGCTTCCGCCTCCTCACCTCCGGCAGCCGCACGGTCCTGCCCCGCCAGCAGACCCTGCGGGCCGTCGTCGACTGGTCCTGGGACCTGCTCGACGAGCACGAACGGACCCTGCTGCGCGAGGTCTCCGTGTTCGCCGGCGGCTGGGACTTCGCGGCGGCGGAGAGCGTGTGCACCGGCCCCGCGGCGGACCTGATCGGCGCCCTGGTCGACAAGTCCCTGATCGTGGCCACCCCCGGGGAAGCGCACGAGGGCATGCGCTACCGCATGCTGGAGACCATCCACGAGTACGCCGTCGAGCGCGCCGCCGAGACCCCGGCCCTGCGGACGGCGGCCGAGCGCCGACACCGCTCCTGGGTACGCGCCCTCGTCGAAGAGGCCGAGCCCCTGCTCCGCTCCTGGGCCCAACTCCCTTGGATCGCCCGCCTGGAGACCGAACTCGACAACTTCCGCGCGGCCCTCGACCGAACCATCACCGCGGGCGACGAGGAAGAGTCCGGCGCACTGACCCTCGCCGTCGGCTGGTTCTGGTGGCTACGCAACTACCGCCGAGAGGGCGTCGACTGGACCGAGCGTGTCCTGGGCCTGATCCCCACGCCGGGTCAGATCCCCACGCCGGGCACGACCGTCACGGCCTCGCACCTTGGCACGGCCGCCATCGCTTCGGGCCCCGGTACGGCCGCCACGGTCCCAGCCGCCGACGCGGCCGTTGTCGCCCAGGCCCCCGGTACGGCGAGCACGGCCTCGGCCCCCGGCACGCCTGGCACCGCCCCGGCTCCCGACACGACTGCCTCTGCTTCGGCTCCCGACACGGCTGCCCCTGCCTCGGCGACTGCGTCTGGTGTGCCCGTCGCGGTCCCAACCCCCGACAGGACCATGGCCGCCCCGGGCTCCTGGACCGCCACCGCCACCGCCACCGCCACCCCCACCCCGGCCACCGCCCCCGACCCGTTCGGCGCCTACCTCGCCGCCCCGGACGCGGAGGCCGACCACCCCCTGCACACGCAGCGCATGAACATCCGGATGCTGCACCTCTTCCTCGGTGCCGAGTCCGGCGCCCTGGACCACCTGCCGAACGGGCTGCGGGACGAGCGGCTGCGGCGGTACGTCTCTTTGGTGCAGGGCTTCTTCGCCGGTGGTGGCCCGGCCGCGGCGCGGATGCCGGGGCTCGCGTGGCCGTTCACCGCGTACTTCCTGCGCGACACGATGGACATCCGGGACGTCATGGACGTGGCGGTCGCCAACGCCCGTGCGTACGGCGGGGATTGGGAGGTCGCCGTCATCCTGATGTTCCGCACGCACATGGTCGTCGACTCCCCGGGCGGCATGGCGGGCGTCGACGACGACCTGGCGGAACTGCGCATGCTCTGCCGGCGCGTCGGCGACCGCTGGGTGCGGGCCCAGGTCTCCAGCGCGGTCGGCGAGGCCGCCATGGGCCGCGGCCGGTTCGAGGAGGCCAAGGGGGCCTACGAAGAGGCACTCGCGCTCGCCTACGAGGTCGGCGCCCACACCGAGACGCCGTTCCTCATCGCCCGGCTCGCCGAACTCGCCTTCCGCGCGGGTGACCGCGAGAGCGCGATCGCGGGCCTGGACGAGGCGACCGAGGCCTCCGACCGGCACGGAGTCGCGGACGCCCACGCGTTCATCCAGCTGCTGCGCGCGCACATCGCCCTGGAGGACGGGGACGTGACCCACGCCCGCGCGCTCTGGGAACAGGCCCGTGAGGAGAGCGGACGCGGCACACCGCCGCCGCAGTTCCGCGCGGCGCTGGGCGCGGTCGAAGCCCTGGTCACGGCCGCCGAGTCCGGCCCCGAGCGCGGCTTGGTGGCGATGGCCGGCGCCCTGCGCGACGCGGTGGCGCTGCGGTGCGCCGAGGTGGTCGTCGCGGCCCTGGTCGACCACGCGGCGACCCTCCTCGCCGAACTCGATGAACTCCCGGGCGCCGTAAGGCTGTTCGCGGCGGCGGACCGGTTGCGCGACGGTCATCCGCGCCCCATGCCGGAACGCGCCCGGACCGAACGCATCCAGGAGACGGCCCGCGCCGCACTGGGCGCGGGCCGCTACGCCGCCGAGCGCGCCCGGGGCGAGTCCCTCACCGTGGACGAGGTGCTGACCGAACTGCCGTATCCGGAACGGGAGCTGGAACCGGAGCCGGGCCCTACTGGCAGGTGAACTTCGACTCCGCCCAGTCCGCGAGGGCCAGGTCGTCGAAGGAACTGCGCGGCTCGACCACCAGCCGTACGGTCTTGCGCCCGGCGAGACCCACATGGACCGGCACCGCCGGGTCACCGCCGTCGATCTCCCCGGAACTCCACAGCCGGACCCCGTCCGCGTACACCGAGAAGTAGACCTTGCCGAGCCCGAGCATCATGTCGTCGACGCCGACGTTCGCGTCGTAGGAGACGCACTGGCGGTTCAGGTCGATCGTCACGGAGGAGCGGCCGTGCACGGTGACGCCGTGGGTGTAGCGCGTGCCGCCGATCGCGACGCCGTAGCGCTGCCACACCCAACTGCTGTCGCGGAGCCGGATCTCCGGTGCGGTGCCGTCGCCGTTGACGTTGTACGACAGCTCGCTCACCTGGAAGATCGTCGGCGCGGGTGCGGGCGTCGGGGTCGGTGTCGGGGTAGGCGTTGGCGTCGGTGTGGGCGTGGGCCGGGGAGTCGGTGTCGGAGTCGGGGTGGCCTTGGGGGTCGGTGTCGGCTTGGGGCTGGGTGTGGGCGTAGGCGTCGGGCTCGGTGTGGGGGTCGGTTCGGGGGCCAACGCCGCCGGTTCCTGGGCGGGTTGCCTCTTCGGGGGCGTCGGTTTCGGCGACTCGGGCTTGACGACGGGGGAGGAGGAGGGGGTCGAATCGGCGCGGGGCGGTTCCGGCGCGGAACTGTGGTGGTTGGCCAGGGCGAACGCCACCGCCGCCGCCACACCCACCGCGACCACACCGGCCGCGATGCCCGCCTTCACCGGCGCCCCGAGCCCCTCGGAGGCCGCCGCGCCACCGGCCCCGGCCCCGCCCGACGAACTGCCGCCCGCCGCCGCGGAGGCACCGGCGGCACCCGCCCCGCCGGACGAACTCCCGCTCGCCGCAGCGGCGGCGCCCGCGGCACCGGCCGCCCCCGCTCCCGCGCCGCCCGCGATGAGCGCGACCGCCTTGGCGTACCCGGCGACGCCGAACCAGCCGATGACCGCGACCGGGACGACCGCAGGGATCCCGCTGGCGACCTCCTCGATCTGCAACGCGGCCAGCCGGCACTTCGCGCACTCCTCCAGGTGCTTGCGCAGCCCGCGCTCGGCACGCGTGCGCAGCCGACGGCGGGCGTAGGTGCCGAGCTGGTCGGCGTAGCGCGCGCACTCCTCGTCGTCGGTGAGGGTGGCGCTGACATGGGCCTGGAGATAGGCCTGCTTGAGGCCCTCGCGGGCCCGGCTGGCCAGCACGCGCGTGCCGTTGGCGTCGAGCCCGAAGAGCGTGGCGACCTCGCTCGGCGACTCGTCCTCGACCTCGGTGTGCCACAGCACGGCCTGCCACCGCTCGGGCAGCGACCGGAAGGCCTGCATGGCCATCGACTGCTCGGCCACATGCATGGCCCGTACGTCGGCGCCGAGGTCGAGGGTGTCGTCGTCCGACACGTCCGAGACCCGCGCGGACTGCGCGGCGAACACCGCGAAGTCGTCGACGAGTTGCTCGCGCTTCGCCGACTTCGTCCAGTTCGCGGCGACGCGCCGGACGGAGGTCAGCAGATAGGCGCGTACGGCGTGCTCGGGCCCGGAGCCGCCGCGCACCGCCTGGAGCATCCGGGCGAAGACCTCGGCGGTGAGGTCGTCGGCGGTGTGCGCGTCCCGGCAGCAGGTGCGGGCGTAGCGGCGCACGGCGTCCGCGTGGCGCCGGTACAGCTCCTCGTACGCCGTGTCGTCACCGGCGCGCATCCGCTCGATCAGCGAGGCGTCGGCCGTCGGCTTCTCCAGCGGCGGTGGCAGGACGCTGCCCTCGCGCTGCGGCGGGACGCTGCCCTCGCCGGGATCGACGTCCTGGGGGACGCCACTGGGCCGCCCGCCCTGGCTCGGCACCTGTGGTGAGGTCAGCCCTCCGGCCTCCGGGTCACCGTCACCCAGTGACTCGTCCCGCCCGTCAACGCTCATCGCGGAAAGCCCCCGCCGCCTGCCGAACCAGTCCCGAACACCGGGTCAGCGTAGCCATATTGGCTTTTGTTCAGGACCCCGTCGTACGAACCATCCACTCGTCCGTGGGGACTTCCCGCAACGCGGTACTAGCGTTCACCCCTCCGGGGAAGACTCAACTCTCGCCCCAGGAAGGGAAGTTGACACCGATGACCGAAATGCCCGGAACGCTCCCGGGCATCACTCGGGGCGTGGGCCGCGCAGCGCCCACGCACCACAGTCACCTATTCGAGTCACCCGCGAACGGGCGCCCCGACCCAAAGAGCCGACCCCAAAGAGCCGACCCCAAAGGGCCGACCCGGAGGGGCCGACGGCAAGGGGCCGGTTTCACAACGGCCGCGACCGCAACCCCTCCAGCAGAATGTCCAGCAACCGCGCCGACGCCGCCGCCTGCTGCGCGGCATCCGGCAGCGAGGGCGCCGCCGTGGCGATCACCAGCAGTACGTCCGACACCGACACGTCCGGCCGCAGCTGACCCGCCGCCCGCGCCCGGTCCACGAGCTGCCCGACGACCTCCAGCAGCGCCGCCGCCCCGGCGTCGTCGACCACCGAGCCCAGGGACCCGGACCCCGCCGACTCCTCCGGCACCAGCCGCAGTTCACCCGCGCCCGGCTGCGTCCGCTGCTGCGGCACCCGCGCCTCGTCCAGCAGGGAGCCCTCGGTGCCCTCGTCGGCGACGCCCACCCGCAGCACCTGCGGCGGCAGCAGCCGCCCGGCGCCCGAGGCCACCGACGTCCGCAGGAACCGTGACAGCGCCGACCACGGCTCGTCCTCCTGGCCGAGCGCCGAACGCGCCTGGTCGGTCAGCCGGGAGGTCTCCTCCTCGGCTATCCGGCGCACCAGGACGTCCTTGCTCGGGAAGCGCCGGTACACCGTGCCGACACCGACCCGCGCGCGCCGCGCCACGTCCTCCATCGGCGCGCCGTAGCCCAGCTCGCCGAAGACCTCACGTGCCGCCCGCAGCACGTGCTCCAGATTGCGCTGTGCGTCCACGCGCAACGGCGTCGTGCGCGAGGTGTCCCCGCGTCCGTTTCCCGCCGCCGCACCGACCGCGCCGCCGGATGCGACGACAGACGCGGATGTCCAATGAGAGTCCTGAATATGCATACACGTTCCCCCGGTTAATGACGTCTCCCCCCGGAGACTCCCCGCCATTGGCAGCCGGAGCATCGTGAGACAAGCCCGGTTCACGAACCACGCTTCTCGCGGGCTCGTTGAGCGCATCCCCCTTCACCCCGTCGACACACGAACATAGTTGAGAGGGGGTCAATTCAGAAGGGGCAGGTTCCGCACGGAGCGCCCCCCGATCGGAGTACGGGTCGCATACATCCCGATTGCGCCCCCGAGCACCACCTCGGTCACCCCCACTGACCTGCGCACCTGCCCCGTACTCCGGCAATTCCGGCGCCCGCGCGGGCCCTCCCTCGCCGGTCACACAATTTGTCGAGCCTGTGGACAAACTCAAGCGCCGGGTGCGTCATGGGATGGTGAAGGAACGCGCGCGCATTCTCGTTGTCGGTGGCGGCTACGTCGGGATGTACACAGCCCTGCGCCTTCAGAAGAAGTTGAAACGTGAAATCAGGCGCGGGCAGGTCGAGATCACCGTCGTCTCCCCCGACCCTTACATGACGTATCAGCCGTTTCTTCCCGAGGCCGCCGCCGGTTCGATCTCCCCCCGCCATGTCGTCGTCCCCCTGCGCCGCGTCCTCGACCGGTGCCGGGTCGTCATCGGCGAGGCCACCGCCATCGACCACGCCAAGCGCACCGCGACCCTCAGCACCCTCGCCACCGAGGAGGAGGGCACCGGCACCGAAGAGCTGTCGTACGACGAACTCGTCCTGGCGCCCGGCTCCATCTCGCGCACCCTGCCCATCCCCGGTCTCGCCGAGCACGGCATCGGCTTCAAGACCGTCGAGGAGGCCATCGGCCTGCGCAACCACGTCATCGAGCAGCTCGACATCGCCTCCTCCACCCGCGACCCCGCGATCCGCGACGCGGCCCTGACCTTCGTCTTCGTAGGGGGCGGTTACGCCGGCGTAGAGGCGCTCGGCGAGCTGGAGGACATGGCCCGCTACGCGGTGCGCTACTACCACAACGTCCAGGCCGACGACATGAAGTGGATCCTCGTGGAGGCCTCGAACCGCATCCTCCCCGAGGTCGGCGAGGAGATGGGCACCTACACCGTCACCCAGCTCCGCAGACGCAACATCCAGGTCCTCCTGGAGACCCGCCTCGCCTCCTGCGCCGACCGCGTCGCCGTACTCGACGACGGCCAGCGCTTCCCCACCCGCACCCTCGTGTGGACGGCCGGCGTCAAACCCCACCCCGTCCTCGCCGCCACCGACTTCCCCCTCACCGCGCACGGCCGCCTCAAGTGCACCCCCGAGCTGACCATCGAGGGCGCCACGCGCGCGTGGGCGGCGGGAGACGCGGCGGCCGTCCCCGACGTGACCGCCGACGCGCCCGGCACGGAGACCGCCCCCAACGCCCAGCACGCCGTCCGCCAGGCCAAGGTCCTCGGGGACAACATCGCGCACTCCCTGCGGGGCGAACCCCTTCAGACGTACGCCCACAAATACGTCGGCTCGGTCGCCTCCCTGGGACTGCACAAAGGTGTCGCGCAGGTCTATGGACGGAAGCTGAAGGGCTACCCTGCCTGGTTCATGCACCGCGTCTACCACCTCAGTAGGGTGCCCACCTTCAACCGCAAGGCCCGCGTGCTCGCCGAATGGACCCTGGCGGGACTCTTCAAACGGGAGATCGTGTCCCTGGGTTCACTCGAACACCCGCGAGCCGAGTTCGAACTCGCGGCCGGTGGGAAGCCTCCGCACGACCCGAAGGGGTCGAACTGACCGCACCGAGGAACTCCACCGGCGGCCGGGGCGTCTGACGAATATCGGCCCGGTCCGCCACACTGCCAGACTGGTCCCCGACTTCGGACGGGCCCGCGCCCGCCCGTCCCACCCAAGAGGCTCTCCCCACTGTGCTGCATCCCCCGGCGACCGATGTGCGGCCCCCGCCGCGCGGCCCCCGGATCCCCGGCAGGGTCCGGAACCGGCCGACGACACCTACACGAGGCAAGGATTCGTGAACTTCACGCGCTGGAGCGCCCGGCTCCCCGGAACGCAGCGCCGCGCCGCAGCGCGGACCGACCACCAGGTCACCCCGGACCGCCGGGGCGAGGGCTCCGTACCCGCGGCCCGCGCCGAGCAGCTCACCGACGAGCCGCCGCCCGCCCCCGTCGTCGACGACCTGCCCGTCCGCGAGGTCCTCGACCGCGTCCCGGCCCTCGTCGCCCTGGTGCACGGCCCCGACCAGCGCATCGCCTACGTCAACGACGCCTACGTCGCCGCCTTCGGTGACCGCCCCCTGGGCGCACCGGCCCGCGAGGCCCTCCCCGAGCTCGACGAACTCGGCCTGCTCCCGCTCCTCGACCAGGTCCTGCGCAGCGGCAAGCCCCGCACCCTCAAGTCCCGCAAGGCCCCCGGCGGCCGCTCGTACACGTTCACCTGCACCCCGGTCGCCAAGAGCGCCGACAGCGCCGAGGGCGGCGTCCTGATCTTCGCCACCGACGTCACCGACCACGCCGAGGCCGCCGAGCGCCTGCGCACCAGCGAGCGCCGCCAGCGCGAGACGGCGGTGACCCTCCAGCGCTCGCTCCTCCCCCAGGAGCTCGAAGAGCCCGACGACCTGCGCATCGCCGCCACCTACCAGCCCGGCGGCACCGAGGCCGCGGTCGGCGGCGACTGGTACGACGTGATCACCCTCGGCGGCGGCCGCACCGCCCTGGTCATCGGCGACGTCATGGGCCGAGGCGTCCGCGCGGCGGCCGTCATGGGCCAACTCCGCACCGCCGTCCGCGCGTACGCCCGCCTCGACCTGCCCCCGCACGAGATCCTCCAGCTCCTGGACGGCCTCGCCACGGAGATCGACGCCAACCAGATCGCCACCTGCGTGTACGCCATCTTCGACCCGAACGAGGGCCGCCTGGTGTACGCCTCCGCCGGCCACCTCCCGATCCTCGTCCGCGACGAGACGGGCACGGTCCAGCGCGCCGACGAACCCACCGGCCCCCCGCTCGGCACCGGCGGCTGGATCCACTCCTCGGGCACGATCCCGCTCAGCCCCGGCTCCACCGCGGTCCTCTACACGGACGGCCTGGTGGAACGCAGGGACGAGGACCTCGACGAGGGAATCGCCACCCTGGAGCGCGCGTTGGCCGGCGCCACCGGCACCCCCCAGGTCGTCTGCGACCGCCTGGTCCGCTCGATGGGCGTCACCGCCGACCACGACGACGACGTCGCCGTCCTGGTCGTCCAGCACCCGACCCACACCGGCCACGACGGCGACCTCTTCCGCAACGCGGCCCTGGAGCTGCTCGGCGGAGTGGAAGCGGCCCCACGCGCGCGTGCCTTCGCCTCCGGAGTCCTCACCAGCTGGCGCTTCCCCACCGAACTGCACGACCTGGGCGTCCTGGCCGCCAGCGAGCTGGTCGCCAACAGCCTCCAGCACGGCACCCCACCCATGCGCCTCAGACTCCGTCGCACCGACCGCCGCCTGATCGTCGAGGTCACGGACGGCGACGACCACCTCCCACGCCGCCGCCGCGCGGAACCGGCCGACGAGTCGGGCCGAGGCATCGCGATCGTGGCCACGATCGCCTCCAACTGGGGCTCCCGCCGCACTCCGGGTGGAGGCAAGGCGGTGTGGTGCGAGTTCGTACTCCCGAAGACAGCGGCCCCGGTATGACCTACACGTCCGCACCAACGGGCTCGACGGCCCCCCGAGCGACGACCAGACTCCCCTTCGCCCGCCACGGCTGATCCTGTACGGCGGTCAGCTGCCGCCCCAGCCGCACGGCGAGCACGCTGATCCCCAGCGAAAACACGAAGAACATCACGACGTACGGCCCCGGCAACGAGGCCCCGAGCGGCCCGCCCACCGCGGGCCCCACGGCCAGCGCGAGCTGCTTCACCAGGGCGAAGGCCGAGTTGTACTGCCCCGCCATCCCCTCCGGCGCCAGATCGGCGACCAGCGGCGCGACGGTCGGCGACAGCATCGCCTCACCGAGCCCGAACAGGGCGTACGTCGACACGAAGGCGGCCGTGGCCATCTCCTGACTCCCGTGCCCGAGCCCCGCATACCCCGCGGTGACCCACGCCAACGCCCAGATCAGCCCGACCCCGGCGATCACCCTGGACCGCCGCCGCCGCTCGACGAACTTCAGCACCGCGAACTGCGCGACCACGATCATCGCGGTATTGGCGGCCAGCGCGGTCCCAAGGGCGGACGTAGAAATCCCGGCGGCCTCCACCCCGTACGCACTGAGCCCCGACTCGAACTGCCCATAACAGGCAAAGAACATGACGAACCCGAGCACGCCCAGCTGCACCATGGCCCGATTCCCGAGCAGCTGCTTCCAGGCACCCTTGCCCGACACCCGCCCGGGAGCATCCCCGATGACCGGCGAGTGCGGCATCCGCACGGTCGCCATCACCCCGGCGAGCACCAGGAACATCACCGCTTCGATCCCGAACAGCAGCGTGAACGACGACGCACTGCTCGTGTCGACCAAATGACCCCCGATGAGCCCACCGACACCGAGCCCGAGGTTCTGCAGAAAGAACTGCATGGCAAACGCCCGCGACCGCGTCTCGGCGGTAGAACACTCCACGATCATCGTGGCAAGCGCCGGCTGCATCACGGCCTGCCCGGCCCCGAGCGCAGCGGCCGACACCAACACAGCCCCCGCACTCCCCGCCAGCCCCAGACTCATCGCTCCTACGGCGGCCAGGACCAGGGCGACGAGGAGAACCGGCCGCGGGCCACGCCGGACGATGGCCCGCCCGGCGAACGGCAGCACGATCAGCGCGGCCACGGCGAAGACGGCGAGGACGAGCCCCGCCGTCATACCGCCAAGACCCCGCACCTGCGCCACATAGACGTACAGGTACGGGACCGTGAAGCCGAGCCCGAACGCGCTGAGTGCGTTGCCCACGTGGATCCGGCGCATCGCTGCGCCCATCGCCCTGGTCACGTTCACCTCAATCAACTAGTTAGATCTGAAGACTTAGAAGCTAAAGAGTACATACTCAAGGACTTCAAGGCAAAGGGAGCCCGTGCCATACTGCGCGCATGGCCGACACCAGCGGCGTCCCGGAGCCGACGCTCGACGAACAGATCGCCGCCTACCAGCGCGAATTCCGGGACCTCGACCCCCAGGTCGAGAAGATCGTCTCGGCCCTGGGCCGCCTCAACCGCCGCATGAACGTCGCCTACGGCCGCCAGACCGCGAACCTCGGCATCAGCAGCGCCGACTGGGAGGTCCTCAAGGCCCTCGTCCTCGCCGGCGATCCCTACCGGATGGGCCCCAGCGACCTCGCCAAGCGCCTCGGCCTCACGCCGGCCGCGATGACCCACCGGATCGACCGCATGGTCGCCGAGGGGCTGGTCACCAGGGAGCGGGACGAGTCCAACCGCGTCCGCGTGATCGTGGAGCTGACCCCCGAGGGCCGCGGCAAGTGGCTGGAGGCGATGCGCATGGCGACGGTCTTCGAGGAGGACCTGCTCCAGGACCTGTCCCCGGACGAGCGCACGGTCCTCGGCGAGGTCCTCACCCGACTGCTGCGTAGGGTGGAGCACGCCCAGCCGGACGCCGGCGGGCGCCTGAGCGACCTGGACTGAGCGGCCTCCGTCTCGTCTCCGACCCGCCGCCGACTCGCCCAGGAAAAGATCTTGACAGGGGTAGTTGACACACCCCTCACCGATCCGTAAAGTTCTTCGGGTTGCCGCCGAGCCGTAACGGTTCTCCGGCAGCACCTCCGCCGCGACAGCGGCAACCCAAACCATCCGCACGATCTCCCAACGGGATTGATTTCGGCGTGCCCGAATTCAATTCGATTTGGGCTCGGCTGTGTTCGATCAGGTCGCTGGACCTCGATTGGAACTCCGCCGGGGGAATCGGCTAAGGTTTGTAACGTCGGAACGGCCCAACGGTCGGGATGGCAACCCCCTCTGACTGGGAGTCAGGCCCGAAAGGATCTGATAGAGTCGGAATCGCCGGAAAGGGAAACGCGGAAGCGGGAACCTGGAAAGCACCGAGGAAATCGGAACCGGAAACGGTCTGATAGAGTCGGAAACGCAAGACCGAAGGGAAAAGCCCGGAGGAAAGCCCGAGAGGGTGAGTACAAAGGAAGCGTCCGTTCC
>NZ_JBSFCQ010000007.1:97907-429340 GCF_053891435.1 Streptomyces sp. NPDC002276 | reverse complement strand
CTGTCCTGGAAGGAGCGGACCAGGACCTCGTAGAAGACGGCGCGTTTGAACCACTCGGGGTCCCGGTCCTTGGCGGGAGTGTCCTCGAAGGTGTCCGGGACGGGCTCGTTGACGATCATATTGTGGGTGACCCTCCGATCTGCGGGGACGGTCGCAGGACGGTGAGGATGTGTGCGGGCCGGTTGCCCGGTTCCAGGCGCACATAGTTGGCCCTGCCCCAGTGATAGGTCTCACCGGTGAGCTCGTCGCGCACCGGCACCGACTCGTGCCATTCCAGGCCGAGTTGCGGCATGTCCAACGAGACCGTGGCTTCCTGGGTGTGGTGGGGGTCCAGGTTCACAACCACCAGAACCGTGTTCGAACCACTCCGCTTCGAGTAGGCGATCACCGCCTCCTGGTCCGTGTGATGGAAGTGGAGGTCGCGCAACTGCCGCAACGCCGGGCTGCGGCGCCGGACGTCGTTCAGCTTGCCCAGCAATGGCGCGATGCTACGTCCTTCCCGCTCGGCCGACGCCCAGTCGCGCGGCCGGAGTTGGTACTTCTCGGAGTTCAGATACTCCTCGCTGCCCGACCGCAACGGTGTGTTCTCGCACAACTCATACCCGCTGTACACCCCCCAAGTCGGCGCGAGCGTCGCCGCCAGCACCGCCCGTAGCTCGAAGGCGGGTCGGCCGCCGTGCTGGAGGAACTCGTGCAGGATGTCGGGGGTGTTGACGAAGAAGTTGGGCCGCATGTAGGCGGCGGCTTCGCCCGCCAACTCACTCAGGTATGCGGTGAGTTCCGCTTTCGTGTTCCGCCAGGTGAAGTAGGTGTACGACTGCTGGAAGCCGACCTGGGCGAGGGTGGCCATCATCGCGGGGCGGGTGAACGCCTCGGCCAGGAAGATCACGTCGGGGTCTGTGGCGTTGATGTCGCCGATGACCCGCTCCCAGAACACGACCGGCTTGGTGTGCGGGTTGTCCACGCGGAAGATCCGCACCCCGTGGTCCATCCAGTGCCGCAGCACCCGCACGGTCTCCGCGACCAGGCCGTCCAGGTCCCGGTCGAAGGCGATCGGGTAGATGTCCTGGTACTTCTTCGGAGGGTTCTCCGCGTACGCGATCGTCCCGTCGGGGCGGTGGTGGAACCACTCCGGGTGCTTGTCCACCCACGGGTGGTCGGGGGAGCACTGGAGCGCGAAGTCGAGCGCGATCTCCAGGCCCAGCTCACCGGCCCGCGCGACGAACGCGTCGAAGTCCTCCAGCGTCCCGAGCCGGGGATGGATCGCGTCGTGACCGCCCTCCGGGGACCCGATCGCCCACGGCACACCGACGTCCTCGGGCCCGGCGGACAGCGTGTTGTTCGGACCCTTGCGGAAGGTCGTCCCGATCGGATGGATCGGCGGCAGATAGACGACGTCGAAGCCCATCGCGGCGATACCCGCGAGCCGTTTCGCCGCCGTACGGAACGTGCCGTGGGGTTCGGCCGCCGTGCCCTCGGAGCGGGGGAAGAACTCGTACCAGGAGCCGTAGAGCGCACGCTCCCGCTCCACCAGCAACGCGCGCGGCTCGGAGACCGTGATCAACTCCCGCAGCGGATACCGGGCGAGGACCTGGTCCACCTCCGGCGTCAGCGCGGCGGCGAGGCGGGCGGCGACCGGGCGGGTCTCGTCGCGGAGGGCGGTGACGGCGGTGCGGAGGACGGGCCGGAGGCCTCTGCCCTTCGGTACCCCGGCGATGGCGCGTTCGTGGAGGCGCGCGCCCTCCTCCAGGACCAGGTCCGTGTCCATCCCGGCCGGGATCTTGATCCCCGCGTGGTGGCGCCAGGTGGAGACCGGATCGCTCCAGGCCTCCACGACGTACGACCAGTGGCCCGGCGCGTCCGGAGTGACCTCGGCGCCCCAGCGGTCGGTGCCCGGGGCGAGCTCCCGCATCGGGGTCCAGGGTCCGGGACGGCCGTCCGGATCGCGGAGGACGACATTGGCGGCGACCGCGTCATGGCCTTCGCGGAAGACGGTGGCCGAGACCTCGAACGTCTCACCGGTGACCGCTTTGGCGGCCCGGTGGCCGTGCTGGACGACCGGCCGGACATCGAGGACGGGGATGCGTCCGATGCCGGGAGGTGGGCCGACCGCGGAGGGTGGCTCCGGGACGGGTGGTGCCGTGCCGGCGGGGCGCACGGGGGGCGTGGCCGTGCCGGTTGTCGGGGGTGCTGACGAGTGGTGCGTGGCGGGCATGACCGCTCCTGTCCGCGTCAACGTGGGTGTGGGCGGATGGATGTGGGGAGGTGGGTCCTGCGAAGGAGATCCCGTACTGCGTCTGGGGGTGTACCGGTGGAGCCTTCCCACCCTATTCGGGTTAGCAATCCGGCAGGTTGCCAACTACTTACACGCAGGTCTCCACAGAAGATCCGGCCCCGTCCTGGACGAACGGGGCCGGAGCCGTCACTCCCGCGCTACGACCGCGGTACTTGCAGAAGTTTGTCCGGCGAACCGAGTCCTTCACCGGACACCTTGCCGGAAACCGCTCCCGCGACGAGCGCCTTGGACACCTGTGCGGGTGTGGCGCGCGGGTGAGTGCCGAGATAGACCGCCGCCGCGCCGGCCGCGTGCGGCGACGCCATCGACGTACCGGAGAAGGTCGCCTTCGCCGTGTCGCTCGTGTACGTCGCCGAGGTGATCGAGACGCCCGGGGCGAACAGGTCGACGGCCGGGCCGAAGTTCGAGAAGGCCGCCCGGGCGTCGGTGCGGTCGGTGGCGCCGACCGTGATCGCCTCCTTCACGTCGGCGGGGGAGTACAGACCGGCCGACAGGCCGTCGTTGCCCGCCGCCACCGTGTAGGTGACTCCGGAGGCGATCGAGTTGCGTACGGCGGCGTCGAGCTGGGCGTTGTGGTAGCCGCCGAGGCTGAGATTGGCCACCGCCGGTTTGTGCGCGTGCCGGGTGACCCAGTCGATACCGGCGATGACCTGCGAGGTCGTACCGGCTCCCGCGTTGTCCAGGACGCGGACGGCGACCACCTTGGCCTTCTTGGCGACGCCGTACGTGGAGCCGACGATCGTGCCGGCCACATGGGTGCCGTGGCCGTTGCCGTCCTGGGCGGTGGTGTCGTTGTCGACGAAGTCCCAGCCGTAGCTCGCCCGGCCGCCGAAGTCCTTGTGGGTGATCCGGATGCCGGTGTCGATCACGTACACCGTCACCCCGCTGCCCCCGGAGTCCGGCGAGGTGTAGCTCTTGTCGAGCGGCAGGCCCGGCTGGTCGAGGCGGTCCAGGCCCCAGGACGGCGGGTCGCGCTCGATGCGGCCGCTGCTCTCCAGGGTCACCCGGGTGTCCTGGGCGACCGAGGCGACCCGCGGGTCCGCCGCGAGGAGTCTCGCCTGTCTCTCGTTCGCCTCGACGGCGTAGCCGTTCAGGGCCGTGCCGTAGGTGTGGCTTATTTTCGCCCCGTACTTCTCGGCGAGCCCCTTTCCGGCGGCCGACGGAGCCTTCGTTCCCCCCTTGAGTGTCACCAGGTAACTGCCGCTGACGGAGCCGGGTGCCCCGGCGCCGAGTATGGTCCCCTCCGGTGCGGCGTGCGCGGGCAGGGTGATGGCCGAAAACACCACGGCTGTGGCGACCGCAGTCAGTCCCCCCGCCCGGCGCAGACGCCGCGTACGCGTCCGTGCCATGGTCGAGTTCCCCTCCTTCAACTCTCCACTGGGCAGCCTCTCGTGCGGTGCGAAGCACCACAAGGGCGCATGAGGGGGCCTTTTCGGCCCAGGTCGGTTCATCTGGCAGTACAGGCCGGCGTCATCCGGCCCGTCCGCCGTTTGCGGACGACGTCCGCACGGTCACCGGTACCGTCTTCAGAGACGACGACGCACATAGCCGTGTGTCATCCAGCGAACGCGCAAGGTGGAGCTGTGAAGGCGATCCGTCGATTCACCGTCCGTCCCGTTCTCCCCGAACCCCTCCGGCCACTCAGCGATCTCGCGCGCAATCTGCGCTGGTCCTGGCACGCGGAAACCCGCGATCTCTTCCAGTCCGTCGATCCCGAGCGCTGGACCGCCTCGGAAGGCGATCCGGTACGGCTGCTCGGCAGCGTGTCCGCCGAGCGGCTCGCGGAGCTGGCCGGGGACAGCCGTTTCCTGCGCCGGCTCACCGAGGTCGCCGGCGATCTCGCCGACTACGTGGGCGGCGACCGCTGGTACCAGGCCCAGTCCGGTGAACTGCCCGCCGCCATCGCCTACTTCTCACCCGAGTTCGGTGTCACGGCCGCCCTGCCGCAGTACTCCGGCGGCCTCGGCATCCTCGCCGGCGACCATCTCAAGTCGGCCAGCGACCTCGGCGTACCGCTCATCGGCGTCGGACTCCTCTACCGGCACGGCTACTTCCGCCAGTCGCTGTCCCGGGACGGCTGGCAGCAGGAGACCTATCCGGTCCTCGACCCCAACGAACTCCCGGTGGCGCTGCTGCGGGAGGACGACGGCTCCCCGGCCCAGGTCGCCATCGCCCTGCCCGGCGGCCGCTCGCTGCGCGCCCGGATCTGGCTCGCCCAGGTCGGCCGGGTGCCGCTGCTGATGCTCGACTCGGACGTCGAGGAGAACGACATCGCCGCGCGGGGCGTGACCGACGTCCTCTACGGCGGCGGCAGCGAACACCGGCTGCTCCAGGAGATGTTGCTCGGCATAGGGGGTGTGCGGGCGGTACGCACGTACTGTCGCCTCACCGGTCACCCCGAGCCCGAGGTGTTCCACACCAACGAGGGCCACGCGGGCTTCCTCGGCCTGGAGCGGATCGCCGAACTCTGCGACGCCGGGCTGGACTTCGACGCGGGCCTGGAAGCGGTGCGGGCGGGCACCGTGTTCACCACGCACACCCCCGTCCCGGCCGGAATCGACCGATTCGACCGGGAGTTGGTCGCCACCCACTTCGGGCCGGACGCCGAACTCCCGCGCCTGGACGTCGGAAACATCCTCCGGCTCGGCATGGAGACCTACCCGGGCGGCGAACCCAACCTCTTCAACATGGCCGTGATGGGCCTGCGGCTGGGCCAACGCGCCAACGGCGTCTCGCTGTTGCACGGCTCGGTCAGCCGCGAGATGTTCTCCGGACTGTGGCCGGGCTTCGACCCGGAGGAGGTGCCGATCACCTCCGTCACCAACGGCGTGCACGCCCCGACCTGGGTCGCCCCCGAGGTGTTCCGGCTCGGCGCCCGGCAGATCGGCGCCCAGCGCACCGAGGACGCGCTGTCGGTGGGCGGTTCGGACCGCTGGGACGCGGTCGCGGAGATCCCGGACCAGGACATCTGGGAGCTGCGCCGCGATCTGCGCGAGCAACTGGTCGTGGAGGTACGGGAGCGGCTGCGTGCCTCCTGGCGTCAACGCGGCGCGGGATCAGCCGAGTTGGGCTGGATCGACGGCGTGCTCGACCCCGACGTCCTCACCATCGGATTCGCGCGCCGCGTCCCGTCGTACAAACGCCTGACGCTGATGCTGCGCGACCGGGACCGGCTGATGGATCTCCTCCTGCACCCGGACCACCCGATCCAGATCGTGGTGGCGGGCAAGGCGCACCCGGCGGACGACGGCGGCAAGCGGCTCGTCCAGGAGCTGGTGAAGTTCGCGGACGACCCGCGCGTCCGCCACCGCATCGTGTTCCTCCCCGACTACGGCATGGCGATGGCGCAGAAGCTGTACCCCGGCTGCGACATCTGGCTCAACAACCCGCTGCGCCCGCTGGAGGCCTGCGGCACGAGCGGGATGAAGGCCGCGCTCAACGGCTGCCTCAACCTCTCGGTCCTGGACGGCTGGTGGGACGAGTGGTTCCAGCCCGACTTCGGCTGGGCCATCCCCACGGCCGACGGCACCGGCACGGACCCCGACCACCGCGACGACGTGGAGGCCGCGGCCCTCTACGACCTCCTGGAGCAGCGCGTGACCCCGCGCTTCTACGAGCGCGGCCAGGACGGGCTGCCCGACCGCTGGATCGAAATGGTCCGCCAGACACTGACGTTGCTGGGCCCGAAGGTGCTGGCCGGCCGGATGGTCCGTGAGTACGTGGAGCGGTTGTACGCCCCGGCCGCGCACGCGCACCGCGCGATGACCCCGGACGCGGCGCGTGAACTCGCCGCGTGGAAGGGGCGGGTGCGGGCGGCTTGGCACGGGGTGACGGTCGACCACGTGGAGACGTCTGCGGCCACGGCCACCGCGGAACTCGGTACGACGCTGAATCTGCGGGTGCGGGTGGGCCTGGGCGGCCTGGCCCCGGACGACGTCGAAGTGCAGGCGGTGTCGGGGCGGGTGGACCCGGAGGACCGGATCGGGGACGGGGTGGCTGTGCCGCTCAAGCCGGTCGGCGGTCCGGACGCGGAGGGGCACTGGTTGTTCGAGGGGCCGCTCGCCCTTGATCGCACCGGGCCCTATGGCTACACGGTCCGGATTCTGCCCGCGCACCGACTGCTCGCGTCCAGCGCGGAGTTGGGGCTGGTGGCGGTGCCTTCTGAGGACGGGGTGGAGGGGGCCGGGGTGTTGATGCGGTAGCCGTCTGCCCGCATTTCGCCGCCTTGTTCCTGGTCTCCGCGCGTCGGTTGTCCGCGCGATCTTGTCGAGTTCACCTGAAGTTTGGTTGACCATGTTCAATCAAATTTGGTGAGATCTTTGGGAACTCTTGAAGATCGCGCAACGGGGTGGGGTTGGGGAATGGGCGGGGGCATTTCGCGCTGCGTGGAACACGGGCGCGCTTTCGGGGCAAGACGGTTCATCTCCGGTTTGACGGTTTCGGCGCTGCTGGCGGCGCTGCCCGTGCTGGGCGTGGCCGCGCCGGTCGCACATGCCGATGCCTCGGAGGCCACGACCTCCGAGGCATCGGCCGCGCTGGAGCGGGCGGCGGCAGCCGGGGACCAGGTGGAAGTCGTAGGTGAGCGTCAGGAGTACTCCACGACCTACGCCAACCCGGACGGCTACTCGTTCACCCTCGACCAGTCCGCTGTTCCGGTCCGGGTGGCGCGGCCGGGCGGGTCGTGGGCGGTACCGGACGCGACGCTGGAGCGCCGGGCCGACGGCTCGATCGGTCCCAGGGCCGCCGTGGCCGACATCTCCTTCTCCGCCGGAGGCGACGGCGCGAACCTGGTGACACTGGCCGAGGACGGACGGTCGTTGAGCCTGGGCTGGCCCGGCACGTTGCCCGAGCCCACCCTGACCGGGGCTTCCGCCACGTACGCGGACGTGTTGCCCGGTGTGGACCTGCGGATGACGGCCACGGTCGAAGGCGTGAAGCAGGTACTGATCGTCAAGTCCGCCCGGGCGGCGGCCAATCCGGAACTCAAGAGGATCGAGTTCTCGCTCAAGAGCCGGGGCCTCACCGTCAGCGGCCGTACCGGCGGCGGTCTGGCGGCGGTGGACGAGGACGGCAACGCGGTGTTCCGCTCGCCGGCCGCGCAGATGTGGGACTCGGCCGGTGACGCCGGCACCGGGGGAACGACCACGATGTCCTTCGCGTCCGGCGCCGCCGACGACCCCGTCCAGGACGGCGACGGCGAGGCCTCGTCCGACCCGGCCAAGGGACCGGGCGACGGCGACGCGTCGGCCGTACTGCCTGTCACGCTGACAGCGGACTCGGTCGCGGTCGAACCGGACGCGGGCCTGCTGAGCGGTGCGAACACGGTCTACCCGCTGTACATCGATCCGGATGTCGCACTGGAGGAGTCCGAGCGAACCGTCCTGTCCTCGGACGGCGACACCTTCTACAACTTCTCCGGCGGCGACGAAGGCGAGGGCATCGGCTACTGCGGCACGTATGTGACCGGCGGCTACGCCTACTACTGCGGTTCGGGCTACAAGCAGCGCATGTACTTCGAGTTCGCGCCGACCAAACTGGCGGGCAAGCGGGTGCTGGACGCCACCTTCCGGGCCACCGAACGCTGGTCGATGTCGTGCACGAAGACGGTCGTCGACCTGGTGCGCACCGGCAACATCTCCGCCGCGACGCGCTGGCCGGGCCCCACGTCGAACTGGGACGTCATGGGCGACCGGACGGTGGCGGCGGGACGGGGTTCGTTGTGCGATCCGGATCAGCCGGACGCCCCGATCGAGTTCAACGACGACCCGACCCAGAGCTACGAGAACCTGACCGCGACGGTCAGGAACTTCGCGGAAGGCGACTTCTCACGTCTGACGCTGATGCTCAAGGCGCACGACGAGTCCGATCCCAACGGCTGGAAGCGGTTCGACGACGACGCCGTGCTGTCCGTGAAGTACGTCGGCCTGCCCGCGGTCCCGACCAGCGCCGGAATCCTGGTGGGAGCGAAGAGCATCAGCTGCGAGAACGACGCCGCCGACCCGGCCGTCATCGCTTCCCCGCAGCCGACGCTGACCGCACGTCCACAGACCGCGGCGGGCGGCGAGGGTGGTGCACACCTGCGGGCGCACTTCTACATCCAGAAGAAACTGAGCACCGGCACCTGGGTCGTGGCCACCGAGCCGGTCCGGCCGACCAGCGGTTCGGTGGGCGACAACGGCCTTGTGCAGGACGTGTCGCCGATCACACTCGCCGATGGAGTGCTGTACCGACTGGCCGTGTTCAGCAGATCGCTCTACAACAACGACGACAGTTTCCTGGAGTCGCACAGTACGGTCACCACCCAGGACTGGTGCTACTTCAAGATCGACACGACGGGCCCCAAGGCGCCGAAGATCACCCTGGGGAGCCCCTACGTCGAGTGCGCCGCGGACTCTTGCGCACCGACCGGCGGGCCGGGCGTCAAGGCCGACTTCACGTTCACCCCCGCGGCCGGTGACACCACCAACTCCGCGTACCAGTACAAGCTCTCCACCGAGGCGAAGCCGTCGGCGTGGATCGCGGCGAAGGCGGACGGGTCGCTGAAGGTGTCGATCACGCCCCGGCTGGCGGGCACGCAGCAACTGCGGGTTCAGGCCAAGGACGCCAACGGCCCGGGTGACACGTCGGTCGTGGAGTTCAAGGTCGCCGAGGCGAAGGGGGCGGTCGGCCGCTGGCACTTCGGCGACGGCCCGGGCGCGACGACGGCGACCGACACGGCCACCGAGGGGACCCGGCACAACGCGACGCTGTACACCGCGGGTTCGGGCTGGTCGTCCCTTGCCCGGCGAGGCGAGGGCGACTATTCGCTGTGGTTGAACGACACCGCCGACACCTCGCGCCATTCCGGGTACGCGGCCACCGCCGATTCGGCCGTCAACACCAAGTCCTCGTTCACCGTTTCCGCGTGGGCGTACCTCACGGAGTCGACCGAATACCGGACCGTCCTGGCGGAGACCGGCAGTGACGGCTCCGGCTTCTCCCTCTACTACTCGCCCGGTGTCCAGCGCTGGGTGTTCCTGTGGAACTGGTACGAGGGCGGTGTCCGCAAGTACCAAGGCGTCAACGCGGCCGCCGCCGGCGTTCCGTTGAAGACATGGACCCACCTGGCAGGTTCCTACGACGCCGAGAACCGGTCCATCCGCCTCTACGTGAACGGGCGGCCGCAGGGCGCGTCGGTGCCTCTGCCCGTCACATCGGACGCGACGAAGGCGGACGGCACCCTTCAGTTCGGCCGGGCCGCCTTCGACAAGACGGGCAGCGTTTTCCAGAACTACTGGCGCGGTCGACTGGACGAGGCCGTGGTCTGGCAGAGCCAGATGAGCGAGGAGGCGTTGGCCGAACTCATCGCCAACGAGGCCCGGTCGCACAACGCGGACGGGACCGCCGCCGTCGAGTTGACGGCCGACTGGGATCCGGCCGGCGTGAGCGGTACCGCCCTCCCCGACACCGTCAGCGGTTACGGACGGACGCTCACGCTCAGCGGCGGGGCGTCGCTCGACGGCGAGGGGATCGTGCTCGACGGCGCGAACGGCACGGCCGCCACGGCCGGACCGGTCATCGACGAGACCGGCTCCTTCACCGCCACCGTCGGGGTGGAGTTGGACACCGAGGCGATGGCCGCGAAGAGCGACGGCTACATCGCCCAGGTCATCGGCCAGCGCCATGGCACCGGAGCCTCATGGGGTGTGTGGTTCGAGAAGACCGGTACCGAGTTCGATCCCGACTCCGAGAAGAACCTGCCGGTCGGTAAGTGGTACTTCGGCCGGCTGAACGCCGACGGCTCGTGGACGGCGGTGGTCTCGGACGCGGCCAAGGTCGTCTCCGCCAACAGCGTGACCCAGCTGACCGGCGTGTTCGACGCCTACACCGACACCATCGGTCTGTACATCGGCCTCAACCAGAACGGCTCCGACCTCGCCTATACGGCCGTGGCGGGATCCGGCGACTTCACGCTCGGCGAGGCATTCGTGAACTCCTCATGGAACTACCTGGCCGGCCGCATCAAGGATGTGCGGATCTGGGTGGGTGCCATGTCGGGCCAGCAGCAGATCAGCGAAACAGTGATGGGCGCCTCCGGTGCCTGACCGCTCGCTCCACCGTTCGTTCTCCGTCCGTCGTGATCACCTGGGGAGTCGTGTCATGAGTGCCGGAATACGGGCCCGCCGGGGCAGACGCGCCATCGCGCGGAGGGTACTGCCGATACTCGTCCTGGCGCTGATCGCGCCCACCGGCCTGACCGGTCCGGCCCAAGCCGCCGATGGAGACGGCGGGTTGGGCCGGCCGGACACCCCGAAGCAGGAGGTCACCAAGGTCCACGCCGTCACCGGTCCGGGCGCCGGGGCGGCCCGGAACCAGGTGGCGGAAGCCCGCAGGGCGAATGCCGCGCAGGCACAGCGGGCCGAGGACCAGCAGACCGCGGCCTGGCCGAGGACCGGTACGGCGGTCGCGGGCCTGACCGGACGAGGGAAGGCCGCCCGGCTGGCCCCCGGCGGTCTCCCCGTGACGCTGAAGAGCACATCCGACGATGCCGACGGCGACGTCCGCATCGCGGTGCAGAGCCGCCGGAAGACCGAAGCCGCAGGTGTGCGAGGCGTCCTGCTGACCGCGTCCGCCGACGAGCAGGGCACCGCGAGGATCAGCGTCGACTACTCCGCCTTCGCCTCCGCCTACGGTGGCGGCTGGTCCGGTCGCCTCCGGTTGGTGCGGCTGCCCGCCTGCGCGCTCACCACCCCGGAGCAGCCGACCTGCCGGACGGAGACACCGCTCGACTCCCACAACGACATCTCCGGACGTACGGTCTCGGCCGACGTCCCGCTGGCCACGGCCGCCAAGGAACAGGTGTCGACCGCGGGCGCCGCGACCACCTCCTCGGCCACGACCGTGCTGGCCCTGGCCGCCGCGACCGCCGGTGCCTCCGCCTCCGGTTCGGGCGACTACACCGCGAGCCCGCTCTCGTCCTCCTCCACCTGGTCGGCGGGCGGTTCGTCGGGCGCCTTCACCTGGTCGTACGACATGGCCGCACCGCCCGCCGCGGCCGGACCGTCGCCCAGCATGTCGCTGTCGTACAACTCCGGCGGCATCGACGGCCGCACCGCCTCCACGAACAACCAGGGCAGCCAGGTCGGCGAAGGCTTCGACCTCTCGTCCTCGTCGTACATCGAGCGTTCCTACGGCCCCTGCGACAAGGACGGTCAGGACGACAAGCACGACCTGTGCTGGAAGTACGACAACGCCTCCATCGTGCTCAACGGCAAGTCCAACGAGCTGGTGAAGGACGACACCTCCGGCCACTGGCGACTGAGCTCCGACGACGCCTCCACCGTCACCCACTCCACCGGCGCCGACAACGGCGACGGCAACGGCGAGTACTGGACGGTGACCACCGGCGACGGCACTCAGTACGTCTTCGGCCAGAACAAACTTCCCGGCGCCGGCACGAACGACGCGACCAACTCCGTCTGGACGGTCCCGGTCTACGGCGACGACTCCGGCGAACCCGGCTACGACCAGGGCTCCGCCTTCGCCGACCGGTCGGTCACCCAGGCCTGGCGCTGGAACCTGGACTACGTCGTGGACGCGCGCGGCAACGCGATGACCTACTGGTACACGCCGGAGACCAACTACTACGCCAAGAACGGCGCCACCACGGCCACGGCGAAGTACACGCGCGGTGGCTACCTCACCAAGATCCGCTACGGGCAGAACAAGGACACCCTGTTCTCCGGAGTGACCTCCGACGAGGTCACCTTCTCCTACGACGAGCGCTGCACCGCGTCCGACTGTTCCGACCTGAAGGACTCCACCGCCGACAACTGGCCGGACGTTCCCTTCGACTCGATCTGTGCCTCCGGTGCGGACTGCGACGCCGCCAGCCCGTCCTTCTTCACCCGCAAGCGGCTGACCGGCGTCGTCACCTCGGCATGGTCGGCCACGGAGAGCAAGTTCACCCCCGTCGACAGCTGGGATCTGGCCCAGGAGTACCTGGACGGCGGCGACATCGGCGACACCTCCGACCAGACCCTGACCCTGAAGTCCGTGCGGCACACCGGGAGGAACGGCACGGCCGTCGCGCTCGCCCCGGTGACGTTCACCTACGAGATGCGGCCCAACCGGGTCGACGCCACGGACGACATCCTGCCGCTCACCCGGCCCCGGATCAGAACCGTCACCTCCGAGACCGGCGCGATCACCACGGTCACCCTCTCCGGGCCGGAGTGCGTGCGCGGCTCCAGCATGCCGGCCGCCGAGGACGACAACAGCAAGTCCTGCTATCCGCAGTACTGGAACATCAACGGCGCGAAGGACGCGTCCCTCGACTGGTTCCACAAATACCGGGTCACGGCGGTCAACACCGCCGATCCCACGGGTACGAACGTGAACACCGAGAACGCGTACAGCTACGCGGACCCCGCCTGGCACTACAACGACGATCCGTTCACCCCCGAGGACGAGCGCACCTGGTCGGTCTGGCGTGGCTACGGCAAGGTCACCGTCACCAAGGGCACAGCGGGCAAGACCCAGTCGAAGACCGTGTCCCTCTATCTCCAGGGGATGCACGGCGACAAACGCAAGAACACCACCGCGACCCGGTCCGTCTCCGTCGCCGGCATCGACTTCACCGGTCTGGACGTCGCCGACCAGACGGACAGCGACCCCTTCGCGGGCTTCCTGCGTGAGCAGATCACCTACAACGGCCCGACCCCGTCCGCCGTGACGGTCAACGACCCCTGGTCACGTCGTACGGCTACCCAGCACAAGTCGTACGCGGACACCGAGGCGTACTTCGTCCGTACGGAGAAGGCGTACACCCACACCTATCTGACGGCGAAGCAGAGTTGGCGCACCCGGACCACGGCCACGACGGAGTGGGACGACAACGGCCAGCCGCTGAAGGTGTACGACGCGGGCGACACGGCCATCACCGGCGACGAGACCTGCACGCGCACCTGGTACGCGGCCAACGCCGATCTCGGCATCAACTCCCTGGTGTCCCGCACCCGCGTGGTCGGCCGCGCCTGCTCGACCATCGAGACGGACCTGTCCCTGCCCACCTCGGCGGCGAGCCGCGGCGACATCCTGTCGGACAGCGCCGTCGTCTACGACGGACCGACCACCACCACGGCCTGGTCCGCCGCCCAGACCCCGACCCGCGGTCAGCCCACCTGGACCGGTCGGGCCTCCGCCTACCCGGCGTCCGCGACGAGTGGTGAACGCGCCCCGTCCAGTTGGCAGACCCTCAGCCGGATCACGTACGACACCCTGGGCCGGGTGGCCACCAGCACCGACACGGCCGGCAACAGCAGCAGCACGTCCTACGTCCCCGTGGCCTCCGGCCCCCTCACCAGGACCAAGGTCACCAACGCCAAGTCGCAGAACAGCTACACCTACGCGGACTACGCCCGGGGCCTTCCGCTCAAGGTCTACGACGTCAACAACAAGATCACCGAGACGACGTACGACGCCCTCGGCCGCGCCACCGCCACCTGGCTCCCCAACCGCCTGCGCTCCGGCGACTACAGCGCCAGCTACACCTACGCCTACTCCGTCACCAACAACGCGCCGTCCTGGTCGTCGACTTCGTCGATCAAGGCCGACGGCACGACGTACAACACGAGTTACAGCCTGTACGACTCGCTGCTGCGCCCGTTGCAGACACAGGCGCCGACGCCGCAGGGCGGACGTCTGCTCACCGACACCCGATACGACAGCCGCGGTCTCGCCTACGAGACGTACGCGGACATGTTCGACTCGACGGCGGCCCCGAACGGCACGTACGCCAGAGCCGAATACGGCCGCACACCCAAGCAGACCAATACCGTCTTCGACGGCGTAGAGCGCCCCGTGACCAGCACCTTCTACGTCTACGGCGTGCAGAAGTGGAGCACCAGCTCCACGTACACGGGTGACTCCACCGCCACCACCGCACTCGACGGCGGCTCGGCCACCCGCACCGTCGTGGACGCCCAGGGCCGCACCGTCGAAACCCGCGAGTACGCCGGGACCAGCCCGGCCGACCAGGGCTTCGGCGCCACGGTGGGCTCGCCCTACACCTCGACGAGGTTCACCTACACGCGGGACGGCAAGCAGTCCACCATCACGGGGCCGGACAGCGCGTGGTCCTACCTCTACGACCTGTACGGCCGCCAGGTCTCCGCCACCGATCCCGACAGGGGCACGGCCACCACCGGCTACACGAACCTGGACCAGGTCTCGTGGACGAAGGACGCGGCGGGACGGGTCGTCGTCGACGCCTACGACGTCCTGGGCCGCCCCACCGGAACATGGTCCGCGGCGGCGACGGCCGACCTGACCTCCACCACGGAGGAACAGGTCGACGCGAACAAGCTGACCGCCCGCGCGTACGACTCGCTCGCCAAGGGCCAGGTGGACTCCACGACCCGCTACGTCGGAGGTGTCTCCGGAAGCGCCTACACCAGCAAGGTGACGGCCTACGACGACATGTACCGGGCCACCACGACCCAACTCGTCCTCCCGGCGAACGACCCGCTCGTCACCTCCAAGGCCGTCACGCAGACGCTCACCTCCTCGACGTACTACAACATCGACGGCTCCCAGCAGTACACGTCGGAACCCGCCGCGGGCGGTCTGGCGGCCGAGACGGTCGACTACGAGTACAGCGGCCTGGGGCTCAACACCCGGACCAGCGGCGCCAGTGACTATCTGCTCGCCACCAGCTACTCCGCCCTGGGCCAACCCGAGGTCCTCACCCTGGGCACCTCGGACGCGGAGGGCGTCAAGAAGGCGTACATCGGCAACCTGTACGAGGAGGGCACCGACCGCCTGACGCGTTCATCGCTCACCGACGACACGCACGCCTACAAACTCCAGGAACTCGACTACGCCTACGACGTCGCGGGCAACGTCACCGCGATCAACGACCCGGCCACACTGGGTGGCACGGGCAAGGCCGACTACCAGTGCTTCACGTACGACGGGCACCAACGCCTGACCGAGGCATGGACGCCCCTGACGGCGGACTGCGCTGACCCCGGCCGTACGACGGCGAACCTCGGTGGCGCGGCACCGTACTGGACGTCGTATTCCTACAAGGACTCCGGCCTGCGCGCGACGGAGACCACCCGCACGGCCGCCGCGACGGCGGACAGGACCTACTGCTACGACAGCACGAAGGTCCACCGCCTCGTCGCCACCGTCGCGGCGACGTCCACCTGCACCGGGGCCACGGCGACCTACGGCTACGACGCCACCGGCAACACCACCACCCGGCTGGACGGCACCACGAGCCAGAGCCTGACCTGGTCGGCCGAGAGCCGCCTCGACACGGTCAAGGAAGGCGCGAGCACCACCGGTTACGTCTACGACGCCGACGGCGGCCTCCTGATCCGTCGTAACACGGGCGGAGAGTCGGTGCTGTACCTCGGTGCCACGGAGGTGCACCTGGACACGTCGACGGCGACGGCCAAGTACTGGGCCCAGCGCTACTACGCGGGCGCGGGCTCCACCGTGGCCGTTCGCGGCAACAAGTCCGGCACCTCGACGCTGACGTGGCTCGCCGCCGACCGGCACGGCACCAGCACGGTCGCCGTGGACGCCTCGACCCAGGCGGTGACCAAGCGCTACACGACCCCGTTCGGCGCCCCACGCGCCGGTGGCACCGGAACCTGGCCGGACGACAAGGCGTTCCTCGGAGCCTCCGCGGACTCCTCGACGAGTCTCACGCACCTCGGTGCCCGTGAGTACGACCCGTCCACGGGCCGGTTCATGAGCGTCGATCCGCTGCTCAACGTGGCCGAGCAGCAATCCCTCAACGGCTACACCTACGGCAACAACAATCCCGCCACCTACGCCGACCCGGCCGGCACCGACCCGTGCGGTGGACTCAAGTGCGGCCACGAGGGGGACAAGTGCAGCGACCCCGACATCTATTGCAGTGCCTCCAAGCCGGACGGTACGGCCGACCCCACCGGTGGGGTCGCCTTCTCGGGCGGCACGGCGTCCACCACCAGTGACGGCGACACCGTCAGCGGGGACAAGGCGGCGAAGAAGGCCTCCGGGAACTGCTCGTCCTGGGGCGTCTTGGCCAGCGTTTGTTCAGGCGTCGGCGAAACGGTCTACGGTCTGGTCAGCAATGTTCCCCGCATGGCGGAATACGGTGGCTGGATATTCGATTCCGACTGCCGCGGAGACGGGGGACCTGGAGCACCCGGCTGCGACTACGGGGATCAGTTCGACACCTGGGTCTCGGGCTACGGATACGACACTTCGAGTGATGCCTATCGGGCACCGAGTGCTCTTGCGGCAGTCTTCGGAATGCGAGAGGGAGGCTCCCCGGGTTCGATCAAGGGCGCTCGAAGCCCCGGCCTGCTCTCCGACCCGCTGCCCATGACGAACAAGGGCTTCTCGAAACATTTCGTAGAGGCGTACGAGAACATCAGGATGGGCAACGGGACGCCAGTCCTGGACAACAACAGAAACCAGAAGATATTCGAGGGCCGGAAAACCCACGAGAAGCCGTGGGCCGGTGCGAAGGAATGGCGCGTGCCAGGTATCACCAAACACGATGAGGCCCGTATTCTGGAACTCGAAATCCCTGGTGGCAGAACAGTAATGGGCTGGACCGTCGATCATTATGATACGATCCACAAATTTACTGCTCCGCACTTTCCGGACGACGGGTGGAAGTAGGCCATGGTGCATGCCGGCTGTTATCTGACGGGTGAAGAAGGCGAGGGTGAGTTCTGGGGCAAATCGCGTGGGGTCACGGGATTGTTCACCCCCGTGAGTGCGGGGCTGCGGCGAGTGCGACTCTCGGGTATCGCCCCGGAGGGCAGGCTTCAGCAGTGCATCGAACGCATTGGCTCCAAGCGGGCGCTCGCCGGAAACGCTGACCTTGTGCTGCTGGATACGGCAGGACACGAAGTCGGAAGCTATTTCGTCGCCGATGTCACCGTGGAAAGCGCGGAGCGCGCCGACGGTTCCGCGGACACCGAGGTGTTGATGGATCTGACGGTGACGCTGGACTGCGAGAATCTGCTGCCGGAGGCCGAACGGCCCTGGGACCTGGTGCGCACGGGCACGCTCGATCGCCCCGGGTTGTGGCATTCACTGGATGCGGCCGCCCGGCATGCCTGGCTTGCGGTCGCCCTGAATCACCACGGATATCGGAAAAGCCCCACGGGGAATCCCGGCGCCGTTTATGAAATGGATGGCCGTTTCATTTCGGACGGACTGAGCTTCTATTGCGCTCTGGGGGAAGCGGTCAACGGGCCGGGAGGGTACTTCGGCTGGAATCTCTCCGCGATCGAAGACTGCCTCACGGGTGGTTGGGGCGCCACGCCACCGTTTACGCTGAACTGGCTGGGAGCTGATGAATCCAGGAGGCGTATGGAGGGTGATGAGAAGTTGGGAGACGACTACCAAGGAAGATTCATCGAATATCTGGACGAGATCTTCGACCGGCGAGGAATTGAAATAAATCTCCTCTGACCGGTCGACTCGGCCGCCTCACACCTCCGAATACGGCGCGCACAGCTGCCGCAGCGTGCTGCCCATCCGGCGTGCGTACGCGTGCTGCAACCCGCGTGTCGCCGGGCCGCCCAAGCGCGCGTACCACTTCGCGCCGCGGCTGAAGGCGGACACCGTCAGCCAGACCGTGCCGTCGCCCGTGCGGTCGACCACGAAGGCCTCCTCGCCGCACTCGGGATGGCCGGGGAGGGTGCCGTAGGCCCAGCCCGATCTGCGGTGTTCCTCGACCGTCCAGACTATGCGGCAGGGCGCCTTGATCAGGCCGACGAGGGTGACCGTCACGTCCACGCCGGGGGCGGCCTTGTCGGCGCTCGCCTCGATGCCGACGCCCAACTCCCGGTGCAACTCCCAGGTCAGGACCGCTTCGGACGCCCGGCGGAAGACCTTCTCGCCCTCGCCGATCCGGGTGCGCACATACAGGGGGTGGAATCCCGGGGGGCAGAAGCCGCGTTCGCGGGTCGCGCCGACGTCGTCGTACGTGAAGGACATGGGACCCAAGAGTAGGGCGGTACCCGGAGATGCCTTCGCTCCGGGTACCGCCCTGGGGTCCAGCCTGTCAACTCAGCGGCTGTCAGGTGACGTTGACGGCCGTCCAGGTCGCCGCGACCGCCGCGTACTCGGCGGAGCTGGAACCGTAGAGCGCCGCTGCCGCGCTCAGGGTGCCGGTGCGGGCCGCCTTGTAGTTGGTGGTCGACGTGAAGTACGTCGTCAGCGCCTTGTACCAGATCTGGAGCGCCTTGGCGCGGCCGATGCCGGCGAGGGTGGCGCCGTTGTACGTCGGGGAGTTGTAGGCCACCCCGTTGATGGTCTTCGAACCGCTGCCCTCGGACAGCAGGTAGAAGAAGTGGTTCGCGACGCCCGACGAGTAGTGCACGTCGAGGTTGCCGACCGAGGACGACCAGTAGTTGGCGGAGCCGCCGTCCTTGCTGGGCTGGTCCATGTAGCGCAGCGGGGTGCCGTCGCCGTTGATGTTGATCTTCTCGCCGATGAGGTAGTCGCCGACGTCGGACGAGTTGTTGGCGTAGAACTCGACACCCGTGCCGAAGATGTCGGAGGTCGCCTCGTTCAACCCGCCGGACTCACCGGAGTAGTTGAGGCCCGCGGTGTTGGCGGTGACGCCGTGGCTCATCTCGTGGCCGGCCACGTCCAGCGAGGTCAGCGGGTGGGTGTTGCTGGCGCCGTCGCCGTAGGTCATGCAGAAGCAGCTGTCGTCCCAGAACGCGTTGACGTACGAACTGCCGTAGTGCACGCGGGAGTAGGCGCCGACACCGTTGTTCTTGATGCCGCTGCGGCCGAAGGTGTCCTTGTAGAAGTCCCACGTCTCCTGGGCGCCGTAGGCGGCGTCCGCGGCGGCGGTCACGTCGGTGGTGGAGCTGGAGGCGGCGCCGGTGCCCCACGTGTTCGTGGTGTTGGTGAACAGGGTGCCGGTGCCGGACGTCCCGTGCTTCAGGTTGTACGTCTTGTGGCTGCCGCGCGAGGCGTCGGTCAGCGAGTACGTCGTGCCCGACAGCGAGGTGGTGAGGCTGACCGAGCCCGAGTACAGGGTCTTGCCGGTGCCGGTGGCGTTCTCGATGCCCTGGTACTCGAAGAGCTTCTTGCCGGTGGCCGCGTCGGTGATGACGTGCAGCTGGTTCGGGGTGCCGTCGTCCTGGAGGCCGCCGACGATCGTCTCGTAGGCGAGGACGGGGGTGCCGGAGCCGGCCCAGATGACCTTGCGGGCACCGTCGGCGGCGGTCTTGTCCGAACCGGCGGCCTTGGCGGCGGTCAGCGCCTGCTTCTCCGCCTTGGCGACGGTGATCTTCGGCGTGACGGTGGCGACCTTGATGGTCGCCGAGTGCGCCTTGGTGACACCCTCGGTCTTGCCGGCCGGCGAGGTGTGGACGACCAGGTCGCCACCGAGGACCGGGAGGCCCGCGTAGGTGCGCTCGTAGCGGGTGTGCACCGTGCCGTCGACGTCCTTGACGACGTCCTTGACGACCAGCTTCTCCTTGGTGCCGAGGCCTATCTGCGTCGCCGTCTCGGCCGCGTCGGCCTGCTTCTCCTGGACGAGCGCGGTGCGCGCGGCGTTGGAGAGCAGCTGCGGGGCGGCGGCGAGAGGGGCCGCCTTGCCCGTGGCGGGCTGGGCGGAGGCACCGGTGGTGACACCGGTGGCGAGCAGGGCGCCTGCGGCCACCGCGGTGGCGATGGCCAGGGTGGTGCGCTTGTGACGCGCGTAGAGGGGGGTCACGCGAGCTCCTCTGTGGGGGAGTCCGGCAGTGTGGGGTTACTGACCGGAGCGGTTGTGAAATTGCTGTGCTGAAGCGGCGTGAGGGAAGACTCGCATCAGGGGCGCGTACATGTCAGGACCCCGAAGTGATGTTGGCTCAAAATCGACTGTCCGGTGAACGTTTCCGCAATGTAAACGTCCACAACAGGGAGCCGCCCCGGAGTTGAAACCCCGAGACGGCGCCTTGTTTGTGCGGCCTGAAGTGGACGGCTGGTTTTTACGGGAACGTAAGCTTCCAGCTGTTGATGTAGCCGGTGTCCTGTGCCGCCACGTCCTGGACCTTCAACTTCCAGACGCCGTTGGCGACTTCGGAGGACGCGTTGACCGTGTAGGTGGCCTGCACGTTGTCCGCCGAGTCGGACGAGCTGGAGTTCTTCAGGCGGTACGTCGACCCGTCCGGGGCCACCAGGTCGATCACCAGGTCGCCGCGCCAGGTGTGCACGATGTCGACCGTGACCGAGAGGTTCGAGGGCGCGTTGCCGGTCCGACCGGACACCGTGACCGACGACGTGACCGCCGCCCCGTTGTCCGGAATCGATACGTCGGCCGTGTTCTCGAACGACGTGCCGGTCCCGCCGCCACCGCCGGAGCGCGCACCGACCGCGACGGCCGCCCACGCGTCCTGCACCGCCTTGTACTCGGCGCCCGTCGTGCCGTACAGCTCACCGGCCGCCGCGAGCGTCCCGGTGCGGGCCGCCGCGTAGTTGGTGGTGGACGTGAACTTCGTGGTGAGCGCGCGGTACCAGATCTGGAGCGCCTTGTCCCGGCCGATCCCGGTGACCGGAAGCCCGTCCGAGGTGGGCGAGTTGTAGCTGACGCCGTTGATGACCTTGGCGCCGCTGCCCTCGCTCAGCAGATAGAAGAAGTGGTTGGCGACGCCCGACGAGTAGTGCACGTCGAGGTTGCCGACGCCGGAGTACCAACTGTCCGCGCTGCCGCCGTCCTTGCTCGGCTTGTCCATGTAACGCAGCGGCGTGCCGTCGCCGTTGATGTCGATCTTCTCGCCGATGAGGTAGTCGCCCACATCGGTGGAGTTGTTGGCGTAGAACTCGACGCCGGTGCCGAAGATGTCGGAGGTCGCCTCGTTCAACCCCCCTGATTCACCGGAGTAGTTGAGCCCGGCGGTGTTGGAGGTGACGCCGTGGCTCATCTCATGCCCCGCCACGTCCAGCGCCGTCAGCGGGTCCGCGTTGCCGGAGCCGTCGCCGTAGGTCATGCAGAAGCAGCTGTCGTCCCAGAACGCGTTGACGTACGAATTCCCGTAGTGGACACGGGAGTAGGCGCCGACACCGTTGTTCTTGATGCCGCTGCGGCCGAAGGTGTTCTTGTAGAAGTCCCAGGTCTCCGCCGCGCCGTAGTGCGCGTCGGCGCCGGCCGTCGCCGCGTTCGACGTGGTGCCGTTGCCCCAGGTGTTGCTGGTCTGCGAGAACAGCGTGCCGGTGCCGGAGGTGCCGTGGTTGAGGTTGTACGTCTTGTGGCCGCCGCGGTCGCCGTCGGTGAGGTTGTACGACGTGCCCGACTGGGTCGTGGTCAGCGAAACGGCGCCGCTGTACTGGGTGTTGCCCGTACCGGTGGCGTTCTCGATGCCCTGGTACTCGTACAGCTTCTTGCCGGTGGCCGCGTCGGTGATGACGTGGAGCTGGTTCGGGGTGCCGTCGTCCTGGAGACCGCCGACGACCGTCTCGTAGGCGAGGACGGGCTTGCCGCTCGCCGCCCAGATCACCTTGCGGGCCGAGTCCGCGGCCGACTTGGTGGAGCCGAGGGCCTTGGCGCGGGAGACGGCCTGCTTCTCGGCGGTCGCGGTGGCGACGCCCGGGGTGAGGTCGGCGACCGCGATGGTGGCGTCGGTCGCCTTGATGACGCGCTCGGTGGCACCCGACTTGGCGGTGTCGACGACCAAGTCGCCGCCGAGGACCGGGAGTCCGGCGTAGGTGCGCTCGTAGCGGGTGTGGACCGTGCCGTCGGCGTCCTTGATGACGTCACGGGCGACGAGCGTCTCCTTGGCGCCGAGGCCGATGTCCTTGGCGGTGGTGGTCCGCGCCGACGCGGCGTCGCGGAGCAGCTCGGCACGCTGCGAGGCGGAGAGGGACAGGGCCATGTGCGCCGGATTCCCCTTGCTGGCAAGGGGTTTGGCCGGAGCGGCGGAGGAGGTCGCGCCCGCCTGGACGGCCGCGGCGAGCAGAGCGGTGACGCCGGCGACGGCGACTATGTGGGAGGTGCGTCTGCGCGAGGAATTGCTTCTCAACACTGACTCCTTCAGGACGGTCGCGGATCGCGCGACCAGGGGAGATCACAGGGATCACAGGAGTGAAGCTGTGGGGTTGCTGTGAAGCGCCAGTGGGAAGAGTGGCACCAGCTCGCGCTTTCTGTCAGGAGCGCGTCAGGAACTTGGCCGGAATTCGTTCGTTGTCCGGGTGTTCATGTCCGTTATGCGGAGCGCCACTTGACGCTTCCTCGACCGTGAACAGAAGGTCCGTGTACCGATACGCCTTGGTGCTGTGGGCGTATTGGTCGAGTTCGGCCAGCACGGTGATGCCAGGTCCCTGCCGTCTGCCCGCGGCCTGTTGTCAGGTGCCTGTGCGGGAAGGCGCGCCCGCACGGCGGCACCGAACGCGGCCACAGCGGGGGCGGCGGCATCCCGCAGCGCGTACACGGCAGCCGGACGGTCGGCCTGCGCGGTGGTCAGGACACATCGGGTTGCAGGCGGACGGGGAGGGTCGGGGCGGGGCGGGACGCGGCTTGGCGGAGCGGGCGAGGACCGCCCGCCCGGCGTCAGTCGTTCGACGCCGCCCGCCCGTTCCCGTGCCACGAACGCCACAGCGCCGCATAAGCCCCCCGCGCCGCCACCAGCTCCTCGTGCGGGCCGAGTTCGGTCAGCAGGCCGTTCTCCATCACCGCCACCCGGTCCGCGTCGTGGGCCGTGTGCAGCCGGTGGGCGATGGCGATGACCGTGCGGCCCTCCAGGACGGCGGCCAGGGCGCGTTCGGTGTGGCGGGCGGTGGCCGGGTCGAGGAGGGCCGTCGCCTCGTCCAGGATCAGCGTGTGCGGGTCGGCCAACACCACGCGGGCCAGGGCGAGTTGCTGGGCCTGGGAGCCGTCCGTCGCCCGACCGTCCGCGCCCAGCGGGGTGTTGAGGCCGTCGGGCAGCTCCCGTACCCATTCCTCCGCGCCGACCGCCGCCAGTGCCGCCCACAACTCCTCGTCCGTGGCGGTCGGTTCGGCGATCAGGAGGTTCTCGCGGACCGAGCCCAGGAACACGTGGTGCTCCTGGGTGACCAGCACCACCTGGCGGCGCAGCGTCTCCGGCGAGAGTCCGGAGACCGGCACCCCGCCCACGGTCACCGTGCCCTCGGTCGGCGCGTCGACGCCCGCCAGCAGTCGGCTGAGTGTCGTCTTCCCGGCGCCGGACGGGCCGACCACCGCCAGCCGTTCGCCCGGCCGCACCGACAGGTCCACGCCGTGCAGCACCTCACCACCGCGCTCGTAGGCGTACCGCACCCCGGTCACATCGATCCGGTCGTCCGCCGGAACCGGCGCGTCCCCGTCGCCCTCCGCGCGCGGCGCGCGGGCCAGCCCCTCGACCCGGGCGAACGAGGCGCCGCTGCTCTGGAGTTGCTCGACCCGCACCAGGATCTGGTCCAAGGGGTCGGTGAACTGCCGCAGATACAGCGCGGCCGTCACCACCGCGCCCACGCCCACCGCCCCGCGCGCGTGCAGCCACCCGCCGACCAGCAGCACGCCCGCCACCGGGATCGTGTACGACACCTCGACCGCGGGGAAGAACACGGTCCGCAGGAACAGCGTGTACAACCGGGCCCGCTTGGCGGTCTCCAGGGTGTCCCGGCTCGCGGTGACCCGCCGCTCCCGGAGCCGGAACGCCTCCACCGTGCGCGCCCCGGACGCCGTCGCCGTGAGGATCTCGGCGACCTCCGACGTCGCCGCGCCCTCCGCGAGATAGCCGTCCCGGGCCCGGCGCAGATACCAGCGCAGCGCGAACCAGATCGGTGTCAGACCCAACACCCCGAAGAGACCGAGCAGCGGGTCCAGCGCGAACACCGCGCCCATCACGAACAGCGCCTCCACCGAGCAGACCAGCAGTTCGGGCGCGACATCCCGCAGGGTCGTGCCCACGGTCGCCACGTCGGAGGTGCCGCGCGCCGTCAGATCGCCCGTCCCGGCCCGCTCCACCACCGACGCGGGCAGCGCCAGCGCCCGGTCCACGAAGTCCTCCCGGACCCGGGCCAGCGTGCGCTCCCCGAACCGGTACCCCACGTACCGCGCCCAGCGCGACAGCAGCAACTGGGCCAGCGAGCACACCACGATGACCAGGGCCAGCCGGTCCACCACCCCCACTCCGGCCCCGGCCCGCACCTCGTCCACGATCCGCCCGAGCAGCCACGGCCCGACCAGACCGGCCCCGGCCGCCAGCGCGTTCACCACCAGCACGACGGCGAACGCCCGCCGGTCCAACCGGACCAGCCGGACCGCGGCCCGCCGCACCTCGGCCCGTCCCGCGACCGGGAGTTGACCCTTGTCCGCCGTCACCGCGCGACCTCCTCCGCGTCCGCGTCCGCACCCGCGTCCCTGGCCACCAGCGCGCGGTAGCCGGGCTCCTGGGCCAGCAGCCGGCGATGGTCGCCGTCGGCCGCCACCTTGCCGTCGACCAGGTAGAGGACCGTGTCCGCCTGGTCCAGGACCAGCGGCGACGTCGTGGTCACCACCGTCGTACGGCCCGAGCGCGCCTCGCGCAGCCGCCGGGCGACCGCCGCCTCCGTGTGCGCGTCCAGCGCCGAGGTCGGCTCCACCGCGAGCAGCACCTCGGGCTCGGCGAGCAACGCCCTTACCAGCCGCACCCGTTGGCGCTGCCCGCCGGAGAGGCTGCGGCCCTGCGCGGCCACGAGTGAGTCGAGCCCCTCCGGCAACCCCTGCACGATGTCGTCGGCGGCACCCGCGAACACGGCCTCGGCCACCGCCTCCGCCGACCGCTCCCGCCGCCCGGACACCACCTCCCGCAGCGGCCCGGCGAACAGGTCGGCCTCGTTGTCCGCGACCAGGATCCGGGACCTGACCTGGTCCAGCGGAACCGCGTCGAGCGCGACCCCGCCCCAGGTGACCCGGGACGGCGCGTACCGGCCGAGCCGGTCGACCACGGCCAGCGTCTCCCCGGGCCGAGCCCCTACCAGCGCGGTCAGCCGCCCCGGCGCCACCCGCACCCCCGAGTCGGGGTCGTACAGGGCGGCCGGTTCGGCGGGCGCGGCCGACGTGCCCGTGTCCGTCTCGGGTTCGAGCGCCAGCAGCCGTACGACCCTCCGTGCGGCCACCACGCCCCGGCTCAGCTCGTAGACCATCTGCACGAAGAAGGCCACCGGGCCCACCAGGACCGCGACATAGCCGTACACGGCGACCAACTCGCCCACGCTGAGCTGCCCTTGGGCCGCCAGCCGGGCCGCGAGCCAGGTCACCACGGCGAGGAACAGGGTCGGCAGCCCGACCCCGATCGCCTGCACCCAGCTGGCCACCGCGCCCACCCGGTAGCCCTGCGCCCGCAGCCGCTGCGAGTCACGCCGGAACGCGTCCGCGAACAGCCCTTTGCCACCAAGCCCGTTGAGGACCCGCAGCCCGCCCGACAGATCGGCGATGCGCGCGGTCAGCACGCTCTGCCGCTCCCGGTACTCCGTCTCCACGCTCTGCAACCGCCGGGTCAACGGCCCCGCGAGCAGCGCGAGCACCGGCACCCCCAGCAGCACCACGGCGGCCAGCGGCGCCGAGATCGACAGCAGCACCCCGGCCACCACGCCGTAGACGACCAGGGCGCCGAAGCCGGGTCCGACGACGGTCAGGGACTGGGCGATCGTCCACACGTCACCGACGCCGATCGTGATGACCTCGCCCGCCCGCGCCCGGCGCGACAGCACGGCACCCAGCCGGACCGCCTGGCCCACGATCAGCTTCACCGTGCGGAAGTTGGCGTCCATGCGCACCCGGGTCATGGTCCGGTGCCGCATGATGCTCAGCCACGAGTTGACCGCCCCGACCGCGAACAGCGCCCCGCTCCACCAGGCCAGCGTGCCCAGATGCCCCGGCACCAGACCGTCGTCGACCGCCCGCGCCATCAGATACGGCGCCGCCGCCAGCAGCACCATCCACACGCTCGACAGCAACGCCCCGGCCACCGCCCGCCACCGCTGCCGCATCACCAGCCACCACAGGAAGCGCCAGCCACCCCGACAGTCGGGTGTCCCGGGATCCTCGTACGCGTCGATCACTACTGCCCCCGTCGTCGCCGCTGGTTCACGCCAGGCTGTCCCGCCACGCCCGGTGCAGATCCGAGAACCGCCCTGTCCCCGCGACGAGTTCGGCCGGAGGGCCGTCCTCGACGATCCGGCCGTGCTCCATGACCAGCACCCGGTCCGCGATCTCGACGGTGGACAGCCGGTGCGCGATCACCACCGCCGTGCGGCCCCGCAGGACCGTCGACATGGCGCGCTGCACGGCCTGTTCGCCCGGGACGTCGAGCGAACTCGTCGCCTCGTCCAGGATCAGCACCGCCGGGTCGGCGAGCAACGCCCGCGCGAACGCCACGAGTTGACGCTGACCGGCCGAGATACGGCCACCCCGTTTGCGTACGTCCGTGTCATAGCCGTCGGGCAGCGCGCTGATGAAGTCGTGCGCGCCGATCGCCTTCGCGGCCCGCTCGATCTCCTCACGCGGCGCGTCCGGACGGCCGATCGCGATGTTCTCGGCGACCGTGCCGGAGAACAGGAACGCCTCCTGCGTCACCATCACCACCCCGCGCCGCAGTTCGGGCCCGGACAGCTCGCGCAGGTCGACGCCGTCGAGCAGCACCCGCCCGTCCGAGGGGTCGTAGAAGCGGGCCAGCAGCTTGGCCAGGGTGGACTTGCCGGCGCCGGTGGAGCCGACCACGGCGACCGTCTGTCCGGCGGGGAGGGTGAGGTCGAAGGTGGGCAGTACCTCGCCGCCGGTGCGGTAGGCGAAGCGGACCCCGTCGAAGACGACCTCGCGGCCGGGCTGTTCCGACTCAAGTGCGGGCAGTTGCACGGGTGTTGACGGCTCGGGTACGGACGGTGTCTGGGCCAGCAGCCCCGCGATCTTCTCCAGGGACGCGGCGGCCGACTGGTAGGAGTTGAGGAACATGCCGAGCCGGTCGATCGGGTCGTAGAGCCGTCGTAGATACAGCACCGCGGCGGCCAGGACGCCCAGTTCCAGTGAGCCGTCCGCGACCCGGTTCGCGCCCCACAGCACGATCACCGCGACCGCCGTGTTGGCGACCAGGCGGGAGCCGGTGACATAGCGGGCCATCTCCAACAGGGCGTCGCCGTTGGACCGTTCGTGCCGCTGGTTGAGGACCCGGAAGTCGGCGTCGTTCACCGCCTCGCGGCGGAACGCGCGCACCGGGCGGATGCCGTTCATCGTCTCCACGAACTTCACGATCACCCGCGCGATCGCCGTGGACCGCGCCCCGTACACCCGCACCGCGCGCCGCTGGTAGACCCGCACCAGCAGATACAGCGGCACGAAGGACGCCACCGAGACCGCGCCGAGCCCCAGGTCCAGCCAGAGCAGCATCGCCGAGATGTAGACGAACGACAGGATGACCGTGATCAGCTCCTGGAGGCCCTCGCTGAGCAGTTCGCGCAGCGCCTCGACGTCCGTGGTGGAACGGGAGATGAGCCGGCCGGACGTGTAGCGCTCGTGGAAGTCGATGCTGAGCGCCTGCGCGTGCCGGAAGATCCGGCCGCGCAGATCGAGCAGCACGTCCTGGTTGACGCGGGCGGAGGCGCCGATGAACGCGTACTGGAGTCCGCCGGAGAGCAGCGCGCACAGCAGATAGCCCACGGCCACGGCGATCAGCGGCCCGCGGTCGTGGTGCCGGAACGCGGGCACCGCCCGGTCGATCGCGTACGCCACCAGCAGCGGGCCCACCTGCACCGCGGCCTGCTGGAGCAGCAGGAGGAGGGTGGTGAGGGTGACGCGGGCCTTCATGGGCGCGAGCAGGGAGCGCAGGAGGGCGGCGGTCGCGCCGGGGGGAGTGGGCAGGTCGTCGTGGTCGAAGGGGTCGTCCGCGGCGGGCCGGTGCGGGGGTTCGTGGTCGTCGTCTGTGGTGGGCGCCGATGTGGTGGGGGCGGTCATCGTTCGTCCTCCGGCCGGTCGTGCGGTTCGGATCCCGACATGAGATACGCGTACTCCGCGTTCGTGCGCAGCAGTTCCTGGTGGGTGCCGACCGCCGTGATACGGCCGTCCGACAGCAGCGCGACCCGGTCGGCGAGCAGGACCGTGGACGGGCGGTGGGCCACGATCAACGCCGTTGTGTCCGCGAGGACTTGGCGCAGCGCGGCTTCTACGGCGGCCTCCGTGTGGACGTCCAGCGCGGACAGCGGGTCGTCCAGGACGAGGAAGCGGGGTCTGCCCACCACGGCCCTTGCCAGCGCGAGGCGTTGGCGCTGGCCGCCGGAGAGGCTCAGGCCCTGTTCGCCGACGCGGGTGTCCGTGCCCTGGGGGAGCGCGTGGGCGAAGTCCGCCTGCGCTACGGCCAGTGCGCGGTCCAACTCCGGTTGTCCCGCGCTCTTTTCGGCGCCCATCAGTACGTTTTCGCTGACGCTGGTCGAGAAGAGGGTGGGTTCCTCGAAGGCTACGGCTACGAGTTCGCGCAGCGTTTCTCGGGGCATCGCGGTGATGTCCTCGCCGTCCAGTGTGATGTGGCCCGAGGTCACCTCGTGTAGGCGGGGGACGAGTGCGGTGAGGGTGGTTTTGCCTGTGCCGGTGGCGCCTACGAGGGCCATGGATTCGCCGGGTTTGATGTGCAGGTCTATGCGGTCGAGGGTGGGTGGGGAATCCGATGGGGCGTCTGGGTAGCGGAAGGAGACTTTCGAAAAACGGATGCCGTCGTTTTCGGGTGCGGGCCGGTGGGGGCTGGTCGCGCAGTTCCCCGCGCCCCTATGGGGCGCCTCCTCTTCCGGCGTCAAAGCTGTCTCCGGGGTTTCACTCATCACCTCGAAATAGCGCTCCGTCGCCGTTGCCGCCTCCTGGCTCATCGCCAGGAGGAAGCCGATCGACTCCACCGGCCAGCGGAGGGCCAGGGCCGTGGAGAGGAAGGCGACCAGCGTGCCTGCGGACAGGTTGCCGTCCGCTACCTGGATCGTGCCCAGGACCAGGGTCGCGCCGAGGGCCAGTTCGGGGAGGGTGACGATGACGCCCCAGATCGCGGCGAGCAGGCGGGCCTTGTGGAGTTCGGTGCCGCGCAGGGTACGGGAGAGGTCGCGGAAGGCCCGTGCCTGGCTGCGGTGGCGGCCGAAGCCCTTGATGATGCGGATGCCGAGCACGCTCTCCTCGACGACCGTCGTCAGATCGCCGACCTGGTCCTGTGCGAGCCGCGCCACATGCGCGTACCGCCGCTCGAAGATCACGCAGGTGACGACCACCGGCACGGCGGGCCCCAGGATCACCAGTCCCAGCGTCCAGTCCTGGAGCAGCATGATGATCACGCCGACCAGGATCGTCACGGCGTTGACCAGCAGGAATGTGAGAGGGAAGGCCAGGAACATGCGCAGCAGCATGAGGTCGGTGGTGCCCCGGGAGAGGAGTTGGCCTGATGGCCATCTGTCGTGGAAGGACACCGGGAGCCGTTGCAGATGCCGGTAGAGATCCGCGCGCATCTCCGCCTCGACCCGTGACAACGGCCGGGCCACGAGCCAGCGCCGCAGCCCGAACAGGCCCGCCTCTGCGATGCCGAGCAGCAGCAGATACAGCGCCCCGAGCCACACGCCCGCCGTGTCCCGGTCGGCGACCGGTCCGTCCACCATCCACTTCAGGACGAGCGGGAACACCAGCCCCGTACAGGACGCGACGACGGCCACCCCGGCCGCGGTGAACAGCCGTACCCGCACGGGGCGGACGTACGGCCACAGCCGCAGCAGGGTGCGTACGGCGGAACGATCGGTGTGGTCCATGGGGGTTGCACGTGTCGTCGACATCACCGGCGAGCCTACGGACCGGCACTGACAGTGCCCACCGAGTTTTGGCCGACCAAGGGGTCGTACCAGGGGGTCGTACCAGGGCATCAACCGATCGGTTGATGCCCGGTCGAGCGCGATGGGCGATGTGCCCGGCCCCGCCTTCCCGGGATTCTGGGAACATGTCAGCCACACCTGTCATCGAAGTCACCGCACTGCGCAAGTCCTACGGCGGCCGGGCCGTCGTCGACGGTGTCTCGTTCGCCGTCGAGGAGGGCGAGATCTTCGGGATCCTCGGCCCGAACGGCGCAGGCAAGACCACCACCGTCGAGTGCGTCGAGGGCCTGCGCGTCCCGGACGCGGGCCGGGTCCGGGTCACCGGCCTCGACCCCGTCGCCGACCACGAGCAGGTCGCCCGCGTCCTCGGCGCCCAGCTCCAGGAGAGCGAACTCCAGGCCAAACTCACCGTCCGCGAGGCCCTGGAGCTGTACGCGGCCCTCTATCCGCACCCCGCCGACTGGCGCCCGCTGGCCGAACGCCTGGGCCTGACCGCCAAGTTGACCACCCGCTTCGCGAAGCTGTCCGGCGGCCAGAAGCAGCGTCTGTTCATCGCGCTCGCGCTGATCGGCAACCCCCGGGTCGTCGTCCTCGACGAACTCACCACCGGACTCGACCCGCGCGCCCGGCGCGACACCTGGCAGCTCATCGAGGACGTGCGGGCGAGCGGGGTCACCGTGCTGCTCGTCACCCACTTCATGGAGGAGGCGCAGCGGCTGTGCGACCGGATCGCCGTGATCGACAAGGGCCGGGTCGCCGCACTGGACACTCCGGACGGGCTGATCCGCCGCTCGGCCGGTTCCACCGTCATCAGCTTCACGCCCTCCGCGCCCCTGGACGACGGTGACCTGAACGCGCTGCCCGCGCTCACCTCCGTGGCCCGCAAGGACGACCGGATCACGCTCTCCGGCACCGACGAGACCGTCAACGCGGTCATCACCCTGCTCGCCCGCGGTCACATCACCGCCCACCAACTCCGGGTCTCCGACGCCACGTTGGACGACGCCTTCCTGGACCTGACGGAGGTCACCCGATGAACACCGCAGTCCTGCGCACCGAGTTGCGCCTCTTCCGCCGCGAACCCGGCGCCCTCTTCTGGATTTTGGCCTTCCCCACGGTCCTGCTGGTGATCCTGGGCTCCATCCCGGGCTTCCGCCACCACGAGGCCGACCTCGGCGGCCTGCGCACGATCGACGTGTACGTCCCGGTCACCGTCCTCCTCGGCATGATCGTCGGCGCGCTCCAGTCGATGCCGCAGAACCTCACCGGCTACCGCGAACGCGGCATCCTGCGCCGCATGTCCGCCACCCCGGTCCGCCCCTCCGCCCTGCTCTCCGCCCAGATGGTGGTCTACGGCACGGCGGCCCTGGCCTCCGCCCTGTGCGCGCTGATCGTCGGCCGCCTCGCCTTCGACGTACGCCTCCCGCAGCAGCCGTTCGGCTATCTCCTCGCCCTGCTCCTCGCGATCCTGGCCGCGCTCGCACTGGGCGCGGTGGTCTCCGCGCTGTCGCGGACGACGAAGATCGCGGGCGCCATCGGGTCGGCCGTGTTCTTCCCGATGATGTTCTGCGCGGGCGTCTGGATCCCGGTGAACTCCATGCCGGACGTCATGGCCCGGATCGTCGGCTACACGCCGTTCGGCGCCGCCGCCGAGGCCCTGAACCGGGCGGCGGCCGGGCACTGGCCGGGCTGGACGCACCTGGGCGTGCTCGTGGCCTGGACGGTCCTGCTGACGGCGGGCGCCTCCCGCTGGTTCCGCTGGGAGTAGGGGCGGCGGCCGTGCAGACTGGGGAGATGACCACCAGGGACCGCCAGATCGACCGGCGCTGGGAGCAGCTGCACACGTGGGGGCCGTACGGGCTGCTCGGTATCAGTGTGGTCCTCGCGGTCGCCTCGTCCGGTCTGTTCGACTACAGCGCCGCCCAGTGGTGGACCGGCTGGTCCCTGGCCGGTGCCGCGCTCGTCCTCCAGCTGTGGTGGCACGCCACCCGTGTCCGCCGCCCCGGCCGCGGCCGCACCCCGTCGCGGACGGGGACGGCGTACTACGTCGTCCGCTGGGCCCTCGCCTTCGTCCTCACCTGGATCGACCCGTTCTTCGCGTTCTACGCGGCCTCCGGCTTCATGGACGCCGACGAACTGATCCCGGGCACCGTGGGGCAGCGGGTCGGGCTGTTCGCGAGCGCGGTCACCGTGGCCGGAGCGCAGGCCGGCGGGATGCCGTTCGGAAGCGGGCTGCAATGGGTTCTCTTCGGGGCGCTCGTGCTCGCCAACTCCGTTCTCCAGATGGCGATCGCCCATATGACCGACCAGGAGACCCGGCGCTCCCGCGAGCGCACCGAGACCATCACCGCACTCGAACGCACCAATACGGCGTTGCAACAGGCCCTCGACGAGAACGCCGCCCTGCACGCCCAACTCCTCGTCCAGGCAAGGGAAGCCGGGGTCGCCGACGAACGCCGTCGGCTGGCCGCCGAGATCCACGACACCATCGCCCAGGGACTGACCGGCATCATCGCCCAGCTCCAAGTCGTAGCCAACGCACCCGACTTGACGACCGCTCGCACCCACCTCGACCGTGCCGCCACCCTCGCCCGGCACAGCCTCGGCGAGGCCCGCCGCTCCGTGCAGAACCTCGCCCCGGTCGCCCTGGAGCACGACGGACTGCCCGAGGCGCTGAAGAACACGGTCGCCGAGTGGGGCGAACGCACCGGTGTCCGCGCCGAGTTCACCGTCACCGGTACCACCGAACAGCTCCACGACGAGGTCTCGGCGACCCTGCTGCGCATCGCCCAGGAGGCCCTGTCGAACGCGGCCCGGCACGCCCGCGCCACCCGCGTCGGCGTCACCCTCTCCTTCCTCGGCGAGGACGTCATCCTCGACATCCGCGACGACGGCCAGGGCTTCGACCCCCTCGCGCTGCCCGAACGCACCCGCACCGGCGGCTTCGGCCTCGACGGCATGCGCGTCCGCGCCGAGCGCATCGCGGGCACCCTCGCGGTCGAGTCCGAGCCGGGGTGCGGCACGGCCCTGTCGGCTCGCGTACCGTTGGTGCGCCATGAGTGACGAGTTGTTGATCTCCCTGCTGATCGTCGACGACCATCCCGTCGTACGGGACGGTCTGCGCGGCATGTTCGAGTCCGCGCCCGGATTCCGCGTCCTGGGCGAGGCGGCGAACGGCGTCGAGGCCGTGGAGCGGGCCGCCGCCCTCGACCCGGACGTGATCCTGATGGACCTGCGGATGCCGGCCGGCGGGGGAGTCGACGCCATCCGAGAGCTGACCCGCCGCGCCGCCCGCGCGAAGGTGCTCGTCCTGACGACGTACGACACCGACTCCGACACCCTGCCCGCGATCGAGGCGGGCGCGACCGGCTATCTCCTCAAAGACGCGCCCCGCGACGAGCTGTTCACCGCCGTCCGCGCGGCGGCGGAGGGCCGTACGGTCCTCTCGCCCGCCGTCGCCTCCCGCCTGGTCTCCGCCGTGCGCGGCCCCCAGACTCCCGGCAACGAACCGCTCTCCGCCCGCGAACGCGAAGTGCTGGCCCTCGTCGCCAAGGGCACCTCCAACCGCGAGATCGCCCGCGAACTCTTCATCAGCGAGGCGACCGTCAAGACCCATCTCACCCACCTGTACGGCAAGTTGGGCGTCAAGGACCGCGCGGCGGCGGTGGCGACGGCGTACGACCGGGGGATCCTCGGCTGAGGGCGGTGCTCAGCCCAGCACCTTCAGCAGCAGCACCGCCCGCGCCGGAACGGTGATCGCCGACCCCGCCCGGTGCACCACCCCCGGCGCCTCCCCCTGCTCCTCCCGCGAGGTGTCGACGACCACCTCGTACCGCTCCGCCCACGGCGGCCCCGGCAGCGCGAAGCTCACCGGCCGGTCGCCCGCGTGCAGGACGGCGAGGAAACTGTCGTCGAGGATCGCCTCACCGCGTTCGTCGCGGCCGGGGATGTCCCGCCCCGAGAGATACATGCCGAGGGTGGCGGCGGGCGCGTACCAGTCCCGTTCGGTCATCTCAGTGCCGCGCGCGGTGAACCAGGCCAAGTCCCTTATGCCGTCCGCCGATCGGGCCCGCCCGGAGAAGAACGCCCGGCGGCGCAGCACCGGATGCCGGTGGCGCAGGTCGATCAGCCGGGCGGTGAGGTCGGTCAGCGCTTGCCAGCCCGGGTCCTCCCGCAGCTCCCAGTCCACCCAACTGATCTCGTTGTCTTGGCAGTAGGCGTTGTTGTTGCCCCGCTGCGTCCGCCCCAGCTCGTCACCCGCGACCAGCATCGGCACACCCGTGGAGAGGAGCAGCGTGGTGAGGAGGTTCCTCAACTGCCGCCGCCGCAGCGCCTGTACGCGCTCGTCGTCGGTCTCGCCCTCGACCCCGCAGTTCCAGGACCGGTTGTCGTCGGTGCCGTCCCGATTCCCCTCGCCGTTGGCCTCGTTGTGCTTTCGTTCGTACGACACGAGGTCGCGGAGGGTGTAACCGTCGTGCGCGGTGATGAAGTTGACCGAGGCGTAGGGGCGCCGCCCGCCCCACGCGTACAGGTCGCTCGACCCCGACAGGCGGTACCCGAGGTCCCGTACGTCCGGCAGCGCGCCGCGCCAGAAGTCCCGGACGGCGTTGCGGTAGCGGTCGTTCCACTCCGTCCACAGGGGCGGGAACGCGCCCACCTGGTAGCCGCCGGAGCCGACGTCCCAGGGCTCGGCGATCAGCTTCACCCGCCGTAGCACCGGGTCTTGAGCGATGACCGCGAGGAACGGGGACAGCATGTCGACGTCGTGCATCGAGCGGGCCAGCGCCGCCGCGAGGTCGAAGCGGAAACCGTCGACGCCCATCTCGGTGACCCAGTAACGCAGGGAGTCGGTGATGAGCCGGAGCACGTGCGGCTGTACGACGTGCAGGGTGTTGCCGCAGCCCGTGTAGTCGGCGTAGCGGCGGGCGTCGCTCTGGAGGCGGTAGTAGCCGCGGTTGTCGATGCCCTTCAACGACAGCATCGGTCCCAACTCGCCCGCTTCCGCAGTGTGGTTGTAGACCACGTCGAGGATGACCTCGATCCCGGCCTCGTGCAGCGCGCGCACCATCCGCTTGAACTCGCCGACCTGTTGACCCGCCGTGCCGGTCGCCGCGTAGCCCGCGTGCGGGGCGAAGTAGCCGATCGAGTTGTAACCCCAGTAGTTCTTCAGGCCCTTGCGCAGCAGATGGTCCTCGTGCGCGAACTGGTGGACGGGGAGCAGTTCCACGGCCGTCACGCCCAGTTTCACCAGGTGCTCGATCGCCGCCGGGTGCGCCAACCCGGCGTAGGTGCCCCGGAGTTCCTCGGGTATCCCGGGGTGCAGTCGGGTGAAGCCGCCCACGTGGAGTTCGTAGATGACGGAGTCCGCCCACGGGGTCTTCGGGCGGCGGTCGTCCATCCACTCGTCGTCGGTGGTGTCGTCGTGGACCACAACTCCCTTGGGGACGTGGGGTGCTGAGTCGCGGTCGTCGCGCACGGTGTCCGCGACCTGCTGCTGCGGCCAGTCCCGCACATGCGCGTACACCTCGGGCGGCAGCCCGAACTCACCGTCCACCGCCCGCGCGTACGGGTCGAGGAGCAGCTTCGCCGGGTTCCAGCGGGCGCCGGTCCACGGGTCCCAGCGGCCGTGCACCCGGAAGCCGTAGCGCTGCCCGGGCAGGACCCCGGGTAGGAAGCCGTGCCAGATCTCGTGCGTCAGCTCGGTCAGCGGGGCGCGGGTCTCCGCCCCCCGCTCGTCGAAGAGGCACAGCTCGACCGCCTCCGCGCCCCCCGCCCACAGCGCGAAGTTGGTGCCCGCCACCCCGTCCGGGCCGACCCGGAAGCGGGCGCCCAACGGCATCGGCGTCCCCGGCCACACGGGCACGGCCGCCGCCCGGTGCGGGGCGCCGTTCAGCACGGGGGCGGCACGTGGCGCAGGCACGGCCTCCACCGCGTGCTCCATCGGCACGTCGCCGTCGACGCGCCCCTCCTGCACGGCCTCCTGCTCGGCTGCGCTCGACACCGTCCGGCCTCCCGCGGCTCATGGAACGACGAGGTGAAGAGCGCGCGACGTCCCGGTCGCGAGCCCCTGTCCTGTCATCCTCCCCACTGTTCTGCCCAGAGCTTGGGTCGCACTCACGTTTCCCTGAGGCAGGCCCGCTCGTTGAGCACCCCGTGAGGCATGCACAAGGGCGCGCGCGGCGCGCGGGGGTCGCACTGGCCGCCGTACTGACATGGGCAGGACTGCTGGCCGGAGCCACCGGCTGTACTTCCGACGGCGCGGGCGGGGGCGGTATCGACGAGCTCTTCGGCAAGGCTCCGGCGCCCGAGGATGTGATCCGGATCTCGCCCGACGACACCGCCAAGGGCGTCAAACCCGACCAGAGACTGCTGGTCAAGGTGCCCAGCGGGCGCCTGGAGTCCGTACAGGTCGTCAAGGAGCAGGACGCCCAGGACACCCCCGTCCCGGGCCGTATCTCCGACGACGGACTGCGCTGGGAACCCGAGGACCCGAAACTCGCCCTGGCCGCCCGCTACACCGTCGACGCGGTCGCCCTCGACGGCGACGGCCGCCGCTCCGCCCGGCACACCACGTTCACGACCTACGTTCCCGACGAACGGTTCATCGGCTACGTCACCCCCGAGAACCGCGCCACCGTCGGCACCGGGATGATCGTCTCCCTCGGCTTCAACCGGGAGATCGAGAACCGGGCCGCCGTGGAGCGCGCGATCCACATCACCGCGAAGCCGGCCGTCGAGGTCCGCCCGCACTGGTTCGGCAAGGCCCGCCTCGACTTCCGCCCCGAGTCCTACTGGAAGCCCGGCACCCAGGTCACCGTCTCCCTCCGCCTCCGTGACGTCGAGGGCGCACCCGGCGTCTACGGCCTCCAGTACAGGACGTTCTCCTTCACCGTCGGCCGCAGCCAGGTCTCCCTGGTCGACGCGGTCAAACACACCATGGAGGTACGACGCGACGGCGACCTCCTGGCCACCGTGCCGATCACCGCCGGTGCCCCCGGGCGGACGACGTACAACGGGAAAATGGTGGTCATGGAGATGCTGGAGGTGACCCGGATGAACAGCCGCACGGTCGGCTTCGGCGGCGAGTACGACATCCCCGACGTCCCGCACGCCATGAAGCTCACCGACTCCGGCACCTTCCTGCACGGCAACTACTGGGCGCCGGGCGCCCCCGGACACGTCAACGTCAGCCACGGGTGCGTGGGGCTGCGGGACGTGAAGGGCGGCGGCTCGGACACCCCGGCCGGGTGGTTCTTCGACCGGAGCATCGTCGGGGACGTGGTCGAGGTCGTGCACAGCAACGACAAACAGGTCGCTCCCGACAATGGCCTCGGCGGGTGGAACATGGGTTGGAAGGAGTGGAAGGCGGGCAGTGCGGTCAAGTGACCGGAGTTGGGGCGGACGTCCGCTGTCAGGCGGCAGTTGAAGTTGCGACCGAACGGTGACAATCACCTGACACGAAGCTCAAATCCTGGCGGTTAATATGCGCGGACGCGCACGTCAGATGCGCAAAGGGGCGCGGGCCGGACCAGGCCCGGCGAGGGGAGAAAGTCTTGAACGTGCGACCGATATCGGGGGCGTCGGTTGACGCGCGCGGCCGGAGAAACAAGGGCTTGCTGGCGCTGATCCTCGGCGTGCTGCTGCTCGCCGTCACCGCGTGCGGAGGCGGCGGTGGTGGCTCCAAGTCCGGCTCCGGGTCCGGTGATGCCAAGGACAAGGCGGCCTCGGACACGGCCCAGCCCAAGCAGTCGCAGGCGGTCGTCACCATCGCCCCCAAGGACGGCTCGAAGTCCGTCGACACCAGCGGCGCCCTCAAGATCAGTGCCGCGAAGGGCAAGTTGACCGAGGTCACCGTGAAGGACGCCGGTGGCGACAAGGTCGACGGCGCGATCACCGGCGGCGGCGCGACCTGGACTCCCGCGACCCACCTCGCCGCCTCCACCAAGTACACCGTGCACGCGGTCGCCAAGGACTCCGCGGGCCGGGTCGCCGCCGAGGACTCCAGCTTCACCACGCTGACCCCGGCGAACACCTTCGTCGGCTACTTCACCCCCGAGGACGGCTCCACGGTCGGCGTCGGCATGCCGTTCTCCATCCGCTTCACCCGGGGCATCACGCACCCCGCGGACGTGAAGAAGGCCATCAGCATCACGACCTCGCCGGCCGTCGACGTCCAGGGCCACTGGTTCGGCAACGACCGCCTCGACTTCCGCCCCGAGAACTACTGGAAGTCCGGCACCAAGGTCACCATCAAGCTCAACCTCGACGGCGTCGAAGGCCGTTCGGGCGTCTACGGCAAGCAGACCAAGACGGTCAAGTTCACCATCGGCCGCAACCAGGTCTCCATCGTCGACGCCAAGAAGCACACGATGAAGGTCACCCAGGACGGCAAAACCATCAAGACCATCCCGGTCACCACCGGCAAGCCCGGCTACGACACCTGGAACGGCCAGATGGTCATGAGCGAGAAGCTCACCGTGACCCGGATGAACGGTGAAACGGTCGGCTACGGCGGCGAGTACGACATCAAGGACGTCCCGCACGCCACCCGCCTGACCGACTCCGGCACCTTCGTCCACGGCAACTACTGGGGCGGCGACGCCTTCGGCAACTACAACGCCAGCCACGGCTGCATAGGCCTGCGGGACGTCAAGGGCGGTTACAGCAAGACCGTTCCTGCCGCGTGGTTCTTCAACCACTCGATCCTCGGTGACGTCGTGGTCGTCAAGAACTCGAACGACGCGACCGTGGCGCCCGACAACGGGCTCAACGGCTGGAACATGTCATGGGCCAAGTGGACCGCGTGACACTTTCCTGGAACCGCGTGACACTTTTCTAGAGACGTACTGCGGGCCCGGTGCTGTGACCGACAGCACCGGGCCCGTTGTCGTTAGCGCACGTTAACCTTCCGGCATGACCGTGAATCTCGAAGTCGCCGAGGGCGTCGGCACCATCCGCCTCGACCGCCCGCCGATGAACGCGCTGGACACCGCCACCCAGGACCGCCTCAAGGAACTCGCCGAGGAGGCCACGCGCCGCGAGGACGTGCGGGCCGTGGTCGTCTACGGCGGGGAGAAGGTGTTCGCGGCCGGCGCGGACATCAAGGAGATGCAGCGCATGGACCACGCGGCGATGGTCGCGCGGTCGCGTGATTTGCAGGACTCCTTCACGGCGGTGGCCCGCATCCCCAAGCCGGTCGTCGCGGCCATCACGGGCTATGCGCTGGGCGGGGGCTGCGAGTTGGCGTTGTGCGCGGACTTCCGCATCGCGGCCGACAACGCGAAGCTGGGGCAGCCGGAGATCCTGCTCGGCCTCATCCCCGGTGCGGGCGGCACCCAGCGGCTGGCCCGGCTGATCGGACCGTCGAAGGCGAAGGACCTCATCTTCACCGGCCGGATGGTCAAGGCGGACGAGGCGCTCCAACTGGGCCTGGTGGACCGGCTGGTGCCCGCCGCCGAGGTGTACACGGAGGCGCACGCGTGGGCGGCGAAGCTCGCGCAGGGGCCGGCGATCGCGCTCCGCGCGGCGAAGGAAGCGATCGACACCGGTCTGGAGACGGACATCGAGACCGGGCTCGCGGTCGAACGGACGTGGTTCGCGGGGCTGTTCGCGACCGAGGACCGTGAGACCGGGATGCGCAGTTTCGTCGAAGAGGGTCCCGGCAAGGCGAAGTTCCAGTGAACCGGACCGTCGAAGTCTGGTGAACCGGACGGTCAAATACCGCTCAGCCGCTTGCAATTGACGCGATGTCTCATACAGGTCCCTCGGCGGGATGGTTTATGGGAACCTTAAGGTGACCTTAAGCCTGCCTTGTCGAGGGAGCCTGTCGATTGCCTCCAACAGAGCCTTCACCGCAGGTCGGAGGGGTTGCGGCCGACACCGAAATGCCCATGGCATATGTCAACTGGATGTCGCGGAACGGGTGCTTCCGGGGGGCGTATTCCTCCGGAACCGCCCCGGAGGCCGTCCGGGGCGGCCATGATGGACGCATGGCGGGGCTGGAAGGTATCGGACAGCCGCGGGGACAAGGCCGTGCGACCGCGGCGCGCTGGTCGCCTGCGGTCGAGGACGAGCGGGCACTCAAAGCGATCGAGTTGTTCGGCGATCCGACGGAGGCGGAAGTTCCGCTCCCGTCCCGCCCCGAGTCCGCCGCCGCGGCCCGCCGCCTCACCCAGATCGTCGTCCTACGGCACTGGGGACTCAGCCCGAAAATGACCGAGGACGCCGTCCTACTGGTTTCGGAACTGGTCGGAAACGCCGTACGGCACACGGGCGCCCGGGTGTTCGGACTGCGGATGAAGCGCCGCCGCGGCTGGATCCGCGTCGAGGTCCGCGACCCCTCCCGCGGGCTGCCCTGTCTGATGCCGGTCCAGGAGATGGACCTCAGCGGTCGCGGCCTGTTCCTCGTCGACAAACTCTCCGACCGCTGGGGAGTCGATCTGCTGCCACGCGGCAAGACCACGTGGTTCGAGATGCGGGTCGCCGACCGCTGAGCACCATTATGGAACTTCCGTTCGGGGTGCGACCCGTGAGGGTCCCTCGATCGGGTTAATGCCCCGGTTTCTTGCTCGGCGCCCCTTAAATGGACCGGGTGACCACGACCGACCGCCGTACGGCGTTGCGTGCGGGTGCCGGGCTCGTCGCCGGGGGCGCACTCGCCGCCGGATGTGCCACGACCGGCCCCGCCGCAGCCCCCGCCGCGCCCGCCCGCGCCCCCGCCCCCGCCGCCAAGGCGACCCCGCTCACCGCCCCCGCCCCGCGCGCCTTCCCCAGGCAGCCCGCGCAGATCACCCACGGACCCCGCGACCGCCCCCGGATCGCGCTCACCTTCCACGGCCAGGGCGACCCCAAGATCGCCACCGCGCTCCTCACCGAGGCGGAGAAACACGGCGCCCGCGTCACCGTCCTCGCCGTCGGCACCTGGCTCGACACCCACCCCGAGATGGCCCGCCGCATCCTCGACGGCGGCCACGACCTCGGCAACCACACCCAGCGGCACATCGCCGTCAACACCCTGTCCGAGGCCGACGCGCTGGCCGAGATCACCGGCTGCGCCGACCGCCTCAAGCGGCTCACCGGCTCGATCGGCACCTGGTTCAGACCCTCGCGCGCCCCCGCCGCGTCCCCTCTCGTCCAGCGCCTGGCCCACCGCGTGGGCTACCCGCACGTGCTCTCCTACGACGTCGACTCCCTCGACTTCACCGAGCCCGGCGCCCCCGCCGTCACCCGCAAGGTGCTCGCCGAGGTCCGCGACGGCTCCGTCGTGAGCATGCACTTCGGGTACGCCGGCACGGTCGCCGCGCTCCCCGCCGTACTGCAAGAACTCGACCGCCGCGGACTGCGCGCGGTGACGACCACGGAGCTGCTGAGCTGATGCGACACACCCCCCTCACCCGAGCCCTGGTCACCGGCGCCGCCCTCGCCGCACTGGCCGCCCTCGCCGGCTGCGGCTCGCAGGACCACGCCGACGAGGCCCTCGGCACCAAGCCCGCACTCCAGCAGCAGAGGAAGCAACAGCCGCAGGTGGCACAGGGGTTGCCCGGAATGCCGCCGGTGCTCGACCCCGCCGACGTGTACGCGGCCGACCGGCCCAACCAACTTTCCTCGGTGGTAAGGGACTTCCCGTCCCGGGTCTACGTCCCCAACACCGGCTCCAACACGGTCTCGGTGATCGACCCGAAGACGTACAAGGTCATCGAGACCATCCCGGTCGGCGTCCAGCCCCAACACGTCGTCCCCTCCTGGGACTTGAAGACCCTGTGGGTCAACAACGACCGCGGCAACACCCTGACGCCCATCGACCCGCGAACGGGCAAGGCGGGCAAGCCCGTTGGCGTGCACGACCCGTACAACCTGTATTTCACGCCCAACGGCAAGTACGCGATCGTGATGGCCTCCCTCGACCGGCAGTTGGTGTTCCGGGACGCGCACACCATGAAGACGGTGAAGGCGGTCCCGGTCAGCTGCTACGGCGTCAACCACGCCGACTTCTCCACGGACGGCCGCTACTTCATCGTCTCCTGCGAGTTCAGCGGCGAACTGCTCAAGGTCGACACCGAGAAGATGAAGGTCATCGGGCAGCAGAAACTGCCGTTCCACGGCTCGATGCCGCAGGACGTCAAGATCTCGCCCGACGGCAAGCGGTTCTACATCGCCGACATGATGGCCAACGGCATGTGGGTCCTGAACGGCGACACCTTCGCCAAGCCGGACTTCCTGCCCACCGGCAAGGGCTGCCACGGCCTGTACATCAGCCGGGACTCGCGCGAGATGTACATCTCCAACCGGGGCGAAGGCTCCATCTCCATCTTCGACTTCACGAAGAACAAGCTGACCAAGAAGTGGCATCTGCCGCACGGCGGCAGCCCCGACATGGGCGGCGTCTCGGCCGACGGCAAGGTCCTGTGGCTGTCCGGCCGCTACAACTCCGAGGTCTACGCCATCGACACCCGCACCGGCACCCAGCTCGCCCGCATCAAGGTCGGCGGCGGCCCGCACGGCCTCGCGGTCTACCCGCAACCCGGCCGCTACTCGCTCGGCCACACCGGCATCTTCCGCTGAAATAGCCTTGACCGCCGGTCAGTTGGACACGCCCCCGTACGGGTGATGATCCACAGTCCGCCGCCGTGGAACCGGGATCGTGCCCCGCATGATCACCCTGCATCTGCGACGGCGGACCGCCGCCGCCGTCCTGTCCCTCGCGGCCGTCCTCGCCACCACCGCCGCGACCGCCCCCACCGACACCACCCGCACGCCGGTCCGGGCCGCCGCGCCCGCCTGCCCCGTGGTCGCCGACCCGGCGATGGCCGCCGTCGACGACCGCGTGGACATCTCCCGCATCACCCCCGACCCGGTCTGGCGCACCACCTGCGGCACCCTCTACCGCAGCGACAGCCGCGGCCCGGCGATCGTCTTCGACCAGGGCTTCGCCCCCAAGGACGTCGTCAACGGGCAGTACGACATCGAGAAGTACGTTCTCGTCAACCAGCCCTCGCCGTACGTCTCGACGACCTACGACCACGACCTGTACAAGACCTGGTACAAGTCGGGCTACAACTACTACATCGACGCCCCGGGCGGTGTGGACGTCAACAAGACCATCGGCGACACCCACAAGTGGGCCGACCAGGTCGAGGTCGCCTTCCCCGGCGGCATCAAGCGGCAGTACATCATCGGCGTCTGCCCGGTCGACAAGAAGACCAAGGTCGAGATCATGAGCGACTGCGAGAGCAACCCGTACTACCAGCCCTGGCACTGACGCTCAGGGCGCGCTGAGCAGCAGCGCCTCCGCACCCACCGGACGGTAGCCCGCCGCCAGGAACGCCCGCATCGAGCGGGCGTTCCCCGGCGCCACCTGCGCCCACAGCGGCTCGGTCGCCAGGTGGCGCGCGGCGGTCACCAGCGCGCGCCCCAGCCCCCGCTGCCGCACGCCCTCCTCGATCTCGACCGAGACCTCCAGGCGCCCCCCGATCCCGCGGCCCATCACCAGCACTCCGCCCTCCGTCGTCCACGCGCGCACGTCGTCGCGGCGGCCGCGGGCGTACACGATCCTCGGATGGCCGCCGTCCGTGATCTCCGCCAGCGGGAGCGGCGGTTCGCCCGGGAGCGGGGCGCCCACGAGCATCGCGTCGACGTTCTCCGCCGTACGGCCCGTCCGGTCGAGCAGGGCCGTCAGGAACCGCGGGTTCATCGGCGCCGCGAGCGCGTCGCAGGGCACGGCGGCCAGGGTGTCGTACACCCACTGCGGGTCCTCGTCGACGAAGACCACCGCGTGCGCGGTGAAGGCGAGCACCCCCGCGTCCCGCTCGGACGCCTGCGGCACGACGGTCGTACCGCCGTCCGGCGGTGGGAAAACACCCCGCGCCACCGCGTCGAGAATGTCCCGGAGAGTTTCCATCCGCCTTGCTCCTCGCACTCCTTGAGTCTCCACCCACTGGAAGGCCCACACTCACGACATGATCGACGACGGCACCGCACTGCTCACCATCGGGGAGCTGGCCAGGGCCACCGGACTGACCGTGCGCACCATCCGCTACTGGTCGGACGAGGGCGTCCTCACCCCGGTGACCCGCTCCGTCGGCGGCTACCGGCTCTACGACGCCGAGTCCGCCGCCCGTCTCGAACTGATCCGCACCCTGCGGGAGTTGGGCCTCGGCCTGGACGACGTACGCAAGGTGCTGGCGGGCGAGACGACGGTCGCGGAGGTGGCCGCCGCCCATGTGGTGGCGCTGGACGCGCAGATCGGTTCGCTGCGGGTGACCAGGGCGGTGCTGTCGACCGTGGCGCGACGCGGTTCGACCGCGGAGGAGATGACGCTCATGCTGTGTTTTCTGGGGGATACCCCCAGACCCCCGAGCTCGCACGGCTGTCGGCAGCCGAACGCAGGCGGATCATGGAGGAGTTCGTGGAGGAGCTGTTCCACGGCCTCGACACCGTGGACCCCGCCATCGAGGAGCGGATGCGCACCGTCGCGGTGGACCTGCCGGACGACCCGACGCCCGAACAGGTCGACGCCTGGGTGGAGTTGGCGGAAATGGTGCAGGACCCGGAGTTCCGGGCGCAGATGCGGGCGACCGTAGAGTTCAACGCCTCGGACCAGGAGCGCGCCGCCGTCCGCGGCCGGTCCACCTGGTTCCCCATGCGGCTGGTGCAGCTGGGCGCGGAGGCCAGGGAGCGGGGCATCGCCCCCGAGTCGCCGGAGGCGGCGGCGATCGTACGCGAGGTGCTGGGGGACGGCGGCGACCCGGCCGTCGTGCTGGAGCGGATGGAGGCCGCGTCCAACAACAGGCTCGCCCGGTACCGGGAGTTGCTGTCCACGGTGAAGGGCTCGGGGCCCGCCGGAGCGCACCGTGAGGAGTTCGCGTGGGTGGTCGCCGCACTGCGGGCTCGGGCGGCCGGTTAATCTGGCCTCCGTCAACAGGCGGTAAAGCGTTACGAAGGGGCGGATCCGGTGGCGGACATCGAGGAAGCACGCAAGCATTTCCAGCGGATCGACACGGACGGTGACGGCTTCATCACCGCGGCCGAGTTCAAGACCGCCCTGGCACAGGGAGGCGACTGGAACGTGACCGAGGCGGTCGCCGAGGCCATCATCAAGACGCGGGACCTCAACGGGGACAAGGTCCTGTCGTTCGACGAGTTCTGGGCCCACCTGAACAAGTGACCCGGGAACGACCCGAGCGGAAGGGGCGCCCGTCCTTCGGTGGACGGGCGCCCCTTCCGTCCGTTGAACGGCTCGGCCCGATGTGACGTACCACGTGCCGGGGCGGCGATCGGGCCGTCAGGAAGAGTTGCCGGTGGGCAGTGCGTGATGCGCGGTGTGCGGTGATCGGTGACCGGGGGAAGGACTGGACATTTCAGTGGATTCGAGCCGTCCGGCCGGCAGCGTTCTCGACCTGACCGCTCCGCCGGAGCCTGAGCGGGAGGGGGCGGGGAAGGGGAGCGGAGCACCGGGCGAACGTCGGCAAGTGCTGGGGCTGGACGGGCTCCGCGGGCTGGCGGCGCTGTATGTGGTGCTGTTCCACTGCTGGCTGTACACCTTCCCGGGCTACCCGCACAGTTCGGCGCCCCGCTGGCTCGACGGCCTGATGTTCGGGCGGCTCGCCGTCGTCTTCTTCCTGGTGCTCTCCGGGTTCTCCCTGGCGATCTCCCCGGCGCGCCACGGCTGGCGGTCCGGCGGTGTCGGCGAGTTCCTGCGCCGGCGCGCGTGGCGCATCCTGCCCCCGTACTGGGCGGCGCTGATCCTGAGCCTGCTCGTCTCCTGGTACGTGGTACCGGCCTCGCACTTCGGCCCGCCGACCGGCGCGACGGTATGGGTCTACGGCTTCGTCGCCCAGGACGTGGTCACGGCACCGACGCCGAACGGCGCGTTCTGGTCGATCGGAGTGGAGTCGGAGCTGTATCTCCTCTTCCCGCTCCTGCTGTTCGTCCGTCGGCGGTGGGGCGCCGCGATCCTGGCTCTGTGCGTGACGCTTCCGGTGGTCGCCGGCGGGCTGATGGCGGCGGGCGCGTCTCCCGTGGAGGGCGACAACTGGCTGGCTCCCCATCTCGCCCCGGTGTTCGCCGCCGGAGTGGTGGGCGCGGGCATCATCAGCGCGTCGGACCGGGTCCGGCGCCTGCCCTGGGGATGGCTCGCGGTCCTGGCCGCCCTGCCCGTCCTGGCTCTCGGCCTCGTCCAGGGTTCCGTCTGGACGGTGAACCACTACTTCTGGATCGACCTCGCCGTCGCACCGGCGATGACGATGCTGATCGCCGCGGTCGCCACCGGCCAACCCGCCTTCCTGGTATGGCTGTTGACCACACGCCCGGTGCGCAGGCTCGGCGACTTCTCCTACAGCCTCTACCTGATCCATCTTCCGATCGTGCTGACCGTGATTCGCCGTATGGCCCCGCACTTCGTGTCACCCGGGCTGCCCACGTTCGCGTTCACGCTCGCCGTGGGCCTTCCCGTCTCGATATGCGGGGCCTGGCTGTTCTCCAAGATCTTCGAGATCCCGTTCAAGCGGAACCGGTCCTGGAAGTCCTTGGTCAGCCGGTCGGCGTGACGGTCGCGGTGGACTTCGCTCCGGAGGGAGTGACGGCGTACCACTCGCCGTCCTTCCCCTGCCCGTTCAGCTGCCCGGCCGCCGTGTCGCCGACGTACCGGTAGAGCGGCCAGCCGGCCAGGGTCAGTTGCTTCAGACCGCTCCGGTGGACCGTACCGAGAAGGCTCTGCGCGACACCTGAGGTCCCCACGGAATCCTGCACGATGACAGGGATCCACGTCTTGACGCACGCACCCTTGCACGTCCACTTCGACGGGCTCGGCTCGTCCTTGTCGTAGCGGTAGAGGGCGAGCCCCTTGTCGTCGGTGACCACGATGCCCGCGCCGTTCACCGACGTGGCGGTGACGGATGTGGTCGTGCCCGGGGAGCCGCCGGTGTCGCCCGGAGCGGAGGCGGACGCGGAGGGCGCGGGGGCGGACGAGGTCGGCGCCGCCGGGGCCACGGCGGCGGGGGCGGTGCCTGTGTCGTTCGAGGAGCCGCATGCTCCCAGCAGGAACACGGCGGCGATCCCTGCCACCAGGTTCGGGACGGTGCGTCGCGGCATCAAGAAACAGCCCTTCGTCGGGAGTCGCGTCTACTTGCGCTTTCCAGTACGGCGGCGGGCTCCGGTCCTCTCAGTCACGGGTGTCCCATGACGGAGTCTTGACCATCGCCGGGGTCAGGGTCGTCCCCTCCGGTCACCTGTATGGCGGTGGTCCGGAATAGCCGGCGATCGGGCGGGGTTCACGCACCCAGAAGCATGCGTGTGCATCGATTCTGGATCGGCGAAGGGTCTGTCATGAAGATCGGCATCATCGGCGCGGGCAACATCGGCGGCAACCTCACCCGGCGGCTCACCGCACTCGGCCACGACGTCTCCGTCGCCAACTCGCGCGGCCCGCAGACACTCACCGCACTGGCCGAGGAGACCGGCGCGACCCCCGTACCGGTCGCGGAGGCGGCGCGCGGGGCCGAGGTCGTCGTCGTCACCGTCCCGCTGAAGGCCGTACCGAACCTGCCCAAGGGATTCCTGGACGACGCGGCGGACGGCGTCGCGGTCATCGACACCGGCAACTACTACCCCGGCCGTGACGGCAGGATCGCCGCGATCCTCGACGAGGGCCTCACCGAGAGCCGCTGGACGGCGGAGCAGATCGGCCACACCGTCATCAAGGCCTTCAACGGCACCTACGCCCAGGACATCCTGGACCGGCACCGCCCCGCCGGCGCCCCCGACCGCCTCGCGCTCCCGGTCGCCGGCGACGACGAGGCGGCGAAGCGCGTGGTCCGGGCCCTGATCGACGACCTCGGCTTCGACACGGTCGACGCGGGCAGCCTGGACGACTCCTGGCACCAGCAGCCGGGGACACCGGTGTACGGACTGCGCGAGGGCGTGGACGGCATCACGAAGGGCCTGGCGGAGGCTTCACCGGAGCGGACCGGGGACTTCGCGGGCTGAGACGATCCTGGTGCCGGGTCGCGGTCGCCCGTGAGTCAGGCGTCCGCGGCCCAGGTGCGCAGCGCCGCCTTGCTCGCGAAGTCGGCCACGTCCTTGTCGTGCGGGTCGGACGTGTACTGGTGGAACTTCCAGTCGGCCTCGATGCGGGGCTTGCCCGCCGTCGTGTAGTCGGCGATCCACAGGCCGTCGCCCGCGTAGGAGGTCCTGTCCAGGGTCAACCAGAAGGTGCGGTTGCAGTAGAGGACCACCCGGTTGTCCGGCCGCAACGCCTTCACCTTGCGGATGAAGCTGTCCTTCTCCGCGTTGGAGGCGTGGGTGCCGTCGCCGGTCGTCTCCCAGTCCACGGCCAGCAAGTCCCCTGCTTTTTCAGGGGCCTTGCTCACGAAGTACTCCGCCTGGGCCGTGATGTCGCCGGGCCAGAGGAAGTGGTAGAAGCCGACGACCAGTCCCGCGTCACGCCCCGTCTTCGTCTGGGCGGTGAGTCTCGGGTTGACGTACGAACGGCCCTCCGTCGCCTTGATGAAGACGAAGGAGGAGCCGTCCGTGCCGTACGCGGTGGACTGGTAGGCGCTTACGTCGATTCCATGCAGCATAGGGGGACTTGTGCCCTGTCCCCGGCATCCGGAACCTCAGCTTCTGGTGGCCACCGACGACAGGACCGATGCCGACTTCGACGACCAGTCAGAGGTGATCACACTTGCGTGATCGGCGGCCAACAGTGCCAATTTGGCGGCGACTTCCGCGTCCGTGGGGGTCGTCGAGGAGATCGCCGGAGCCACCGCGTACGCGTCCGTCATGATCAGGATGTAGTGGTTCGTGGAGTAGAACGACGTGTCGTAGGCGTTGTTCACGTACGTCGCCGCGTCTCCGTCGAAGAACACGAACCAGGGGCGGATCGAGGTGTCCGAGGTCCAACGGGTCGACCGGGGATCGCCGTTCGCCGCGCCGAGTACGGCGGGGAAGGCCTGCGCCTGGGAGATCGTGCCGGCCGCGTACAGGTCCCGCAGATGGTCGCCGTACTCCTGGTCGGTCCAGTAGTGGTCGAACGGGTTGGCCTGCTCGACCGTGCCCGGGATCAGTTCGAAGATGAACTTGCCCTTGAGGTCGTCGCGGGAGGGCCACGCGTTCGCCTTGGCCGCCGCGTCGAGCGTGGAGTACGAGGAGCCGAGCAGGTCGGACGGCTTGTAGACGCTGCTGCCGAGCTTCTGCGAGACCAGGGTGTCGAACGCGGTCGGGCCCAGACCGATCGTCTGGTTGAAGCCCACCTTCATCTCCACCTTGACGATGATGGGCGCGTGGTCCGGGTGCAGGGTGTTCCAGGCGGCCATGTTGTCCAGGCAGCTGCCGAGATCCTGGTTGCGGTCCTTGCTGTACAGGTCGGCGGGCGTGCTCGCGTACTCGCAGTTGTTGTCGTTGGAGAACAGGTCGCTGTGGCTGACCCGCCACCGCTTGCTCAAACTGTCGACGTAGACGTCCAGTTCGAGCAGCGAGGCCCCGGAGTCCAACGCCTGCGCCCAGTACGTGTACTTGTCCTTCTCGTACGCGTTGTGCGTGCCGATCATCGTCGTCTCCGAGAACTTCGGCGCCGCCGCGTGGGCGTTGCCCGCGGCCCCGGTCATGAGCAACCCGGCCGCGCCCAGCAGCGCCGCCAGCCGTCTTATCGCCTTCATGGGTCAAGTCCCCTTCGCCGTGGCCTAGTTGGAGCCTGGGTGGCGGCAGCAGCGTAGGGCGAAGCGGTTACTCCCGGGTAGCCCCTGGAGGAACATCGGCTTCCGCCGGGGCGGCGAAGATGATTGTCGCGTCACGGATATTGCATTCTTTTCAGCGAGAATCATATTCTCGCACGATGAATCGTCCTGGCCTGGAGTTCGCGCTTCGCTTCGACTTCCGCAACCCCGCATCGGCCGGTACGTCCATGGCGGACCGGTACGCGGCGGCCCTCGACATGGCCGAGTGGGCCGACGGGCTCGGCTGTACGCGGATCACCGTCTCCGAGCACCACGGTTCGACGGACGGCTATCTGCCCAGCCCGGTCCAGATGCTCGCGGCGATGGCCGCCCGCACGGAGCAAGTCCGGTTCCTGGTCGCCGCGTTGATCGCGCCCTTCCACGATCCGCTGCGCCTGGCCGAGGAGTTGGCGGTCCTCGACAACATCAGCCGCGGGCGCGTCGACCTGATCGTGGCGGGCGGCTATGTGCGCGAGGAGTTCGCGATGTTCGGCGTGCCGATGAACGAGCGCGCCAAGCGGGTCACCGAGGTGGTGACCACCCTCAAGTCGGCGTTCACCGGGGAGCCGTTCACCTACCGGGGCCGTACCGTGCGCGTCACGCCCGCGCCGTACCGGCCGGGCGGTCCCGCCGTACTGCTCGGCGGCAGCAGCGAACCGGCGGCGCGGCGGGCGGCCCGGATCGCCGACGGGTTCGTGCCCTCCGTGCCCGAGGTGTGGGACCACTACCGGGACGAGGTAGGGAAGTTGGGCCGCCCCGACCCCGGGCCCAGCCCGATCGGGCCGAACCGGGTGGTGGCCCTGGCCGAGGACCCGGACGAGGGGTGGGCCCGGATGGCGCCGTACTTCCTGCACGAGACCAACGCCTACGGCGTCTGGCAGGCCCAGGACGACGTGGCGGCACCCTTCCGTACGGCCGAGGGGCTGGCGGAGTTGCGGCGCGGCGAGCAGTACCGGGTGCTGACGCCCGAGGCGTTCGTACGTGAACTGAAGGCCGCGCCAAGGCCGTTCACCCAGTTCCATCCGCTGTGCGGGGGCATGCCGATGGAGTCGGCGTGGTCGAGTCTGCGGCTGTTCGAGCGGGAGGTGCTGCCCGCCTTCGGATAGCGGCTAGGACGCCATGTGTTCGGTGAGGACCTCGGTCAACTGGCGGGCGGCCGACCGGGCCACACGGGGTTCGATGGCCGAGTGACGCGTGTACGCGTTCAGCCCGGCAGCCAGGGCCCAGCCCATGCCGCGCGTCCAGGTGGCGTCGTCCAGGCCGAGGACGGAACGGAAGACCGGCCGGGTGGTGGCCGACAACAGGGTGTAGGCGATGACCAGATCACAGGCAGGATCACCCATGCCCACGCCGCCGAAGTCGATGACGGCGGAGACGCGGCCGTCGACGGCGAGCAGGTTGCCCGTGTGGAAGTCCCCGTGGAACCAGACCGGTTGGCGCTCCCACGCGGGGGCGCGCAGCGCGTTGTCCCAGACCTCGGTCAGGGCGCCGGCGTCGAACACCCCGGCCACCGCGTCGATCGCGGCACGGGTCGCCTCGTCGCGGTCGGCCAACGGGGCGCGGACCAACTCGGGGTGGACACCGGGGATCAGCGCGTCGGCGGGCGGGATCTCGCGCAACGTCCGTAGGAACGCGCCCAGTTGACGTGCGGCCGCATCGGGCTCGGCGATGCCCTCGACGGTCGCCGTGGTCCCCGCCAGCCAGCGGGTGACGGACCAGTGCCATGGGTAGTCGCAGCCGGGGGTGCCGAGCCCCAGCGGTTCCGGTACGGGCAGTGGCAGTCGCGGGGCCAGGTGCGGCAGCCAGGTGTGCTGTTTCGTGGCCTCCCCGTCCGCCCAGTCGCTGCGCGGCAGCCGTACGGACATCGTGTCGCCGAGCCGGTGGATGACGTGGTCCGAACTGGGCTGCTCCACCAGGGTCAGCGGCAGTTCGGCCCACTGCGGGAACTGCGCGGCGAGCAGCCGGCCGACGAGTGCGGAATCGATGGTCATCTTTCCCCCGAGTGCCAAGTGCCGGTCGATCGCCTCACGTTACCGATCGACTCGGCGGTTGCGATCGGGAGCCATGACGGGTCCCATCGCGGGTACCCGGACCACGGGAAACGTACAGAAGGAGTGGGAAGCATGCTGCACGCAGCGGATGTCCGGGAGTGGCGTGAGCGGAATGTCGTGGACGCGGAGTCCCACAAGATCGGTGTGCTGGAGGCCGTGTACGTGAACACCACCACCGACGAGCCGGCCATGGCCACGGTCCGCACCGGGCTGCCCACACGGCACCGGCTCGTCTTCGTCCCGCTGGACGAGGCGATCCTGGGGCCGGACTACGTCAAGGTCGACTACCCCAAGGCCCTGGTGAAACAGGCCCCTTCGATCGGTACGGACGACGTGCTGCCCGCCGACCAGGAGGAAGCGATCTTCAAGCACTACGGCCTGCCCTACAGCCCCGGCGCCGGCGGCGAACGCCAACTGGCCCGCCGCTGACGCCGCTCGGCGCCGGAAGGTTTCAACCCGCCTTTCCCGGCCACCCGTTGAACATGTCCACACGCTACGGCGGAAGCCCCGCGGGGACGGTCATCTCCGTCATCGCGGATATCGCGGCACTGATCCTGGTCCTGTGGATCGGCCTCTACCTGTTCGACGCCAACACCGCGAACAGCACGGTCGACTGGGTCCACCACGCGGCCGACTGGCTCTCCGGCTGGTCGCACAACCTGTTCACCATCCACTCGGCCGACTGGCGCACCGTGGTCAACTACGGCCTCCCCGCGCTGGTCTACCTCTTCATCGGCCACGCGGTGGCCACCGGCGTCAACCGGGGCTAGACCCCCGCGTGCGGGTAGGCGGCGGAACGGTGCTGGAAGGAGAGGATCTTCGGGTTCTGGACGACTCCGTCCCGGATCTCGATGGCCTTGCGGACCGTGACGTCGTCGTCCCACGCCGTGGGACCGCTCATGACCTTGCGGAGATACGGCAGCAGCGCCTCGCTGATCTCCCAAGTGGCGGAGTTCCAGAGGTGGGAGGGGCTGTGGTCCACCGCGTAGTAGTGGCAGCCGTTCCCGACCGTGGCCATCGGGTCGCCGAAGCCGCTCGGGCGGGCCCACGCGAAGCCCATGCCCTCGTCGCAGGCCACGTCGATGAAGAAGGTCCCCGGCCGGAACAGGGCGAGTTCCTCCTCGTCGACGAACATCAGCGGCGCGTCGGTGTCCTGGAGCACGCAGTTGACGATGATGTCGAACCCGGCGAGGTACCGCGCGAGCGGCACAGGACCGAGCCCGGTGACGGCCTCCAGGCGTGAGGGATCGTCCGCCCGCTCCTGGAAGTGGCCCATCACGACCGACGGCATCGGCGAGGCCACCGCGGCGGCGGCCCGCTGGGTGAGGACCGTGACGTCGGAGACGCCCATCGCGCCCAGGCCGGTGACCGCGCCGCGCGCCGTGGCGCCGAAGCTGATCACGCAGGCCCGCAGCCGGCGGCCGTAGCTGCCGGTCAGCCCGCCGAGCTGGAGGGCGTGCAGCACCGAGCAGTAGCCGGCCAGCTCGTTGTTCTTGTGGAACACATGGACGCTGAAGGCGCCCGTCGACGTCCAGTGGTTCATGGCCTCCCAGGCGATCAGGGTCAGCCGTCGGTCGATGCCGATCTGTGTCGTCTTCTCGTCCTGCACACAGTGCGGCCAGCCCCACAGCACCTGGCCCTCGCGCAGCTCGGCGAGGTCGTCGTGCATGGGCTTGGGCAGCAGCATGACGTCGCACTCGGCGACCAGTCGCTCACGGGAGCGCAGTCCCGCCACGAGTGGTCGCAGCGCGTCGTCGGCGACGCCGAACCGTTCGCCGTAGCCCTCTTCGAGGTAGATCCGCTCCCGGAGGTCCGGGGCGATGCGTTCGAGGTGGCTGGGGTGCAGCGGCAGACGGAACTCGTTCTCCTTGCGGGAGGAGGCGAGTACTCCGAGGCTCATCAGACTCATGTGGGGCGGCTCGTTTCCGGCCGGACACGTGATGTTCCGGCCTTGCCGTTCCCCGAGGGCGACGCCGAAACGGTGACGGCGTGCGAGGTGCGCTCGGTACCGCAACCGTACTCCGCCCGAGCCGGGACCGGATTTACGCGCCGCCCCGCCTGCCGATCAGGTCCCGGTACAGGGCCGCCTTCTCCTCGTTGGTCTTCGCCTTGGCCAGTTCGGTCTTCCAGGCCTTCTCCAGGTCCTTCAGCTTCTGCACCCAGTCGCCGAACTCCTTGAGATCGACCAGGCGTTGGCTCGCTTCGAGGGGAGCCTTGGCGCCGAGCTTGTCGTCCTTGTGCCCGCCGAGCTGGCTCACGGGGTTGTTGTTCTTCTCGCTGCTCGTGATCTTGTGCTCGTAGCCGTCGGGCGTCCTGCCGTTCGGCCCGGCGGTCTCGATACCGAGCTGGAACGCCCCGTCGCGCTTGCGGGTCGGCGGCTTGTACCCCATGAACATGTGCCCGTACGACTCGTTCGGCAGGATGGTGTCGCCGTGGTAGTCGGTGTTCCCCAAGCCGCCGATGGCCATCGGCAGGCCGTAGAGGTGGCTGTGGGGGTCGACCCAGTTCCGCAGGGTGGCGCCGATCTCGCCCTTCTCGACGAACTCGCCCCGCTTCGTCCCGTCCGCGCTGTTGTCGCCGATCTTCATGTGATGCGTGGCGAACCCGCGCCGGTACAGCGGGTCCGCGGGCTTCGAGTTCGGCTCCCAGGGCTTCGGGTTCTCCTTGGTGATGTGCAGCCACTGGGGCAGCTCGTAGCCGTGCTGGCCGTCGGCGAGCTGCGGAATGCGGATGTTGACGCGTCCGCCGTAGGCCAGGGCGTGGGCGACGTCGTCCTCGAAGTCCTCGTGGACGTTCGCCTTGGGGTTGAAGACCTTCAGCCCCTCCTTCAGGATCAGGAAGATCCTGGTCAGCACGTCGGTACCGCGCGCGACCCGCTCGCGGTGCTTGTCGGCGTCCGGCACGGTGTCGCTGATACCGGGCGGGAGCATGGTGCTGACGAAGGTCTGGAAGATCTGCTCGTCGCGCTCCCCGGTGAGCTGGTCCTTCTCCTCCTGCGGGGTGCCCTCGGCGTGCATGGCCATGTGGCGGCCGAGCTGGTAGTCCGAGCGGGTGGGCTTGTCCGGGGCCTTCCCCTGGCCGCGCTCCTCGATGTTCTGCTGCCAGCGCAGGGTGGCCACGAGCAGCCGCTTGCCCTCCGGCTGCTGTAGCCAGCTGTGGAAGTCACCCGCCGTGATGTAGGCCAGCGCCTCGGCGTGCGTGCAAATCCCCACGGTCTTCAGCCACTTGGGGTCCTCGGCCTCCGCCGCCTGGATCGCCTGAAGCTCCTCCTCCGAGAAACTCGGCCCACTGCGGACCCGCTTGTGGATGACGTCCCGTACGTCCTTGTTCCGGATCGCCCCGTCCTCCCCGACGATCAGCCGCGCGAGCCGGGCGATGGCCGGGGGAGAGGGGCTGGGGGAGGGAGCGGTTGCGGTCGACGGGCCTGGGCGGTCCGCCCGCTGCACGGGGACCTCGCCGTCCGCGCTGCGCTGCACCGCCCCGGCCGGTACGGCGGCTCCGGGCAGGGCGAGATCGGGGGCGGCGCCCCGGGCCAGCTTGCGGCCGTTGGCGCCGGCGCTCCGCTCGAACGGGTCGTCGGGGTGGGAGACCTTCTCGCCCGTGCCGTTCAGGGCGCCGGGCACGGGCCCCAGGGCCTGTTGTCTGACGTGGTCGACCTCCTCGTACATCACCTCGTCGTCGACCCGGCCGCCGCCGAGCACGATGTGGGAACCGGTGGTGTAGGCGAGGGCGCTCAGTTCCTCGGCCGAGCGCTGGGCGACCGGCCCGCTGTGCACCCGTACATGACCGAAGTCCATGCGGTAGGCCTGCTCGGCACGTTGGAGGATGCGGGGTTCCAGTGGGCGGCCGGGCGAACCGACGGCGTCGGTGACGGACGACCGCCGCTGCACCGGCACGGCCGCTCCGGCCCCCGCACCTTCCGGCCCTACGGCGTGCTCCTCGTCCCGCGCCCGCTGGATCGCGAGGGTCACCGCGGCGTTCCCGGCGGCCCGTTGGAGAGCGGCGAGCGGAGGCAGGGCGGTGGCCGCCCGGGGCACGGGACGTCCACCTGCCCGGTCGGCGCCCGAGTGATGCTCTCCCTGGATACGCATGCGCGGTTCCCCTTCGCTGGACGGGTGCCCTTCCCTCTTACCGGACGGGGGCCGGGTGGCGGGGAGTCCGCGGGGGCAGAACCGGGGGCAGACTTGGGGGCGCGGTGGGCGAGCGCGGGTGAGGTGGGGGTGAGGTGGGCGGCCGGTGCCGGTTGGGGGGTGTCCTGGTCCTGTCGGACGGATGCGGGGTGGAGCGGAGTGCGCCGGGGCAGACTCGCCTTCGCGACGGCGTAGGGCTGGGTGATCTTCGGCGGGGCGGGCCCGGTCAGCGTGGAGTCACCCAGCTCGGTGTTCAAGTCCCGGTGGCGTTCCGGCCGTTCGTGGTAGTGGCGAGGTGGGTGCGGCGGGGCGTGCCCCGGTCAGCGTGGAATCACCCAGCCCGGTGTCCAAGTCCCGTTGGTGTCCTGGTCGTTCGTCGTCGTGGTGGCGAGGTGGGTGCGGAGGGCGGGTAGTGCGGGGTGGGGGTTGTCGCGGTGCCAGAGGAGTGAGTGGGGGTAGACGGGGGTCGGGTCGGTCACCGGGATGCGGCGCAGGTCGTGGCCGGTGGGCCAGACGAGGCGGGTTCGCGCGGTCGTGAGGGTCGCCAGGGCCGGGGTGTCGGCGACGGTGTCGAGGAGTGCGTCGGAGCCGAAGTTGGGGCCGGTCGCCTCGATGGTGAGGCCGAACTCGGCGACGAGGTCGTCGTAGTAGGCCGTCCACTCGGTTCCGGGGACGAGGCCGGGCATCCAGATCCGGTGCCCGGTGAGTTCGGCGAGGGTCACCGAGCGGGCGCCCGCCAGCGCGTGGGCGGGGCCGGTGAGGAGCTGGTGCGGTTCGTCGAGCACCCGGACGGACTCGATGTCCTCGGGCAGCGGGCGGCCCGGCATCGCGACGGCGCGGAAGGACGCGTCGATCGCGCCGGACCGGATGGCGGCGACGGCCGTCTCGACGTCGGACAGCATCACCACGTCGAGTTCGGTCTCGGGGTGCGCCCGGTGGAAGTCGCGCATCAGGGCCGACGGTGCGACGCGCGAGGCGATCACGTCGACGCGCAGCGGACGGCGGCCGGGGCGCACGGACGCGCTCGCGCGCTCGGCGACGCGCAGCAGTTCGCGCGCGTGGGGCAGGAACGCCTGCCCGTCGATGGTCAGCTCGGCGCCGCGCGGCGCACGCGTGAACAGCCGCACACCGAGGGCGCGTTCGAGCGCGGCGACGCGTTTGGAGACGGCCTGCTGGGTGATCGACAGGTCGGCGGCGGCCTTCTGGAACTGGCCCGCTTCCGCGACGGCGACGAAGGTGCGTACTGCTTCGAGATCCACGGCGACCCACCTTAGGGAACACGCCCACGTCAGTCGGTGACGAGGTCCTCCGGTGTCGAGCGGGCGAGTTCGGCGAGGGTGCCGAGGGCCCGGGAGAGGGTGTCCGGGTCGGGGGTGGCGAGGCCGAGGCGGACGGCGTTGGGGGAGTGGTGGGGGCCGACGGTGAACGCGGCGGCCGGTACGACCCCGATGCCGTGCCGCGCGGCCGCCGCGACGAAGGTGTCCGCGCGCCACGGGCGGGGCAGTCGCCACCAGCAGTGGAAGGAGCGCGGATCGCTCCGCACGGCGAACCCGGCGAGCTGCCGGGCCGCGATCCCCTGCCGTACGGTCGCTTCCTTCTGTTTGGCCGCCACCAGCGTCTTCACCGTGCCGTCCTGCTGCCAGCGGTGGGCCACCTCCAGGGCGAACCGGCCCGGGGTGCAGCCGCCGGACCGCAGGGCGGCGACGATCCCGCCCGTCAGGGCGCCGGGCGCCACCGCGAACCCGAGGGTCAGACCGGGGGCGACGCGCTTGGACAGGCTGTCGATCAGGACGGTCCGCTCGGGGGCGTACGCGGCGAGGGGCGGCAGTTCGTCACGCAGGAAGGCCCAGATGGTGTCCTCGATCGCGGGGACGCCCAGGCGGAGAATCGTCTCGGCCAGCCGCTCGACGCGCTCGGCGGGCATGGTGAGCGACAGCGGGTTGTGCAGCCTCGGCTGGACGTAGACGGCGTGCAGTGGGGAAGTGGCGTGCGCCTCTTCCACGGCCTCCGGGACGAGCCCCGCGTCGTCCATGGCCAGCGGGACGAGGGTGATGCCGAGCCGGGCGGCGACGGCCTTGACGACCGGGTACGTCAGCTCCTCCACGCCGAGCCGGGCACCCGGTGGTACGAGCGCCGTGACGGCGGCAGAGATCGCCTGCCGTCCGTTGCCCGCGAAGAGGATCCGCGCCGGGTCCGGGCGCCAGCCGCCGCGGGCGAGCGTGTCGGCGGCGGACTCCCGTGCGGCCGGGAAACCGGACGTGCCGACCGGCCGCAGGGCGGACCCGAGGGCGTCGGGCCGCAGCAGACCGGCGAGACCCTCGGCGAGGAGCGCGCTCTGCTCGGGTACGACCGGGTAGTTCAGCTCCAGGTCGACGCGGCGGCCGTCGGCGGGTTCGGTGAGCGCGGGGGCGGAGTCGGCGGGGTCGGCGGACAGCGCGCGGACGAAGGTGCCGCGGCCCACCTCGCCCACCGTCAGGCCACGCCGGGCCAGTTCCCGGTACACGCGCGTGGCGGTGGAGTTGGCGATGCCGTGCCGCCGGGCGAACTCGCGCTGCGGGGGAAGCCGGTCGCCGGGCCGGAGGGCACCGGACCTGATCTCCCCGGCCACGGTGTCGGCGACGCTCTGATAGTCCCGCACTGCTCTCCCGCCCTTCTCGACTTCTGGCCTTCTTCTGGCTTTCTTCCGGCCTTCTGGATCGGGCGTCAATTCAATCATTGAATTGCACCGAGTGCAATATGGGCATTGCATTGAGGTATTGGTCTGGAATACCCTCCGGACATGGTCGAACTGAGCGGCATACTCGGCGTGTCGGTGGTGGCTCTGGGCATGGTGCTCACCCCCGGCCCGAACATGATCTATCTCGTCTCCCGCAGCATCACCCAGGGCAGACGCGCCGGAATGGTCTCCCTCGGCGGGGTGGCACTCGGCTTCATGGTCTATCTGCTCGCCGCGAACCTGGGCCTGTCGGTCCTCTTCGTCGCCGTGCCCGAGCTGTACTTCGCGGTGAAGCTCGCGGGTGCCGGATACCTCGCCCACCTGGCCTGGAACGCCCTGAAGCCGGGCGGGATCTCCGTCTTCGCTCCGCAGGACGTACCGCACGACTCACCGCGCAAGCTGTTCACCATGGGCCTGATGACGAACCTGCTCAACCCGAAGATCGCCATCATGTATCTCTCGCTCATCCCCCAGTTCATCGACCTGGACAAGGGGCACGTCCTCCTCCAGGGCCTCGTCCTCGGCTCGGTCCAGATCGTGGTCAGCATCGCGGTCAACCTCGCCATCGTCCTGGCGGCCGGCGCGATTGCCGTCTTCCTCGCCCGCCGCCCCTCCTGGCTGAAGGTGCAGCGCTACGCGATGGGTACGGTGCTGGGCGCACTCGCTGTCACCCTGGCCGTCGACAACTCCGGCCCAGCCAGGGCGAGTTGACACCACGTCACCACGTCATACGACGACCGGCAGGGACGTGAGCCCGCGCGTCAACCGCGTGTGCCGCCATTCCAGTTCCTCCACGGGACGTGCCAGTCGTACGTCGGGGAAGCGGGCGAAGACGGCCCGGAGCGCCAGTTCACCCTCGGCCCGCGCGAGCGGTGCGCCCAGGCAGCGGTGGATGCCGTGGCCGAAGGCGAGGTGCCCGGTGGCACCGCGGTCGAGGTCGAGCCGGTCCGGGTCGGGGAAGCGCGCGGGGTCGCGGTTGGCGGCGCCGGGCGCGATGAGCACGGGAACACCGGCGGGGATGTCGGTCCCGCCGAGCGTGAGTGCCTCGGTGCTGTAGCGGAACGTGGCGATGCCGACCGGCGAGTCGAAGCGCAGCAACTCGTCGAGCGCGGTGCCGAACAGCTCCGGCTCGGCCTTCAACCGGGCCAGGGATTCCGGGTGTTGGAGCAGTGCCAGGGCCGCGTTGCCGATGAAGTTGGTGGTGGTCTCGTGACCGGCCACGAGCAACAGCACGGCGAGCGCGACGAGTTCGTCCTCGGTCAGCCGGTCCTGGCCGTCGCGTACCGCGATGAGATCGTCGAGCAGACTCTCGCCGGGGGAGGCGCGCCGGGCGGCGACCAGGTCCGTCATGTACGTGCCGACGGCGTGCGAGGCGACGTCGATCCGCCGCGGATCTCCCGCGGCGAACAGCTCACCGGACCACGTGTGCACCAGCTCGCGGTCGGCCTCGGGCACCGCCAGCAGCTCGCAGATGACGGTGACCGGCAGCGGTACCGCGAGGTCGGCGACGAGGTCCGCCGGTCCGTGTTCCGGCCAGGCGTCGAGCAGTTCGTCGACGAGACCCGCGATGCGGGGGCGCAGCCGTGCGACGGCTTTGGTGCTGAACGCCTTTGTCACCAGGGCCCGTAGCCGCGCGTGTTCCGGGGGATCGGTGGCCAGCATGTTCCGCGCGACCGCCGGATGGAGATCGCGGTCGGACAGTCGGCCCGCGAAGAATCGCGCGGTGTTCTTGGAGAGCCGGGGATCGGCGAACGCCTCCCGGGCCTCCGCGTATCCCGTGACCAGATAGCTGACGCGCCCCGCCGAACCGGTGGGCACCCGCTGCACCGGCGCCGCATTCCGCAGCCGGGCGTAGGTCGGATAGGGGTCGGCGAAGAACCGGGAGTCCTGCAACGGGTCGGTCACGCTGGCGGATCCGTTCCTGCGGGCGACAGTTCGTCGGCGACGCTACCCGCGATCCGCCGCTCGCGATTTCTGAGGCGTCGGTTCCAGGAACTGGTGCTCGTGCCCCCGGTGAGTCGCACGGTTGTCGGCGTTGTGCACTCTTTATCCCCCTCAGCATTAGGCAGTCGCACATGCTGAGGCTTCCTGCGCGCGCTCATGTCGAGCATGGTTGTTCGAGCGACAACAAACGGAGTTCGTCGCAAACAAACCGGAAAGGCGTTCTGTGTCCCGTTCAGTCCTGATCGCCGGGGGTAATCGCGGTATCGGCCTGGATGTCGCTCGTCGTACGGCAGTCGCCGGTGACCGTGTCGCGGTGACCTGTCGGACGGGAGGGCCGCCCGAGGGTCTGCTCGCGGTTCGCGCCAGGAAGGGCCGCGTCGCGTTCCTGGCCTCCGACGACGCCGCTCACATCACCGGCGCCGTCGTGCCGGTCGACGGGGGAGCCGGGATGGGGAACTGGCGCTCTCCGTCTGTCTTTCCTCACCCACCGCCAAGGAGTTTTGCGTATGCGCGGTCCGACTGCGCCGAATATGTATCAATTAACCATTGACGACTTCACCGACGAGGACGTTGTTGAATTCCACCGCCTGATGAGCGAGTTGCTCACCAAGTGCGCGTCGGTAGGACAACGGCACGCACCGGAAGGAACATGGGCTCCGTCCACTGCCGGTCTTTTCGAGCAGATGGCCGAGTCCATGCAGGTGGTCTCCGAGGTCTCGCGCGCGCTCAACGACACACGATCCGGTATCCGCCGGGTCGGCGGCAGGGCGCGCCAGCGGCTGTACGAGCGGGCCAGCAGCATTCACGAGGGCCCCGCCGAACTGGCCTGAGTGGCATCACAGACCACTTTCGGAAGTGCTCCGGCTTTTCTCACACGAAGCGCGGACGCCACCGAGAGCGAGAGACTCGGGCGGGGGTCGGCCGGCAACAGGGGAGCCTACCGGCCACCGCCCGATTCACCGTCCCGTCCCCAAGGGGGGCAGCCCCTTGTACGTGGACGCGCGCAGCCCCTGGGCGACGAAGAGCGGGGCGCGTAGTCCGTCGCCGTCACAGCAGGTCGATCAGCCCCGCCGTGAACTCGGCCGTGGTCGCCGTGCCCCCGAGGTCCGGGGTGCGCAGCCGGGTCGTGGACAGCAGGACGGCGATCGCGTCGGTGACGGTTCCGGCCGCCTCGGGGTGGCCGAGGTGGTCCAGCATCATCGCGGCGGACCAGATCGCGCCGAGCGGGTTGGCCGTGCCGCGTCCGGCGATGTCGGGGGCCGAGCCGTGCACCGGCTCGAACATGGAGGGGAAGTCCCGCTCGGGGTTGAGGTTGGCCGCGGGCGCGATCCCGATGCTGCCCGCGATCGCCGCCGCCAGGTCGCTGAGGATGTCGCCGAACAGGTTCGAGGCGACGACGACGTCGAAGCGGCCCGGGTCCAGCACGAACTTCGCGGCCAGCGCGTCGATGTGCTCCTGGTCCCACGCCACCCCCGGGTGCAGGGCGGCGCGTTCGGCGACCAGCTCGTCCCAGAAGGGCATCGTGTGCACGATCCCGTTGGACTTCGTCGCCGAGGTCAGCCGCCCGGACCGCCCGGCGGCCAACTCGAAGGCGTAATCGACGATCCGGGTCACGCCCTTGCGCGTGAACACCGCCTCCTGCACGGCCGTCTCCTCCGGCAGCCCCCGGTACAGCCGCCCGCCGATCTCGCCGTACTCGCCCTCGACGTTCTCCCGTACGACGACGAAGTCCACCTCGCCCGGCCGGGCCTCGCGCAACGGGCTGGGCACGCCGTCGAAGACGCGGATCGGGCGCAGGTTCACGTACTGCTGGAAGCCGCGCCGAATGGGGATCAGCAGCCCCCACAGCGAGACATGGTCCGGGACCCCGGGGTAACCGACCGCCCCGAGCAGGATCGCGTCGTGCCCGCGGATCAGGTCCAGGCCGTCGGACGGCATCATCGAGCCCTCGGCGAGATAGCGCTCGCAGGACCAGTCGAAGGTGTCGTAGGAGAGCGCGATGCCGTGGCGGGCGGTGACGGCGTCCAGCACGCGGCGGGCCGCGGGGACCACCTCGGTGCCGATGCCGTCGCCGGGGATCAGGGCGATGCGGTGCTTGTTCAGGGGAGACATGGGAGCGATTGCAGCAACGGTTCGTCGGGTGCGTCCAAGACCGGCTGCCCATGTGGCTTATAGGGGGCGCTTATAACGGGGGCGGATCCGCGTCCTCCGCCAGTGCCGTACGCAGGAACGCCTCCGCCGCCGGGGTCGTCGCGCCGTGCCGGGCGACCAGCGTCACCCGCAGGCCGGTACGCGGCTCCAGGTCCAGCACCCGGACGCCCGCCCGCCGGGCCAACTCCCGCCAGGCGTCGGTGACTACGGCGAGGCCCGCGCCCGCCAGGACCAGCGGCAGGATCGCCACCCGATGCTCGGTCTCGACCGCGAGGGTCACCTCGACCCCCTCGGCGATCAGGTCGTCGACGTACCGGCGCATCCCGGTGCCCTGCTGCCCGACGATCAGCCGCTGCCCGGCCAGGTCTCTGCGGTCCACGACGGTCGTGCCCGGGGCGAACGGCCCGTCCGGGGGCGCGAGCAGCACGAACCGCTGCTCGGCGAGGGGGTGGGTGCGGACCTCCGTGTCCGGGGGTGTGGCAGGGGAGGCGAGCAGTCCCAGCTCGGTCACGCCCGTGCGCACCATCTCGGTCACGTCCCGGGGCGTGAACGCGGCCCGTACGGTCACCGACACCTCCGGATGGGCCCGGTGGAAGCGGCTGATCATCCCGGTGAGCGGGGCGACGGCCTGGGACGGCATGGCCGCGATCTCCACCCGGCCGGTGCGCAGCCCGTGCACCGACTCCACGCTGGCCCGCGCGAGTTCGAGGCCGCGGACGGCGGTCCGGGCCGGTTCGATGAGCGCCGTACCGGCCTCGGTGAGGACGACCCGGCGGCCGATCCGGTGGAACAACTCGCTGCCCAGGTCCCGTTCCAGGCTCCGGATCGCCTGGGAGAGCGAGGGCTGGGAGAGGTACAGCGCGGTCGCCGCACGGTTGAATCCGCCGTGGTCGACCACCGCGAGGAAGTACTCCAGCTGCCGGACGTCCATGCTGCCGCCTTCCCGTGCCCGCTCCTGTCCGCCGATAGGCCGCGCCTATATGCATTGTCGGCCACGGGTCTTGGACGGGCCGCCCGGGCCCTGCTGGGATCGGACCATGAAGAGGACCATGAAAGCGGCCATGAAGAGCCCGCTGCTCGCCTCGTTCGCCCGGCACACCGTCGACGCGGACGGCGTCCGTATCAACGTGCGTACGGCCGGGCAGGGGCCGCCGGTCCTGCTGCTGCACGGCTACCCGCAGACCCACGCCATCTGGCACCACATCGCCCCGCGCCTGGCCGACACCCACACCGTGGTCCTCACCGACCTGCGCGGCTACGGCGACAGCGACAAACCGCCGTCCGACGCCGGGCACACCCCGTACGCCAAGCGGGCCATGGCCCGCGATCAACTGCTCGTCATGCGGGAGTTGGGCTTCGAACGGTTCGCGGTGGTCGGCCACGACCGGGGCGGCCGGGTCGCCCACCGCCTCGCGCTCGACCATCCCCGGTCGGTCTCCGCCCTCGCGGTCCTGGACATCGTGCCGACCCGGCACGCCTATCAGCACGCCGACGCCGACTTCGGGCGCGGCTACTACCACTGGTTCTTCCTGACCGCGGGCAACGGCATCCCCGAGCATCTGATCGGCGGCGACCCGGAGTTCTGGATCCGGTCCCGCATGGGCGCCCGGCACCACGGCGGCACCCCCTTCGACCCGGACGCCCAGGCCGCATACGTGCGCTGCTTCTCCGACCCGGCCGCGATCCACGCCTCCTGCGAGGACTACCGCGCGGCCGGCTCGATCGACCTGGTCCACGACGAGGAGGACGCGACGACCGGCCACCGCCTGACCCAACCGCTGCTCACCCTCTGGGGCGAGCACAGTTTCGTAGGCCGCCACTACGACGTCCCGGCCGTCTGGTCCGAGTACGCCGACGACATCACCGGCGCGGCCCTGCCCTGCGACCACTACGTTCCCGAGGAGGCCCCGGAGGCGACCCTCGACCACCTCCGGCCCTTCCTCGCGGCTCACAACACGCCCTGACTCCAGAGGGCCGGGGCGGTCGGTGGGTTGCCGTCGTCGGCAGATGCTTGCGCCGGACCCACGAGGAGCGAGAACCTGTGTACACTCGTCCGAAGACTGGACCTAGTGGATTCTGCCGACCAAACTCTGGCGAAATGTCAGGAACCCGGCATATTCCTCTTGATCTATTGATATCCACATCGTGGAGATGGTCATGGTCCGTAGTGGTTCAGGAGCTGGTCGGGGGGCTGGTGTAGTGGCAGCGGCTGCGCGCGAGATTGCCGAAACGTTCGGCCTGGACCGCTTGGAATGCCAGGCCGCTGGCTCTCGCGTCCGAGGCCGGCAGGCCGGTGACACCGAACACGCATTCCTCAGACCGCGATTGCGGACTCCATGCCCGCGCGCCAAACCCGGCAAAGCATGACCGATCACGAGAACTGGCTGACCACCACCGTGGAACGGAATTCGCCGGGTCTCTGGTGAAGAAAAACGCTGTCGCCGACAGTCAAGTCCATTGACAAGGTCCTGTCCCAGGCTATCGGGGGAAACTGGTGCCGCAAACCTTGCTGAGCAAAACGTGCTGAGCGTCCATGGCCCTAGGCGGCCAGCGGGCGACTTTTCCGAGTCAACGGTCCCCACAATAGATGAATTGGACCACTGTATCATTCACGCCCTGCGTATCGACGGTCGGGCGCCATTCAGCCGGATCGCCGAGGTTCTGGGCGTCTCCACGCAAACAGTCGCCCGCCGCTACGGGCGGCTGAGCAGTGAGCTGTCGCTTCGCGTCGTCGGGGTGGCGAACCCGCGGCAGGCGTCGGCCGGGAAGTGGATTCTGAGGCTCACGGCCAGCCCGAACACCGCCCAGAGCGTCGCGTACAGCCTGGCTCGGCGGGACGACACCACCTGGGTGCGGCTGGTGTCCGGGGGAACCGAAATATGCTTCGTCATGAATTCCGCGGCGCACCATACGCTGCTGTTCCGTGAAATTCCTCGGGTGGCCAATATCGCCGAGGTGTCGGCGCACCGCCTGCTGCACAACTATCTGGGCGGTCCCACCGCATGGCAGGGCCACACCAGCGCTCTCACCAAGGAGCAGCAGGAACAACTGCGCCGGGCACTCGACCCGCCGGACGACGCCGACGAGCCCAAGGTCCGCTCCTCCCTGACCGCGGCGGACTGGCACCTGCTGGCCGCGCTACAGAACAACGGCCGTATCAGCTACACGGATCTCGCCGCCGAGACCGGCCAGTCCTCCTCGACCATCACGCGCCGGCTCACTGCTTTGCAGGCCAGCGGCATGCTCACCTTCGACGTCGAGATCAGTGCGGAGGTGTACGGCATCACCACACAAGCCCTGTTGTGGATGTCCGTCGCCCCCGCGCACCTGAACCAGGTGGCGAACACCCTGATCCAGCACAAGGAAATGGCCTTCCTGGCCTCCACCACCGGCCCGACCAACCTGGTGGCCCTGGTCCTGTGCAAGAGTCCCAGCGAACTGCACGACTATCTGGCCGACAGTCTCAGCGCGCTGGACTCCATCCGCATGATCGAGACGAGTCCTGTCCAGCGGACCCTCAAATCCTGTAGTCCTCTCCTGCACAGCAGCCCCAGGCGCAGCGATTCGGCCTGACGCGGGTTCTGAACCCTGGCTGAACTCCGCCGAGTTCAGCCAGGGTTCATCGCCGTGAGTGGCCGTCCTCTCGGCGGCCCATGGCTGTCACGTGCCGTAGACGAGGTCGGCGATGCGTTCGGCGATCATGATCGTGGTGAGGTTGGTGACGCTGGAGGGCACGTACGGGATGATCGAGGCGTCCACGACACGCAGGGCGGCGAGTCCGTGCACGGCTCCGCGGGAGTCGACGACGGCCTGAGGCGAGTCGGCGGCACCCATGGGGGCGGTGGAGGTGGGGTGGCCGTAGATGGAGAGGCTGGATTCGATCACCCGCGTCAACTCCTCGGCGTCGTCGGGCAGTTCGCTTGGCATCAGAAGCCCGGCTAGTGATGGCGCGAGTGCCGGGTCACGGGCCAGGTCGCGGGCGATTCGGACGCCTTCGAGCATGCGTCGGCGGTCGCGCTCGGTGCCGAGGTAGTTGTGGTCGATCAGCGGCTGGGCCAGCGGATCGCGGCCGGCGAGGCGTACCGAGCCCTGCGCCTCGGGGAGCACGAGAGCCGTGGCCAGGGCGATGACGCCGCCGGGCGGCATGAACGGAGCCCCGTTGGGGTGCACGGCGACGACGTTCAGGTCGAGTTCGCCGTCCGCGGCCTCGCTGGAGGCGGTCCACAGCAGCGCGCCGAGGGCCGGAGACATCTCCCCTCGCCCCGGGGCGAGGGCATGGACCGCGGGGCAGAAGGCGTGGTCCTGGAGATGTTCTCCGACGGGCAGGTCGGCGAGGGGCTCGATGCCGAGTGCCGCCAGTTCGGCGGCGGGGCCGATGCCGGAGCGCAGCAGGATCGCCGGGCTCGCGTAGGTCCCGGCGGAGAGGATCACCTCGTCGGCGTCGTGCACGGTCCCGTCGGCGGTGACCACTCCGGTCGCAACGCCCCCGCGGAACAGGACCCGGTCGACGGTGACGTCACCGTGCACGGTGAGATTCGGGCGGGCGCGCACCTCAGGGGTGAGGTAGACCAGCGCGGTGTTCTGCCGGATCCCGTCGAGGACGTTGACCGCGAAGGGTCCGACGCCGTCCTGCTCGCTGCCGTTGAAGTCGGTGATCCGCTTGTGGCCACGGGCGACCGCGGCGTCGATGAAGGCGCGATGCGTGGGCGTCAGCTCGGAGTCGACCAGCTGGCGCACGGGCATCGGCCCGCCGCGCCCGTGGAACTCGTCCTGGCCGGTGGGGGTGTTCTCCAGGGCGCGGAAGTACGGCAGGACGTCGGCGAAGCTCCAGTCGTCGAGCCCGTTCTCGGCCCAGCGGGCGAAGTCGCGGGGGCGGGCGCGGAGGGCCGCGCCGGCGTTGACGGCGGAACTCCCGCCGATCACCTTGCCGCGCAGAGCGGCGACCTCGGGGCTCAGCCGCCCGCCCCGTGAGATGTATCCCCAGTCGTGATCGAGATCGGCTATGCGGTTGGCGTCGAGCAGCGCGGCGGGGAACCGGGTGGGGCCGTAGTCCGGCCCGGCTTCGAGCAGGACGACGCGCCGGGCCGGGTTCTCGCTCAGACGGGCGGCGAGCACCGCGCCGGCCGACCCGCCGCCGACGATCAGGACGTCGGCCGGTGCTACGGAGTGGGACACGGTAGGACCCTTTCGATCGCGTCGGAGCTGGGGACAGGCACGGGGAGTCCGTTCCGGACGACGCCCTTGTTCCGCATGAGGAAGTCGGCGAGGTAGCCGTCGTGCGGTACCGAGGGATCCATCCAGTAGGTGTGCAGGCTTCCCAGGTACAGGTTGCTGATGGTCGGCTCGTCGAGCAGGCGGTCGACGAGCCGGGTGTCGTGCGTCAGCGCGTTGAGCACGAGCGTGTTCCTCAACGGGCCTGTACCGGCCTCGGGTGTCCACGGCGCGAACCACACGCACGGGAACGGCAGTTCCACACCCGCTTGCGGGGCGGCCGGATCGTCGAGTTGGAAGACGGCAGGCAGCAACGCGGCGCTCCCGTCCCCGAGTTCGCCCACGACGCCGTCGCCGCCGAGCCAAGGCCGGGCGCCCGCAGCCTTCTTGAGCAAGTACGTCTCGATCGCCTTGGCGACCGCGACCGGCTGTACGGGGAGTACGGCCTTGTCGTCCTCGGGCGGCAAGGCGGTCGCGCCGGACAACCGTGCCGCGACGGCCTCGGCGAGCGGAGCCGGGTCGCCCTCCACGAAGACGGCCGTCGTGTTCACGCATCCGGTCCCGCCGTGGCCGCTCACGGAGGCGACGATCACGTCCAGGTGGTCGCGCCAGTCCACGTCGGCCGTGATGAGGATCTTCGACCGGCCCGGCCCCTGCGGCAGCACCGTCGCGGCCTGGCCGTACTTGCGGGTCACCTCCTCGCCGCCGTACACCATCCCCAGGTCGGCGCCGCGCAGGATGGCGTCGGCACCGGCGTGGTCGGTGGGCAGGAGCACCACCTGGTCGTCGGCGAATCCAGCACTCCGCAGGGCCGCCACCAGCCGGTGCGGGGTGAAGGGATCGCGGCTCGACGGGCGGACCGCGACGCGGTAGCCCAGCGCCAGTGCCTCCGGCCAGATGCTGTGGGTGCCGGGGTGGTTGCCCGCGGAGTGCACGGCGAACACGTCTCCGCGCCGAGTCCACACCGAACGCCCGGTCCGCGTCAGCGGATCACGCCAGTTGTCGACCGCTCCCCGTGGGCGCGCGTACTGGACGCTCTCATGGGCCTTCGCCACCCGCTCGGCGACCGTCGTGGTCGCCGCGACGACGGAGGAGATCGGGACGCCACCGACCCTGCTGACGGCGTGTTGGTACTGCTCGACGGTCAGGCCGTCGATCGTCCCGGTCGCGAAGAGCGTGGCCGCATGGATCATCGCGTCGGCCCGTTCGTCGGCCGGCATGACGCCGCTCCGGCGCAGTGCGGCCATGGTGCGGTTGACGTACAACGGCGGTACGAGGCTCAGTTCCGCGAGGGCGGTGCCCGCCACATCGGTGACCGTCTGTATGTTCCTGGCGCGGTAGGCACCCGTCGCACCGAACGCGGGCAGGTCGATCATCAGTAGACCCCTTCGATGACGTCCTCGTCCTCGAAGACCGCGACCGTGGAGATGTCGGCGACCGAGTCCCCGACCAGGCCGTTCACCTGCGGTATCCGGGTGGCGAGGTCGCGTTCCAGGTTGCCGGGCAGCAGGAAGGACTTGCTGACGTGGTTGACCAGCACCCGGCCCCGCTCTCCGTAGGGCACCGGATCGAGGCCCTTCGGATCGACGACCGTGAAGGTCACGTAGGGGGAGAACGAGTCGAAGACGCACGGACCGTCGACGGAGATCCCGGCCCGCTCGCCCGCGACCCCGATGATCATCGTGCTTCCGTACTCGCCGCACAGCGCGACCTCGGGGAACACCTCGGTCTTGAAGAGGTGCCGGGAGTCGGCGTCCATCTGAGTGCCTCCCCACCTGATGCACTTCACCCGCTCGTTCACCAGGGCGACCAACTTCTCGTCCCTGGACAGCCGTTCCAGCAGCGGCGGAGTGATGGTGAGCAGGCCGATGTCCTGTGTCCGCAGGACGTCGGCGGCCTGGTCGATGAGGTGTTGGCCGTAGGCGTCGACCTGCCCGAACTGGCCCTCGGCGATGAGCCGCTTCACCCAGCGCGGATCGAGGTCGATCGTGAAGCCGTGGCGGCCGTGCGTCACGGCGTGCTGCCGGAACAGGGTGCCCACGACATGCGGCCCGGTCGGGATGATTCCCAGCCAGTTCCCTCCGCGCGGCACACCGTGGCGGTCCAGGTTCGCGTTGCTCCAGCTCACCATGCGGTCCAGCCAGTCCCGCATCAGAACGACCCGCTTCGGGGCGCCGGTGGTGCCGCCGCTCTCGAAGAACCCGATCACGTCGGGCCGAGGTCCGTATCCCCTGGGAATCAGGTCCTCGCCCCGCACGTCACGAAGCTCCGCGGCCAGGTTCGGGAACAGCCGGAGGTCGTCGTACGTCTTGACATCGGCTCGCGGATCGAAGCCGAGCGTGGCGGCCCGGTCCAGCCAGAACGTGCAGCCGGTCTCGGGGTTGAAGTGCCACTCCATTGCGGCGCGGATGAATTCGTCCGGATCGGGCTGGACGTCGAATGGAAGATCCAGAATCTGTTCTGCGGTAAAAGGCATTGTCTCTCCCCCAAGGAAAGGGTCAGGTGTATTCGGGCATTGCGGCGATCGAGAGAGCGGGGACTACGGCTGTAGTCGGCTCGTACGCCACTCAAGGGAGTCGCGGTCGTAGCGGAGCCTGCGGTGCAGCCGGTCCGAGCTCGCGCTCCAGAATTCGACGACGGCGGGCTGTAGTCGGTATCCGACGAAGAACTCCGGCCGGGGCTGGGGCTCCCCGGTCAGTTCCAGGCCGCGTGCCCTGGCGCGCAGCGCCTCGACCTCCGCCAGGTCCTCCAGTGGCTCACTCTGCTGAGTGACCGTCGACATGGCGTGCAACGGAGTCGCCCGCGCGGACCACAGGGCGTCCGACTCGGCGTCGGGCAGGAGTACGACGGGACCGGAGAGAATGATCTGCTGACCGGTCTCCCTCCAGTACAGCAGGCCCGACGCCCAGCCCGTAGCGGCGAGTTCGCGTCCTTTCTGGCTACAGCTGTGGCTGGTGAACACCAGACCGAGGTCGGTGACCTCGGTGATGGCGACGACCCGGTTGGAGGCGCGGCCGCTGGAGTCCGCGGTGGCCAGCGCCAGCGCGGTGGGCTCGCGGACCCCGCTTTCCCGTGCCTCGGAAATCCAGTCGCGCACCAGCTGGAGAGGTTCCGACGGCGGCTCGTCGTACTCGGGGAAAGGGAGGTCGACCTTTCCGCTGAGGGACTCGAATTCACTTGCGTCCATGAAAGGCTCCCCCGTCAGACATTGATTGTTCCCTCGGCGATCACGACGGCGTGCCCGCCGACGTGAACGGAGTGAATTGATTCGCCGACTCCCTCGGCGGTCGCCCTCATGACCGACGGGCGTCCCATTTCCACGCCCTGGGTGATTCGGATCTCCTGCCCGTACTCGGCGAATCCGTGCCTGGCCAGGTGAATCGCGAGCGGCCCGGCGGCGGAACCGGTCGCCGCGTCCTCGACCACGCCGTAGGCGGGGGAGAACATCCGCGTCCGCCAGCCCCCGTCCGCCTCGGCGAAGCAGTTGGCGGCCATGTCGGGGAAGCGGGAGAGGGCGCGATGATCCGGGTGGAGCGCGGAGAGCGCCTCGACGTCGCTCAACCCCACGAACACGTGCCGCGGGCCGTTGCGGTAGATCTCGACCGGGGCCGTCGACGACCCGACCCCGAGTGCGGCCAGGAGGTCCGTGGCGTGGTCGTAGGGCTTCCAACTCGGGACCGGCTGTTCCATCCGGACCCACGCGGCGCCGTCGCGGGTGCCCAGCTCGCACGGGATGACACCCATCGCGGTCTCCAGCCGCAGCCTGTCGCGGCTCCAGGCCCGGCCGAGCGCGAAGGCCGTGCCGAGCATCGGGTGCCCGGCGAACGGCAGTTCGTTCACCGGGGTGAAGATCCTGATCCGTGCGTCGCCGCCCTGCTCGGCCGGCAGGACGAAGGTGACCTCGGAGAGGTTCATCTCCTTGGCGATGCGTTGCATCGTCCCGCCGGTCAGGTCCTCGCTGTCGAAGAAGACGGCGACCGGGTTGCCCAGCAGCGGCTCGCTGGCAAAAGCGTCCACGACTGTGTATCGGTGCATCATCGGCGCTCCACGGCTTGTGCTGATGTCGAGGGCCCGGCGGAGAAGGCGAGGCCGAGCGGATCGATCCCCTCGGCCACCGCCGCCACGTCGAAGCTCGCGCGCTGGTCGGGTGCGTAACCGATCAGCTCGGCCGCCCGGTTGGGGGGCAGCGGCTGATCCGCCGGAACGTCCGGATCCCACCACATGACCGCGCCCCAACGGCCGCGTTCACGGTCGGCGATCCACAGCTTCAGGCGCAGTCCCTCGACCTCGCGCCACGGCTCGACCGAGCCGTCACGGAGATCCTGCTCCAGGGATTCGACGGTCTGGTGGGACCTGGCCAGGTCCCACCAGACGACAGTCACCCTCATCGGCCGAGCACCCCCTGTATCGCCTCTCGGATGATGCGCGGGCCGTCGACGGTGAGCACCGACTCGGCGTGGAACTGAACCGACGCGAAGCCCGGCCCGCGCAGCGCGTTCACCTCGCCGGTCTCCCGGTCCCGGCTCACCTCGACCACCCCGATCCCTTCGACGGTTCGCCTGCACACCGCGCTGTGCGCGGCGAACGTGTTGTAGAAGCCCACGCGTTCGCGCACGCCGAACAGTTCGATCTCCCGCTGCACACCCTGGTTGGGTACCTCGCGGCGGTGCAGGTCGAGGCCGAGCCTCGTGCTGAGTACCTGATGGCTCAGGCATACGGCGAGCATCGGCCGGCGACTCGCCAGCGCGGTGTCGATCGACTGCCGCAGCTTGGCGATCTTGGGGTGGGAGGTCATCCGCGGATCTCCCGGACCGGGACCGAACACCGTCAGGTCGTGGGCCGCCACGTCGTACGGCTCGTCGAAGCGGCGGACCTCCACGCACAACCCCAGTGACCGCAACTGCTGGTCGAGCATCGCGGTGAAGGTGTCCTCCGCGTCCACGACCAGTGCCGTCATACCGTCCAGCGGGGCCCCGGCCGGCGGGCGGTCGCCCTTGTCCCGGAGCCAGAAACCCGCGATCCCGTCGTTACGGCGATCAAGCGCGGCGCGGACCTCCGGGTCGGCCGCGTAGCCGGACGCGTGCTCGGACTTGAGCGCGTTGAGCAGGGTCGCCAGCTTGATGCGGGTCTCGGAGACCTCGGCCATCGGGTCGGAGTGGCGCACCAGTGTGGCCCCCACGGAAATGTTCATCCGTCCGCCGGGATCGATGTCGGCCGTCCGGATCAGGATCGCCGAGTCGAGTGTCTGCTGCCCGGCCGCGTCCCGTCCGATCAGCGCGGCGACCCCGCTGTAGTAGGCGCGTCCCTTCGGCTCGTAGCGCGAGATGACCTTGGCGGCGCTCTCCAGCGGGCTCCCGGTGACGGTCGGGGCGAACATCGTCTCGTGCAGGACCTCACGCACATCGCGGCCCGTCCTGCCCTCGATCAGGTATTCGGTGTGCGCCAGCCGCGCCATCTCCTTCAGATACGGCCCGTGGACGCGCCCCCCGTCGTCGCACAGCCGGGCCATCATCTTCAGTTCCTCGTCGAGGACCATGTAGAGCTCGTCGGTCTCCTTGGTGTCGGCGAGGAACTCCATGACCCCCTGCAAGGTGGGGCCGCCGGACGGATACCGGTACGTGCCGCTGATCGGGTTCATGACGGCCGTGCCGCCGGTGAGCGAGACATGGCGTTCTGGTGTCGCACCGACCAGGGTGTTGCGGCCGGTGTGGATGACGAAGGTCCAGTAGGCCCTCTCCTCGCGCTCCAACAGCCGCCGGAAGAACGACAGGGCGCTGTGCAGGGAGTAGTCGCCGATGTCAGCGACGAACGAGCGCTTCATCACGAAGTTGGCACCCTCACCGGTGCCGATCTCCTCGGTCACGATCCGACGCACCATCCGCGCATAGGCGGCGTCGTCCACGTCGAAGTGACCGCCGGTCAATTCCGTCGGGACCTGCGGGAAGCGGGCCAGCGCCTCGGCGACCGGCACCGTGTCGCGAGCGGTGAGGCTCATCGCGAGCAGGGGCGTGGCGTCGTCCCGCGCGGCGAAGCCCCGGTCGGCCAGCTGCCGGTAGGGGACGAGCACCAGCGTGTCGAGCGCGGGCCCCGGCCCGGAGTCGTCGGCCAGCGGGATGTCGTCCAGCGACTTGTACTCGGTCACCCGACCGGTCAGGACGTCCAGCGTGCCGGGGGAGCCGCTCTCGGGACGGTGGATGATCGCGAAGGCGGGCAGTTCCAGCGCGAGAACCTGCTCCAGCAGGGCGCTCATGCCAGCACGTCCTCGGTTCGGACCACCATGGCGCAGCACCGTGCCGCGTATTCGAGGGTCATTTCGTGGTGGGCTTCCGAGAAGTCGCCGAGCGCGTTGGCGACCAGGAAGGGCTGGACGTCGTGGGAGAAGGCGTCCAAAGCGGTCGACAGCACACCGATATGCGCGTAGACGCCGCAAATGATCAACTGGTCGCGCCGCAGCGCGCGCATGCGGTGTAGCAGTTCCGACCCGAAGAACGCGCTGTAGCGCCATTTCGTGCTCACCCAGTCGTCCGCGTCGGGTGCGAGTTCGGGAACGACCGCGCGTTCGGTCTCGTCGGTGCGCATGCCAGGGCCCCAGAAGTCCTTCAGGAGCCCCCGTTGCCGGTCCGTCATCCCGCCGGGCTGGGCGGTGTACGCCACCGGCACCCCCAGCGCTCCGCAGCGCTTCTTGAGGTCGGCGATGTTGGTCACCAGTTCGCCGCGCATGCCTTCCTCGAAGGGCCTGAGGAAATAGCTCTGCATGTCGTGGACGAGGAGCACCGCCCGATCCGGGTCGACGGTCCAGCGCACGGTGTTCTCCGGCAGCGCGTCCCTCAGCGGCAGTCCGTAAGGCGCGATCGGCGGTATTCCCGTCATCAAAGGCTCCCTCTCTAGGAATCTCAGTACTCGGACCACGCCGAGACCACCTTGATGGCCTGGGGGGTGTTGAGTCGCGGGTCGCACAAGCTGGTGACGGGGCCCGAACCCAGCTCGGCCGGGTCCAGTACGCACTCGGTCACGTCGTCGGGGGTCGCCTCAAGGTGCAGCCCCCCGGCCGGAACCCCCGCCAGGTCCAGGACCCGCCGGAAGCCGCGGACCTCACGGGCGACGGTTTCCACGAGCCGGTACTTGGTGCCGTCGGCCGCGCAGTCGGTGTTCCCGTGCATCGGGTCGCTGAGCCAGACCACCGGGTGCCCGGCCGACCGCACCGCCCCGACGAGCCGGGGCAGCCTGGCGGCGACGAGGTCGGCGCCCATGCGCACGATGAGTGAGAGCCGGCCCGCCTCCCGCTCCGGGTCCAACCGGTCGCACAGCTCGACGATCTCGCCGACCGTCATGGACGGACCGACCTTGCAGGCAACCGGGTTGGCCACCTCGGCGAGCAGCGCGACGTGCGGGCCGTCGATCTGCCGGGTCCGCTCACCGATCCACGGCCAGTGGGTGGAGCCGAGCAGGTGCCGGCCGTCGTCCAGCTCTCGGAGCATCGACAACTCGTAGTCCAGGAGCAGCGCTTCATGGCTGGTCCAGACAACAGGCCCGGCAGGCCGAGGTGTCGACCCGACCCACCCGAGCCGCGTCGTGATCTCCCGCGCCGCCATGTAGCCCGTGAGCATGCGCAGCGGATCGGGACGCCTGCTCTCGTGGGTGGGCTCCGGCCCGTTGATCATGTGCCCGAAGAAGGACGGCAGCTCGTCGTCGCCGATCTTCTCGACCCGGCTGGAGCGGGGCTTGGAGAACTGCCCCGCGATCCGCCCGACCCGCAGTGTCCGCCTGCCGGTGGCGGTCTCCAGGTTCTGGGCGAGCAGATCGATGAGTCCGGTCTTGCCCTGAATATGCCCGGCGGTGCACTCGGCCGGGTCCTCCGCACAATCCCCGGCCTGCAACACGTGCATCTCGCCGGCGGCGACGCGGGCCAGCTGGGAGCGGAGGCTCTCGACCTGCGTCGCGGTCACCAGCGGTGTGACGGATGACAGCATCGCCCGTACGAGCTCGACCTGTGCGGGACTGTCCCATTCGGGCTGATGGCGCGCCTGGGCCCTATCGATGTCGGCAAGGATGTTTCCCATAACGACCTGCTCCATTGATTGAGAAGAAGACGCCCGGTGAAAGGCGTCAGGTCGGTATGTCGGCCCGCTTGACCTGAGGGACGGCGATGCCCAGAGCCCTGAACTGCTGGCAGGGGTTCATGAACTCGCGCTGGCGCTTGATCTTCCCGTTCTCGAACAGGAAGGAGTGCAGGAAGTGATTGCGGTAGTGGCCGTCCGGATAGTCGGGGAAGCGGATCGTTCCCTCGCCGTCGCATTCGACCCAGAACTGGTTGGGGTCCTGCGTGTCGAAGATCTCGACGTTCGTCCAGACCCAGTCGGGGAAGCACTTGAGCGACCATTGGCCGTGGTCACCCAGCCGGTCCCGGCCCGTGATGACGATCGGCTGCCCGGTTTCGGTCGTCCAGAGACCACCGGTGCCGTCCTCCGTGAACAGAAGGTGCCGACGCAGGCGATCCTCGCCGCGGGTATTCATGTACTGCCGCACGATCTCACGGTTGCTCGCCCGCAGTTCCGCGTCTCCGCGGGACCGTGACAACGTATCGGTGGTTTCAGCGGATCCGGTGATGTCAACCATTGGCTCTTCCTCCAGTGCCGAAACAAAGCGGGATCGCCGCGCGCACAGGGGCAGCCAAAACCAGGCATGACGACGTCGAAAGAGCACAGTCATGCACTGGTTCAAGAGATTTCTGGTGAGCCCCCGTCCCGCGCTCGGCGGGTAGACGAAATCTTGTTCATGCCCCGGCTGCTTGGGGAAGCCGGTAACCGCTGTCTGACCGAAAAATTCCAGCCGGTATCACCGTCTGACGAATCTGCTCCATGGCGGACGTGAATCCGCCCGAGCACGCGCAACACGATCTTGCGGCTGCGGGCCGGTGAGCCGTGTCCGGCGTGACGATTCGTCCGCTGCGGCGGTGTGAGTGCACCGACTGTGCCGGTGGACGGAACCCGGAGTGTTCGACCGGGTCCCCCCGATCCTGTCCGCGGAGTCGAACGCGGCCCGGCGGATCGACTGGACGCGTGCCTGCGCGGACTCCTCCCACGTGCGGGCGAACACCACCTGAGCCGGCACGTCCCATGCGAGCCGACCCGGCGCGCCCCGCCACCCGCCGGCCCGCACTCCTGTCCCCTGGCCGCCGCCACGCGCCGGACCCTCGCGTCCGCCGTGAATTTCGGCCACGCGAGCCGCGCTCGATGGAACGAACAAGTCAATACCGCGCCACGTGCGGTGGCCAAACCTATGGGGCACTTATGTTCGCGATGCGCACCGCACACCTTGTTGATTTCCATATCCAAAGGATTCTGGAAACCATCAAGACACTTGCCCAATCAGAAGGGGGAATTCCGGTGAAGCGTATCGGTGAACATGCGGTGGTGCTGGGAGCGAGTATTTCGGGGCTGCTTGCCGCCCGGGTGCTCTCCGAGGCATTCGACCGGGTGACGGTGGTGGAGCGCGACCAGCTGCCGGAGGGGCAGCGGACCCAGCGGCGAGGCGTGCCGCAGGGCCGCCACGCTCACGGCCTGCTCTCCAAGGGCGCGAAGATCTTCGAGGAGCTGTTCCCCGGGATACTCGACGACTTCGTCGCCGGCGGCGCGCCCGTCATCGACGGACCCGCCGAGCTGCGCATGAGGTTGGGCGGGCACCTGTTGTGCATGGACGGCGAGTACGCCGATCTCTCCCGCACCTACCAGCCGAGCCGGCCGCATCTGGAGAGTCGGCTCCGCGCTCGGATCGGGGATCTCGCGAAGATCAAACTCATCGACGAGTGCCAGGTCACCGGCCTCGAAACCACCTCGGACAATGGCGCTGTCACCGGTGTGCGGGTCAGGTACGTGGGCAGCGGCTCCGAGGACGTGATCCCCGCCGATCTGGTGGTGGACGCGACCGGCCGCTCCGGACGGACCACCAAGTGGCTGGTCGAGATGGGATACGAGCCGCCGCTTGAGGAACGTATCGACGTCGACATCATGTACACCAGCCGGTATCTGCGGCCGGCCCCCGGCTCGATGGGCCGCGAGAAGGTCGTGATCATCGGGCACGCACCGGGGAGCCCCAAGGGCGCGGAATTCCTGGAGGAAGAGGACGGCCGCTGGGTCCTCACGCTGATCGGATACCGCGACCACCATCCGCCGACCGACCCGGCCGGGTGGGTGGAGTTCGCCAGGCCGTTGGTTCCCGACCACGTCTTCGAGGCGATCCGCGACGCCGAACCGCTCAGCGAGATCTCCGCGCACAGGTTCCCGGCGAGCGTGCGCCGTCGCTACGAGAAACTGACCCGATTCCCGCGCAGGCTGCTGGTGGTGGGCGACGCGATATCCAGCTTCAACCCCATCTACGCCCAGGGAATGACGGTGGCCTCGCTCCAGGCGATGGCGCTGCGCGACTCGCTGAGCGGTGACCTGGATCAGGTCGGGCGACGGTTCTTCCGCAAGGCCGCCAAGCCCATCGGCATCGCCTGGAAGATGGCGACCGGAAGCGACCTGGCCCTCCCTCAGATCGAAGGCCCGAGGCCACTTCCCGTGCGGCTCATCAACTCCTACATGGACAAGGTGCTCGCCGCGGCCGAAACGGACATGGTCGTGGCCGAGAAATTCCTGAAGGTCCAGTACTTGCTCGAACCGCCGACAGCAGTGTGCACCCCGGGCATCATGTGGCGCGTTCTGGCGGGAAACCGCCGGCGGCGCTCCCCGGCACACACCAGTTAATGGAGGTAACCACATGCCCCTCTCTATCGCCGACAAGATCCTTCGGCTCTCCCTGACCACGTTCCCGTTCATAGACGCGTCACAGTTCTTCCCGTCACTCTCCACGTACAAGGTGGACAGGGCCTTCGAGCTCGCCGAGTTCGAGGAGGCCATGACGCACTTCTTCCGGGGGAATCCGCTCTTCTCCAAGTGTCACCTGGTGGAGCTGACCTTCGACACCCCTGAGGATTTCCCCCTCTCGTCCTTCCAGGCACTCCTTGCGGAAAAGTACGAGAGCTTCTACGACAGCTTTCTGCTCGCCTCCGTCACCTACCGCTCCGACCCGCAGTTGCAGGGCATCTTTACCTGCATACCGTTTCCGTTGCAGGACGGATACAAGGTCTTCCGATTCCACCAGGCTCTGATGAGGACCCTGAAGACTCGGCAGGACGGCTTCCGGATCTCCGAAGGCCTCGCAGAACTGGAGATCCGGGCCGATGAGCTGGCAGCCTTCCTGCCGCCCGCCCAGACCCTGCCCTCCGGCGCGAGCAAAGAACTCCCCGTCACCTTCACCGAAGGCTCTGCGGCGCCGGTCAAGATCGGCCCCTTCATGGAAAAGATGAGGGTGGATTTCCTCGACCGGGACAGCGCGAACATGTTCGTCCTCAAGAACAGCCTTTACTCGCCGAAGCTGCCCCTTGGCAACACACTTCGGTTTCTGACGGTGCCGCGAAGCGTCATCGAGCAGAGCACGGGAATCCAGATCCGTGACTACTACCGCGCCGAGGAGCAGCGCGAGATGGACGCGCTGTCCCGTATCGAGCGGCGAGAGGACTTCATCGAAGCCGGCCAGGCCAGGATCGGGAAGATGATCGCCACGCCCGACGTCTTCGCCGTCAACAACTACGGCAACGTATCGGCGCACGACGGCTCGGACGCCGATGCGGATCAAGGCCTGCTCGTGAAGTACGAGTGGCACATGCCGCTCATCGTGCTGGGACTCACCGTGGGCGAGCGGTCCGGGCTCTCGTGGACCATCACCATTCGCGACAAGGCGTTCAACTTCGCGACGGTCCGAGCGTCCTCGCAGGGTGAATCCGCCAAGGCGGCCACCCGGAGGAATCCGGCGGCGTCCGTCGCGTGAACCGCCGGTGACGTGCGGGAACGAGGGGCCTGAGGCACGCCCGTTTTCTTGCGGTCGGGTGGCCAGGAGCGCGCACTCCTGGCCACCCGACCGCGTTCACGCCTCCGCCTCCGCCGCACATGTGGAAGCCTGCCCAACGGACGCGCCGAGCGGTCCGCAACGATGCCGCGCACAGACCCGAGAGGCCTTCGGATGAGCAAGCCCGCCCTACAGAAGTTGACCCTCGCCGACGACCTGAGCATCACTCGGATGGGATACGGCGCGATGCAGCTGACCGGTCCGGGTGTCTTCGGACCGCCCCAGGACCGCACTCGGGCGATCGCCGTGCTGCGCGCGGCGGTCGAACTCGGCGTCACCCACATCGACACCAGCGACTTCTACGGCCCGACCATCGTCAACGAACTGATCAAAGAGGCCCTGCACCCCTACCCGGCCGGGCTGCACATCGTCACCAAGGTCGGCGTCCGCCGCACCGCCGACGGCGGCTGGATCACCTCCCTGGACCCCGCCGACCTCAAGGCCCAGGTCCACGAGAACCTGCGGCACCTCGGCCTGGAGACCCTGGACGTGGTCAACCTGCGCACCGCTGCGTACGGCGGTGACGGGTCCTCCGTCGCCGAGCCCTTCGCCACCTTGGCCGACCTGCGCGAGCAGGGCCTGATCCGGCACCTCGGCCTCAGCGGGATCACCGACGCCCAGCTCACCCAGGCCCAGGCCATCGCCCCCGTGGTCACCGTGCAGAACCAGTACAACCTGGCCGACCGCGCCGACGACGACCTCGTCGACCGCTGTGCCGAGGAGAACATCGCCTACGCCGCGTTCTTCCCCCTCGGCGGCGGATTCCAGCCACTGCGGTCACGGACCCTGCGCGCCGTCGCCCGCCGCCTCGGCGCCTCCGAGCAACAGGTGGCGCTCGCCTGGCTGTTGCGGCGCTCGCCGTCGACGGTGCTGATCCCCGGCACCTCCTCCGTCGCCCACCTGCGGGAGAACATCGCCGCGGCAGACCTGCGACTGCCCGACGAGGCGATCGCCGAACTCGACACCATCGGGCAGTGACGGCAGCCGGCACGACCGCGCCCACCCATTCACCTGGACCACACCAGAGAAGGCGGCAACCAATGAAAATTCGAGACCTCCACGACGAATTCACCGCGGACCGCGCCGCCGCCGAGCGTGCCTACTACGGGAAATACCTCACTCTTGAGGGAATCTCGATCCGAACGGGCGAAAGCCAATACGGAACGCCGGTGGTGGAGGTGTCAGACGCCCCCGGCGGCCCCCACCTCGCCATCTTCGTGCTGCCGTTCGACCACCGGATCAAGGAATCATTCCGGCTCGTGCGAAACGTCCCCCTGGGCGTCACCGTCACCGTCAAGGGGGAATGCCGGGTCTTCAGCGAGGACGGAACGGTGCTGGTCATCAAGGAGTGCGAAATCCTCACGCCATGATCACGCCATGATCACCCCGTGAGTCCCTGAAGCCTGCCGACGTCCGGCTCGTGACGGTCTGCCCGGCGAGACCCCGGGCCCGCTGGAACGTCTCGCCGAGGCATCGCACCCCGCGTGATCCGCGCGGGGTGCGCCCCCCGCCTGCCGTCGGCCCCGATCCGGCACTTCCCGCCCGGCAACGGCCCTCCGAGCCCGCGGTGCGCCGCGAAGGCAGACGTCCGAAGAAGCCGCCGGCCCGCCGCCCCGGCCCACGCCACCGACCGGCTCCCGACCCAGCCCGACATCGCATCGCCGACAAGACCAGCGAGATCACCCGCCCCCAGCCGCCGCCGGACACGGTCGCCGACCTCACCGGAGCCGTGGCGACCACCGACGCCCTGCACGCACAACACCCGGCGCCGGCATCCCGCCAGGCCCACCACCGCCCCGGGCGCAGCGACCACGGCCCCGGATGACCGCAGGCCGGGCACGCCCCCGCCGCACCAAAACCCCGCGGGCGGCGGGGATGCGCGTGAATATCCACCATCCGGACGGTCGTCGGTGGAACGAGTCCGTCAATATCGCGTGATAAATATCGCTCGGATCACCGACTGCCTTTACTTGAAGAGACGCGCGGAGACGTCCGACCCGCTCGCCAACATTGACAGTGAGGACGCACGCGGGTTCGCGTCCTAAACGAGAAATGGAATAGTCAGTGACCACCAATCGCACCCTCGTCATTGTCGCCCACCCGAACCTCGCGGAATCCCGTGGCAACGCCACCTGGCTCGCCGGGATCAAGGACCTGGACAACGTCACCGTCCACGACCTCTACCAGACCTACCCCGATTTCAAGATCGATGCGGCGCGCGAGCAGCAGCTGCTGCGCGAGCACGACACCATCGTCCTCCAGTTCCCGGTCTACTGGTACAGCGTGACCCCGCTGCTCAAGGCCTGGTTCGACGCGGTGCTGGTGCACGGTTTCGCCTTCACCTTCGACGGTTCCGCCTCCGCGCTCCAGGGCAAGAAGGCCTGGCTGGCCGTCACGGTCGGCAGCACCCTGGAGACGTACGCGGCGGAAGGCCTCGCCCGACGGACCCTTGATGAGTACCTCGCCCCGGTCGCTCAGACGCTGGAGTTCTGCCAGCTCGACTATCAGGGTCTTCACTCCGTCTACGGCATGATCTTCGACCCGCTGGACGAGGACCTCGTCCTGAACGCCAAGGAATACCGCAGGCTCCTCGCGAGCAGTGCGACGCCGGTCGGCTGACCTCGGTTGTCCGTGAACCTCGGGCGGCTGCACGGCGCGGGCGGAGCCTCCGCGCACGCCGTGCAGCGGGGGCCTGCCCGCGACCGGCAGTTCGGGTCGGCGTCCGGATCGCGGTGAGGTTCGTTCAACGAGGTCGAACCGCCGCGCCGCCCGCAAGCACGGCAACCCTCCCCAGCGAGCGCACCGAAGGGGCAGCAGATGGACCAGGGGGACCTCCGCATCGTCCAAGGCGATCCCACTCCCGAGGAACTCGCCGCGGTGATCGCGGTTCTGGCGGCCCGCACCGCGGCACGGCGCGCCGCCACTCCGCGGTTCGCCCATGGCGACCACCGCCCGCAGTCCCGCTGGCGCCGCCTCGACCGCGTGCCCGACTACCGCAGTCCCGTCTCCTGGCACTGATGCCGCCCGCCGCGGTTCGACCGCACGGCGTCAGCAGGTTGTAGGAGGTGAGCCCGATCCCGACGTCCTACTCCGTGCGAAGCGCCGTCGCCGTACGGGCCCTGGCCGCCCAGCCGGCCGGGAGCAGCGCCCCCAGCACGGCGGTCGCGAGGCCGGCCAGCCCCAGCAGCACCAGTTGGGGAGTGTTGTACACATCGATGATCGAGGGCGGCAGATCGGTGCCCGCCGCGTGGCCCATCACGGGCAGCACATAGCCGTGCAGCGCGAAGCCGAGAGGTACCCCGATCAGTCCGCCGAGCACGCCGATCCCGGTCACCGAGGCGAGTACGAGGCTCACGGTCTGCCGCGGTGACATGCCGAGGGCCTTGCAGACGCCGAGGTCGTGGACTCGTTCGCGGGTGTCGAGGACGACGGAGTTGAGCACACCGAGGCCTGCCACGGAGACCAGCATCAGGGTGAGCAGCACCGCGATCGTGTCCAGGACGAGGATCATGTTGTCCTGCTGCGAGGGGGAGTTGGCCAGGGCGTCGCCGCCCAGTGGCTCCAGCGCCGCGCGGAGCTTGTCGGCGTACGCGACGGGGGAGACGCCCGGCTTCACCTCGATCTGGAAGACCTGGGGCTCGGCCCCGGCGAAGCTGGCGAGGTCCGCGTGGATCGACAGGCCGTCGTTCGAGGTGTCGAAGGCCTCGCCGACGATCTTCAGGGTCCGCGTGTCCTTCCCGAGGGTCACCCGGACCGTGTCGCCGATCTTGGTGTCGGTCCGTTCCAGGAAACCTGTGGGTACGACGGCCTGCCCCGCGCCGGTGAGCCAGTGCCCGGAGATCATCTCGTAGCTGCCGGGACGCGAATCGCCCTGGTAGAGGGTGGCCTGCACCGAGCCGGAGATTCCCGCCACGGTGACATCGTTCTTGGACATGCCGTAGTACGAAGCGGTGCCGGCCTGCGCTTCGACGGCGGCGCGGACCTTCGCCGGGTCGGCGGACGGAAGACTCGCGCTCCCCTCCTGCGGGTGCAGGTGGCGAACCGCGCCTCCGGGGGCACCCGGAACGGTCGGCCCGCCGGCGATGGCGGTGACCGCCGCGCGGTCCTCGGGATCCGACGCGCTGCCGACCGCGTTCAGGGACGAGGTCAGTCCCACCGCGAAGGTCGCCGCGACCGTGCCGAAGGCCACTGCGAGCAGCATCGCGGCCGTACGGACCGGATGGGTGAAGGGGCCGGCGAGGCCGTAGGTCACCGCCCGCGGCAGCGGCAGCCGCCCGGCCGCCCGGTGCGCCCACTGGCCGCGCCCGGTGCGCGGTGCCCGGCCGATCGCGATGGCCTCGACCGTGCGCAGCCTTCCGGCCCGCAGCGCGGGGACCAGCGCCGCGATCCCGACGACCAGCAGCGCGACGGCCGGCACCACGACGTCCACCCACCAGGCCACCGTCAGCGAGGCGCTGCCGTACACCTGCTCGGTGTCCTTCAGCAGAGGAACGGCCAGCACATTGCCCAGCACGACCCCGAGGGCGATGCCGGCGCCGGCCGGGATCAGTGCCTGGGCCACATAGGCCCGCACGACCTCGCGCGGGGTGAAGCCGATGGCCTTGAGGATGCCGATCCTGCGCAGGCCGGTGCCGACGGCGCCGCTGATCACGCTGCTGATGATGATCACGGACATCACGATGCCGAGCACGCCGAAGGCCACCATGAACGGGATGGTCGCCGCCGCGCCCGTGTCGGCGGCACGCTTGGTGTCCAGGTAGGACTGGGTGCCCACCAGGGCCCCGGACGGTACGGCGGCGGTGAGCTTCTCGCGGTCGGCGGAGATCTGACCCTTGGTTCCCGCGGAGTCGAAGCGGTAGAGCATCTGGCTCGTGACCGGTGTGTCCTTCGAGGCCAGCGCGCCGACCTGCGCCGGGGTCGCCCAGGCATCGGCGGTCCTACCGGCCGACACCGCGAAGCCGACGACCTTCAGGGTCGGGCTGTCGGCGGCATCCGAGGCCCTCAGGGTGGAACCGACTTCGAGGGAGGGGTTCTTGAACGACGCGGAGAGAACGACCTCGCCCGGCTTCGCGGCCCAGCGGCCGGACTTCAGGTCCAGGTCGTCCACGTCGCCGTGCGGACCGGACCGCCCGACCAGACTCAACTTCGGCAGGTGCCCGCCGTCCGGATCGACCGGGCTGATGGTCGTCGTCGGGTACGGCCCCGCGCTCGCGGTGACGCCGTCCAGCCGCTCCGTCGCCTTCAGTCGCGCCGCGCTCACCTTGGCCGGATCGAACTGCGCGGTGATGTGCGGACCGTGCTGCTTCGCGAAGGCGTGGTCGAAGGGGGCGTTCGAGGCGACGATGAGCGATCCGGCGATCACGGCCGCGGCGACGGCCATCATGGTGGCCACGGCGATCACCACCGTCTGCACCCGGCGCCGTCCCACTCCGGAGCGTACGACCCGGCCGAGCGCGCCGGTGCCGAGGGGACTCATCGGACGGCCTCCGCACGCGTGTCGAGGGAGACATGGCCGTCGACCAGCTGAATGGTGCGGCTCGCACACGCCTGAGCCAGCGCCATGTCATGGGTGACCAGCACGAGGGTCTGCCCGCCGCGGTGCAGCTCCATCAGCAGCTCCCGTACGTCGTGGCCCGAGGCGGTGTCGAGCGCGCCGGTCGGTTCGTCGGCGAGCAGCAGCGCCGGCCGGTTGACCAGCGCCCGGGCGACCGCGACCCGCTGGCGCTCGCCGCCGGACAGCCGACCCGGGTAGGCGTGGGCGTGCCTGGTCATGCCCAGCAGTTCCATGAGTTCGTCGGCGCGGGCCGCCGCCTTGCGCCGCGTGGTCCCGGCCAGCTGGGCGGGGAGCTGGATGTTGTCGGCGACGGTGAGGTCGTCGAGCAGGTTGAAGAACTGGAAGACCATGCCGATCCGGTCGCGGCGGAACCGGGCCAGCGCGTGTTCGCTCAGCCGGTCGATCCGCTGCCCGGCCACGGTCACCGCGCCTTCGGTCGGCTTGTCGAGGCCGGCGACCAGGTTCAGCAGCGTGGACTTGCCGCTGCCGGAGGGACCGGTCACGGCGAGCGCCTCGCCCTGGGCGACGCTGACGTCCAGCGGTCCGAGTGCGGGCGCGCCGGCGCTGTCGTAGCGCTTGGCCACGCCCGCCAGTTCGATCACGTGAGTCATGGGTGTGGTCCGTCCTTGCGGTCGGGAGGGAGACGGTCGGGAGAGATGGTCGAGACGGAGATGTCTGTGCCGGGGATGTCTGTGTCGGCGAAGGTAGGGCCGTGGCCCGGTGGGGCGCGTCGGCCGCGGCACCGACATCCGGGCCTCCCTCCGAAGGAGGTGGCCGCGGCCTCATCCCTGCGAAGTACGCCTGAGGGACGGCGACTTGGTCGCGCAGGGGGACGCGGGAGGGGGCGCGGGGACCGCACAATGAGCCGGTGGAGACGGAGGGTCGGCACGGCTGGTCGCGGCAACTGCGCGACGCGCTGCGGTCGGAGGCGGAGGACGCCCCGCGGTCGCGGCGGGCGGTGCGCGCCGATGTGGTGCTGGCGGTCGTGCTGACCGTTCTCGCGCTGATCGTGGCGTCGCGCTATCCCGGCGACGGGCCGGTCCGGATCAGCTCGAAGGTGGAGTCCGGGTACGCCCGGGACCGCTCGCAGGTCCCGCGCCCGCCCACGCCGCCCGTACCGGGTCCGCGGGTCGCGGAGCACGAACCCTCTGCGCCGGCCTGGCCGTTGGTCGTCCTCTCCGCGCTGCCGCTGGCGGCCCGGCGCAGGTATCCGCTGGCCACGTTCGGGGTGGTGCTGGGCGCTGCGGTGGTCATCGGTGACAACGCCTCCTGGATCAACGTGCTGACCTGCGTCATCGGCGCCTACAGCGCCACGATGTACAGCCGTCACCGGGCGCGGGCGACGGCCGGTCTTGTCGTCGCCGCCGTGCTGGCCGGGCTGGCGTTCCGGGACACGGACCCGGTGTTCCCGGGATGGTCGAGCCCGGCGGTCGTGCTGCTGGTCGCCGGGGTGCTGGCCAGCACCGTCCGCTTCTGGCAGCGGCGGCTCGCGGCCAGCCGGGACCGGTACACCCGGCTGCAACAGGTCCAGGAGGAGAGCATGCGCCGGGCCGTCGAGGAGGAGCGGGCCCGGATCGCCGCCGAACTGCACGACGTCGTGACCCACAATGTGAGCGTGATGGTCATCCAGGCGGGCGCGGCACGCAAGGTGATGGACGTGGCGCCGGAGCGGTCGAAGCAGGCCCTGCTGGCGGTCGAGGCCGGAGGCCGGGCCGCGATGGCCGAACTGCGGCATGTGATGGGCCTGTTGGCCGCCCCGGACACCGGCCGCGCCGACAGCCCCGCCGACGGCCTCGAACCGCAGCCCGGCCTCGGGCAGCTCGACGCCCTGATCGAACGGGTACGCGCCGCCGGGACACCGGTCGGCATCGCGGTGTCGCTGCCGCCCGACCCGCTGCCGCCGGGGGTGGACCTCGCGGCCTACCGCGTAGTGCAGGAGGCACTGACCAACACCATCAAACACGCGCCCGGCGCCGATGCCTCCGTCACCGTCGGATACACCGGAGACGCACTGGAGGTCGAGATCACCGACACCGGAGCCACTCGCGACGCCCCTCGGGCGGACGGCAACGGCCGCGGGCTGATCGGGCTGCGGGAACGGCTGGCGGTCTACGGCGGCGAACTCACGGCCGGTCCGACCCTGGCCGGCGGCTACCGGGTCAAGGCCCGAGTCCCGTGGCGGACGCCGTGAACCGGCCGGCGCTGCGCGCCGTCATCGCCGACGACCAGGCCCTCGTACGCACCGGCTTCGGAATGATCCTCGCCGCGGACGGCATCGAGGTGACGGCCGAGGCGGCCGACGGGGCGGAGGCGCTCGCGGCGGTCCGGCGCACCCGGCCCGACGTCGTCCTCATGGACATCCGGATGCCACGGATGGACGGCATCGAAGCGACCAGACGGATCCTCGCCGACGGGCCGGACGGCACCAGGGTCATCATCCTGACCACCTACGACCTCGACCACTACGTCTACGCCGCGCTCACCGCCGGCGCCAGCGGCTTCCTGCTCAAGGACGTCAGCCCCGAGCATCTCGTCGCCGCCGTACGCCTGGTGCAGTCCGGCGACGCCCTGCTCGCCCCGGCGATCACCCGCCGTCTGATCGAACGCTTCGCCCAGCGCGAAGAGGACCGGCCGGCCGGTCTCCACCGCGACCTCTCCGGCCTCACCCCGCGCGAACTTGAGGTGCTCCGCCTGCTCGCGACGGGCCTGAGCAACGCCGAACTCGCGGACCGCCTGCTCCTGAGCCCGACCACGATCAAGACCCACATCGGCCGCATCCTGTCCAAGCTGAACCTGCGCGACCGCGTCCAGGCCGTCGTCCTCGCGTATGAGACGGGACTCGTCTCGCCGAGAGGCGAGGGCTCCTAGGGGGCACCCCCCACCCCCTCAACACTCGATGATGTTCACCGCGAGCCCACCCCGAGCCGTCTCCTTGTACTTCACGGACATGTGGACGGCTATTGATCATGGCTTTGAACTGCGGTTTTGGCATGCTTAAGCTGGCCTTTAGCCGCGTCAGGGACTTTTTTTTGGGGACTCCTTGTCGAGAACTTTTTGCAACGTATCTCATGCTGCCTGAGGTGCATACGGGACTGTGTAGTTGATGCTCGGGCGGCAGCGCGACAGGTAGTGCGGTAGTTCGCTGTGTACTCCCCAGGTCGCCGGGCGCTGATGAGATCGCCGATCTGTTGAGCCGGGTTGAAGGCCAACCGGACCTGCTTGCCAAGTGGGCCGAGGCGCCTGTCGGAGGGGTACTCGATGGGACGCGGTTCCTCGTCACCGAGTGCTACGACGACTGATTCTCGGCCCTCATAGCCAGGCGGTCGGTGGTCCCAGGGCGGCAACACTCGATCTGTTTCTCGTCCCCAACCGAGTCTGCGGTCAGCCGCCCATGGTGAGCGGGCCGCTGCCTCGGAAGTCGCCTCCGGAGTCCCGGCCAGGCAAGCCGAATGCGTGAACGGACGGTTCAGCACCTATTGGATCAAGCATCATGCCATCGAGTTCTGTAAGTCTCTGACGCGTAAGTAGGTCCAGATCGGGGGCTGTTCGGGCAGGGCTGGGTGCCCGGTGGTCGTTGTGGCCGCCGGGCACTTGGTCTGTGGATGTTCAGGCTGCGTCTTGGACCGGGTTGAGGGTGACGGTGTATCCGAGCTGGTTGAGTACGGTGATCGCGCGGCGTACGGCGCGTTAGGAGTCGCGGCGGGCAGTCATCCGTTTGTAGCGGGCCTGCAGGTAGGTTTTTTGTTGGTTCTCTGGGTGGTGAACGTTCCCCGCCGCTTCGTGGTCAGGGTGCGGACGGGCGCTTTGGCGTCCTTCTAGCTGATGTCCAGGCTGGCGCAGAATTCATCCAGAACGTCCATGTTCCGGGAGGGCCAAGGTGGACCAAGGATTCGGACGCGCGTGCTCACAGCAACACTTCACGGTTCCCGTGGATAGCCCTCGGCACCATGCTGACCTGCGAGCTCACCGGCATCACAGAAGCGTCGGTTTCGACCGGAACGAACACCTTCAGTGTCCCGGACCGGCCTCGACCCACGTCAGGGCGGACAGAAGCACCTCCGGCGCGCGCCACAGCATTTATCGTGCCCCCCGGCGCGCTGATTCGCTGACGAGGGAAAAGCGGATCGAGCGCGATCACGGGTCAGCGACCGTCACGATCGCGCAGGCCCTCGCAATGCGTAGGTCCTGGGTTCGCCCCGAAGGTTTGGCCGGTCGGCCGGGTCTGGTTCATGACCACGTGAGGGTCGCCGCACTCCAAGCGAGGGTGATGGCGTCGTCGTTGAGAAGTGTGTCGGCGAACGCGGTGACTTGTCGGACGACGTCTGTGAAGCGTTCGGGGTAGCCGGTCGCGGCGGGGCCCTGTCTCCGGCGCCAGGCGGTGTACGAGGTCTGGCGACGCTCGCCGAGGTCACTGATGGCGGTGCTGAGGGGTTTCAGGGTGATGCCGCGGTGTGCGGCTGTGGCGGTTAGCGCGGTGGTGAGTTCCTGGCCGTCAAGGTCGTTGAGGGTGAGCAGGCGGTAGAGGTCGCCGTAGTCGCGGTCGCGGGTGTTGAGGTCGCCGAGTGAGACGGCGGTGGAGAGCTTCTCGGCGATGACGGTGGCGAGTGGGTAGCCGAGGAGTTGGAAACTGTCCGTCGTGAGTTGCTGTGGGTAGTCGATGATCCGGGGGCCGGGAGTGACTGGATCGCCGAAGCTGACATCCAGTTGGAGCTTGAGTCGTGCTCGGGCGATGGAGGCGGCCATGGACAGGCGTAGACCGTGGTACTCGTCCTCCTCGCGGATAGGTACGGTCTTGAGCGTCGCGGGATCGAATACGACTCCGTCGTCGATCTCGTTAGTGGCGATGGCCCCGATCCTGTGGACGATCTCGGTTTCGGTGCCCGGGAATGAGCGGCCGAGGATGTCGATGTCGCGGGTCATCCGGCGTGCGCCGAACTGGGCGAGGAGCAGGCCACCCTTGAGGACGAAGTGTTCGCGGCCGAGGGGCGATGCGGCCAGGCGGTAGAGGAAGCGTTCGAGGACGTACTCGACCATGATTTCGTCTGTTGAGCGGCTGGTGCGGCGGGCCAGGTTGCGCAGGTCGTTGTAGACGCGGCCGGCGGTGGTGTCACGCGTGGGGTTGGCCATCAGGCGAGCACCGCCTCGACGGCAGGGCGGATGACGGAGAGAGCACCCAACTCGCGTGCGACGTCCTGGAGTTCGCCGACGTTACGGCGTCCGCCCTGGCGCAGATAGCGGCCGAGCGCGGACAGGGCGAGGGTCTCGCCGATGCGGCTGCGGTGGCGCATGGCGTCGACGACGCTGCGGGCGGCGTTGTACACGGGGATGGTTTCTCCTGGGGCTGCTTCGAATCGTTCGACGCCGAGGGCGAAGGTCGCCGGGGCGTACTGCGCCACCACGGTCGGGGGGTAGGAGATCGTGGGGCGGCGTGTACCGCGTGGCACGGCGATGTGTACAGATGTGGGGATGTCGTCGATGAGCTCATGCAGGGCCAAGGCGGACTCGCCGCACACGATGGCGCGCGGAGCCCGCGCGCACACGGCCAGCAGATCGGCGTGCGCTGTCTCCGGTGCGTCTGCCCGTCGGTAGACCCCCCGGGACAGTTCGTCTATCTCTCCCGCTGCGACCAAGGACGTCAGATCACGGGGGGAGAGCAGGGCCTGACGTGCCTGTGCCGTCGTGAACGTGGGGGTGAGGCCGGTCAGTCGCTGTTCCAGGCGTGAGGTCTCCGCAGCACTCATGTATCGAATAGTACCCCTGTGGTGGCCTTAGGGGATCGATTTGATACATCCTCGCGGTTGTCGACGGCCTGCGCGAAGCGGAGCAGCAATCGACGGTGTTGCGATTCCCCAGGCCAGACGCCTGTCCTAGGGGACATCCCAGGGACTTTTCAGGGACTTCCAGGCCTGTCCCAGGGAGATTCCAGGGACTTTCGGCCGCGTAAGCAGGGAAGGCCCCGACAGCGCTGAAAGATGAGAACGCGCTGGTCAGGGCCTATACCGTCAACACTCGATGATGTTCACCGCAAGCCCACCCCGCGCCGTCTCCTTGTATTTGACGCTCATGTCCGCCCCCGTCTCCTTCATCGTCTTGATGACCTTGTCGAGGGACACCTTGTGGGAGCCGTCCCCCCGCATCGCCATCCGCGCGGCGGTCACCGCCTTCACCGCGGCCATGCCGTTGCGTTCGATGCAGGGGATCTGGACGAGGCCGCCGACGGGGTCGCAGGTGAGGCCGAGGTTGTGTTCCATGCCGATCTCGGCCGCGTTCTCGACCTGCTCGGGGGAGCCGCCGAGCACCTCGGCCAGTGCGCCCGCCGCCATCGAGCAGGCGGAGCCGACCTCGCCCTGGCAGCCGACCTCCGCGCCGGAGATGGACGCGTTCTCCTTGAAGAGCATGCCGATGGCGCCGGCCGCGAGCATGAAGCGGACGACACCCTCCTCGTCGGCGCCCGGCACGAAGTTGATGTAGTAGTGGAGGACCGCCGGGATGATGCCGGCCGCGCCGTTCGTGGGGGCGGTCACCACCCGTCCGCCCGCCGCGTTCTCCTCGTTCACCGCCATCGCGTAGAGCGTGATCCACTCCATCGCGTGCGCCAACGGGTCGCCCTCCGCCCGGAGTTGGCGTGCCGACATGGCGGCCCTGCGGCGGACCCGCAGGCCGCCGGGCAGGATGCCCTCCCTCGACATGCCCCGCGACACGCACGCCCCCATCACCCGCCAGATCTCCAGCAGCCCGGCCCGGATCTCCTCCTCCGTGCGCCAGGCGCGCTCGTTCTCCAGCATCAGCGCGGAGATCGACAGCCCGGTCTCCTGCGTGAGGCGCAGCAACTCGTCGCCGGTGCGGAACGGGTACTTGAGGACCGTGTCGTCCAGCTTGATCCGGTCGGCGCCCACCGCCTCCTCGTCGACGACGAATCCGCCGCCCACCGAGTAGTACGTCTTGGACAGCAGCTCGCCGCCCGCCGCGTCGTACGCCCACAGCGTCATGCCGTTCGCGTGGTACGGCAGGGCTTTACGGCGGTGCAGCTTGAGGTCGGCGTCGAAGTCGAACGGGATCTCGTGCTCGCCGAGCAGGCGGATGCGTCCGGCCGTCTTGATCTGCTCGACCCGTTCGTCGGCCCCCTCCACATCCACCGTGCGCGGCGACTCGCCCTCCAGGCCGAGCAGCACCGCCTTCGGGGTGCCGTGCCCGTGCCCGGTCGCGCCGAGCGAGCCGTACAGCTCGGTGCGGACGGAGGCGACGGAGTCGAGCAGTTCCTCGTTGCGCAGCCGGAGCGCGAACATGCGGGCGGCCCGCATCGGGCCGACCGTGTGGGAGCTGGACGGGCCGATGCCGATCGAGAACAGGTCGAAGACCGAGATGGCCACGGTGACTCCTCAGAAGAACGCAAGACGTGCGGGGTGGTGCGAGGGGGTGGGGCACCGCGCACACCTCTCATTGTGCGCGGCGCCCCCGGTGGCCGACTACAGCCGGACGGGCCGACTACAGGCCCGGATACAGCGGGTACTTCTCCGCCAGCGCCGTGACCCGGGCCTTCAGACCCGCCACGTCGTACGACGGCTTGAGCGTCTCCGCGATGACATCCGCGACCTCGGCGAAGTCCTCGGCCGTGAAGCCGCGGGTCGCCAGCGCCGGGGTACCGATGCGCAGGCCCGACGTGACCATCGGGGGCCGCGGGTCGTTCGGGACGGCGTTGCGGTTGACCGTGATGCCGACCTCGTGGAGCCGGTCCTCGGCCTGCTGACCGTCGAGTTCGGAGTTGCGCAGGTCGACCAGGACCAGGTGCACGTCCGTGCCGCCCGACAGGACGTCGACCCCTACGGCCTTCACGTCGTCCTGGACCAGTCGCTCGGCGAGCAGCCGCGCGCCTTCCACCGTACGCCGCTGGCGCTCCTTGAACTCCTCGCCCGCCGCGACCTTGAAGGAGACCGCCTTGGCGGCGATCACGTGCTCCAGCGGACCGCCCTGGAAACCGGGGAAGACGGAGGAGTTGAGCTTCTTCGCGAAGGACTGCTTGGCGAGGATGATTCCGCCGCGCGGGCCGCCCAGCGTCTTGTGGGTGGTGGAGGTGACGACGTCCGCGTAGGGGACGGGGTTCGGGTGGAGGCCTGCCGCCACCAACCCCGCGAAGTGCGCCATGTCGACCCACAGATACGCCTCGACCTCGTCCGCGATCCGGCGGAACTCGGCGAAGTCCAGCTGCCTCGGGTACGCCGACCAGCCCGCGATGATGACCTTCGGGCGGTGCTCCTTGGCGAGCTTCTCCAGCTCGGCCATGTCGACCAGACCGGTCCCCGCGTCCACGTGGTAGGCGACCACGTTGAACTGCTTGCCGGAGAAGTTCAGCCGCATCCCGTGGGTGAGGTGGCCGCCGTGCGCCAGGTCGAGGCCGAGGATCGTGTCGCCGGGCTGGGCCAGCGCGAACAGGGCGGCCTGGTTCGCGGAGGCGCCCGAGTGCGGCTGGACGTTGGCGTACTCGGCGCCGAACAGTTCCTTGACCCGGTCGATCGCGATCTGCTCGGCGACGTCGACGTACTCGCAACCGCCGTAGTAACGACGGCCCGGGTATCCCTCGGCGTACTTGTTGGTGAGGACCGAGCCCTGCGCCTCCATGACCGCGACCGGAGCGAAGTTCTCCGAGGCGATCATCTCCAGCGTGGACTGCTGCCGGCGCAGCTCGGCGTCGACCGCGGCGGCGATGTCCGGGTCGAGCTCGTGCAACGGGGTGTTCAGGACGGACATGTTTCTACGACTCCTCAGCCGGCGGCGGTGGTGAAGGCGGTGTACTCGTCCGCGGAGAGCAGCTCGCCGGGCTCGTCCGTGATCCGTACCTTGAAGAGCCAACCGCCGTCGAAGGGCTCGGAGTTGACCAGCGCGGGCTCCTCCACGACGGCCGTGTTGATCTCCACGACCTCACCGGTGACCGGTGCGTACAGGTCTGACACCGACTTGGTCGACTCCAGCTCGCCGCAGGACTCGCCCGCCGTCACCGTCGTACCGACCTCGGGCAGCTGGGCGTAGACGACATCGCCGAGCGCGTTGGCCGCGAACTCGGTGATACCGACCGTCGAGACACCGTCGACGGCGGCCGTCAGCCACTCGTGTTCCTTGCTGTACCGCAGATTCTCGGGGTGGTTGCTCATGGCGTGAATTCTCCTGTACGCGGTGGAGTGCTGGTGAAGGGGGGAGACGCGGAGGGCGTGGTTGAGCAGCGGTGATCCGCCCGGTCACGGACCCGACGCTACGACGACTGTCACTTCTGGCGCTTGTAGAACGGCAGCGCCACGACCTCGTACGGCTCGTGACTGCCCCGGATGTCCACACCGACACCGGTCGTACCCGGCGCCGAGTGCGCCGCGTCGACGTAGGCCATCGCGATGGGCCTGCCCAGCGTGGGGGAGGGGGCGCCGGAGGTGATCTCGCCGATCACCTGGCCGTCGGCGACCACGGAGTATCCGGCGCGCGGGACCCGGCGGCCCTCGGCGACCAGGCCGACCAGGACGCGCGGCGGCTGCGCGGCGGCGCGTTCGGCGGCGGCCTCCAGGGCCGTACGTCCGACGAAGTCGCCGTCCTTCTCGAACTTCACGACCCGGCCGAGTCCGGCGTCGAAGGGGGTGAGGGAGGTCGACAACTCGTGGCCGTAGAGCGGCATCCCGGCCTCCAGGCGGAGGGTGTCGCGGCAGGACAGGCCGCACGGGATCAGCCCGGTCGGCGCCCCAGCCTCGGTCAGTGCCAGCCACAGCTTCTCCGCGTCGCCGGGGGAGACGAACAGCTCGAAGCCGTCCTCGCCGGTGTAGCCGGTGCGGGCGATCAGCGCGGGGACGCCCGCGACCGTGCCGGGGAGACCGGCGTAGTACTTGAGGCCGTCGAGGTCGGCGTCCGTGAGCGAGGCGAGGATGCCGGGGGACTCGGGGCCCTGGACGGCGAGCAGCGCGTAAGCGTCACGGTCGTCGCGGACGACCGCGTCGAAGCCCTCGGCGCGCTCGACCAACGAGTCCAGGACAATCTGGGCGTTGGACGCGTTGGCCACAACCATGTATTCGGTGTCGGCCAGCCGGTAGACGATGAGGTCGTCGAGGATGCCGCCGTCGGCACGGCAGATCATGGTGTAGCGGGCGCGGCCGACGCCCACGGAGGCGATGTCGCCGACGAGCGCGTAGTTGAGGAGTCGGGCCGCCTCCGGTCCGGTGACCGTGATCTCGCCCATGTGGGAGAGGTCGAAGAGGCCGGCCTTCGTGCGGACGGCGAGGTGCTCGTCGCGCTCGGAACCGTAGCGCAGCGGCATGTCCCAGCCGGCGAAGTCGGTCATCGTCGCACCGAGCGAGCGGTGCAGCGCGTCGAGCGCGATACGACGGGGGGCGGCGGTACTGCTCATCGGTCGGTCTCCCAAGGCATGACGGCGAGGTCGTTCCTCCCCATCTGTCATCGGAACCTGAGAGGTTCGCCATGACCGCGCGGGACACGCACGGGCCATGGGTTGCACCTTGGGTGGGACCACCGGGACGGGCGGTCCGCTTTTCAGATGTGCCTCGCCCGCGCGGTAACTGGGCCTGAGAGATTCAAGGGAGGGACTTGCTCCTTCGGCGCCCCAGCAACAGATGCCTGGGGACTCTCCCGCGCGGATTCAAGCGGCCGGTATGCAGTTAGGCGCGCACATCATCGCACAGGCTTTGTAACAGGCCTGTGGCCGGAAGCGAACGGAACCGCGAGACACCGTGCATTACCTTCTCTTTACGTTCGTTGGGGAGAACCTTTCCTGACCCCGCAGGGAGGACGATCACGGTGACAAGGACCACGGTGTACGCCACGACCTCGGCCGTAGCAGTGCCCGAGCAGCCCGCGGCCCCGGCCGGAGAGGCATGCCCGGCCCGCCCGGCACCGGTCGTCCGCGACCTGCGCGAGCGCGCGGGCCGCAGCCCGCACGGACTCCGCTTCGGCCCCCGTGACCTCGTCGTGGTCACCGGCCTGCCCGGCAGCGGCAAGTCCACGCTGATGCGGCGCGCGGTGCCGGGCGACGGCGCCCGCGTCGACAGCCAGGACGCCCGGGACCGCTGGGACACCCGGATGTCCCGCATATCGGATCTGCTCCCGTACGCGGTCTACCGCCCCCTGGTCCGCCTCGCCCACTACACGGGACTGCACCGCACCCTGCGCTCCACGTCCGGAGCGGTCGTGCACGACTGCGGCACCCAGACCTGGGTGCGCGGCTGGCTGGCCCGCGCCGCCCGCCGCCGCGGCGGCACCCTGCACCTGGTGTTCCTCGACGTCAGCCCGGACACCGCGCTGGACGGCCAGCGCGAGCGCGGCCGGGGTGTCTCGCGGTACGCGTTCCTGCGCCACCGCCGGGCCGCCGCCCGCCTGTTGCGCGCCGTGGAGCGCGGCGACCTGCCGCACGGCGTGGGCTCGGCGGTGCTGCTGGACCGGGACGCGGCGGACGTGCTGCGCCGGATCGACTTCGCGGGCTGAGCCGCTAGCCTTTTCCGTCACAGCACGTTTACAGCAGGCGGTTTCACCAGCAGGCGGTAGGTAGATGGACTTCCCGGCGGACTTCCCCGGTCAGGCGTACCCCCACCCGCATCCGCACGGCGGATGGCCCGGCAACGAGCTGGAGGAGGTGCTCTCGGTCTCCCTCGGCCTGCCCTCGGCCGGCGGCCGGATCATCGAGGTGCTGGCCCGCAGCTTCGTCTGGGTCCCGCTGCCCAGCGGCGGCGGCCCGCACAGCGGACCCCTGGACCTGCCCACCCTGGACATCGAAGGCCAGGCCTTCGTCCCGGTCTTCAGCTCCGAGGAGCAGTTCCGCCAGGTCGTCGGCTCGCATCTGTCGTTCACGATCGCGCCCGCGGTGGAGTTCGCCCGCGGGCTGCCCCCGCAGGTGGGCATCGCGGTGAACCCGGACGGCGTGGTCGGCATCCCCCTCCCGCCCCCCGCCGTGGCCGAGCTGTGCCGCATCGGCCGCACCGCCCTCGACGGCCCGACCAGCGGCGGCCGGGTCCGCCTCTTCGAGCCCGACTGGCAGGACGACCCGGTCGACTTCCTGGCCGCGGCCTCCGCCGAGTTCGCGGGCACCGGAGTGGTCGGCACGGCCCGCCGCTGCCTGGCCGCGATCGAGACCGCCGACCCGGTGATGTTCGTGGGCGTCGAACTGACCAACTGGGAGGGCGACTTGAGGGCGGTCCCGATGGACGCCCTGTCCCGGGCCCTCACCAGGACCGAGGTCAAGTGGCCGGTAAACCTGGTCCTCCTGGATGTGACCCAGGACCCGGTGGCGGACTGGATGCGGCAAACAGTGCGCCCCTTCTATACACAGGGTCACTAGAAACTCCGCGTCCAGCCGCACACGACCCGCACTCGCCAACGGACACTGAGCCCCGACCCATTGGGCGCTTAAGCTGGACCCCAACGCAGGCCAACCACCAGAAGGGGCGGTACACGTGAGCGCCAGCGGCACCGCGACCGGCCAGGTCGAGCACATGCTGCGCCAGGTGACGCCCGGGCGCTACGACGCCTACGAGGCGCTCCTGCGCGCCCTCGCGACCCCCCACTCCGGCCAGATCTGGATGCTCCTGTGGCACGGCCAGTCCGGCTCCCCGGACGCCCAGTACGGAAACATGCACGTCGAGGGCTACGGCTACGCCCCCTGCGTCACCTCCGCCCAGGAGCTGTCGGCGAGCGGCTGGAACCGTTCGTACGAGGTGGTCGACGGCCTGGACGTGGCCCGCACCCTCTATCCGGACCACTTCGGCCTCTGGCTCAACCCGCACGCCCCCGGCGGCGGCCTCGGCATCCCCTGGCTGGACCTGCGCCGCATCGCCACCGGCCTGGAGCGCCAGCCCGCGGGGCCGCTGCGCCTGACGGAACCGGCGATCGAGGTCCCGCAGTTCTACGGCCTGCTCACACAGAACGCCCACCGTACCCCGGCGGTCCGCACCCTCCGCCGCGCCTGGGTGCAGCCCGCGCTCGGAGCGCCGTATCTCGCGATCGGTCTGGATGTGTACGACACCAGTCCGCCCGCCGTGGACTCGGTGCGCGCGATGATGCAGCAGTCCATCGGCGCGGTCCCGGACGGGCTGCCGGTGTCGACCGTGGCGATGTCCGACGACTACGACCCGGTGGCGCTGTGGCTGCGGGCGAACACCCGCCCGTTCTACGACCGTGAGGCCCATGCCGCCCCCGCTCAGGCGGGCGGGTACGGGTACCCACCCGCCCGTGGTGGATACTGAGCCCGCGAGTCCTCTTCCCAGCTTCTCCGCAGGATTTACGTCTACGGCATATTTCTCCGCGCGTAGACGGCGGTGCGATGCCCCGAAAGGCGTCGAATCGGTGATCTGTCCCAACTGCCCCGCGTCCGGGGGGCGTTACCCGTTGTCCGTATAACGGAACCCTCCTGACCGCATCACGTTTGCGCATCCATTCACCGCCAAGTCTGGCAGCAGATCACCAAAGCGTTGAAGACTCCCGCACCAGGGGCCGTTCGCCCCGATGTACGACGGACTGATCATGGCCGCCACAGCGGCAAGTGTGGGCCGGCTACCGCCGGTTGAGAGGGGTCCCTGCCAGATGACGGCACCATTGCACGAGCCGACCGCGGAAGCGGCCCCGAGCGCGGCCGAAGAAGCGGCGGCTGCTGCCGCCGGTGACAAGGCCGTGCAGGGACGTTCCCTGGGCCGGATCGCCTGGGAGCGCCTCAAGCGCGACAAACTCGCCCTCGCGGGCGGCATTGTCGTGCTCGTCCTCATTCTGGTCGCAGTTCTCGCCCCGGTGATCGCCAACCTGATCGGGCAGGATCCGGACACCTTCCACGAGAGCCTGATCGACCCGCTGTACGGCACCCCCACGGGGTCGCTGGGCGGCATCAGCGGCGACCACCTGCTGGGCGTCGAGCCCGTCAACGGCCGCGACATCTTCGCGCGGATCCTCTACGGCGCCCGGATCTCGCTCCTCGTCGGCTTCCTGTCCGCGATCGTCGCCGTCGTGCTGGGCACCGTCCTCGGCATCCTGGCCGGCTTCTTCGGCGGCTGGGTCGACTCGGCGATCAGCCGCGTCATGGACGGTCTGCTGGCCTTCCCGCAGCTGCTCTTCATCATCGCGCTGGTCTCCGTGATGCCGAACGAGATGCTGGGCCTGAGCGGATCCAGCGTGCGTGTGTTCGTGATGATCCTGGTGATCGGCTTCTTCGGCTGGCCGTACATCGGACGCGTGGTGCGCGGACAGACGCTCTCGATGCGTGAGCGCGAGTACGTCGAGGCCGCCCGATCGCTGGGTGCCGGACGCTTCTACATCCTGTTCAAGGAACTGCTGCCCAACCTGGTCGCGCCGATCATCGTGTACACGACGATGATGATCCCCACCAACATCCTCACCGAGGCGGCACTCAGCTTCCTGGGCGTGGGCGTCAAGCCGCCCACGTCCTCCTGGGGACAGATGCTCTCCACCGCGATCGACTACTACGACTCGGACCCCATGTACATGGTCGTTCCCGGCGTGGCGATCTTCATCACCGTTCTGGCCTTCAATCTCTTCGGCGACGGCGTGCGGGACGCGCTGGACCCGAAGGGCTCCCGCTGAACCGCCTTACCCCAAGCGTCCCGTGCCATCTACACGGGGTCTCTCATCAAATCCGGAGGATCCGAGATCGTGACTACCCAACGCACCACAGGGCGGCGTAAGCAGGCGTTTGCCGCTGCTGCCGCGGTCGCCGGCATGCTGGCCTTGGCAGCGTGCGGCGGCGGCAGCAGCGACGACGGCGGCGGCGGTTCGAAGTCCGGCGCCGCCGGCTTCGACGCGGCGAACAACAAGGTCGCCCAGGCCTCGCTGGTCAAGAAGGGCGGCGAGCTCAAGTTCGTCTCCGCCCAGGACGCCGACTTCTGGGACACCACGCGCGGTTACTACGGCTTCATGTGGGACTTCTCGCGGTACTACAGCCGTCAGCTGCTCACCTTCAAGACCGAGCCGGGTGCCGCGGGCGCCGAGCTCACGCCCGACCTCTCCACCGACATGGGTCAGGTCTCGGCCGACGGCAAGACCTACACCTTCCACCTGCGTGACGGGATCACGTGGGAGGACGGCAAGGCCATCACCTCCCAGGACATCAAGTACGGCATCGAGCGCGTCTGGGCGCAGGACGTGCTGTCCGGCGGTCCGATCTACCTCCAGCAGATGCTTGACCCCAAGGGCACCTACAAGGGTCCGTACAAGGACACCTCGGCGGACAAGCTCGGTCTGAAGGCGATCTCCACACCCGACGCCAAGACGATCGTCTTCCACCTGCCCACGGCGAACTCGGACTTCAAGCAGGTCCTCGCCATGGTCACGGCGTCCCCGGTCCGCCAGGACAAGGACACCAAGGCGAAGTACACGCTGCACCCCTTCTCCTCCGGCCCGTACAAGTTCCAGTCGTACAGCCCGGGCAAGAAGCTGGTCCTGGTGCGCAACACCAACTGGAAGGCGTCGTCCGACCCGGTGCGCAAGGCGTACCCGGACACGATCTCGCTGACCATCTCCTCGAACCAGTCCGACATGGACCAGCGTCTGATCAACGGCGACTACGACATCGACGCCAGCCAGACGGGTCTCGGTCCGCAGGGCCGCACCATCGCCCTGAAGCAGCACAAGGCCAACCTGGACAACCCGATCTCCGGCTTCATCCGCTACGCGGTCTTCCCGCAGAGCGTCAAGCCGTTCGACAACATCGAGTGCCGCAAGGCGGTCATCTACGCGGCTGACCACGTGTCGCTGCAGACCGCGCGCGGTGGCCCGATCGCCGGTGGTGACATCGGCACCAACATGCTCCCGCCCGCCATCGCCGGTGGCGAGGGCCAGAAGTACGACCCGTACGGGATCTCCGGTGCCAACAAGACCGGCAACGACGACCTGGCCAAGAAGGCGCTGAAGGCCTGTGGTCAGCCGAACGGCTTCAAGACCACCATCGCCGTCCGCAACAACAAGCAGCAGGAGGTGGCCACGGCCACGTCCCTGCAGGCGGCGCTGAAGAAGGTCGGCATCCAGGCCGACATCTACCAGTACGACGGTTCGCAGAGCTCCGGCATCATCGGCTCCCCCTCGAACGTCGCGAAGAAGAAGCTCGGCATCATCATCATGGGCTGGGGCGCGGACTTCCCGACCGTCCAGGGTTACGGCGCCCCGCTGTGGGACAGCAACTACATCCTGCAGAGCGGTAACAACAACTTCGCCCTGATCAAGGACCAGACGATCGACGGGCTGTTCGACCAGTACAACGCCGCGCTGGACGAGTCGAAGAAGACACAGATCGCCACGGAGATCAACCACAAGGTCACCGAGGGCGCGTACTACCTGCCCTTCACCTTCGAGCGACTCCTGAACTGGCGCTCCTCGCGTATCGCCAACGTGTACACGACGAACGCGTACAGCGGCTACTACGACTTCGTCAACATCGGTCTGAAGTCCACGAAGTAATTCCGGCACACCCGCCGTACGGCACGAAAGGCAGGTGAAGGCCGGCGCGGCGGGACCGTGGGCCACCGGAAGACCTCCGGTGGCCCACGGTCCCGCGGCGGGCCGTTAGCTGTGCTCGCTTACCTCATCAGGCGGCTGTTCGCCGCCGCAGTGATGCTGGTCGTCATCATCCTGGTGGTCTTCAGCATCTTCTTCCTCGTCCCCAAGTGGGCGGGCGTCGACATCGCCACGAGTTTCGTGGGCAAGCAGGCCGACCCGCACGCCGTCGAGGCGGTGCGGGAGAAGCTGGGTCTGAGCGACCCGATCTTCGTGCAGGTCTGGCACTTCTTCAAGGGCATCTTCGTCGGCCGCACCTACTCGGCCGGCGGTGACGTCACCCACTGTGCCGCGCCCTGCTTCGGCTATTCGTTCCGTAGTGAGCAGGCCGTGTGGCCGCAGCTGACCGACCGCTTCCCAGTGACCCTGGGTCTCGCGCTCGGTGCCGCCGTGCTGTGGCTGGTCTTCGGTGTCGCGGCGGGTGTGCTCTCCGCGCTCAAGCGGGGCAGCGTCTGGGACCGGACGGCCATGGTCGTCGCCCTCGGTGGTGTGTCCCTGCCCATCTACTTCACGGGTCTGCTCTCGCTGGCGATCTTCAGTTACGGGCTGAACTGGATCAACGGCCAGTACGTGCCGCTGGACCAGAGCTTCTCCGGCTGGCTGGGCGGCATGATCCTGCCCTGGATCACCCTCGCCTTCCTCTACGCCGCCATGTACGCCCGCATCACCCGCGCCACCATGCTGGAGATCCTCGGTGAGGACTACATCCGCACGGCACGCGCGAAGGGCCTCAAGGAACAGGTCGTCATCGGCAAGCACGCCATGCGCTCCACGATGACGCCGATCCTGACGATGCTCGGCATGGACCTCGGCGCGCTCATCGGTGGTGCCATCCTGACCGAGACGACGTTCAGCCTGCCCGGCCTCGGCCAGGCGGTGCTCGGCGCCATCAAGAACCAGGACCTGCCCGTCATTCTGGGTGTCACCCTGATCACTTCTCTCGCGGTGCTGCTTGCCAACCTCGTGGTGGACATCCTGTACGCCGTGATCGACCCCCGAGTGAGGCTCTCATGACGGAACTGAGCAAGACCGGAGCGGCCGTGGGCGAACCCACGAGCACGTCGCCGGCTCCGACCTCCTTCCTCGAAGTGCGCGACCTGAAGGTGCACTTCCCCACCGACGACGGCCTGGTCAAGTCCGTCGACGGCCTCAGCTTCTCGCTGGAGAAGGGCAAGACCCTCGGCATCGTGGGCGAGTCCGGCTCCGGCAAGTCGGTGACCTCGCTCGGCATCATGGGCCTGCACACCGCCGGTCAGTACGGGAAGCGCAAGGCGCAGATCTCCGGCGAGATCTGGCTGGACGGCACCGAGCTGCTGTCCGCCGACCCCGACCACGTGCGCAAGCTGCGCGGCCGGCAGATGTCGATGATCTTCCAGGACCCGCTCTCCGCGCTGCACCCGTACTACACGATCGGCGCGCAGATCGTGGAGGCGTACCGGATCCACCACAACGTCGACAAGAAGACCGCCAAGCGCCGCGCGGTCGAGATGCTCGACCGGGTGGGCATCCCGCAGCCGGACAAGCGGGTGGACAGCTACCCGCACGAGTTCTCCGGTGGTATGCGCCAGCGCGCGATGATCGCGATGTCGCTGGTGAACAACCCCGAGCTGCTGATCGCGGACGAGCCGACGACCGCCCTGGACGTGACCGTCCAGGCGCAGATCCTCGACCTCATCCGGGACCTGCAGAAGGAGTTCGGCTCCGCGGTCATCGTCATCACCCACGACCTGGGCGTCGTCGCCGAACTGGCCGACGACATCCTGGTGATGTACGGCGGCCGCTGCGTCGAGCGGGGACCGGCCGAGGACGTGTTCTACGAGCCCCGCCACCCCTACACCTGGGGCCTGCTCGGTTCGATGCCGCGGCTCGACCGTGAGCAGCAGGACCGCCTGATCCCGGTCAAGGGCTCCCCGCCCTCGCTGATCAACGTCCCGTCCGGCTGCGCCTTCAACCCGCGCTGCCCGTACGCGGACCTCCCGAAGGACAACGTCACCCGCACCGTCCGCCCCGAGCTGGCCGAGGTCGGCACCCGGCACTGGGCCGCCTGCCACCTGGGCAAGGAACAGCGGGAGCGTATCTGGACCGAAGAGATTGCGCCGAAGCTGTGAGTGACGACGACAAAGCGGTGACGATTCCCGCGCAGGCCGACGAGCCGCAGAAGCAGGGCGGGACCCTCACCAAGGGCACTGCCCCCGGCGAGGTCCTGCTGAAGGTGACCGGGCTGCAGAAGCACTTCCCGATCAAGAAGGGCCTGCTGCAGCGGCAGGTCGGCGCCGTGCACGCGGTCGACGGCCTCGACTTCGAGGTCAGGTCCGGCGAGACGCTGGGTGTCGTCGGCGAGTCGGGCTGCGGCAAGTCGACGATGGGGCGGCTGATCACCCGGCTACTCGAACCGACCGGCGGAAAGATCGAGTTCGAGGGTAGGGACATCACGCACCTCGGTGTGAGCGGCATGCGCCCGCTGCGCCGCAATGTGCAGATGATCTTCCAGGACCCGTACTCGTCGCTGAACCCGCGCCACACTATCGGCACGATCGTCGGCGCCCCCTTCAAGCTCCAAGGCGTCGAGCCCGAGGGCGGGGTCAGGAGAGAAGTGCAGCGGCTGCTTGAGGTGGTCGGCCTCAACCCCGAGCACTACAACCGCTATCCGCACGAGTTCTCCGGCGGTCAGCGCCAGCGCATCGGCATCGCCCGCGCGCTCGCGCTCAACCCGAGGCTGGTCGTGGCGGACGAGCCGGTGTCCGCGCTCGACGTGTCGATCCAGGCGCAGGTGGTGAACCTGCTGGACGACCTTCAGCAGGAGCTCGGCCTCACGTACGTGATCATCGCGCACGACCTCTCGGTCGTCCGGCACGTCTCGGACCGGATCGCGGTCATGTACCTCGGCAAGATCGTCGAGTTGGCCGACCGCGAGCTGCTGTACAAGGCGCCGATGCACCCGTACACCAAGGCCTTGATGTCGGCGGTGCCGATCCCGGACCCGCGGCGGAAGAACGCGAAGAGCGACCGCATCCTGCTCCAGGGTGATGTGCCCTCGCCGATCTCGCCGCCGAGCGGTTGCCGCTTCCACACCCGGTGCTGGAAGGCGACGCAGATCTGCACGACGACGGAGCCGCCGCTCCTGGAGCTGATGCCCGGCCAGCAGGTCGCCTGCCATCACCCGGAGAACTTCGCGGACCAGGCCCCGCAGGACACGGTCCTGCTGACGGTCGCGAAGGAGGCCGAGAAGCTGCTCGGCGAGAGGGCGCTTCAGGAGTCGGCGGAGACGTCGGCCGCGGTGGCGGCGGAGGTCGCGGCTGAGGCGGCGGCAGAGGCACGTACCGAGGCTGAGCCGGTTGCCGAGCCCGAGGCTCCCGCGGCTGAGGGCGAGACGCCGGAGCAGCGGCAGTAGGACCGACCCTCTGGTCACAAGGTCCGGACAGACGTCGGCCGGGCGGGATGATTCCCGCCCGGCCGACGTTTTCATTTACCGGTCTTCGCCTGCCTGCCTGGCCGGCCGCTGGCCGTTACGGCTTCGGCGTGCAGGCGTGCTTCCCCGTGCACTCGGAAAAGAAGGGGTACGTCCAGATCACGTCGATCACGCCGTAGTCCTTGTTGACGACCACTTTGCAATTCGCACCGTAGTGCTCCTTGCGGATATTGAACCGACGGAATTCGACCTTGGGCGTGACATAGCCGTAGCGCTTTCCGGGGACATTCAGCGTGTCGGTCACCGTGACGCCCTTCGTGGTCGTCTTGGTGACGTTGTGGTCGAACTTCGCCTCGACCTTGCCGATGCCCCAGCCCACGCTGGCGCTGCCGCCGACCGTCCAACTGGTCGAGCGGCTCACGGTGGTGGTCAGGGCGTAGGTGAGCGTCTCGCTGCTGCTGCTGCCGTTGTACTTGCCGGCGGTCGAGCCGATCGGCTTGTAGTAGTGCGTGCCGTAGGCGCTGATGCTGATGAAGGGATCGGTGTCGCAGCCCATCGGGGCGTTCGTCGACGCGTAGGCGGCCGGCGCGGCGAGCGAGGCGCCCGCCAGGAGTACGGTCGTCGCGACAACGCGCCCGGCGATTCCGAATTTCCGCATTTCTCTACCCCGTTTTCTTTGCGCTGATGCGCTTTCTTGTTCTGGCGGGTCCGAAGTTATCGGCAGGTGCTGAGGCCGACAAGTTTGATTTACCATTCCCTTGCAATGGAATCTCAAGCAAAGCTCAACTATTTCTTTGATGCCGTCGGCAAGTTTGTCGGGATGTCCGTTTTTCCCTGTCTGTGGGTCCGGTGAAAGTGGCACTCTCTGTACGTAATCGCGCATATCGACTCTCAAGTGTGGCTTGGGTCACACTGTATGACGACTTGGCAAAGTCATGAACATGACGAGTTGGGGCAGTGCAGAGTCGTCCGTATCCGTCTGAATCGGACTACATACCGAAGGGACGACTCATGGCACTCTCCCGTTCGGCACGTTTAGGGGCCCTCGCGACCGCGGCGGCCTCTTTTCTTGTCATAGCCGCCTCCTCCGCCCCCACCCCCGGCGCCGACGGCATCGGTGACACCTACTTCCCCCAGCTCGGCAACGGCGGCTTCGACGCCCGCCACTACACCCTCGACGTGGCCTACAACCCGGACACCGACCGCCTCGACGGCCGTACGACCCTCACCGCCCGCGCCACCCAGAACCTCTCCTCCTTCGACCTGGACCTCCAGAAGCTGGAGGTCACCAAGGTCGAAGTGAACGGCAGACGCGCCCAGTTCACCCGCACCGGCGACGAACTGCGCATCACACCACGGGACTTCCTCCGCAAGGGCAAGGACTTCACGGTCTCCGTCACCTACGGCGGGGTGCCCGAACCCCTCAACGGCCCCATCGTGTTCGGCTCCGACTACGGCTGGATGAAGACCGCCGACGGAGTCTTCGTCGCCTGCGAACCGAACGCCGCCTCCACCTGGTTCCCGTCCAGCGACCATCCCTCGGACAAGGCCACCTACGACATCCGCATCAAGGCCCCCAAGGGCCTCACCGGAGTCTCCAACGGCCGCCTCGTCTCGACGTACGACAAGGGCGACTCGACGTACACCCACTGGCGGGAGTCGAAGCCCATGGCGACCTATCTCGCCACCGCCACCATCGGGAAGTTCGACGTCAAGACGGGGACGACCCCCGGCGGCACCCCGATCTACGTCGCGATCGACCCGGTCCTCGCCAACAGCAACAGCGTCGACGTGTACGCCGTGACGGCCGCCGCCACCGACTACTGGTCGCAGGTCTTCGGGCCGTACCCCTTCGAGGAGACCGGCGCGATCGTCGACGACATGCCGGAGGCCGGGTTCTCGCTTGAGGTGCAGTCCAAGCCCGCCTACTCCGCCGTGCGCAGCGAGACGACGATCGTGCACGAGCTGGCCCACCAGTGGTTCGGCGACTCCGTGTCGGTCGCGCACTGGAAGGACATCTGGCTCAACGAGGGCTTCGCGACCTACGCCCAGTGGCTGTGGGCCGAGCACCAGGGCACCCGCACCGCCCACGACTCGTTCCTGGCCGGCTACAACGCCCGCCCCGCCGACAGCTCCTTCTGGGGGACAGTCGTGGCGGACCCGCAGCGCGACACGATGTTCGCCTCCGCCGTCTACCAGCGGGGCGCGATGACCCTCCAGATGCTGCGCGAACGCATCGGCGACACCGCGTTCTTCAAGCTCCTGCCCGCCTGGACGAAGCTGCACCGCTACGGCAACGCGAGCACCGAGCAGTTCATCGCGCTCGCCGAGAAGATCAGCGGCCAGCAGCTCGACGACCTGTTCCAGACCTGGCTCTACACGACGGGCAAGCCCACCCTCTGACGACCCACGGGTAACAATGTGGGGTGCTTCAGCAACTGTTCAGCCCCTCCGTCCAGCACACGCTCGACCTCGTCGGCATCTTCGTGTTCGCCATCTCCGGCGCGCTGCTGGCCGTCCGCAAGAACTTCGACGTGTTCGGCATCGCCGTGCTCGCCGAGGTCACCGCGCTGGGCGGAGGGATCTTCCGGGACGTGATCATCGGGGCGGTGCCCCCGGCCGCCTTCACGGACCTGGGGTACTTCATCACCCCGCTCTTCGCCGCGCTCCTCGTCTTCTTCCTCCATCCGCACGTGGAGCGCATCCAGGCCGGCGTCAACGTCTTCGACGCGGCCGGACTCGGCCTGTTCTGCGTCTCGGGCACGGTGAAGGCGTACGACTACGGGCTCAGCCTCACCTCCTCCGCCGCCCTGGGTCTGGCCACCGCCGTCGGTGGCGGTGTGCTGCGGGACGTCCTCGCCAACGAGACCCCGTCCCTGCTCCGCTGGGACCGCGACCTCTACGCGGTCCCGGCGATCGTCGGCGCCACCATCTCCGTGCTCTGCATCCACTACGACGCGCTGACCCCCCTCACCAGTGGGCTCGCGATCGTCACCGCTTTCGTGTTGCGCCTGCTCGCGATGCGGTTCCACTGGCGAGCTCCGCGTGCGTGGAACCGGCGTTCGACCGTCCGTGAGGAGTAGTGCCACTGGTCTTCGCGTGCGGATGGTTCTTGCCCATCTCCAGGGTCAGCCAGCGGAACACCGTCGTCACCTGCGGCCGCCACAGCGCCATCGTGTGACCGCCGTCGCTGCGCGGCAGGAACACCACGTGCACGGTCGTCGGCGCCTTGGCGACCGAGGCCAGGGCGGTGCCCGCCTGGTAGCCGTCGCCGGACTCGCCGGAGATGTACAGCGCGATCGCGGGCGGGGTCCTCTTGGCCCTCAGCAGCAGATACGGGTTGTTCGCGGCGCGCAGGGCCGGGCTCGCCGCCGCGAGTGAATTGCGTTCCGCGATCGGGTCGTTGTAGCCGGACATGCCCACGGCCGCCCGGTAGCGGTCCGGATGGGCCACCGCGAGCTTGACCGCGCAGTGCGCCCCGGCCGAGTAGCCGGCCACCGCCCAGCCCGAAGGGGCGGGCTGGGCACGGAAGTTGTCCATGACCATCTTCGGTACGTCGACGCTCAGCCAGGTGTCGGCGTTGACCGTGCCGGTGATGTTGGCGCAGCCGGTGTCGACGCCGGCCAGCAGATTGGTGCGCGGCGCGACCAGGATGAACGGCGCGACCCGGCCGCTCTTCATCAGCGGCAGCAGCTGCTCGGTCGCGTGCAGCGACCCGAACCAGGCCTTCGCCGAGCCGGGATAGCCGGGCAGCAGCTCGACGACCGGGAACTTGTGGTTGCGGTAGGCGGCCTCCTTGTACTGCGGCGGCAGCCACACGTACACCTCGGCGTTGACGCCGGAGACCTGGCCCTTGAGCTGGGTGACCTCCACCCCGCCGGCCGCGCGCATGCCGGGCCCCTCGGCGGGGGAGAAGTCCTGCTTGACCTTGGGCAGCCGGTTCAGTGAGATGTTGCCGGTGCCGTTCTTGCCGAGGTTCGCGGCCTGCTGGACGTGGTTGCCGGTGCCGAGGAGGTCGGCCCAGTTGTCGTACAGGTTGTTCTCGTTGTTGACCATGACGAAGACCAGGGTGACGGCCGTGGCCTGCGCGAACAGCAGCATCAGGGCCCGGGCCGCCACCCGTACGGCCTTGGGGCCGCGCATCCGCGACCACAGCACGAGCGGCAGTATGAGGGCGACGATCGTCAGCACGACGGCGGTGTAGAGGAACGGAGTCCCGGTGAGGCTCATGTCCCCAAAGAGGGGGATCACGGGCCGTGGGTCACGGACGAGTACGGACACTTACCAAGAAATTGCCGGAACCTCACCCGACCGGCCGGTGTTTTCATATGCCCGCAACACCAAAGCTACCGCTTAGTAATTACCTATTGTACGGTTCACGTATGCCAGAAGCAGCTTCCGCACCGGCGGCCACGCGGGCCGTGATCGGTGACAGTGAGTTCGACCGCGACACGGCGGTCACCCGTCGCGCCCCGGGCGTCTACGACATCGACCTCTCGGCCGGCTGGACGATCATCAACGCGGTCAACGGCGGCTACCTCCTGTCCGTCCTGGGCCGGGCCCTGGCGGACGCGCTCCCGCACCCGGACCCGTTCACGATCTCCGCGCACTACCTCACGGCGTCCCAGCCGGGCCCGGCGGTCATCCGCGCGGACGTCGTCCGCACCGGCCGCACCCTCTCGACGGGCCAGGCGTCCCTCCTCCAGTACGACGACGAGGGCCGCGAGGTGGAACGCATCCGCGTCCTCGCCTCCTACGGCGACCTGGACACACTCCCGGACGACGTCCGCACGACGGCCCGCCCGCCGGTGTTCCCACCCATGGACCAGTGCTTCGGCCCGGAGGACGGCCCAGCACCGGTGGATGGCAGCTCGGCCATCACCGACCGCCTGATGCTGAAGCTCGACCCGTCCACCCTGGGCTGGGCCCTCGGCGCTCCCTCCGGCAAGGGCGAGATGCGCTCCTGGTTCGGCCTCGCGGACGGCCGCGACGCGGACCCCCTCTCCCTCCTCCTGGCAGTGGACGCGCTCCCGCCAACGGCCTTCGAGATCGGCCTCAAGGGCTGGGTCCCGACGGTAGAACTCACGGTCCACGTCCGCTCCCGCCCCGCACCAGGACCACTGAGGGTGTCGATCACCACCCGCAACCTGGCCGGCGGCTTCCTGGAGGAGGACGCGGAGGTCTGGGACAGCACGGACCGACTGGTGGCCCAGTCACGGCAGTTGGCGCGGGCGAGACTGAGCTGAGGGAGCGCGGGTCGGTCCGGGCGACCGCCAACACCGGGCAGAATTCCGCTGCTTCAGGGTGACGGGGGTGAACTCGACGAGTTCTGGCTCTACGGCTGGGGTGCGGTTGCCGTGGGGCGGTTGGGGCAGGGCGATTGCTGCGGGGCGGTTGGCGCAGGGCGGTTGGCGATGCGCCACGGCCGCTCGCCCGGCTCGCGCCGGGCTCGACTGACTGGCTTTTGCCCGCGCCCGGTTCCAACTGCCGTTCTGCGGTGGCGCCTTCGGGTGCTGGAGTGCCGGGGTGCCGGGGTGTGTCGGGCTTGTGCTGGTCGTCGGGCGGAGTCGGCCGGTTTCGGGTCGAGCCGGGACGGGCGGTCGATGAGTCGCCGGGATCCCAGGCGTGGGTCGCGTGCTGCGTGACGTCGTATGCGGTTCGTTGCCGCCTTCGGGTGGCCCGTCACCTTGTCCGTGGCTGGCTCGGCCGACCGGCCTTTGTCCGAGCCCGGCTTCAACTGCCGGTGTGCGGTGGCGCCTTCGGGTGCTGGAGTGCCGGGGTGTCGGAGTGCCGGGGTGTGTCGGGCTTGTGCTGGTCGTCGGGCGGAGTCGGGCGGAGTCGGCCGGTTTCGGGGCGAGCCGGGACGGGCGGTCGATGACTCGCCGGGACCCGGCCCGCGCCGGGCTTGGCCGATCGGCCTTTCGCCCGAGCCGGGCCCCAATTGCCGGTAGGGGTTGGCTCCTTCGGGCGCCGGGTGTGTCGGGGGCCTGCGCTGGTCGCTGCGCGGACTCGGCCGGTTTCGGACCCGGCCCGTGCCCGGCTCAGCCGATCGGTTTCCGGCCCAGCCAAGCTGCCAACTGGCCGTAGGCGTCCGCCTTTTCGGGGGCGGGCTGTGCCGTGTCGAAGGGGGTGTCCGCGTCCCGTTGTTCGTCCGGCAGGACGCGGCGGGCGATCGTGAGGGCGAACTCGGCCAGTTCCGGGTCGAGTTCGAGGGGGTGGCCCAGGGCCTCGGAGAGGTCCCAGGTGTGGGTGACGTTCTCCATGACGTAGCCGGAGAGGGCGACGCGGCCCGGTGCCTCGCCCCACGGGACCCGCACCAGCGCGTCCAGCCGGGTGTCGTCCGCCCAGGCCTCCCGGACCCGGACGCGGGCCTCGTCGTACGCGGCCGGCCAGCCCTCGTCGGCGACTCCGTCCACGAAGGGGTGTACGGCCATGCCGTCGCCGCCCTCGCCGACCGTCGCGATGCGCAGGGTACCGCCGACGAGGTGGCTCAGCAGGGTCCGTACGTCGAACTCCGCGCACGGGGTGGGACCGGCCAGCTGCTCCGGCCGTACCGTCCTGATCAGCGCGGCGGCCTGCTCGGTGGCTCGGGTGTAAACGGGGCGGGGGTCCGTGGTGTTTGTGTTCATGGCTTCGATGCTGGACCCATAACCTGACAGATTCCGTCAACATTTGCGCCGGGTTTTCGGGCGGCGGATCCTGAGCGTGTGAAGGCCGACAGACTGCTCTCGATCCTGCTGCTCCTACAGACCCGTGGCCGTGTCCCCGCCCACGAACTCGCCGAGCGGCTTGAGGTGTCGGTGCGGACCATCTACCGGGACGTAGAGGCGCTGTCCGCCTCCGGGGTGCCGGTCTACGCCGAGCGCGGGCGGCACGGCGGGATCGAGCTGCTCGCCGGATTTCGTACCGACGTCACGGGACTGACCGCCGACGAATCGCGCGCCCTGTTCATCCTGGCCGCGCAGGGCGCCCACGCGGCGCTCGGCCTCGACGCCGCGCTCGGTTCCGCGCTGCGCAAGGTGATGGCCGCACTGCCCGCGCCGTACCGACCGGCCGCCGAGGTGACCTCCCGGCGGATCCTCGTCGACGCCACCCGCTGGAAGGGCGGGCCCCAACCCGCCGTGGATCTGGACGTGTTGCAGGACGCGGTCTTCACCGACCGTCGGCTGCGGCTGCGCTACCGGCACAGCGGCGCGAAGGAACCGAGCACCTACACCGTCGACCCGTACGGTCTCGTCTCCAAGGCCGGTGTCTGGTACCTCGTCGCAGACCGCCGCGCACGTCCCCGCCTCTTCCGCGCCGACCGCGTGCACTCGGCCGCCCTCCTGCCCGACCCGGTCAAGCGCCGACCGGGCGTCGAACTCGCCGACGCCTGGGAGGAGTTGCGCCGCCAGGTCGAGGAACGCCCCGGCGGCCTCGACGTCACCGTCCGGGTCCGCCGCGCCCGCCTCGACATGTTCCTGCGCCTCAACGCCTCCTCCCTGGCCGAACTCCCCGACGACGAGGGGGAGGAGGACTGGGTGACGGTCCGGCTGACCTACGGCGTCGTCCGCGAGGCGCGTCAACTGCTCCAGTTCGCCGACGCGTTGGAGGTCGTAGCACCGCCGGAGGCGCGCGCGGAAGTGGCCGCGGCGGCTGCTTCTGTCACGGAGCTGTACCAGCGAGTAAGCGGGCCGTCCTCCTGAACTCGCAGGTCAGAGCGTTCACTTGGGCTGCCCTTTACTCGGTGCACAGGGTGCGGACAGGGCGCCGACAAGGAAGCCCTAAGGGGCGTTGATTGAGTTCCCGCCACAAGGCATCCTCACCGTTTTTGGAGCTGTTTCTCATGAAGCGTGCGCGTCTCCTCCCCGCAGTGGCCCTGCTGGCGCTCTCGCCCCTGGCCCTCGCGGCCTGCGGGTCGAGCGACTCCTCGTCGTCCTCCGGCAGCGCCAGCTCCGGCTCCACACAGTCCTGTTCCGCGCCCACCGGCAATGCCACGGCACGACCCAGCGGTGCCCCGTCAGGCGCCCCCTCCGGTGCGCCCACGGGTGCCGCGGCCTCGGGCCGGCCGACGGGCGCACCGACCGGCAACGCCTCCGGCATGCCGTCCGGCGGTCCCGGTGGCGGTGGTGGCGGCCAGGGCGGCGGCCCTGGCGGCGGGTGCGGCGGAGGCCCGGGCGGCGGCGGCCAGATGAGCGGGGCCCCGCAGCAGGGCTGACCGCGCTCCGCACGACAGGGGCGGCGCACCCGTACACCGGGGAGCGCCGCCCCTGTCGTATGTCCGCTGTCGGCGGCCGGTACCGACTCAGCCCAGCCAGTGTCGGCGGCCGACGCTGATCAACCGCATCTGGCGGGTGGCGAGTTGGGTCACCCGCTCGCGCTCGTGCTCCTCGGCGGAGGTCTCCCGCGCCTCCATGAAGAGTGAGGCCGTGATCAGCATCTGGTCGACGTAGAGGTGGGCCAGCATCATCAGGTCGGAGTCGTTCCAGCCGCCGGACTCCGGGTCCTTGGCGAGTTCCGCCTTCACCTCCTGGGCGAACCGGGCGAGTTGGTCCCGGATGGCCTCCCGCACCGGCTGCACCCCGCCGTGCCGCTCGCGCGCGAGGAAGCGGACGTGGGCCGGGTGGGTGTCCACGTGGTCGGCGATCAACTGGACGGCGCGCGCGATGCGTTGGTCGCTGTCCTCCGCCGTCGCCACCGCCTGCCGGATCATCGGGTGCAGACTGCCGAGCGCCTCCTCGACGAGCGCCACCCCGAGGTCGGCCGTGGAGCGGAAGTGTCGGTAGAAGGCGGTCGGAGCGACGCCGACCGCGCGGGTGACCTCGCGCAGGCCCAGGCTGCTCAGGCTCTGCTCCTCCAGCAGCCCCAACGCGGCGTCCAGCAACGCCTGTCGGGTCTTCTGCTTCTGTACCTGCCGGATGCCGAGGGTGTGACTCATGTCATCCAGTTAACAACTGTTCTCCGGAATTGAAAAGCCGCCGGAGACGCTAGACTCAAAGTCAGTGAACAAGTGTTACTACAACCGTTCACCGAAACGTAACGAGAGTCTTCGCAAGTCGTCTCGGAGGGGGATTCATCCCATGCTGGTCCTCGTCGCAGCGCTCCTGCTGTTCGGCGTCGTGATGGGCACCGTGGCCCACGCGTCGTTCGCCTTCACCGCCGTCGCCGCCACCGTCATCGCCGTATGGCTGGGCATCTTCGCGCTCCGCGAGCGGCACGGCCGCCGGGGTCGTACGCCCGCCAACTGACCGCCCGTCCATCTGCCCATCCGCCCACCCGATCCTCGGGAGCCGAACCACCATGCAACTCACCGCACCGGCAGCCAACACCACCACCGAGCTCAAGGCCACCGGCCGCCGTGACGCCGACGGCATGGCCGTCGCGTCCTTCATCCTCGGCCTCGTCGGCCTGCTCGTCCTGAACGTCTTCCTCGGCCCGATCGCCATCGCCCTGGCCGGAGTGGCCCTGTGGCGCGGCACCGCCCGTCGCGGCCGGGCCTTCCTCGGCCTCGGACTCGGCATCGCCGATCTGCTGGTCCTCGTCGCCTTCATGCAGCTGGACAGCACGGTCTCCTGGAACTTCTAGCCGGGCCCACCCCTCCGGGGTACCCGCCGGGGACCGTAGAATCGGCGGCACCATGGCATACCTCGACCACGCCGCGACCACCCCGATGCTTCCCGAGGCAGTCGAGGCGATGACGGCCCACCTGAGCATCACGGGCAACGCCTCCTCCCTCCACGCTTCCGGCCGCAGGGCCCGCCGTACGGTCGAAGAGTCCCGGGAGACCCTCGCCGAAGCGCTCGGCGCCCGCCCCAGCGAGGTGGTGTTCACCTCCGGCGGCACCGAGGCCGACAACCTCGCGGTGAAGGGCCTGTACTGGTCCCGCCGCGACGCCGACCCGGCCCGCACCCGGGTGCTGGCCAGCCCCGTCGAACACCACGCCGTCCTGGACGCCGTCCACTGGCTGGGCGAGCACGAGGGCGCCACCGTCGAGTACCTCCCGGTCGACTCCTACGGCCGTGTCCACCCCGAGGTGCTGCGCGAGGCCATCGCCCGCAACCCCGACGACGTCGCCCTGGCCACCGTGATGTGGGCCAACAACGAGATCGGTACGGTCCTGCCGGTCCGCGAACTCGCCCACGTGGCCCAGGAGTTCGGCGTACCGCTGCACGCCGACGCGGTGCAGGCCTTCGGTCAGGTCCCGGTCGACTTCGCCGCCTCCGGGCTCGCCGCGATGACGGTCTCCGGCCACAAGATCGGCGGCCCGTACGGCATCGGCGCGCTGCTGCTGGGCCGCGAGTACACCCCCGTACCCGTCCTGCACGGCGGCGGCCAGGAACGCCACGTCCGCTCCGGCACCCTCGACGTCCCCGCGATCGCCTCCTTCGCGGTCGCCGGCCGCTTGGCCGCCGAACAGCGCGAGTGGTTCGCCCGCGAGATCGGCGCCCTCCGCGACGACCTCGTCACAGCCGTCCGTACGGCGGTCCCGGACGCGATCCTCGGCGGCGACCCGGTGGACCGGCTGCCGGCCAACGCCCACTTCACGTTCCCCGGCTGCGAGGGCGACTCGCTGCTCCTGCTGCTGGACGCCCAGGGCATCGAGTGCTCCACCGGCTCGGCCTGCACCGCGGGCGTCGCCCAGCCCAGCCATGTCCTGCTCGCCACCGGCACCGATCCGGACCTGGCCCGCGGCACCCTGCGCTTCTCGCTGGGCCACACCTCCACGGAGGCCGACGTGGAAGCCGTGGCGAAGGCGATCGCCCCGGCCGTGCAACGGGCCCGCGCCGCCGGGCTGACCTGACCCGCCCCGCACACGCGAAGAACCGGGGAGAGTCCGCCGACTCTCCCCGGTGACAGATGTCCGGCGTCCACAGGGGAGGCCGACGCCGGACAGGTCCTAGTCGTCAGTCGCGCTCGCGCTGGCGGTCGCCGTGGCGGTCGAGTCGTCCGTCGCGGTGGCCGAGGCACTGGCGCTCGCGGAGGCGCTCGCGCTGGCCGTGGCGGTGGAGTCGTCCGAGGTGTCGGTACTGGTGCTCGTGCTGTCGCCCGTCACCATGAGGGAGGCCATCATGCCCTCGTCCTCGTGCTGGAGCAGATGGCAGTGGAGCATGTACATGTAGGTGTCGTCGGAGAAGTCGGTGAACTCCATGGCGATCTTGATCGAGCCGCCACCGACCACCTCGTAGGTGTCGTACCAGCCGAGCTGGACCCCGGTGGGATCCTCGCCGTTGATGGCGATCAGCTGATAGGGCACGTCGTGCAGGTGGAACGAGTGCTCAAGCTGGGTGGAGTTCTGGATCGTCCAGATCTCCTTCGAGCCGACCGTCGTACTGATCATCGCCATCGCGGCCATGGTCGTGCCCGCCGAGCCGTTGATCAGCATGGTGGCGCCGTTCTGGCTCAGCGTGATCGTCCGCGCGGTGAAGTCGCTCGTGTCGTAGCGGTCGATGGTGTTGAGGGTGCTGGGCAGGTCGTCCGGGGTGTCGGAGCCGCTGGCCGTGATCGCGAGGAAGTCGTACGTGCCGCTGCCGCCGCGGATCCAGCCGGTGGTGATGACGGCCTGGAGGGTGGCGTCCGCGGTGAGGTCCATCGTGAACTCGGCGCGGGCGCCGGCCACCAGGCGGATCGTGGTCACCTCGGTGGCCTCGGTCAGATAGCCCTGGTCGGTGCTGATCTGGGTGAGGGTGCCGCCGTCGCTGCGCTGGATCACGATGATGTCGGACGGCGAGGCGTTCAGCGCGCGGAAGCGGGTCCGGGTCTTGGTGGCGGTGAAACCGAGCGTGGTGGAGTCCACGTTGGTGCCGTTGACCAGGAGGGGGAAGGTGGTCGTGCTGAGCCGGTAGCCGGCCGCGTCGTACTTGATGTCCCCGTCGGTGTCCACGGCGAGGGACTGGAAGATGAGCGGGACGTCGTCGACGCCGTAGTCGCTGGGCAGCGCGGCCGAGGCGTCCGTGGAGTCCTCGACGATGATCATCCCGGCCAGGCCGTGCACGGCCTGCTTGGCGGTGGTGCCCAGGGCGTGCGGGTGGTACCAGAGCGTGGTGGCCGGGTCCTTGACCGTGAACGTGGGGGACCAGGTCTCGCCGTCGGCGAAGGCGACCTGCGGGCCGCCGTCCATCTTCGCGGGCACGTGGGCGCCATGGAAGTGGACCGTCGTGTCCTCGCCGATGTCGTTGGTGATGTTGAGGAGGACCACGTCGCCGTTGGTCCACTTCATGGTCGGGCCCAGGAAGTCCTGGTTGTAGCCCATCGTGGTGCTGGTGACGCCCGAGATCACCTCGTGGGTGCCGGTCTTGGCCTCCAGCGTGAAGGTGGTGGTGCCGTCGGAGGTGGTGCCCTCCAGCAGGTCCGGGATGGTGAGGGTGGTGTCCGCCGCGGACGCCTTGTTCTTCGCCGCGTCGTTCAGCAGGGAGAAGGCACCGCCGGCGGCGGCCACCGCCGCGATGCCGGCCCCGGCCATCCCGCCGAGGAACTTGCGCCGGTGCACACCCTTGCCCCGGGCCGCACCACCCTTGCTGTGCTCGCGCTTCTCGGCCGTGGATTTGCGGTGGTTGCCCTTGCTGTCGCTGCTTGCTTCGGACGCGGGCTCGCTGGTGTGTGTCATGGCGCCAGAGATTTGACCTAAGGCCTGTGTAAAAACTGGGGGGTAGTTAGCAATGAGCAGAGCAGTCTGTGAAAGGTAAGCGTGCACGAACCCTTCACAACTCACCTGACGTGCAAGGCGAGTTGGCGTACCCCAGGTCACATCCCGAGCAGGGGACGCATCGGACACCGCCGTGACTGAAACGACTCATAGCCAAAGCCGGGTGTGACCCGAGTCACACACCTGTCCGGTGTGCCCGCCTTACGAGCGCCATGTACCGGTCCCAGTCCCAGTACCGCCCGGGGTCCGTGTGATCGGTCCCCGGCACCTCCACGTGCCCGATGACGTGCTTCCGGTCGACCGGGATTCCGTAGCGCCGGCATATCGCGGCCGTCAGCCGCGCGGAGGCCGCGTACATCGCGTCGGTGAACGACGACGCCTCCTCCACGAAGCCCTCGTGCTCGATCCCGACACTGCGTTCGTTGTACTCCCGGTTGCCCGCGTGGAAGGCCACGTCCAACTCGCGGATCATCTGCGTGATGTGCCCGTCCTTGCGCACGATGTAGTGCGCCGCGGCCTGGTGAGCGGGATCCTGGAAGGCCTTCACGGCGCTGCGGAAACCGCCCTGGGTGACATGGATGACCACCCGGTCTATGCCGTAGTCGTCCGGCCGGTCCGCCCGCCGGTAGTTCGCCGGGGACGCCGACACCCACTGCGCGCCCCGGAAGTCCACCGCGCCCGCCACCCGCGGCTTCTCCACCCCGGGCAGCCGCCACCACAGCCGCGCCAGCTCGTCCCGCGCCAGCGCCGCCGTCCCCACGGCCGCCGCGGCACCGCCGATCAGCAGCGCCCGCCGGCCCGTGAGCCCTCGCGCGGTCTCCGTGTGCCCGCCCTGTGTCTCCCCCATGCGATCTTCAACGGATACTCGCGGGTCCCGGTTCCCGGCGACCCGTACCCTGGAAGGGTTATGACTGAGACCTCGCCGCGCCCCCGCCCCCTCCGCGTACTCGCCGCCATGTCCGGCGGCGTGGACTCCGCCGTCGCCGCCGCCCGCGCCGCCGAAGCCGGCCACGACGTGACCGGCGTCCACCTCGCGCTCTCCGCGAACCCGCAATCGTTCCGCACGGGCGCGCGTGGCTGTTGCACCATCGAGGACTCACGGGACGCCCGCCGCGCCGCCGACGTCATCGGCATCCCGTTCTACGTCTGGGACCTCGCCGACCGCTTCCGCGAGGACGTCGTCGAGGACTTCGTCGCCGAGTACGAGGCCGGCCGCACCCCGAACCCGTGCCTGCGCTGCAACGAGAAGATCAAGTTCGCCGCGCTCCTGGACAAGGCCCTCGCGCTCGGCTTCGACGCGGTCTGCACCGGCCACTACGCCCAGGTGATCGTGAACGAGGACGGCACCCGCGAACTGCACCGCGCCTCCGACATGGCCAAGGACCAGTCGTACGTCCTCGGAGTCCTGGACGAGCGGCAGTTGGCGCACGCCCTCTTCCCGCTCGGCGACACCGTGACCACGAAGGGCGAGATCCGCGCGGAGGCCGAGCGCCGCGGCCTCGCCGTCGCCAAGAAGCCCGACTCGCACGACATCTGCTTCATCGCCGACGGCGACACCCAGGGCTTCCTCGCCAACCGCCTCGGCAAGGCGGAGGGCGACATCGTCGACGAGTCCGGCACGGTCGTCGGCTCGCACGAGGGCGCGTACGGCTTCACCATCGGCCAGCGCAAGGGCCTGCGCATCGGCACCCCGGCCGCCGACGGCAAGCCGCGCTACGTCCTGGACATCTCCCCGGTCGACAACACGGTGACGGTCGGCCCGGCCGCCGCCCTGGACGTCAGCGGCCTCACCGCCGTCAAGCCCCGCTGGTGCGGCACGGCCCCCACGGGCCCCGGCACCTACACCGCCCAACTCCGCGCCCACGGCGGCGAGACCGAGGTCACCGCCGAACTCGTCGACGGCACCCTGGAGGTGTCGTTCAGGGAGCCGGTACGGGGCGTGGCCCCCGGGCAGGCGATCGTGCTCTACGACGACACGCGCGTGGTGGGGTCGGCGACGATCGCGACGACCGCGCGCGCGGCTACGGCGATGGCGTGACCCTTCGGGGAGTCGTCCCGTGGGTCAGCGCGTGAAGAACTCCGTGAGCACCGGCGCCAGGACGGCAGGGTCCACCATGTGGGTCTGGCCGTCCAGGGTGCGATACGTCCCGTCCGGCGCCGCGTCCGCCACGGCCCGCGCGGCCTCCCGCATCCACTCGGCGCTCGCGCCGCCCGCGATCGTCAGCACCGGGACGGACAGGGACGCAAGCCGCTCCGCCGGGACCAGGCCGTCGCCCATGGCCGCGTCGTCGTAGGCGAGGGTCGGGGCGATGGCCTCCATGCCGGGCCACATGGGGGAGCGGCGGGCGCCCGCGATCATCTCCGGAGGTGCGCCGGTGAGGGCCATGAACAGCTCGACGGCGTCGCCGCGGCGGCCCTCGGCGAGCAGTTCCGTCAGCCGCTCGGTGTACTCGGCGCGTTCCTTGGCGCCGGACGCGTCGAGAGCGAACGGCGGCTCGTAGAGCGCGACTTGGGTGACGGGCAGACCGCTCGCCACCGCGCGCAGGACGAGCGCGCCGCCCGACGAGTGGCCGTAGAGCGCCGCACTGCCGCCCACGGCGTCGATCAGCGCCGCGAGGTCCTCCACCTCGCGGGCCACGGCGAAGGGCGCCGTGTCGCCACTCACGCCCCGGCCCCGGCGGTCGTACGGGACGGCCGAGAACCGGTGCGCGAGCTGTGCGGCGAGCGGCAGCAGACCGTCGCCCGTCGTCATCGCGCCACCGACCAGGACGACGGGCGGACCCGCGCCGATGCGTTCGTACGCGATGGCGGTGCCGTCGCGCGAAACAGTCTTCTTGTCCATACCGGTGAAGACCGCCGGAGGGGGTGCGACTAATCGCTCACAACACTTCTACTTCGTAGAAGCACAGGTGGTCCTTGATCTGCGCCACGTCCGGCTTGGGGTCGGGGTACGCCCACACCAGGTCGGTCGCATCCGGGAGCGACCAGTAGGACGCGTCCCCCTTGAAGGGGCAGTGGGTGTGGGTCTCGGAGGGGGCCAGGAGATCCAGGCGCACGTCCTCCGGGGGGAGGTAGTAGCGCACGGGACAGCCGGTCTCCTTCAGGACGAGGGGCCGGTCGCTCTCCGCCAGCACCTGGTCGCCGTGGACGACGCGTACCCGCCGGTCGCCCTGCTCGATCGTGATCGTGTGTCCGTCAGCCATACCGGAAAAGCACTCGCGGGCCCCCGGTTCTTCCCGCGTACGGTGACGGATATGAAGATCTGTGTCTTTCTCTCCGCCGCCGACCTGGACGAGCGCTACACGCGCCCCGCGCGGGAGTTCGCCGAACTGCTCGGCAAGGGCGGGCACACGCTCGTGTGGGGCGGCTCCGACACCGGGCTGATGAAGGTGGTCGCCGACGGCGTGCACGAGGCCGGCGGGCGCCTGGTGGGCGTCTCGGTGACCTTCCTCGCGGCGAAGGCGCGGGCGGGCGCCGACGAGATGGTGATCGCGGCCGACCTCGCCGAACGCAAGAAGTTGCTCCTGGAGAAGGCCGACGCCGTGGTCGTCATGGTGGGCGGCACCGGGACGCTGGACGAGGCCACGGAGATCCTGGAGCTGAAGAAGCACGGCCACACCGACAAGCCGGTGGTGGTGCTCAACACGGCGGGCTTCTACGACGGCCTCAAGACGCAGTTCCAGCGGATGGAGGCGGAGGGCTTCCTGACCCGCCCGCTCACCGAGCTGGTGTTCTTCGCGGCGGAGCCGGTGGGGGCGCTGGCCCACCTGGAGGAGTCGCTGGGCACCCGCTGATGCGAGCATGGCGGGCATGGCTACACATGTGATCACCGGGGCCGGTTCCGGCATCGGCGCGGCCGTCGCCCGCCGCCTGCACGCGCGCGGGGACGATCTCGTGCTGCACGCGCGCGATGCCGGCCGCGCGAAGGAACTGGCGGCCCGCTATCCCGGAGCGAGCACCCTGGTGGGCGACCTCGCGGACCCCGACCGGCTCAGCTGGGCGTTCTCCCACCAGAGCCTGCCCGACCGGGTGGACACACTCCTGCACATCGCCGGGGTGGTCGACCTGGGCCCGGTCGGCGACCTGACCCCGAAGACCTGGCACCACCAGCTCAACGTCAACCTCGTCGCGCCCGCCGAACTGACCCGCCACCTCCTGCCCCAACTCCGGGTCTCCGGCGGCCATGTGCTCTTCGTGAACTCCGGCGCGGGACTGCGCGCGAGCGCCGACTGGTCCGCGTACGCCGCCTCCAAGCACGGCCTGAAGGCCCTGGCGGACGCCCTGCGCCACGAAGAACACGCCAACGGCGTCCGCGTCACGTCGGTCTACCCCGGCCGCACCGCCAGCCCCATGCAGGCCAAGGTCCACCAGCAGGAGGGCAAGGAGTACGACCCCGCCCAGTGGATCGACCCCGAGTCGGTCGCGACGACGATCCTCATGGCCATCGACCTCCCGGCGGACGCGGAGGTCAACGACCTGACGGTGCGGCCGGGAAGGTGACCAGGAAGGCGACCGGGCCGGAGCGATCGCACCGGGCCAGCGGTGCGGAGATCCGGGGCTGGCTCGACGACGTGTGGGGGCGCACGGAGGCCGCGGTGGTCCTCGACGGCGGCGACAACGGCGGACCGCTCGCCGAACGCGGGCTCATCGGTGAGGTGTTCGACGCCGAGGGACTCGCGGAACTGCGCGCTCTCACCACGACCGGCACGTTCATGGACGACATCTGCCGCTGCTTCGGGAGCGTGACCATCGCCCTGCTCGACGCCGAGGGCGAGTTCATCGGGAGCGGCAGCGTGCACGGACTGACGGACGTCTCCTGGGAGCACGACCGATTCCTGAACAACCTGGAGTTGACGGATCCGGAGAAGCTGGTCGGGTTCCTGGAGCGGCTCGGGGTCCGGATGCGCTGAGCCGCCCCGCGGATACCGGCGGCACCCCAGAATCCGTGTCACCGTCGGCGGCTTAGTCTTCCGGGGTGAGCAACAACAGCCAGTTCAGCTTCGGTCCTGCCACCGGTGTCGGTTCCCTTCCCGGCGGTGACGCCCGGGAGGCCGCCAAGACCGCGACCGGGGCCTTCGAGGACTTTCCGTTTCTGCCCGAGCTGCCCGCGCGGGGACCCGGTGCGGACATGATCGGGCGGACCGCCGGGCTGCTCGTCGAGGTGTACGCGCGCGTGGAGCCCAGCGGCTGGCGGATCGGGGACCGGCCGGGGCGGGACACCAAGCGGGCGTGGGCGTGGCTGGGGGAGGACCTCGACGCGTTCGAGGAGTTCACGCAGGGGTACGAGGGGCCGATCAAGGTACAGGCCGTGGGGCCCTGGACCCTTGCCGCCGGGCTGGAGTTGAGGAACGGCGAGGCCGTGCTCTCCGACCCCGGCGCCTGCCGCGACCTCGCCGGCTCGCTCGCCGAGGGCCTGCGCAACCATCTCGCCGACGTCCAACGCCGCGTCCCCGGCGCCCAGATCGTGCTGCAACTGGACGAGCCGTCCCTCATCGGCGTACTGCGCGGACAGGTCAGGTCCGCCAGCGGCTACCGCACCTACCGCGCCGTGGACCGCCAACTCGTCGAGAGCACACTCCGCGACGTCGTCGGGGTGCACGCGGACGGCCCGGTCGTCGTGCACTCCTGCGCACCGGACGTGCCGTTCGCGCTGCTGCGCCGGGCGGGCGCGACCGGGGTCTCCTTCGACTTCTCGCTCCTCACCGAGCGTGACGACGACGTGATCGGCGAGGCGGTGGAGGCCGGTACCCGGCTCTTCGCCGGTGTCGTGCCGGGCACGGACACCCCATTGTCAGACCCTGCCGGTAGCGTCATGGGTGTCAGGACGCTGTGGCGCAGGCTGGGGCTGCGACCAGGACTCCTCGCGGAGTCGGTCACCATCACCCCGTCGTGCGGACTCGCGGGGGCTTCCCCCGAGTACGCGCGCCATGCTCTCGCCCACTGCGTCCGGGCGGCGAGATCCCTCGCGGACAACCCTGAGTGACGGAAGGACAACACGGTGGCCGGCGACAGGCAAGCGGAGACGGCGGTGCCCGCAGAGGCACGGGAGAAGCACGCGCAGCTCGCTGAGCAGATCGAGGAGCACCGCTTCCGGTACTACGTGAACGACGCCCCGGTCGTGAGCGACGCGGAGTTCGACCAACTCCTGCGCGCCCTGGAGGCGTTGGAGGAGGAGTATCCCGAGCTGCGCACGCCCGACTCGCCGACCCAGAAGGTTGCGGGGGCGTACGAGACTGAGTTCACCTCCGTCGTCCACCCCTCACGCATGCTCTCCCTGGACAACGCGTTCGACGACCTGGAGCTGGCGGCCTGGGCCGAGCGCGTCCACAAGGACGTCGGCGCCTCCGATCACCACTTCCTGTGCGAGCTGAAGGTCGACGGCCTCGCCGTCAACCTCACGTATGAGCACGGCCGTCTCACGCGCGCGGCGACCCGCGGCGACGGCCGTACGGGCGAGGACATCACGCCCAACGTCCGCACGATCGCGGAGATCCCGGACCGGCTGACCGGCGACCGCGTGCCCGACCTCGTGGAGATCCGCGGCGAGGTCTACTTCCCGATGGAGAAGTTCGAGGAGCTGAACGCCCGCCTGGTCGAGGCCGGCGACAAGCCCTTCGCCAACCCCCGTAACGCGGCGGCGGGTTCACTGCGCCAGAAGGACCCGCGCGTCACCGCCGGCCGCCCCCTGCACATGGTCGTGCACGGCATCGGCGCCCTGGAGGGCTTCGACCCCCTCACCCGGCTCTCCGAGGCGTACGCCCTGCTGAAGACCTGGGGCCTGCCCACGTCCACGCACAACAGGGTGGTCGACGACCTCGACGGCGTACGGGAGTTCATCAGGTACTACGGCGAGAACCGGCACTCCGTCGCGCACGAGATCGACGGCGTGGTCGTCAAGCTCGACGAGATCCCCCTCCAGGGACGGCTCGGTTCCACCTCCCGCGCCCCGCGCTGGGCGATCGCGTGGAAGTACGCGCCCGAGGAGGTCAACACCAAACTCGTCAACATCCGTGTGGGCGTGGGCCGTACGGGCCGGGTCACGCCGTACGCGCAGGTCGAGCCGGTCACGGTGGCGGGCTCGGAGGTCGAGTTCGCGACGCTGCACAACCAGGAGGTCGTCAAGGCCAAGGGCGTCCTCATCGGCGACACGGTGGTGCTGCGCAAGGCCGGTGACGTGATCCCGGAGATCCTCGGCCCGGTCGCCGACCTGCGCGACGGCAGCGAGCGGGAGTTCGTGATGCCGGCGGAGTGCCCCGAGTGCGGTACGCCGCTGCGGCCGATGAAGGAGGGCGACATCGACCTCCGCTGCCCGAACGCCCGTGCCTGCCCTGCCCAGTTGAGGGAGCGGCTGTTCTACCTCGCGGGCCGCAAGGCGCTGGACATCGACCACTTCGGCTATGTGTCGGCCGCCGCGCTCACCAAGCCGCTGGAGCCGGAGGACCCGCCGCTGAAGGACGAGGGCGACCTGTTCGGCCTCACCATCGAGCAGTTGCTGCCCATCAAGGCGTATGTCCTCGACCAGGACAGCGGGTTGCCCAAGCGCGACCCGAAGACCGGCGAGGAGAAGATCGCGACGGTCTTCGCCAACCAGCAGGGCGAGCCGAAGAAGAACGCGCTGGCGATGCTGGAGACCATCGCCGCGGCCAAGGACCGTCCGCTCGCCCGGATCCTCACCGGACTGTCGATCCGTCATGTCGGCCCGGTCGCCGCCGAGGCGCTGGCCCGCGAGTTCCGCTCGATCGAGCGTATCGAGCAGGCCACCGAGGAGGAGTTGGCGAACACCGACGGGGTCGGCGCGATCATCGCCGCCTCCCTCAAGGAGTGGTTCGCCGAGGAGTGGCACCAGGAGATCCTCCGCAAGTGGCGGGCCGCCGGGGTCCGTATGGAGGAGGAGGGTTCCGCCGAGGACGAGGGCCCGCGTCCGCTCGAAGGGCTGACGGTCGTCGTGACCGGCACACTCGAACACTTCACGCGGGACGGGGCGAAGGACGCCCTCCAGAGCCGGGGAGCGAAAGTGACCGGTTCTGTTTCGAAGAAGACGTCTTTCGTCGTCGTAGGTGACAATCCTGGTTCCAAGTACGACAAGGCGATGCAGGTCAAGGTGCCGGTTCTGAACGAGGACGGCTTCACCGTTCTGCTGGAACAGGGTCCCGAGGCGGCCGCCGAAGTCGCGCTTCCGGTCGAGGAGTAGCGAGGAGCAGCGGTTGAAGGCCACCCGATCGGCGCATACCAGATGCATACGGGTGGCCGGGTCGCATTCGGGCAACCGTCTACGACCGCTGCCCGTGGAAGCCTTCTGCGGCCTACTGTTGAGGTGTGCACCTGCCGTGCCCAGCTGCGGTTGGGGCAACCCCCTGCTCTTGGTGAGCAAGGGGAAGGGTTTTCCAAACGCGGTTCCGTTGATGGAAGTCGGGCATCGGACCGCGTGGCGTGGGCACCGCCGGCTGTGAGAGGGACGGGAATGGAACCGACCGAGAGCGCCCCCCCGGACTCACTCCTGCGCCGGCTCACCGGCGCCTGGCGGGAGAGCCGTTGGGGAGCGCGCCCCGTGGAGCGTCCGGGCAGCACCCAGCCGCGCGCCACCGGACAGTACTCCACACCGGACGCGCGCCACGACGCACCGCTCTCCGCCACCCACGCCTCCCCACTGCCGGGCGGTGAGACCGGACGGCATCTGAACTGGCCCGCGCTCCCCACGGCGGTGGTCGTCGCGGCCGGCTTCGTCCTGGGCGCCGGTTTCTTCCGCGCGTTCACCGGCGATCACGCGCTCTTCCCGTCCGGCACCGTCGGCTGGTCGCTGGCCGTCCTCACCGGCATCATCGTCGGCCACCTGGTCGCGCTGGGCCGCGCCCGCTGGTGGGGCGGCACCGGCTCCGGCGCCGCCCTCACCCTCGGCGTCCTGCTGCTCTACGGCTGGGTCGCCGCCGGCATGGTCAGCCTCACCGTGGTCGTCCTGGTCGGCATAGCCCGCCGCAACCGCTGGCGCCAGGGCGTCCTGCACGGCGCGGTAGACATATTGGGCATAGCCGCCGGAGCCCTCGTCCTTGGCGCGTTCGGCCGGGTGCCGTCCGTCGAGAAGCCCTGGAACCCGGACACCTGGACGGTCTACACCGCCCCCGAAGTGATCCTGGTCGCCCTCGCCTATCTCGCCGTCACCCGCACCCTGCTCTGGTATCTGCACGCCCCGCGCCACGGCGGACTGCCCACCGTCGCCCGCACCGCCCTGCTCAGACAGGGACTGGTCGCGGTCGCCCTGCTCGGCATCGCCCCCCTGATCTGTGTGGTCGCGGTCGCCCAGCCGGTCCTGCTGCCCCTCTTCTCGATCCCGCTCATCGCCCTCGACTCCACCCTGTGGATGGCCCGCGCCAGGGCCGAGGAGCAACTGCGCGACCCGCTGACCGGGCTGCCCAACCGGCAGTGGCTCCTGGAGCGCATCTGGACCGCCCTTGACGACGCCGAACGCATCGGCGCCAAGGCCGCGCTCATGCTGATCGACCTCGATCGCTTCCGGTCGGTCAACGACACTCTCGGTCATCTGGCCGGTGACCGGCTGCTGTTGCAGATAGCCGACCGGCTGCGGGTCGCGCTGCCGCGCGGGGCGGAGGCCGCGCGGCTCGGCGGCGACGAGTTCGCCGTACTGCTGCCCGTCGCCGACTCCACGACGTCCGCGACCCGGGTCGCCCGCAACCTCGTCGCCGCGCTCAGCTCCCCGCTCGACCTCGACGGGCTCACCCTCGTCCTGGAGGCCAGTGCGGGCGTCGCCGTCTTCCCCGACCACGCCCTCGACGCCGAGGGACTGCTGCGCCGGGCCGACGTCGCGATGTACCAGGCGAAGCGGGACCGCACGGGCGTGGAGGTCTACGAGTCCAAGCGGGACTCCAACACCCCTGACCGGCTGGGCCTGTTGGGGGATCTGCGGCGGGCGCTCGACGCGCACGAGGTGCAGGTCCACTACCAGCCCAAGGTCCGCTTCGACGGCCAGGTCGCCGGCCTTGAGGCGCTGGTGCGGTGGGTGCATCCGGAGCGCGGGAAGGTGCCGCCGGACGAGTTCATAGCGATCGCCGAGTCGTCAGGACTGATGCCCCATCTGACGGAATACGTCCTCGACACGGCCCTCGCCCAGGTCGCCAGGTGGCGGGCCCAGGGCCTGTTCGTGCCGGTCGCGGTGAACGTCTCCCCACGCGATGTGCACACCCCCGGCTTCGCGGGCTCGGTCGCCGCGCGCCTCGCCCGGCACGGGGTCCCTGCGGGGTCGCTCCAGCTGGAGATCACGGAACACGTGCTCCTGGAGGACCCGCAGCGCGCCGCCGACACCCTCAACGGCCTGACCGGCCACGGCGTGAAGATGTCCCTCGACGACTTCGGCACGGGGTACTCGTCCCTGGTGCATCTACGGCGGCTCCCCGTCAGCGAGTTGAAGATCGACCGCTCGTTCGTGGCGCGGCTGGCGGTGGACACGGAGGACGCGGAGATCGTGCGGTGCACGGTCGATCTCGCGCACTCGCTCGGGCTTCTCGTCGTCGCGGAGGGCGTCGAGGACGACGAGACGTGGGAGCGGTTGCGGGACCTGGGCTGCGACGCCGTACAGGGGTGGCTGGTCGCCGCGGCGATGCCTCCGGAGGACATGACGGCGTGGCTGCTGGCGCGGGGTTCTCGGGGGTGGCAGCGGCCTCGGGCCGCGTTGCCTGCGGCCGCTGCGGATGATCCGGGGCGGCTCGGCTGAAAGGCTGCGCCTACGGGGGTGGGGGCTTCGGTCCGTTCGCGGCTGCGGGGCCGTTGTGGCTGGGCGCGCAGTTCCCCGCGCCCCTTACGGGAACCGCCTGCTGAGAAGTCGGCGATCGAAACCGTTTAACGGCTACGGCCCCCCGCCCCATAGGATTGGTCCCAAACCACACACACTCACCCCAGAGGAACGCCGCATGCCTGGCATCACGCGCGAGGAGGTCGCCCACCTCGCCCGGCTGGCGCGTCTGGAGCTGAAGCCCGAAGAGCTCGAACACTTCGCGGGACAGCTGGACGACATCATCGGCGCGGTCGCCCGCGTCAGCGAGGTCGCCGACCAAGACGTACCGCCGACCTCCCACCCGCTGCCGCTGACGAACGTCATGCGCGCGGACGAGGTCCGTCCCTCGCTCACCCCCGAGCAGGCGCTCTCCGGCGCCCCGGCCCAGGAGCAGCAGCGTTTCAAGGTGCCGCAGATCCTGGGGGAGGACTAATCACCATGACGGACCACAGCAGCATCATCCGGCTCACCGCCGCCGAGACCGCCGCGAACATCGCGTCCGGCGTCCTCACGGCCGTCGAGGTCACCGAGGCCCACCTCGCCCGGATCGAGGAGGTCGACGCGAAGGTGCACGCCTTCCTGCACGTCGACCGCGAGGGTGCCCTCGCGCAGGCCCGCGCCGTCGACGCGAAGCGGGCCAGGGGCGAGGAGTTGGGGCCCCTCGCCGGCGTTCCGCTCGCGCTCAAGGACATCTTCACCACCGAGGGCATTCCGACGACCGTCGGTTCGAAGATCCTCGAAGGCTGGATCCCGCCGTACGACGCGACCGTCACCAAGCGGCTCAAGGCCGCCGACGTCGTCATCCTCGGCAAGACCAACATGGACGAGTTCGCCATGGGGTCGAGCACGGAGAACAGTGCGTACGGGCCTACCGGCAACCCGTGGGATCTGACCAAGATCCCCGGCGGCTCCGGTGGCGGTTCCTCCGCCGCGCTCGCCTCCTTCCAGGCGCCCCTCGCCATCGGCACCGACACCGGCGGCTCCATCCGCCAGCCGGCCGCCGTCACCGGCACGGTCGGCGTCAAGCCGACGTACGGGGCCGTCTCGCGGTACGGCATGGTCGCGTTCTCGTCCTCCCTCGACCAGGGTGGCCCGTGCGCCCGTACGGTCCTGGACGCGGCGCTGCTGCACGAGGTCATCGCCGGGCACGACCCGCTGGACTCGACCTCGATCGACGCGCCTGTCCCGCCGGTCGTCGAGGCCGCCCGGAACGGCAGCGTCGTCGGCATGCGTGTCGGCGTCGTCAAGCAGTTCCGCGGCGAGGGCTACCAGGCCGGTGTCATCCAGCGCTTCGACGAGGCCGTAGAGGTGCTCAAGGAACTGGGCGCGGAGATCGTCGAGTTGGACTGCCCGTCCTTCGACCTGGCCCTGTCGGCGTACTACCTGATCGCGCCCTCCGAGTGTTCGTCGAACCTCGCCCGTTTCGACGGCCTGCGCTACGGCCTCCGTACCGGCGACGACGGCACCCACTCGGCCGAAGAGGTCACCTCGATCACCCGTGAGGCGGGCTTCGGCCCCGAGGTGAAGCGTCGCATCATGCTCGGGACGTACGCCCTGTCGAGTGGCTACTACGACGCGTACTACGGCAGCGCCCAGAAGGTCCGTACGCTCATCACCCGCGACTTCGAGAAGTCGTTCGAGAGCGTCGACGTGATCGTGTCGCCGACGACCCCGACCACCGCCTTCCCGATCGGCGAGCGTGCCGACGACCCGATGGCGATGTACCTCGCGGACCTGTGCACCATCCCGACCAACCTGGCGGGCAACTCGGCCATGTCTCTGCCCTGCGGTCTCGCGCCGGAGGACGGCCTGCCGGTCGGGCTCCAGATCATTGCCCCGGCGCTGAAGGACGACCGTCTTTACAAGGTCGGCGCCGCCGTCGAGGCCGCCTTCGTGGAAAAGTGGGGGCACCCGCTGCTTGAGGAGGCACCGTCGCTGTGAGCAACGCACTGTCGAAGGCCAAGGGCTTCAAGAAGTCCAAGTCCGGCACGTATGTGTCCATGGTCACCACCGCGTTCGGCGCGCTGAGTGTCGCCAAGCAGATCAAGAAGGCGCGCACCGAGCACGACACGCTCCGTCTGATCGACGCCTCGGTCTCCGCCGTCGCGCTCGTCACCGGCTTCGCCATCCTGTACCGCGAGTTGAAGCGGCTGGGCGACGACGACGTCCTGCTGGGCTGAGAGGGAAAGTTCACCGTGACCACCACGACCGACCTGGAGTCGTACGAGGACGCTCTCGCGTCGTACGACCCCGTCATGGGCCTTGAGGTCCATGTCGAACTCGGCACCAGGACCAAGATGTTCTGCGGCTGTTCGACCGAACTGGGCGCCGAGCCCAACTCACAGACCTGCCCGACCTGCCTCGGCATGCCCGGCGCGCTCCCGGTCGTCAACGCGATCGGCGTCGAGTCCGCGATCAAGATCGGCCTCGCGCTGAACTGCGAGATCGCCGAGTGGTGCCGCTTCGCCCGGAAGAACTACTTCTATCCGGACATGCCGAAGAACTTCCAGACCTCCCAGTACGACGAGCCGATCGCCTTCAACGGCTATCTGGACGTCCAGTTGGAGGACGGCGAGACCTTCCGGGTGCAGATCGAGCGCGCCCACATGGAGGAGGACACCGGCAAGTCGCTGCACGTCGGCGGCGCGACGGGCCGTATCCACGGCGCCTCGCACTCGCTGCTCGACTACAACCGCGCCGGCATCCCCCTCATCGAGATCGTCACCAAGCCGATCGAAGGCGCGGGTGAGCGCGCTCCCGAGGTCGCCAAGGCCTACGTCGCGGAGCTGCGCGAGCTGATCCGCGCGCTCGGTGTGTCCGAGGCGCGCATGGAGCAGGGGCAGATGCGCTGCGACGTCAACCTGTCGCTGCGCCCGCACGGCCGCGAGAAGTTCGGCACGCGGAGCGAGACCAAGAACGTCAACTCGCTGCGCTCCGTGGAGCGTGCCGCCCGTTACGAGATCCAGCGCCACGCCGCGGTGCTGAACTCCGGCGGCACGATCATCCAGGAGACCCGCCACTTCCACGAGGACACCGGGTCGACGACCTCGGGCCGCGTGAAGGAGGAGGCGGAGGACTACCGGTACTTCCCGGAGCCGGACCTGGTGCCGGTGGCCCCCTCGCGCGAGTGGGTCGAGGAGATCCGTACCGGACTGCCCGAGCAGCCGCTGGCCCGCCGCAACCGGCTGCGCGAGGAGTGGGGGATCAGCGCGTTCGACATGCAGTCGATCCTCAACGCCGGTGCCATCGACTCCATCGTCGCCACGATCGACGCCGGTGCCGACTCGGCCTCCGCGCGCAAGTGGTGGATGGGCGAACTGGCGCGCAGCGCCAACGAGTCGGGCACCTCGATCGACGAGCTGGCCATCACGCCGGAGCAGGTCGCCCGGGTCACCGCCCTGGTGACCGCCGGTGAGCTGAACGACAAGCTGGCCCGCCAGGTCATCGAGGGCGTTCTCGCCGGCGAGGGCACCCCGGACGAGGTCGTCGAGAAGCGCGGTCTGAAGGTCGTCTCCGACGACGGCGCTCTCACCACCGCCGTCCAGGAGGCCATCGCCGGCAACCCGGGCATCGCCGACAAGATCCGCGGCGGCAAGGTGGCCGCGGCCGGTGCCCTGGTCGGCGCGGTCATGAAGGCGACCCGAGGCCAGGCCGACGCGGCCCGCGTCAAGGAACTGATCCTGGAGCAGCTGGGCGTCAGCGAGGGCTGAGACCCCGCGAGGGCTGAGCCGCCGTAGGAAATCGACATCCCCGGGGGACGCATCGAGTGAGATGCGTCCCCCGGGGATGTTCGGTGAACGGGCCCCTCCGGTTCTGCGTAGCTTTCTGTGGGAGAGCAACGAGATTGTGGAGGACGTCGGTTGGCCGTGCACGAGGTCTCTCAGGAGGACGCGCTACTCTCGCCCGCCATGGACGGACGCGGAGAATCCGAGACACCGGACTTCGACGATCCCGCACTGGACGCGCGGCGGGCCCGCTGGACGGCGCTCCTGACCGGCGCCGTGCTGGCCCTCGCCGGGGTGGCCGCGGCGGCGCTGAGAGCCACCGGTTCCGAACCGGTGCTCGTCCCGGCCGCCTATGCCGTGGGCGCGGCGCTGTGCGCGCTCGCGTCGGTGCTCGGCTCCCGGGGCCGTACCAGACGGGCGTTGTGGCTGCTGGTCGTCGGCGCGATGGTGATGGCACTGGGGGACCAGTTCGACTGAGGCACCCGCTGGGGTGACAGAGTCGCCGTTACTGTCCTGTGATCTGGCTCCCACTCCGGTGATGAAGCCCTCGAACGTCATGAACGATCACTTTCGGCTGCGAGAGTGGGCCGCGTATTGCTCATGCGTTCTTTGCGGGCTGTTCATCCTTCGGGCGATGTTTCCCGGTCAAAGATCCACAATTCGCCATCCCCGGGAGCACGTTCGTGGCAGCCCTTGCCCGCTGGTGTGTTCGGCACCGCCTCGCCGCCGTCCTGCTGTGGCTCCTCGCGTTCGGCGGGGTCACCGCTGCCGCCGCCGTCACCGGCTCGGCGTACTCGAACGACTACGAGGCCCCCGGCACCGAGTCGGGCCGTGCGACGCAGCTTCTCAAGGAGGCGTTTCCGGGCCTCGGCGGCGACAGCGACACCGTCGTCTGGCGCACCTCGCCCGGTTCCGTCCGCGCCGCCGACGTCGAACAGACCATGACCGACGCCCTGGACAAGATCTCCGGTCTGCCCGGAGTCGCCTCCGTGGTCAGCCCGTACGACGGGCAGGGCACCGGCCGGATCAGCGCTGACGGGCGGACCGCCTACGCCACCGTCACCTTCGCGCACCAGGCCGAGGACATCGACAAGTCCCAGGCCCAGGCGGTCGTCCGCGCCGCGAAGGCCGCCGAGACCGACGGGCTCCAGGTCGAGCTGGGCGGCAGCGCCATCGCGCTCACCGAGTCGTCGAGCGGGCACACCGCCGAGATCGTCGGGGTCGCCGTCGCCGCCCTCGTCCTGTTCCTCGCCTTCGGGTCCCTCGCGGCCTCCCTACTGCCCATTGGCACCGCCCTGTTGAGCGTCGGTACCGCGTACGCGGCGATCGTGCTCCTCGGGCACGCGATGACCGTCGCCGACTTCGCGCCCATGCTCGGCATGCTGGTCGGGCTCGGCGTGGGCATCGACTACGCCCTGTTCATCGTGACCCGGCACCGGCGCGGACTGAAACGCGGACTGTCCGTCACCGAGGCGGTCACCAACGCGGTCGTCACCACCGGGCGCGCGGTCGTCTTCGCGGGCGCCACGGTGTGCATAGCCCTCCTGGGGATGCTGATCCTGCGCCTCGGCTTCCTCAACGGGGTCGCGATCGCCGCCTCGTTGACCGTGATGCTCACCGTCGCCGCCTCCGTCACGCTCCTCCCGGCCCTGCTGTCCTTCATCGGACCCCGCGCCCTCAGCCGCCGCGAACGGCGCCGGCTCGCCGAGCACGGGCCCCAGCCGGAGCTGCCCACCGGCCTCGCCGCCCGCTGGTCCGCGTTCGTCGAGCGCCACCCCAAACTCCTCGGCGCCCTCGCCCTGGTCGTCATCACCGTCCTCGCCCTGCCGACGCTCGCGCTCCACCTCGGCACCTCCGACCAGGGCAACGACCCGAAGACGTCGACCAGTCGGCAGGCCTACGACCTCCTGGCGGACGGTTTCGGGCCTGGCGTCAACGGTCCCCTCACCCTCGTCACGAAGATCGACGGCGCCGAGGACAAGCTCATCCTCGACAACCTCGACGCCACCCTGCGCACCACCGAGGGCATCGCCTCCGTGACGCCGGTGACCTACGACAGCGGCGGTTCCACCGGGTACTTCAGCGTCGTACCGGACTCGGCCCCGCAGTCCCAGAAGACCAGCGACCTCGTCGACCGGCTGCGCACCGAGGTACTGCCCCGGGCCGAGACGGGCACCTCGCTGGACATCCACGTCGGCGGGGTGACGGCGAGCTACGACGACTTCGCGGACGTCATCGTCGGCAAGCTCCCGCTGTTCGTCGGGGTCGTCATCTCGCTCGGGTGTGTGCTGCTCCTGCTCGCGTTCCGGTCCGTCGGCATCCCGCTCAAGGCCGCCGCGATGAACGTCGCCGCCGTGGCCGCCGCCTTCGGAGTCGTCGTCGCGATCTTCCAATGGGGCTGGGGGAGTGAGTACCTCGGCCTGGGACGCGCCGGACCGATAGAACCCTTCCTCCCCGTGATCATGGTGTCCGTCCTCTTCGGGCTCTCGATGGACTACCAGGTCTTCCTGGTCAGCCGGATGTACGAGGAATGGCTGGAAACCGGCGACAACCGGCGGGCCGTCCGCGTCGGACTCGCCGAGACCAGCCGGGTCATCAACTCGGCCGCCGTCATCATGATCTCGGTCTTCCTCGCCTTCGTGCTCAGCGGCGACCGCGTGATCGCCATGTTCGGCATCGCGCTCGCCTCCGCCGTCGCCCTGGACGCCTTCGTGCTCCGTACGCTGCTGGTGCCCGCCCTCATGCACCTGCTCGGCGGCGCCAACTGGTGGCTGCCCCGCCGCCTCGACCGCGTCCTGCCCCGCATCAGCATCGAGCCCCCCGAGTGCCGCGCCGCCCATGAGAGGCTGGCCGCTGCGACGGACGCCGAGGTGGCGGACGTACTGGCGAAGGAGCGGGAGCAGGATGTACGCGATATCCCTGGGTGACGACGGGGCCGAACTGCGTCCCCTGGAGCCGTGGCACGCCGAGGAGTTCCTCGCCCACCTGGAGCGCGGCCGGGAGTTCATCGGCCAGTACATCTCGTTCGGGTCCAAGGCGACGGACGTCGAGTCGGCGCGGGGGGAACTCCAGCGCTACGCCGACCTGCGCGCCGCCGACAGCGCGTCCCTGCACGGCATCTGGCTGGACGGCAAGCTCGTCGGCGGTGTCCTCTTCCTCAACTTCCACGCCGACCAGGGCAACTGTGAGGTCGGCTGCTGGCTGGAACCCGCCGCGGCCGGGCGCGGGCTGATCACGCGCGCGATACGGATTCTCATCGACTTCGCCGTCGAACAGCGCGGTGTCCACCGGGTCGAGTGGCATGCCGCCGCGGGCAATGAGAAGAGCCTGAATGTTGCCCGCCGCATGGGCATGACCAGGGACGGTGTCCTGCGCGAGTCACACCCCTACGGGGGCGTTCGGCACGACATCGAGGTGTGGTCCGTGCTCGCCCCCGAGTGGCGCGAGGCACGCGCGCGTGCCGCGCACGCCGATCTTTAAGGAACTTCTCAGAAACCACCCCTACCGTGCGCACCATGGGTACCAAGACTGTTGACGAGGCCGCGAACGAGGCCACCGAGGTGAAGAGCGACGCGGAAACCGTCGACGTCACCAAGACCGATGTGACGAAGACCGATGTCACCAAGACCGACGAGGAAGTCACCGAGCAGGAATCCGCGAGCGCGGAGGCCACCGAGGCCGAGGCCGAGGCCTCCGAGGACGAGGACGACCTCACCGAGGAGGAGTACGCGGCCGAGCTCGCGAAGCTCGGGCTTGAGGAGCCGGAAAGCTCCTCCGGCGTCGGCCAGGGTGCCGCCGCCGTGGTCTCCGCCGCGCTCGGCTTCATCTCGCTCTCCGGCGGCTGGATCGGCACCCTCGCCGGCGCCCGCGCGCAGCTCAACGGCCAGCTCCACACCGCGTCCACCGCGAGCGTGGCCACCCAGATCAAGGAGGTCTACGGCACCTCCTGGCACGCCACCGCGATGTGGGCCGGGCTCTTCGCGCTCGTGGCCGCCCTCGTGGGTGTCGGCGCGCTCGTCCGGCCCGCCTTCGGCACCCCGGGCAAGCCGCAGGCCACCTGGATCAAGTCGGTCGCCTGGGCGGGCGTCGTGCTCGGCGTCGTAGGCCTGCTCCTGGCCGTCCTCAAGTACACCGACGCCCTGCTCGCCATGCCGTCCGCGACCTGAGTCACCGCAGTTCATCAGGGGTCTTAGGTCCTCCGTAAGCACCTTACGGAGGACCTGAGGCCCCTTACGCACGTCTAAGGCCCGCCCGGCCCCGCAAGATGCGGAACTCTCCCGATGTGGCGGACCCCCCTTGGAGACGAAGGTTGAGGCATCGCGGAAAGCGAAGCCCGAAAACCGCCTCCACCAAGGGACTTGAGATGTACGAGTACGAGATCCACCAGCTCCGTTCCGCCGAACTCCGCCGACAGGCCGCCAACGAGCGGCTGGCCCGCGAGGCCGTCCGCAGCGCCCGCGCCGCCCGCCGCGAGCAGGCCCGGCAGGCCGCCGAGAGCGAGGTGCATACCGAACGCCCGCGCAGGCACCTGTTCGCCCGCGCCTCGTGACCGGCCGGGCGCGGGAGGGCGGCCGTACCGCGCCCGCCCGGGGGACCGGCGGGACGCTCCTGCCGGCGCTCGCCCTCCCGAAAACGGGTGCCGCGTTGTCAGACCCGCGTGACATCCTCGGGACCGTGGAGACCAGGTCCGTCAGTCCGGTCTTCGTCGGCCGGGCCGACGAACTGGACACGCTGAACGACGCGCTCGCCCGCGCTGCCGCGGGCGAGCCGCAGGCGTTGCTGCTGGGCGGCGAGGCCGGCGTCGGCAAGACCCGGCTCGTCGAGGAGTTCGCCACCACCGCCTGCCGCCGGGGCGCCGTCGTCGCGCTCGGCGGCTGCGTCGAGATCGGCGCGGACGGCCTGCCCTTCGCCCCGTTCTCCACCGCCCTGCGCGCCCTGCGCCGCGAACTCCCCGCCGAACTGGCCACGGCCGCCGCCGGCCAGGAGGAGGAACTCGCCCGGCTGCTCCCCGAGTTGGCGGAGACCCCCACCGCGCACCGGGCCCGCCGCAGCGACGAGGAGGGCATGGCCCGCCTCTTCGAACTCACCGCGCGCCTCCTGGAGCGCGTCGCCGCCGACCGCACGGTCGTCGTCGCCCTGGAGGACCTGCACTGGGCCGACGCCTCCACCCGCCACCTCCTCGCCTACCTCTTCCGCACCCTGCGCACCGGCCGCCTCCTCGTCCTCGCCACCTACCGCGCGGACGACATCCACCGCCGTCACCCGCTGCGCCCCCTCCTCGCCGAACTCGACCGGCTCCGCACGGTCCGCCGGATCGAACTCGGCCGCTTCAACCGGCAGGAAGTGGGCCGCCAGATCGCCGGCATCCGCGCCGCCGAACCCGACCCCGTCCAGGTCGACGAGATCTTCGAACGCTCCGACGGCAACGCCTTCTTCGTCGAGGAACTCGCCGTCGCCGCCCAGGACGGCTGCCGCACCGGCCTCACCGACTCCCTGCGCGACCTGCTCCTCGTCCGCGTCGAGTCACTGCCCGAGAGCGCCCAGCGGGTCGCCCGGATCGTCGCCGAGGGCGGCTCCACCGTCGAGTACCGACTGCTCGCCGCCGTCGCCCGGCTCGCCGAGGACGACCTCATCGAGGCCCTGCGGGCGGCCGTCGGCGCCAACATCCTCCAGGCCGCGCCCGGCGGCGACGGCTACCGCTTCCGGCACTCCCTGGTCCGCGAGGCGGTCGGCGACGACCTGCTGCCCGGCGAGCGCTCCCGCCTCAACCGCCGCTACGCCGAAGCCCTGGAGGCCGACCCGACGCTGGTCCCCGCCGACCAGCGCGTCATGCGGCTGGCGAGCTACTGGTACCACGCCCACGACCCCGCCAAGGCGCTCCCCGCCGTCCTGGACGCCTCCGTCGCGGCCCGCGGCCGGCACGCCCACTCCGAGCAACTGCGGCTCCTGGAGCGGGCGATGGAGCTGTGGGACACCGTCCCCGACGCCGTGCGCGCGGACCTGCGCCCCGTCGACTACACCGAGGTCTATCCTCCCTGCGGCTGCGAGCCGGAGACCACACCCCTGCGCTACCTCGACCTGATGGCGGAGGCCGCCGTCGCCGGGCGGCTCAGCGGGGAGCGCGAGCGCGCCCTGAAGATCACCAAGCGGGCCCTGCACCTCCTGGAGGACGAGAAGGACCCGCTGCGGGCCGCCTGGTTCTGGGTGCAGCGCTCCATCCTGGTCCGGCACCAGGACCGCGGCGACGGCTGGCCCGAACTGGCCGCCGCCCAGGAACTCGTCCGCGGCCTGCCGCCCTCCGAGGTGCACGCGGAGGTTCTGGCCCAGGTCGCCGGCTGGTCCATGGTCCATGTGCCGGGACCGGACGCCTACGTGGCCGCCGAGCGCGCGGTCGAGTACGCGCGGATGGTGGGCGCCCGCGAGATCGAGATGGACGCCCGCCTCACCCTGGCCGGCCTCATGGTCGCGTCCGGCGACGTCGAGGCGGGCCTCGCCGAACTGACCGAGGTCAACGAACGGACGGTCGCCGAGGGCATCACCACCGTCGCCGGCCGTAGCTTCGTCAACCTCCCGTCCTTCCTCGAAACGGTCGGCCGCTCCCGCGAGGCCGTGCCGATCCTGGAGGCGGGGCTCGCCTACCTCAAGGAGTTCGGCCAGTTCGACAAAGAGGCGTGGATCTGGGGAAACCTCGCCGAATCCCTGTTCACCCTGGGCCGTTGGGACGAGGCCACCGCGGCCGTGACCAAGGCGGAGCGCGTGAGCCGGCGGTCCAAACCGCGCGGCTTCCACGCCACGGTCCGCGCCGAACTCGCCCTCGCCCAGGGCGATGTGGCCGAGGCCCGCCGCCAACTGGCCGCGGCCCGCGAACACTTCGGCACCCTCGACCTCGTACCCCAGCACCACCAGCCCCTGGAGCGGATCGCGATCCAGATCGCCGCCGCCGAAGGCCACCCCCTGGACGCCCGGGCCGCACTCGGACGGGCGCTGGACTCCGGCTTCCGGCCCGGAGAGCAGTTCGACGTCTGGCCCCTGCTGCTCACCGCGGCCATCGCGGAGAGCCAGGCCGTCGGCCTGCCCGGCGCCGACCCCGGCCGCCCCGAGGCCGTCGAACGCATCAGGGAGACCGCCAAGCGGGCCGCCACCCACGTGCCCGTCTGGCAGGCGCACGAACGCTGGCTCCGCGCCGAACTGCTGCGCGCCGAGGGCCGCTGCACCCCGGACGACTGGTCCGAGGCGGTCGCCATCTTCGAACGCCTCGACCGCCCCTACGACCTCGCCCGCGTCCGCCACCGCCTGGCCGAAGCGCTCCTGTCCGAGACCGGCGGGGACGACACCGGCACCGGCACCGACGGCGGCACAGGGACCGACGGCGCCACAGGTACCGACGGCGGCAGCGGTGACGACCGGCGCGACCGCGCCACCGAACTCCTCCGGCTGTCCGGCGCCGTCGCCGAGCACCTGGGCGCCCGCCCCCTCGCCGACTCCGTCGCCCTGCTCGCCCAGCGGGCCCGGCTGACGCTCACCAGGGTCCCGGCGCCGAGAGCCGTCCCCGCCGACCCCTCGAAGGCGCTCGGCCTCACCAGCCGGGAGCGCGACGTCCTGCGCCTGGTCTCCGCCGGCCGCACCAACCGCCAGATCGCCGAGGAACTCTTCATCTCCCCGAAGACCGCGAGCGTCCACGTCTCGAACATCCTCGGCAAGCTGGGCGTCTCCGGCCGGGGCGAGGCGGCGGCGGTGGCCCACCGGCTGGGGCTGTTCCCGCCCGACCCGCTCACCGTGCGTTCGGCCGGATGAGTCGTACGCTGTAGGAGACCGGCCAGGGGAGGCCCCGTGTTCAACATGTTCGAGGAACTGTTCTCACCGGGCCGCAAGCACACCCAGGACGAGGCCAACCGGCTGGAGCTGACCAGGGTCGACGTCGCCGACGGCGACCCCGGACGCGGCCCGATAGACCTGGAGTCCGGCAAGGTCGTCGTCCGCGCGCCGGACCCCTCCGGCGAGGAGACCGACGCCTCCGCTACGACACCTGAAGCTCCAGAATCCGGTCGTCCCCCGACTTAGGCGTGCCCCGGCCGTCCGTGTTGCTGGTGACCAGCCACAGCTTGTCGTCGCCGGCCGACACCACCGTGCGCAGGCGGCCGTACTCGCCGGTGAGGAAGGCCTGCGGGGCGGCCGAGGCCTTCGTGCCGTCCAGCGGGATGCGCCACAGCCGCTGCCCCTTCAGGCCCGCCATCCATATGGAGCCCTCGGCATAGGCGATGCCGCTGGGGGAGGCGTCGTCGGTGTGCCACTGGGCGATCGGGTTGTGGTACTTGGGGTCGCTGCCCTTGCCCTCAGCGTTCGGCCAGCCGTAGTCGTCGCCCGGAGTGATCGCGTTCAGCTCGTCCCAGGTGTCCTGGCCGAACTCCGAGGCGAACAGCCGCTGCTTGGAGTCCCAGGCCAGACCCTGCACATTGCGGTGGCCGTAGGTGTACACCGGCGAGTTCGCGAACGGGTTGCCCGGCGCCGGGTCGCCCTCCGGCGTCAGCCGCAGGATCTTGCCGCCCAGGAACTTCTTGTCCTGCGCGAGACCCCGCTGACCGGTCTCGCCCGTGCCCGCGTACAGCATGCCGTCCGGGCCGAAGGCGATCCGGCCGCCGTTGTGGATATAGCCCTTGGGGATGCCCTTGAAGATCGTGTCCGGTGCGCCCAGCTGCTCACCGGCGGGCTTCTTCTCGTCGTACAGCATGCGGACGATGCGGTTGTCCGAGGCGGAGGTGAAGTAGGCGTAGATCATGTGGTCCGAGGCGTAGTCCGGGGAGAGCGCGATGCCGAGGAGGCCGCCCTCGCCCGCCGCGGAGACCCCGGAGACACTGCCCAGCTCGGTCTTCCGGCCGGTCTTCTCGGTGATCCGGGTGATCGTGCCGTCGTCGCGGGAGGAGACGAGCAGGTTTCCGTCGGGCAGCGGGGCCAGGCCCCAGGGGGTCTTGAGGCCCTCGGTGACCGTGCGCAGTACCTTCACCGTGCCCTTGGCGGGCGGGAGCTGCGCGGCGGGCTGTCCGGAGGACGACGACCCCGTGGCCGTACCGGCGCCGCCGGACGGCGCGGTGGTGCGGGTGCCCGGCAGGGTGCTGTCTCCGGAGGAGCAGCCGGCCGTCAGCAGGAGCGCGGTCACGGCCAGGGCGGCCGACACGACTCGACGTTGCACGATCAGGTCCCTTCGACGGGCGGGTTCTCCTTGTCATACACCGCTCGCGCCGCACAGGTTCCCGATCACCGACGACCGACGCGGGATCGAGCCCTGTCGTGCCTACGGCGGTCAGTCCCAGGAGCCCAGTGCGGCCGGAAGTTCCGCCACCTCCGTGAGGTCCTCCGGGGTGAGGCGGAGTTCCGCCGCCCCCGCGTTCTCCGTCACCCAGCGCTCCTGCTTGGTGCCCGGCACAGGCACCACGTGCGGGCCCTGCGCCAGTGCCCAGGCCAGGGCCACCTGCGCCGGGGTGACCTCCGGGCCGTGCCGGCGGGCCACGCGGCGCAGGCCTGCCACGATCGGCTGGTTCGCGGCGGTCATCTCGGCGGTGAAGCGGGGGTGCCGGGCGCGCACGTCGTCCGGTTCGAAGCCCTCGCCCGGGGTCAGGGTGCCGGTCAGGAAGCCGTTGCCGAGCGGCATCGCGGCCAAGAATCCGACCCCGCGCGCCGCGCACCACGGCAGCAGCGCGTCCAACGCCTCCGCCGACCACACCGACAGCTCGGCCTGCACCGCCGTCACCGGGAACACCTGCTGCACGCGCTGGAGTTGGCGGATCGTTCCGTCATGCAGCCGCGCCCCGGGCCGGCGTGCGGCGCGGGCCCCGACCGCGCACACCCCCAACGCCCTTACTTTTCCGGCCCGTACGAGATCCGCCATCGCACCCCAGGTCTCCTCGACCGGGACCTCGGGGTCGGCGCGGTGCAGTTGGTAGAGGTCGATCACCTCGGTCTGGAGGCGGCGCAGCGAGGCGTCGCAGGCGCGTCTCACATAGCCGGGGCGGCCGTTGGCCACGATGTGCTGCTCGCCGACCAGCAGACCGACCTTGGTCGACACGAACGCGTCCCGCCGCCGTTCCTTCAACACCCGCCCCAACAAAAGCTCGTTGGTGAACGGGCCGTACATGTCGGCGGTGTCCAGCAGCGTCATGCCCAGGTCGAGCGCCCGGTGCACGGCCCTGACCGACTCGTCGCCCCGCTGCCGCGACCCGCTGTAGGCCCAGTTCATCGGCATGCAGCCGAGCCCGACGGCCCCCATCGAGAGCGCCCCCGCGCCGATCGTCCTGCGCTCCACCTGCTCGTGACCCTCCCTCTCCAGACCCACCAACCTAACCTCTACGCGCGCGTGGCCTTGCCATAGCCTCCTGACCATGACTGTCGACGTGTGGCTGCCCATCCCGCCGGAGGAGATCGAAGGGCTCCCCGTGGGGCCCAACTACCTGTTCTGGGACGGAGGTGAGGAGGGCGATCAGGAGTTCCCCGGCGACCCGGCGGACTGCGTTCTGTACGTCGTGCCGTACATGAAGCGTCATCCCGTGAAGACGCGGCCGCTCGAACACATGCGGAATCTTCAGGTCATTCAGACGCTGACGGCCGGGATCGACGACATGACCGCGAACCTCTCCCTGATCGTCCCGGGGGTGCGGCTGTGCAACGCCCGCGGGGTGCACGAGGCGAGCACCGCCGAACTCGCGCTCGCGCTGACCCTCGCCTCGCTGCGCGGTATCCCGCAGTTCGTGCGGGCGCAGCAACAGGAGCACTGGCAGGGCGACTTCCACCCGGCGCTCGCCGACCGTTCAGTCCTCATCGTCGGCTACGGCTCCATCGGTTCCGCCATCGAGGACCGGCTCACTCCCTTCGAGCTCGCGCGGGTGGCGCGGGTGGCGCGCTCCGCTCGTACCACCGCGCGCGGGCCGGTGCATCCGCTCACCGAACTGCCCGCCCTGCTCCCGGAAGCGGACGTCGTCATCCTGTCCACGCCCCTCACCGAGACCACCCGGCACCTGGTCGACGCCGAGTTCCTGGCCCGGATGAAGGACGGGGCGCTGCTGGTGAACGTGGCCCGCGGTCCCGTCGTGGACACGAAGGCGCTGCTCGCGGAGCTGGAAAGCGGCCGTATCACCGCCGCGTTGGACGTCACCGACCCCGAACCGCTGCCCCAGGGGCACCCGTTGTGGCAGGCGCCGGGCGTGCTGATCAGTCCGCACGTCGGCGGGCCCACGTCGGCGTTCCTGCCGCGTGCGAAGCGTCTGGTTGTGGACCAGTTGGGACGGTTCGTGAACCATGAGCCGCTGCGCAACGTGATCCTTACGACAGGACCAACTGAGTAGTCGCAGCAGGCGTGCGGTCCGCTTCCGGTACCCTCCGCAACCTTCCGGAAGCGGGGCGTGCGCACATCTCTGCTGGTCGTCACGGAGCGTAGAGGAACTATGTCCCTGAGTGACGAGACTGGTGTATCGTCCCCGCAGGGGCTGCGCCGCGCACCGTTCGGCGCCGGGACGGACATTTCAGACTGTGAGGGGGGCGACGGGCGATGCACGGCCTATGGACGAGCGATCCGACGCGGCGGGGCCGCCGACGGCGACCCTGGCGTACCACCGCGCGCAGACGCGGCCACCACGGCAATCACAGCGGTCACGGCAGCCGCGGCGGTCAGGGCGGACAGCACAGCCACTCCAGCCATCACCACCGCAGGCACAACAGCCGCCGCAGGCACGCCCATTCGGCACACCGGGGCCTGCGGGACCCGGGAGCGACGCGGACCGGGAGGGCCCGGTGAGTTCGCCACCGTCTCCGACGACCACCCTCAACGGGGCGCTCCGGGACCGGACTTCACCGGGAGCGCGGCAGCCACGCCCGCCGGGTTCCGGCGGTGGCTGGAGCCTGGTCCAGCAACTCGTCCTGGCCCTGGTGTGCGCGGGATACGCCGTCGGTTCCGCGCTCGACTGGGGTTCCGCCCAAGTCGCCCTGATCATGGGCGACTTCGGGCTCAGCGCGGCGGCCGGTACCGCCGCCGTCTCCTGCTTCCTCTACGCGCGAAGCCGCCGTATCCGCTTTCGACCCGCCTGGCTGCTGTTCTCGCTCTCCTCGGCGATGGCGGCACTGGGCAACGGGGTCTGGGGGTGGTACGAGGTCGTCCTGGAGCGGCCCGTGCCCAGCCCCAGCTTCGCCGACCTGTTCTTCCTGTGCTTCGCGCCGCCCGCCATCGTCGGCCTCCTGGTGCTGGCCAAACGGCCCGTCACCAAAGCCGGTTGGGTCTGTCTGGCGCTCGACGCCTGGCTGATCGGCGGCTCGCTGCTCACGCTGTCGTGGAGCCTCGCGCTCGCCCAGGCCGCCAAGTTCGACGGGCCGAGCGTGGCCCACACCGCGCTCTCCCTGGCGTACCCGCTGCTCGACATCGCCCTGGTCAGCATGGTGCTCGCACTGCACTTCCGGCGTTCCTCGGTCAACCGGACCGCCGTGAACACCGCGATCGGCGCGCTGGCCCTGACTGTGATGTGCGACGCCCTGTTCACCTCGCCGCTGCTCCACAACAACTACCACTCGGGCCAGTTGCTCGACGCGGGCTGGTTCGCCGGCTCACTGCTCCTCGCCTACGCCCCCTGGGCCGCACCCCGGCACACCCAGCCCGAGGACGACGGGCACACGCGCGTGGTGCACGAACACCGGCCCGGACAGCGCACCGGTGTCCAGCCGCAGCCCGCCGCGCCGGGCGCCGACCACGGGCGGTATCCGGCCACCCGCCCCATCTCCGGTTCGCTGGCCGCGCTCACCCCGTATCTCGCCGCCGCCGTCTGCACGTTGGGGATCCTCTACAACGTCCTCAACGGCCGCAGCCCCGACCGCGTGGTGCTGATCACCGCGGGCTGCGTGGTGCTCGCCCTCGTGGTCCGCCAGGGCATCATGCTGCTCGACAACATCACCCTCACCCAGGAGTTGGCCCAGAAGGAGAACCACTTCCGCTCCCTGGTGCAGGGCTCCAGCGACGTCATCATGATCGCCGCCCCGAACGGCATCCTGCGCTACGTCTCCCCGGCCGCCGCCGGTGTCTACGGCAAGGCCGCGGAGGAACTCGTCGGCAACGAACTCGCCTCGCTCATCCACCCCGAGGACCTCGGCTGTGTGGTCCACGAGGTGCGCCGCTTCCTCGCCGCCAGCCCCTTCGAGGAGTCCAACACCCGTATCGAGTGCCGCTTCCGCTCCGGCGACGGCGGCTGGCTCAACGTCGAGTCGACCGTCAACCGCCATCACGGCGGCCTCATCTTCAACAGCCGGGACGTGACCGAACGGGTGCGCCTCCAGGCGCAGTTGCAGCACAACGCCGAGCACGACCCGCTCACCGACCTGCCCAACCGCGCCCTGTTCACCCAGCGCGTCCAGCAGGCCCTGTCCGGCCGCCGCTCCACCGACCGCGGCACGGCCGTCCTCTTCATCGACCTCGACGGCTTCAAGGCCGTCAACGACACCATCGGCCACCAGGCCGGTGACGAACTCCTCGTGCAGGCCGCCCGCAGGCTGCACGCGGCGGTCCGGCACGGCGACACCGCCTCCCGGCTCGGCGGCGACGAGTTCGCGGCCCTGATCGTCGGCGACGGCACTCGGGACCGGGCCGCCCGCGAGCGGCACATCATGGAACTCGCCGACCGCCTGAGAATCACCCTGTCCCAGCCGTACGTGATCGACGGCAACGATGTCCGTGTCGCCGCCTCCATCGGCGTCGCCTTCGCCGAACCGGGCCTGGGCGCGGGGGAGTTGCTGCGCAACGCCGACCTCGCGATGTACCGCGCGAAGGGGGCGGGCAAGGGCCGGGTCGAGCTGTACGCCCCGCAGATGCAGCAGGACGTCGTACGGAAGGCGGAGTTGGCGACGCGGCTGCGGGCCGCGCTGCACGACGGCGAGTTCGCGCTGCTGCACCAGCCCGTGGTGTCGCTGACGGACGGCCGGATCACCTCGGTCTCCACGCAGGCGCGCTGGCGGTCGTCGCAGGGGGTGCTGTTCACGCCGGCCGAGTTCCTGCGGGTGGCCGAGGACAGCGACCGGACCGCCGAGCTGGGGCGCTGGATGCTGGAGGAGGCCGTGGAGCAGGCCGCCGAGCGCCTCGCGGCCGGGCCCGCCGTGTCCGTGGCCGTACGGATGAGCGCCCGGCGGCTGCTGGACAAGTCGATGCCGCTCGGCTCGATCGAGGCCCTGCTGACCCGGCACGGGCTGCCGTCGGGCTCCCTGGTGGTCGAGCTGTCCGACACCGACCCCCGGGTGTCCCTGGACGAGCTGGAGCGCCGGCTGACCGCCCTGCGGCGGCTGGGCGTCCGGATCGCCCTGGACGGCTTCGGCAGCGGCTACGCGACCATCACGACGCTACGGCGGCTCCCCGTCGACGTACTGAAACTGGACCGCAGTCTGGTCGAGGGAGTCGTGGAGTCCGCGCGGCTGCACAAGATCACCAGCGGGCTGCTGCGGATCGCCGGGGACCTCGGGCTCCAGTCCGTGGCCGACGGCGTCGACCTGCCGGAACAGGTGGTCGCCCTGCGCGCGATGGGCTGTACGCACGGGCAGGGCATGGCCTTCTCCGGGCCGCTGGACGAGTACCGGCTGCGCCGGGCCCTGTCCTGCGGCCACTATCCGGTGCCGCACGGGCCCGCGGAGCCCGCGTTCGCGGGCGGCAGCGCGGGGGTGTACACCAGTAACGTGCCGGTGGTTTTCGGTGGCGGAACGGCCCTCCGCTCACATAATGAGACTCCCGTCCCACCCACTTGACAGTCGGTGCGTGCCGGGGGGAGGGTCAGTCCCATGCGCACCCGAATTCTCGTACTTGGAAAGCGCGTCGGCTGAAGCTGGTGACGTCCGGACGGACCCGGAACTCCCAGCGACCGCACCCGGCGCGCTCCCCTCGCTTGCCTCACGGCACGAGGGGTTTTTTGTTGCACAGGATCCAGTCGTGCAGCAGTAGAACCCCGCACAAACCTCGCAAAAACCCTCAGCATCGAGAAGAGAATGACGATGACCGAGCAGGCCACCGGGGCCCATCCGCAGCCGCGGCCCCGATCCGGAGGACAGCAGTCCGCCCCCGAGCACGTCACGGGCGCGCAGTCCCTCATCCGCTCTCTTGAGGAAGTCGGGGCCGACACGGTGTTCGGCATCCCCGGCGGTGCGATCCTTCCGGCGTACGACCCGCTGATGGACTCGACGCGGGTGCGTCACGTCCTGGTCCGGCACGAGCAGGGCGCGGGCCACGCGGCCACCGGCTACGCACAGGCCACCGGCAAGGTCGGCGTCTGCATGGCGACCTCGGGCCCCGGCGCCACCAACCTCGTGACCCCGATCGCCGACGCGCACATGGACTCGGTGGCGCTCGTGGCGATCACCGGGCAGGTCGCGTCCAAGGCGATCGGTACGGACGCCTTCCAGGAGGCGGACATCGTCGGCATCACGATGCCGGTCACCAAGCACAACTTCCTGGTCACCAAGGCCGAGGACATCCCGCGCGTCATCGCGCAGGCCTTCCACATCGCCTCCACCGGCCGCCCGGGCCCGGTGCTGGTCGACATCGCGAAGGACGCCCTCCAGGCGAAGACCACCTTCTCCTGGCCGCCGGTCATGGACCTGCCCGGCTACCGCCCGGTGACCAAGCCGCACGCCAAGCAGATCCGCGAGGCCGCCAAGCTGATCACCGCCGCGAAGCGGCCCGTCCTCTACGTCGGCGGCGGCGTCCTCAAGGCCCACGCCACCGCCGAGCTGAAGGTCCTCGCAGAACTCACCGGAGCGCCCGTCACCACCACCCTGATGGCGCTCGGCGCATTCCCCGACAGTCACGAGCTGCACGTGGGAATGCCGGGCATGCACGGTGCGGTCACCGCCGTCACCGCGCTTCAGAAGGCCGACCTGATCGTCGCCCTCGGAGCCCGCTTCGACGACCGCGTCACCGGCAAGCTGGACAGCTTCGCGCCCTTCGCGAAGATCGTCCACGCCGACATCGACCCCGCGGAGATCGGCAAGAACCGCGCGGCCGACGTGCCGATCGTCGGGGACGCCCGCGAGGTCATCGCCGATCTGGTGCAGGCCGTGCAGAAGGAGCACAGCGAGGGCCACACCGGCGACTACAGCGCATGGTGGAAGGACCTCAACCGCTGGCGCGAGACCTACCCGCTCGGCTACGAGCAGCCCGACAACGGCTCGCTCTCCCCGCAGCAGGTCATCGAGCGCATCGGCCAACTCGCCCCGGAGGGAACGATCTTCGCGGCGGGCGTCGGCCAGCACCAGATGTGGGCCGCGCACTACATCCAGTACGAGAAGCCGGCGACCTGGCTCAACTCGGGTGGCGCCGGGACGATGGGCTACGCGGTCCCGGCCGCGATGGGTGCCAAGGCCGGCGCCCCGGACCGTACGGTCTGGGCGGTCGACGGCGACGGCTGCTTCCAGATGACCAACCAGGAACTCACCACCTGCGCCCTGAACAACATCCCGATCAAGGTCGCCATCATCAACAACGGCGCCCTCGGCATGGTCCGCCAGTGGCAGACCCTGTTCTACAACCAGCGCTACTCCAACACCGTGCTGCACAGCGGCCCGGAGGCCGACGGCAAGCAGCCGAGCGCCGGCACGCGCATCCCCGACTTCGTCAAGTTGTCGGAGGCGATGGGCTGTTACGCGATCCGCTGCGAGTCCCCCGACGACCTCGACAAGGTCATCGAGGAGGCGAACTCGATCAACGACCGCCCCGTCGTGATCGACTTCATCGTCCACGAGGACGCCATGGTGTGGCCGATGGTCGCCGCCGGCACCTCCAACGACGAGGTCATGTTCGCCCGGGACGTCCGCCCCGACTTCGGCGACAACGAAGACGACTGAGCGAGAGAGACCACAGAGAAATGTCCAAGCACACGCTCTCCGTCCTGGTCGAGAACAAGCCAGGTGTCCTCGCCCGGATCACCGCCCTGTTCTCCCGGCGCGGCTTCAACATCGACTCCCTCGCCGTCGGCGTCACCGAGCACCCCGACATCTCCCGCATCACGATCGTGGTGAACGTGATCGAGGCACTCCCGCTCGAACAGGTCACCAAGCAGCTCAACAAGCTCGTCAACGTGCTGAAGATCGTCGAACTGGAGCCGGGTTCCGCGGTTCAGCGCGAACTCGTTCTGGTGAAGGTGCGCGCCGACAACGAGACGCGCTCCCAGATCGTCGAGATCGTCCAGCTGTTCCGCGCCAAGACCGTCGACGTCTCCCCGGAGGCCGTCACCATCGAGGCCACCGGCTCCAGCGACAAGCTGACCGCCATGCTCAAGATGCTGGAACCGTACGGCATCAAGGAACTGGTCCAGTCCGGCACGATCGCCATCGGACGCGGCGCCCGCTCCATCACCGACCGCTCGCTGCGCGCGCTCGACCGCTCCGCGTAGACCCGTCTGCGGGCGGCCCCGGCCGCCCGCATTCCGAGACCCCCGACCTTCGATTCCGCCCGCCGTCATACGGTGGGACGCAACACCTGCACACCAAGGAGAGAACCCAAAGTGGCCGAGCTGTTCTACGACGCCGACGCCGACCTGTCCATCATCCAGGGCCGCAAGGTCGCGGTCATCGGCTACGGCAGCCAGGGCCACGCCCACGCGCTGTCGCTCCGTGACTCCGGCGTCGACGTGCGCGTCGGTCTGCACGAGGGCTCCAAGTCCAAGGCGAAGGCCGAGGAGCAGGGCCTGCGCGTGGTGACGCCGTCCGAGGCCGCCGCCGAGGCCGACGTCATCATGATCCTGGTGCCGGACCCGATCCAGGCCCAGGTCTACGAGGAGTCCATCAAGGACAACCTCAACGACGGCGACGCGCTGTTCTTCGGCCACGGCCTGAACATCCGCTTCGACTTCATCAAGCCCCCGGCCGGCGTCGACGTCTGCATGGTCGCCCCCAAGGGCCCGGGCCACCTCGTCCGCCGCCAGTACGAGGAGGGCCGCGGCGTTCCGTGTATCGCGGCCGTCGAGCAGGACGCGACCGGCAACGGCTTCGCGCTCGCCCTGTCGTACGCGAAGGGCATCGGCGGCACCCGCGCCGGCGTCATCAAGACCACCTTCACCGAGGAGACCGAGACCGACCTGTTCGGTGAGCAGGCCGTTCTCTGCGGTGGTACGGCCGCGCTGGTCAAGGCCGGTTTCGAGACGCTGACCGAGGCCGGTTACCAGCCCGAGATCGCGTACTTCGAGTGCCTGCACGAGCTGAAGCTCATCGTCGACCTCATGTACGAGGGCGGCCTGGAGAAGATGCGCTGGTCGATCTCCGAGACCGCCGAGTGGGGCGACTACGTCACTGGCCCGCGGATCATCACGGACGAGACCAAGGCCACGATGAAGCAGGTCCTCGCCGAGATCCAGGACGGCACGTTCGCGCGTGAGTGGATGGCCGAGTACCACGGTGGCCTGAAGAAGTACAACGAGTACAAGCAGAAGGACGCCGAGTCCCTGCTGGAGACCACCGGCAAGCAGCTCCGCAAGCTGATGAGCTGGGTCGACGAAGAGGCGTAAGGCCGCCTGAGGCCGAGGGGCCGGAGCGCTTGCTCCGGCCCCTTTGCCCAATTGTCCAACCCGTCCAGCCTCGGACGGGTGATCCTTCCGCAGAGGCGCAGGACGACTGTCAGGGCGCCACTACACTGCCGTACTACATACGCGTCAGGCCCACAGCGTCGTGCGTCTCCACGCGGCCCGTACCTCCACCGCCTGCGGCCGTCGGGACGGCCGTCCGCACGCAATGGACTTGTGAGGACTCACGTGAGCTCGAAACCTGTCGTACTCATCGCTGAAGAGCTGTCGCCCGCGACGGTGGACGCCCTTGGCCCGGACTTCGAGATCCGGCACTGCAACGGCGCGGACCGGGGCGAGCTGCTCCCCGCGATCGCCGACGTGGACGCGATCCTGATCCGTTCGGCCACCAAGGTCGACGCCGAAGCGGTCGCCGCCGCACGGAAGTTGAAGGTCGTCGCACGAGCCGGCGTCGGCCTGGACAACGTCGACGTCTCCGCCGCCACCAAGGCCGGCGTGATGGTCGTCAACGCCCCCACCTCGAACATCGTCACCGCCGCCGAGCTGGCCTGCGGTCTGCTGCTGGCGACCGCACGCCACATCCCGCAGGCCAACGCCGCGCTGAAGAACGGCGAGTGGAAGCGCAGCAAGTACACGGGCGTCGAGCTGGCCGAGAAGACCCTCGGCGTCGTCGGCCTCGGCCGCATCGGCGCGCTCGTCGCGCAGCGCATGTCCGCGTTCGGGATGAAGGTCGTCGCCTACGACCCCTACATCCAGCCCGCGCGCGCTGCCCAAATGGGCGTCAAGATCCTGTCGTTGGACGAGCTGCTCGAAGTCTCCGACTTCATCACCGTGCACCTGCCCAAGACCCCCGAGACGGTCGGTCTGATCGGCGACGAGGCGCTGCGCAAGGTCAAGCCGACCGTGCGGATCGTCAACGCCGCGCGTGGCGGGATCGTCGACGAGGAGGCGCTGTACTCCGCGCTCAAGGAGGGCCGCGTCGCCGGCGCCGGCCTCGACGTGTACGCGAAGGAGCCCTGCACGGACTCCCCGCTCTTCGAGTTCGACCAGGTCGTTTCCACCCCGCACCTCGGCGCCTCCACGGACGAGGCGCAGGAGAAGGCCGGTGTCTCGGTCGCCAAGTCGGTGCGCCTCGCGCTCGCCGGTGAACTCGTCCCCGACGCGGTCAACGTCCAGGGCGGAGTCATCGCCGAGGACGTCAAGCCCGGCCTCCCGCTCGCCGAGAAGCTCGGCCGCATCTTCACCGCGCTCGCGGGCGAGGTCGCGGTCCGCCTCGACGTCGAGGTCTACGGCGAGATCACCCAGCACGACGTCAAGGTGCTCGAACTCTCCGCGCTCAAGGGCGTGTTCGAGGACGTCGTCGACGAGACCGTGTCGTACGTCAACGCCCCGCTGTTCGCGCAGGAGCGCGGCGTCGAGGTACGGCTGACGACCAGCTCCGAGTCCGCCGACCACCGCAACGTCGTCACCGTGCGCGGCACGCTGAGCAACGGCGAGGAGGTCGCGGTCTCCGGCACGCTGGCCGGTCCCAAGAACCTCCAGAAGATCGTCGCGGTCGGCGACTACGACGTCGACCTCGCGCTCGCCGACCACATGGTGGTGCTGCGGTACGAGGACCGTCCCGGTGTCGTCGGCACGGTGGGTCGTGTCTTCGGCGAGGCGGGCATCAACATCGCCGGTATGCAGGTGTCCCGGTCGGTCGCGGGCGGCGAGGCGCTGGCGGTCCTGACGGTCGACGACACGGTGGCGGCGAATGTGCTGGCGGAGGTCGCCGAGGAGATCGGCGCGACGTCGGCTCGCTCGGTGAACCTGGCCTGAGGCCCAACCCGCGTCACATGTGAACGCCGGGCGGGTTGAGGAGGGAATCCTCAACCCGACCGGCGTTTCTGTGTAGTTGGGGATCATGCCGGGGTCTTCGCCGCGTCCTCCGCCGGGGTTTCCTGGGCCGGTACCCGCAGCCCCCGCAGGGTCCGCGTCGCCGCGAAGGCCGCGCCCAGGAGCAGTACCGCCCCCGCGATCGCCGCGCCGTGCATGCCGTCGGTGAAGGCCTCCCGGGCGGTCGCGGCCAGGGCATCTCCCGCGTGCCCCGGTAGCTGCCGGGCGACGGCCAGCGCGCCGCCGAGGGTCTCGTGGGCCGGGGCGGGGGCCGAGGCCGGGATGCCGTGGCGGTAGATCGCCGTACCGATGGAGCCGAGGACCGCCATGCCGAGCGCGCCGCCGAACTCCGCGCCCGTCTCCATCAGCGAGGACGCGACGCCCGCCTTCTCCACCGGTGCGCTGCCCATCGCGAGATCCATGATCTGGGACATCACCATGACGATCCCGGAGGCGAGGACACCGGCGGCGGCCAGGGCCGGCCAGAGGGCGTCGGTGCCGGTGACGGCGAGCATGCCGTAGCCGCAGGCGGCGAGGGCGAAGCCGGCCGCGACGACGTAGGCGCGGTCAACTCCCTTCTGTACGAGGGTCGTTGCGAGCGGGGCCGCCGCGCCGATCGGCACCGAGGGGAGCAGCGCCCACAGGGCCGCCTCCATCGGGCTCTTGCCGAGTACCGACTGGAGGTACTGCGTGGTGAAGAAAGCCGAGCCCATCATCCCGAAGGCGGAGAGGAGGTTGAGGACGACCGAGGGGGCGAAGCCTCGGGCCCGGAACAGGGTGGGGTCGATCATCGGGGAGGCGGTCGTGCGCTGGCGGTGGACGAACAGGGCCGCGAAGAGCAGGCCTACCGTGATCGAGACGACGTACTGGACGTGCCAGCCCTCGGACGGGATCTCCTTGAGGCCGTAGATCACGGGCAGGACGCCGGCCATCGACAGGGGGACGCTCGGCCAGTCGAAGCGGCCGGGGGCGGGGTTCTTGGACTCGGGGAGCAGGAACGGGCCGATCACCAGCAGGAGCGCCATCGCGGGCAGGTTGATCAGGAAGACCGAGCCCCACCAGAAGTACTGGACGAGCACACCGCTCAGGACCGAGCCGAGCGCGACACCTGCGGTCATCACGCCCGACCACAGGCCGATCGCCTTCGCACGCTGGCCTGGGTCGGTGAACATCGTGCGCAGCAACGCCATCGTCGAGGGCATCAGGGTCGCGCCGCCGATGCCGAGGACCGCGCGGGCGGCGATGAGGGTCTCGGCGCTGTTCGCGTAGGCGGCGATGACGGACGCGGTGCCGAAGGCGGCGGCGCCGATCAGGAGGAGCCTGCGGCGGCCGATGCGGTCGCCGATCGAGCCCATCGTCATCAGCAGGCCCGCCAGGACGAAGGCGTAGATGTCGAAGATCCACAGTTGCTGGGTGCCGCTGGGCTCCAGGTCCGCGCTGATCGCCGGGATGGCGAAGTAGAGGACGGAGACGTCCATGGAGACGAGGAGCAGCGGGAGCATCAGGACGCCGAGGGCGGTCCATTCGCGGCGCCCGGCAAGGGAGTTGGGGGTGCCGGAGGGGTTCGTCGAGCTCGGTGAGTTCGTCATGGCAGTGAATGTACGCGCGTCTTAAACGCTTGTCTAGAACGGGTGTGTAAGTCGTCTGTATGGGACGGTTGTATGGATCGGCGATAGGGTGGCGGGCATGGGACACCGTGAGGATCTGCTCGAAGGCGCGAAGCGCTGCCTGCTGGAGAAGGGGTTCGCGCGCACGACGGCGCGCGACATCGTGAAGGAGTCGGGGACGAACCTCGCGTCCATCGGCTACCACTACGGCTCGAAGGACGCGCTGCTCGCGCAGGCGTACGTCTCGCTGGTGGAGGACACGTCCTTCGAGTGGGGCGACCGGCTCGAAGGGGCGCCGGGCTCGCTGGAGCGGTTCAGGGAGGTGTGGTCGAACGTCGTCGCCTCCCTCCGTCAGCCCGGTTCGATGTGGCGGCTCAGCGGGGAGATCATGGCGATGGGCGACCAACTGCCCGAGGCCCGCGACCAGTTGGCGCTCGCGCAGCGCGAGGGCGGCCGGGGACTGGTCTCGCTGCTCATGGGAGTACCGGAGGAGGAGGTGTCGGACGAGACCGCCGACACGCTCGGCTCGTTCTACATGGTCGTGATGTCCGGGCTCATCATGCAGTGGACCTTCGACCCGAAGACCGCCCCCGACGCCGACCGGCTCACCGAGGGTCTCCGCCAACTGCTGGAGGGCGCCCGGAAGGCGCCGTGACCCGCCGGTCTGCGCCGACGGCTCCGCCACCGCCCGCCAGATCGCGACGGCCAGGTCCGGCATGCCGGCCTCCCGCACCGTTTCGGCCGGCTTCCGCAGCCGGTCCAGGGCGCCCGGGGTACCCGCGCGGGTGTCGAGGAGACCGCGCAGGGAATCCGGGCGGACCCGGTCAAGTCGCCCCTGTAGTAATGGAGTTGGGCGTGCGGGAAATGGAACTCGTGGCGGTGCGGCGGGGAGCCGACCAGATCGAGGGCCGACCGCACCGCGTCGAGCCATGAGGCGGCCTCGTCGATGCGTGGCGGTGTGGTCTGCAACCGGCCCAGCCGGGTGTGGATGGTGGCGGCGACCCAGAAGGACTCCGCGGCGAGTGTGCCCTCGGTCCGGGGCGGCGTGTGGCACACCTCTCCGGCCGGCCGGGCGGCCTCCGCGAGGTTGCCCAACTCGGCCTCGGTGGAGGCGAGCAGCGGCTTGCTGCGGGACACGTCGGCGGAGGGCACGTGCAGCCGGTGCTGTTCGCTCAGCCGCAGCGCCTCCCCGACGAGGCGGCGCGCGGTCTCGGGCTCGCCCAGGTTGCGCGCGGAGCGGGCGAGCCGGATCAGGGCGTGCACCTTCAGCGCCGGGCGCGCCAACTCGTCGCTCAGGCGCCGGAGTTCCTCCACGCTCCCTCGCGATGGCCTACGAGGAGACCGGGCGGCCCGAACTCGCCCTGCGCCACCTGGTGTTCGCGGGCGAGAGCATCGACCTGGACGTGGTCGCCGCCTTCCTCAAGTCGTACCCGGGCAACGCGCGCCCACCGCCGTCAACATGTACGGCCCGACCGAGACCACCGTCTACGCCACCCACCGCGTCCTGACCGACGCCGACTTCGACGGCACGGTGCGCTCGCCGATCGGCGCGGGCCTGCCGCACCTGCGGCTGGAGATCCACGACCAGGACCTGAAGCCGCTGCCCGACGGCTCCTTCGCCTACCTGGGCCGCGACGACCAGCAGATCAAGCTGCGCGGCTACCGCATCGAACTCGGCGAGGTCGAGACCGCGTTGCGCGGCCACGACGGCGTCCGGGACGCCGCCGTCATCGGCGCGGGACCTGCCGGGCTCGCCGCCGCGCACCGGCTGTCCGGGACCGGCGTGTCCACCGTACTGATCGACTGCGGCAGACCCGTCGCCGAGCGCGACCGGTACGCCGCCGAGGACCTGGCCCGCGGCCACGGCGGCGCCCTGGGCGTGGCCGAGGTCACCGCCCTGGAGTCCGCGTCCCCGGGCACGGGCCTGTGGGGCTGCTTCATCTGCACGGCGGCGACCTTCGCGGGGTGTGCCGTACTGCTGCGCAGGCCCTGATCCCGCTCTACGGCAAGTCGGTCACGGGGCCGACCGCCGCGCCGTGACCCCGTCCTCGCGCCGCCGGTCCCGCAACGCCGGTGCCATCGCCCCCAGCATGAGCAGCGCGGTCAGCGCGAAGGCCCACGGGTAGCCCGTCAGGCCCGCCGCGATGCCGAAGCCCGCCGCGCCTACGCCCATTCCGCCGTCGTAGGCCAGGTTCCACAGGGCGCTGACCGTGCCGTACGAGGCGGCGGAGACGCGGGTGTACATCAGGGCCAGCGTGGCGTTCTGGGTGATGCCGAAGCCCGCGCCGAACACGGCGGTGCCCGCAATGACGGCCACCGGATCGGCAGTTGGGGCGATGACCAGGACGCCCGCCGCCGACAGGAGCAGGCCCGGGAGGACGAGCCGCGCGCTGCCGTGCCGGTCGCCGTGGCGGCCCGCGAGCCAGCGCGTCAGGGTGGAGGTCGCGGTCTGCACGAACAGGGCCGCCGCGACGACTCCGGCCGACGCCGACGGCACGGCCAGCGGCAGGAAGGTCACCAGGATGCCGGCGGCGGTGGCGGTGGCCGCGAAGACCAGGACCGGCCGGAGCAGCGCGCCCGTGCGCAACCCCCGTACGACACCGAGTGGTTGCTCTTCGCGCTCCACCCGGTCCGGCAGCCCGAGGACGAAGACGATCGCGGCCAGCGCGGCGAGGCCGCCGGTGACGGCGACCGGACCGTAGCCCACGCGGTCGGCCAGCCACAGCCCCAGCGGCAGCCCGACCAGCGATGGCACCCCGGACACCACACCCACCAACGCGAGCCCCTCGCCCCGGCGTTGATCCGGGATCAGCGACGCGGTGAGGGCTCCGCCCGCGACGATCGTCAGCGCGAAACCGAGCCCTCGTACGAAGCACACCGCGACGATCCACGCGGTCTGCCCGGAGACGGTCAGCACCAACGCCGGTGCCCCGAGCAGGAACAGCCCGGCGATCAGGGTCAGCCGATACCCGAAGCGCGCGACCAGCCGGGGCGTGACCAGCTCCCCGAGCACCGTCGCGAGCATCAACGAACCGGTTGCGAGCCCCGCCGCGCCCCCGCCGCCCCGCTCGGCCGCGTACGCCGGCACGACCGACAGCAACAGGAAGAAACTGAGACTGGCCCCGACCACGCTGACGAAGCGGAGGAGAAGGGGGCGGGTGAGGAGCGGGGGGTGCGTGCCCGAAGTGGCCTCGGGGGCAGGGGAGTTGGGGGTGGCGGGGGTTGGGCAGTCGGGGGCGGGGCCGGTGGTCATGACACCGACACTAGAGTCTCGCCGGAGCGCCGGTCAGCTCCATTTCCGGGGCACTGGACCGGTCATTCCGTCGAACAGCCTCCAGTTCCCCTCGGACGCGACCTCGACACCATCGCCGCCAGGATGCTCGCGTTCCTGACACCGGAGTCGGCGTCATGTTGGACCCTCCTCCCACATCACCCACGGGCGTTCGATCACCTCGGCGTAGCTGGTGTGCCCGGGGTGTTCGCGGAGGTGGGCGAAGGCCCAAGTCTGGGGTTCTGTCGGGTCGTTGCTCGGGGAGGATCGCGCGGCGCACTCCGTGTCGTCGTCCTTGAGCGCGAGGCACCGGAACGCGTATGCCAGTGGTGGGGCATCGGCATCGGCGTCGTGGTCGGGTCGCAGCGTCCAGTGGACGAAGCGGAAGGTGCGGCGGATCGGGACGGTCACAGGACCTCACCCCGGCTTCGGGCGTTCGCGCGGGCGGTCTCGGCGCGCAGGCGTTGTTCGGGGGTGGGCGGTCGTACGTCCTCGGGGGCCACGGTCCACTCCGTCCCGCCGGTGACGCGACGCAGGGACCACGCGCCGCACCACTCGCCGCGGAACTCCCCGATCCGGCCCTGCGCGTCCACGACCAGCGTGCCGACCGCCGGAATGGGGGGAATCGGTGGAGACGGTGGAGGGGGCTCGGATCTCACGGTTACGTTCTCGTCGGGCACGGTCGCTCCTCTCCGTAGTGCTTCCACTACTAAGGGAGTTCAGCGTGGCCGTCGGCGGGGAACCATTCAACTTGTCGGACGGGAACGAAAGGTTGGTGAAAGTCCCTTGAACCGAAGGGAATTGGATCCCGACAGCTCACCTCAGGCAGCGTTCGGCGCACGTTTGCGCAGGGCACGGGAGGAACGCGGCTGGACGCAGGAGAAGTTGGCCGAGGAGATGGGGTACTCCAGTACGCACATCTCGTCGGTCGAAGTCGGGCGCAAACTTCCTACCTCGCGTCTCGCGCGCAGCGCCGACGCGGTGCTGGGCACCGGAGACATGTTCGAACGCGCCTGGCGCAAGGTGCGGCACGCCGGACTCCTCGAAGGATTCCCGCAGTTCATCGACCACGAGGCGCAGGCGGCGGAGATCCGGCTGTACGAGGTCGGTGTCGTCCCCGGTCTGCTCCAGACCCCGGACTACGCGGCTGTACTCGCACAGGGCGCCGTCAAACGCGGAGCCATCAACGACGACCAGGCCGAGGAACGCGTCACGCTCGTCGCCGAACGGCAGGCCACGCTCGTCAGGACACCCGCGCCGTTGGTCTTCGTCGTGCTGGACGAGAGCTGTCTGCGGCGGCCCGTCGGTGAACCCGCCGTCATGAACGGCCAGTTGGAGCGCCTGCTTGAGTTCGCCGAGCTGCCGAACACCGTGCTTCAGGTCGCGCCGTTCGCGATGGGGGAGCGGCGGCCGTTCAACCTGCCGGTCTATGTGCTGACGCTGCCGGACCGTTCACTCGTGTCGTACGCCGAGTCCGCGCATCGGGGTCATCTGGAACGGGAAAGCGCGTTCGTACTGCCCATCCTCACGGCCTACCATCAACTACAGGCCCAGGCCTGCTCGCAGGCCGAATCCGTGGCCATGATCAGTCAGTTGAGAAAGGGCACCCCGTGACGACCGAAGCCCCGCAGTGGTTCACGTCCTCCTACAGCGACAACGGCGGCGCCTGCGTCGAGGTCGCCACGAACCTCGTCCCGTCGCGTGGTGTGGTCCCCGTCCGCGACTCGAAGAACCCTGGCGGTCCGGTTCTTGCTCTCCCGGCCGGGGCCTTCTCCTCCTTCGTGGCGAACGTGAAGGCCGCGGACGCCTCCCACTCATGACCCTCTCCGTGGAAATGTGACACTCGGGCCGCCGAGTGTCACACTTCTACGCCCCTGCCCACCCGGAGGGCGATGTCAGTGTCGCCTGCCACAGTGGGGCCATGGACGATGACACCTTCTGGACCCTGATCGAGAACTGTCGGCAGCGGACGCCGGACCCGGACGAGCGGGCGGCGTGGTTGTGCGAGCGAGTGGCGGGCGGGCCCGAACCGGAGATCCTGGGGTTCCAGACATGTCTGGACCGCGTGTTGCTTCCTTCGGGGACGTGGGACCTGTGGGCCGCGGCGGACCGGATCATGGGCTGGTGCTCCGACGACAGCTTCTTCTACTTCCGGCTCTGGCTGGTCGGATTGGGCCGGGAGTCGTTCGAGCGAGTGGTTCGCGACCCGGATTCCCTGGCCGAACTGCCGGACGTACGGCGGCTCGTGGGCCGGGACGAGGAGGACTGGGACGAGGAGGAGTGGCTCGACTGGGAGGAGCTCGACTATGTCGCCGGGCAGGCGTTCGTCCAGGTGACGGGGAGGACCGAGGAAGATTTCTACGCGGTTTTCGAGGCGCTGGGCGGCGAGGATCCCGAGTCGGTGGACCCGGCCGGTGAGCGGTGGGACGCGAGCGACGACGAGCAGGCGAAGCGGCGTCTTCCCCGGCTCAGCGGGCTGTTCCCGGGGTCCGGGGCCCGGAGCCCGAGCCCGGGACACCGGTGACGGATGAGGATCACCCGATGGATGGAACGACAAATCGATTCCCCGGGTGAAGGGCGCGGAGTTCGAGCAACCGCATCGGCCGGCGCGGCGATCGTGGGGCTCAAGGTCCGCGTCGCCCGGGCACGCGACCACGAGGCATGCGTCAGGCCCGGCACGACCTGGCTGGGCTCCGCCCGCAAGATCCAGGGCGCCTACTACGTCGGGCGCGTCTGCTGACCCGGTGCTCGGTCTTGTGGCCCCAGGCCGCCTTCTTCAACCGATGCCGCTCGGCGGCGGTCAGGACTGTCGGGCGTGCGGTGGCAACGGGCTGGCAACGGGCAAGGCAGGCAAGCCGATCAGTAGAAGTCGATCGCGAACGGACACAGCCCGCCGCATCCGCTTCCCCCTGGGCCGGGCCCGTGCCGGGGCAGCGGGCCCGTGCGCTCACGGGGATTGCGGCGGGCGTCGATAACGATCGGGCGGCTCAGGGGAGTTCGTGCCGAGTGCCGTCGGCGACGGCGTGGAGTTTGTCGGGGTTGGCCACGTTGTGGATGGTCGAGATGCGGCCCTCCGGGTCGAAGTCGAAGGTCAGCGTGGCGATCACGCGGTCCGGGCCGCGGAAGACCACGCCCGGGCCGCCGTTGATCGAGGTGAGCTCCGCCCGCATCTGCCCGGGCTCGACGCCCTGGTAGGTCACGGTGCCGAGCGCGGCGAACCAACGGGCCACGGTCTCCAGGCCGATGACCGGCTTGAGGGCTTGGCGGACCTTGCCGCCGCCATCGGTCCACAGCGTCACGTCCGGGGAGAGCAACTCCATGAGGGTGTTGATGTCGCCGCCCGTCGCCGCCGCGAAGAAACGCTCGGTGACGTCGCGTTGGCGGGCGCGGTCCGCGGTGAAACGGGGCCGGCGGGCCTGCACGTGTTCGCGGGCGCGGTGCGCGGCCTGCCGGACCGCCGGCTCCGAGCGTTCCACCGCGTCCGCGATCTCCACGTAGCTGAAGGCGAAGACCTCCTTCAACACGAAGACCGCGCGTTCCAGGGGGCTCAGCGTCTCCAGGACGACCAGCAGGGCCATGGAGACCGAGTCCGCCGTGGCGACGCCGTCGGCGGTGTCCGGGCCGGTGAGGATCGGCTCGGGGAGCCAGGGCCCGACGTAGGTCTCGCGCTGGTGGCGGGTCGAACGCAGCCGCTCCATCGCCAGGTTGGAGACGATCCGGGTCAGGTAGGCCTTGGGGTCGGCGACCTGGGAACGGTCGGCCGCCGACCACTTGAGCCAGGCGTCCTGGACCACGTCCTCGGCGTCGGCGGCCGAGCCGAGGATGCGGTAGGCGACGGAGAAGAGCAGGGTGCGGTACTGCTGGAAGGCGAGCTGGTCGCGGCCAGTCTCCTGCGGCTGGGTCACTTGGCGCTCCGAATCCGGGTGTAGCGGCCACCGTGCGGCCAGAAGGCGCCCGAGGCGGGCATCTTCTTCATGCGGGCGAAGGTCGGCCACGGTGCGGCGGTGACCGTCTCCTTGTATTTCGCGGCCCGCTTGCCGGTCAGCACGATCCGGCGCGGGCTGTCGTCGGGGTGGGTGAACTGTACGACGGCGTCGTTCCGGCCCAGGCTGACGGGTGTGTGGTAGTAGCCGAAGCGGAAGGGCTTGGGCTTCTTGCCGGCCAGCACCCGCAGGATCGAGAGAGCCGCGTGCACCCCGGTGGGCATACCGCCCTGGCAGGTCCCGTGCATCACGCCGTAGCCCTGACGGATCGCCGCCGCGTCGCCCACGGCGTAGACGTCCGGGTGGGAGACCGAGCGCAGCGCGCTGTCGGTGACCACCCGGCCGCGCTCGTCGACGGTCAGGCCCGCGGCGGCGGCCAGCGGCGAGACACGGGTGCCGCTGGTCCACAGCACCGCGGCCGCCAGGATGCTGGAGCCGTCCGCGAGTTCGACGCTGTCCGGCAGCACCTTGACCACCTCGACGCCGCCGCGTACCCGCACGCCGCGCCGGGCGAGCGCCGTGTCCAGGTAGGCCTTGGCCTTCGGGTGCAGGCTCGCGCCCGGCTCCTCCCGGCCCAGCAGCACCACCTGGAGCTCCGGGTGCCGCTCGGCGATCTCCGCGGCGGCCTCGACACCGGTGAGTCCGCTGCCGCCGACCACGACGGTCCCACCGGCGAGCCGGGTCAGCCGGTCGGCAAGGATGGCGGCGTCCTCCGGGCTGTTGAGGGTATGAGCGTGGTCGTCCACTCCGGGAACGGCGACGGTGTCCGCGACGCTGCCCAAGCCGTAGACCAAGGTGTCGTAGCGCAGGACCCGGTCGTCGTCGATCCGGACGGTCTTCGCCTCGGTGTCGACGGCGGTGACCCAGCCGCGGACGAAGTCGGCCCCGGTGCCGTCCAACAGTTCCGGGATGTTCATCTCGGCCGTGTCCTGGCCGGTGGCGGTCATGTGCAGTCGGAGCCGCTCGGTGAAGGTGTCGTACGGGTTGACCAGCGTCACTCGCAGGTCACCACGCTTCCTGGTGCGGGCCGCGAGCTGGATCGCTGCGGAGAGCCCGGCGTAACCGGCGCCCAGGACCAGGACCTCGTGCTGCTGCACTGCTGTCGCGTTCATCGCTCTGCTGCCTCTTTCGTGTCGGTCGTTCCCGCCGTGCGAACGACCACCAGACGCAAGCTGCCCCGCGGTTCGTGACATGGGGCCGATGTGACCCGCGTCACGCAAATCCCTTACAGGCGGGCCGACTTGAGCGCCATGTGCAGCAACAGCCGGTCCTCCCCGTCGTCAAGGTCGAGACCCGTCAGTTGTTCCACCCGTGACAGGCGGTAGTAGAGGGTCTGGCGGTGGATGCCCAACTCGGCTGCCGTGCGCCCCGCTTGGCCCGCGTGGTCGAGGTACACCTCGGCGGTGCGGGCGAGTTCGTGGTGTGTGGGGGAGAGGAGCGGTGCTACGGCGGGGTCGTGGGTGGACTCCGGGGTGAGGGAGGTCAGCAGGCGGTACGGGCCGATGCGGGACCAGTCGGCCACCGGGGCGAAGCGGGGTTCCGCGAGGGCGGCGCGGGCCGCCGCCGTGGCCTCCTGCCAGGTTGTGCCGAGGTCGGCGAGTCCGGCGCGGGGCTGCCCGATACCGGCGGCCCGGGGCTGCCCGCCACCTGAAGCATGGGGCTGCCCGACCCCGGAGGCGTCGGGCGAAGGCCCGTCCTTCAGCAGGCGGGCGGCAGCCGCTTCCGCCGGGCCCCGGACATCCGTGGACGTGGACGTTGACGTGGACGTGGACGTCGACCGCAGCCGTACCAGCACCGCCAGGCACTGCTGCTCCGCGGCCCCCCACGGAACCGTGCACAGCGCCGTCGCGTGCGGCACCGTACGGGCTGACGGGGCGTCGTCCGGGTCGGCGGTCGACGGCCAGGGGGCGACGCAGACCATCGTGTGCGGGCCGTCGCCGCGTGCGCCGAGGGCGGTGCGGAGGGCGGCCACCGCCATGTCCCGCTGCCAGCCGCGCTCGGCGGTGAGCACAGCGCGCAACTCACGCGTCAGGTCGGCGCCCGCCTGCGCCTCGTCCGCGAGCAGCGCGCCGATCCGGGTCGTCACCTCCATGGCCGCGTCCAGTTGTGGAGCGGCAGGGCCCGGATCGTCGTCGTCCAGGAGCCAGACGTAGCCGAGGACCACGCCCCGATGGCGTACCGGGAGGCAGATACGGCCCCGGTAGACACCCGCCTCGGGGGTGGGCGGGATGCGGACCGGCCCGGTCGCCCGGGTGATGCCGAAGCCCTCGAACCAGGTGCGGATCGCCGCCGTGGAGCGCCGGGTCAGGATCGAGCGGGTGCGGACCGGGTCCAGCGCGGACGGGTCCAGGTCGCCCTCACCGTCGTAGGCCCCGAAGGCGATCAGCTCGAAGTCGCGGTTCTCCAGGGTCGCGGGGGCGCCGAGGAGTTCCGAGATCTCGTCGACCAGTTCCTGGTAGTCGCCGGTGGAATCGGTTGTCACCCGGGCATTCTCCCGCATTACCGTGCCGAATCCGTGCCGCCTTCATACATCTGTCTGAGATCTGCGGCACGGATGCGTGACAGCTGTCGATGGTCGACGATCGGAGACAACCCTAGGTTTCACGGTGGTTGCCCGTATGTCCGACTGCTTGGAGGTACCCCCGTGCTGGGTCCCGTGATTCTCGCCGCCTCGCGCAGCGAACAGATGCGTCGGCTGATCTCGGCGGCGCCGGTGACCAAGCAGGTCGTCGACCGCTTCATCCCCGGCGAGACCGTGGACGAGATCGTGCCGATCGTCCAGGACCTCACCGCCAAGGGCCTGGAGCTGACGATGGACGTCGTCGGCGAGGACATCACCACCCCCGAGCAGGCCGCCGCCGCCCGCGACGCCTATCTCCAACTCGTCGACCGGCTCAAGGAGTTGGAGCTGGGCACCCGGGCCGAGATGTCCATCAAGCTGTCCATGTTCGGGCAGGCGCTGGACGGCGGTCACGAGCTCGCCCTCGCCAACGTCCGGCCCGTCGTAGAGGCCGCCGCCGCCATCGGTACGACCGTCACGCTCGACGCCGAGGACCACACCACCCTCGACTCGATGTTCGCGATCCACGAGGAGCTGCGGAAGGACTTCCCGCAGACCGGCTGCGTCATCCAGGCCTACCTCTTCCGCACCGAGTCCGACGCCCGCCGCCTCGCCGAGGCCGGCAGCCGCGTCCGGCTCGTGAAGGGCGCCTACAAGGAGCCCGCCGAGGTCGCCTACCAGCAGAAACACGAGATCGACAAGGCGTACGTCCGGATCCTGCGCATCCTGATGGAGGGTTCCGGCTACCCGATGATCGGCTCCCACGACCCGCGCCTCATCTCCATCGCCCAGGAACTCGCCCGCCGCGCGGGCCGCAAGCTCGACGAGTACGAGTTCCAGATGCTCTACGGCATCCGCAGCGACGAGCATCTGCGGCTCGCCGCCGAGGGCCACCGCATGCGTGTCTACACGGCCTACGGCACGGACTGGTTCGGCTACTTCATGCGCAGGCTGGCGGAGAAGCCGGCGAACCTCCTCTTCTTCGCCCGCTCGACCCTCACCAAGGGCTGACCCCAACACCCGCTCACGTACAAGGAGTTACGGATCCCATGGACGCTGTGACCCAGGTCCCCACCCCCGTCAACGAGCCGGTGCACGGCTACGCGCCCGGCTCTCCCGAGCGCGCCCGTCTTGAGGTCAAGCTCAAGGAGCTGGCCGAGAACCCGATCGACCTGCCGATGACCATCGGTGGCGAGCGGCGGATGGGCGGCGGCGAACGCGTCGACGTCGTACAGCCGCACAACCACAAGGCACGGCTGGGCACTTACGCCAACGCCACCCAGGACGACGCCCAGGACGCGATCGACGCGGCCCTCGCCGCCGCGCCCGCCTGGCGCGCGATGTCCTTCGACGACCGCGCCGCGATCATCCTGCGGGCGGCGGAACTCCTCTCCGGCCCGTGGCGCGAGACCCTCGCCGCCTCCACCATGCTCGGTCAGTCCAAGACCGCCCAGCAGGCCGAGATCGACTGTCCCTGCGAACTCGTCGACTTCTGGCGCTTCAACGTCAAGTACGCCCGCGACCTCCTCGCCGAGCAGCCCCCGGCGAACTCCCCGGGCGTCTGGAACCGCCTCGACCACCGCCCGCTCGAAGGCTTCGTCTACGCGATCACGCCGTTCAACTTCACGGCGATCGCGGGCAACTTGCCGACCGCGCCCGCCCTCATGGGCAACGTCGTGGTCTGGAAGCCGTCGCCGACCCAGACCCACTCCGCCGTCCTCCTCATGCAGTTGCTGGAGGAGGCGGGGCTCCCCAAGGGCGTCATCAACCTCGTCACCGGCGACGGCATCGAGGTGTCGAAGGTCGCCCTTGAGCACCGCGACCTCGCCGCCATCCACTTCACCGGGTCCACCAAGACCTTCCAGTACCTGTGGAAGACGGTCGGCACCAACATCGAGAAGTACCGCACCTACCCGCGCCTCGTCGGCGAGACCGGCGGCAAGGACTTCGTCGTCGCCCACCCGAGCGCGGACCGCGCCGTGTTGAAGACGGCGCTGACCCGGGGCTCCTTCGAGTACCAGGGCCAGAAGTGCTCCGCGAGTTCCCGGGCGTACATCCCGGCGTCGATCTGGAACTCCGGTTTCAAGGAGGAATTCGCCGCCGAGGTCGACCACTTGACGATGGGTGACGTCACCGACCTGTCGAACTTCATCGGCGCGGTGATCGACGAGCGCGCGTTCGCCAAGAACAAGGCGGCCATCGACCGCGCGAAGGCAGACCCCAACTGCACGATCGTCGCGGGCGGTTCGTACGACGACTCGGTCGGCTACTTCGTCCGCCCGACGGTCGTGGAGTGCAGTGACCCGGCCAACGAGGTGTTCACGACCGAGTACTTCGGCCCGTTCCTCGCGGTCCACGTCTACGAGGACGACGCCTACGACGAGATGCTGACCCAGATGGAGTCCGTCTCGGACTACGCGCTGACGGGCTCGGTCATCGCGGGCGACCGCGCGGCGGCGGCGTACACGATGGAGAAGCTCCGCTACGCGGCCGGCAACTTCTACATCAACGACAAGTCCACCGGCGCGGTCGTCGGCCAACAGCCCTTCGGCGGCGGCCGTTCCTCCGGCACCAACGACAAGGCCGGCGCCCCGCAGAACCTGACCCGCTGGACGTTGACCCGCGCCATCAAGGAGACCCTGGTCGCACCGACGGACTACACGTACCCGCACATGGGCTGACCCACAGGCGGCCCGCAACCGACAGACTCCCCGTCATGACCCCAACCCCCATGCAGGACAAGGCGGTTACGGCGGACGACGGAGTACGGCTGTGGGCCTCCCGGTCCGGCCGTGGCACGCCCAACACCCCACCCCTGGTGCTGTGCCACGGCGGACCCGGACTCTGGGACATGTCCGAGGACGTGGCCGGGATGCTCGACTCCCGCACCACGGTGGTCCGTTGGGACCAGCGCGGCTGCGGGCGGTCCGAGCCGTGCGCGGGTCCGTGGACCACCGAACGGTTCGTGGCCGATCTCGACGCCGTACGACGGCACTTCGCGCTGGAACGGCCGGTGCTGCTCGGCCACTCCTGGGGCGCCTCGCTCGCCCTGCACTACGCCCTCGCCCACCCGGACCGGGTCGCCGCGCTCGTCTACGTCAGCGGCACCGGCATCGGCCCGGACGCCGACTGGCACGGCGCCTACGAGGCGAACCTCCTCGCCCGCCTCGGCGAGGACCCCCAACGACTCGCCCGCTGGCGGCAGTTGCCCGGCGACAGCCGTGAACGCGCCGTGCTCCAGTGGTCCGCCGAGTTCGTGGACCGGAAGCGGGCCGTCGAGCACGCGGAGCGGATGGCCGACCCCTGGTTCCCCATCAACTCGCCCTGCAACAAAGCCCTGAACGCCGAGGCGAGGCAGACCGCGGGCACCCCCGCCCTGTACACCGCCTGCGAGGCCCTCGACCTCCCCGTGCTCATCGTCGACGGGGAGCGGGACATCCGCCCTCGCTCGGCCGTCGACTCGCTGGAACGGGCGCTGCCCCGGGTACGGCGGGTGACCCTCGCGGGCGCCGGACACCTCCCGTGGGTCGAGGACCCGCACGGATTCCGCGAAGCGGTGCTGAGAGAGACGCGCTCATGACGTCAACGCGTTCATGACAGCAACGCACGCGTGACGTCAGCGCGTTCATGACAGCGATGCGGCGATGACGGCACGTCGTGAGCCCGTGTCTCCGATACTGACCCCGTGACCATCCGTATGCGCACCGCCCACACGGCCGACCTCACCCCGGCCGATCTCCGCGCCGCCCGCGCGCTGCTGGACGCCGCCTTCGCCGGTGACCTCACCGACCAGGACTTCGAGCACGGCCTCGGTGGCATGCACGCCCTGCTCGCCGACGAGGACGGGCTCGTCGCGCACGGCTCGGTCGTCATGCGCCGGGTGCGGTATCGCGGGCGCTGGCTGCGGGTCGGGTACGTGGAGGGGGTCGGCGTACGGCCCGACGCCCGCCGCCGGGGGCACGGCGGCCGGATCATGGCCGAACTGGAGCGGATCGTCGACCACGCCTACGACGTCGGTCTGCTCGGCGCGAGCGACGACGGCGCCCGCCTCTACACCGCGCGCGGCTGGCGGCTGTGGGGCGGCAAGATCTCCGCCCTCGGCCCGGACGGCATCGTCCATCTCCCCGAGGAGGAGGACAGCACCTACGTCCGCCCCGCGCTCGCCGGGCCGCTCGACCTCGACGCCGATCTCCTCTTCGACTGGCGTGACGGGGATGTGCTCTAGCGGCCCCTGGAACGAAACCGCAGGTCAACGCCACGTGACTCGTTTCACCGTCTCAGATAGTAGGAAGTCCGAGTAATTGTGGAGACAGATGTGCGGTCCTGTCCTAGCTTTGTAGGAGCCGAACGTCTCGCTAGACCAAGCGAATGGCGGTCGTGAGCCGGACAGCGTGCAGGCAACCCCTGTGGTCCGTGGCTCCCCGCCTCCTCCGGCGTCTCGTAACCCCCTTCAGTACTTCAGGAATTATCGAAGGAGTCGGTTCCCCATGGCCGAGACGACCGTCCGCCGCCGCGTCCGCCACGTGACCCGCACCAGCGAGTCCGAGCGCAAGAACGCCGCCGCCGCCCTCCAGCGCGCCCTCGACCGCCGCGACAACGGCGGCGAGACCGGCCACTGAGCAGCAGTAACACCCACTAGCCGGGAGCCGCGCCCGCACGGGGTGCGGCGCGGTCTCAGCGACCGCGCCGCACCTCGAAGTGGTCGATGCGCTTGCCGTTCTGGTCCAGCGCCGACACCTTGAGCCTCGGCGTGCTGCCGCTCTCCGCCTCCACCGAGAGGAGGGAGAAGCCCCGGTAGCGCACCCGCGACCACTCCACCGTCTCCGCCTGGCTGTGCTGGCCCTTCGCCCACTGCATGGTGTCGACCGTCCCGTGCCGCGTGACGTGCCCCTCGTAGCTCTCCTTGACGCCCGCCGGGAACCCGTACAGATCCCGGCCGCCGCCGCCCGCAGTGACGTAGACGATCCCGTCCTTGGTCGGATCCGTGGACGCGCCGATGGGTACCGCCCTGCCGACCGCGCCGTTCTTGATCGCGTCGGTCCGCTCGTAGACGTGGTTGTGCCCGTTGATCACCAGGTCCACCTGGTGCCTCGCGAACACCGGCAGCCACTCGCTCCGTACCCCGCCGTCCGAGGCGTGCGCGGAGGTCGAGTAGGCGCAGTGGTGGAAGAAGACGACGAGGAAGTCGACCCCCTTCGTCGCCCGCAGCTCACGCAGCCTGCGGTCCAGCCACTTCGTCTGCTTTCCGCCGGTGTAGCCGAGGTTGGCGGTGATCTCGTACGACACGTCGTTCGCGTCGAGAGCTACGACGCCGACGTTGCCGTAGACGAAGGAGTACACGCCCGGCGCGTGCGACGGGTCGAAGCCGTTCTCCGGGAGGGACCAGCGGGCGAGTTGGCCGCCGTAGCCGTCGGGGGAGTACCAGGCCTCCATGTCGTGGTTGCCGGTCGTCACCATCCACGGGACGGTCCGGGAGACACCCTCGTTCTGCTTGAGGAAGAGGTCCCAGTACGTCGGGTCGTAGCCGTCCGTCTTCTTGCCCTGCCCGTTGGTGTCCGCGTAGCAGATGTCACCGGCGTGGAGGTGGAAGGCGGGGTTCTCGCGCAGGATCACATGGTCGTTGGCGGCTGCCGCGTTGCTCACGCCCTGGTCGCCGAAGGCCGTGAACACGAACTTCTCCGGGCTCCCCGGCGCCGTACGGAACGAGCCGATCGTCGAGCGGTGGGCCGGGGCGGCCGGGTCGAAGCCCTCGTGGCCGACGCCGTAGTAGTACGTCGTGCCGGGGCGGAGGCCGTTCAGGGCCGCGTGGACGTAGTACTGCTCGACCGCCGGGCGGACGCCGGTCAGGCCGGGGGTGTGCAGGGCGCGCACCTCGGCGGTGATGCGGCGGCTGAGGTCGTCGGGCTTCAACCCCACGCGTACGTACGGCTTCTTGACGGCGAACGGCACCTGCCAGGAGACCCGCAGCTCCGTCTTCGGGTCGGCGCCGAAGGCGAGATGGCGGCCGAAGGGGGTGACGACGGCGCCCGGCACCTTCGAGGTGGCGGGGGAGGGGAGCGTGGCCTTGCTGTCCGTGCTGCCGCTCTTGCCGGCGCACCCCGCCAGCAACCCGCCCGCCGCCACCGCGCCCGCCGTCACCAGCGTGCGGCGCCGGGTCAGCTTCGTGCGCAGGTACTCGTACTGCTCGGCCATGCTCATCCGGACCGCGAGGTGCTCCGGGATGCCGACGTCAGGTGTCTCCATGTCGATGAAGTTCCCCTAGAACTCCAACGCCCTCCCGGCAATGGGGTGAACTCCGGTCGAACGGCCGACACCGCACCCCGAGGCGCGTCCGCATCATGGACACCCGGTGTCATCCCATGGGACGCGGAGTACGGTGTCGGGCATGTCTCGCAGCATCGATCTCGCAGTGATCCCCGGTGACGGCATCGGTCAGGAAGTCGTGGCCGAAGGTCTCAAAGTCCTCTCCGCCGTCCTTCCGCAGGATGTGAAGCTGGAGACCAAGGAGTTCGACTTCGGCGCCCGGCGCTACCACGCCACCGGTGAGACCCTCACCGAGGACGACCTCGCCGCGCTGAAGCCGCACGACGCGATCCTGCTGGGTGCGATCGGTGACCCGAGTGTTCCGTCCGGGGTGCTGGAGCGCGGGTTCCTGCTGAAGCTCCGCTTCGCCTTCGACCACCACGTCAACCTGCGGCCCTCCAAGCTGCTCCCCGGTGTGGCGACCCCGCTCGCCGGTGAGCCGGAGATCGACTTCGTCGTGGTCCGTGAGGGTACGGAAGGGCCGTACACCGGAAACGGCGGCACGATCCGCAAGGGCACCGAGCATGAGGTCGCCACCGAGGTCTCCGTCAACACGGCCTTCGGTGTCGAGCGGGTCGTCCGGGACGCCTTCGCCCGCGCCCAGGCCCGTCCGCGCAAGAAGCTCACGCTGGTCCACAAGAACAACGTGCTGACCTTCGCGGGCCACCTGTGGACGAACGTCTTCAACAAGGTCGCGGCCGAGTTCCCCGAGGTCACCACCGACTACATCCACGTCGACGCGGCGACGATCTACCTCGTCACCGACCCGGCCCGCTTCGACGTGATCGTCACCGACAACCTCTTCGGCGACATCATCACCGACCTCGCCGCGGCCGTCTCCGGCGGCATCGGCGTCGCCGCGAGCGGGAACATCAACCCGTCCGGCGAGTTCCCCTCGATGTTCGAGCCCGTGCACGGCTCGGCCCCGGACATCGCGGGCCAGGGCAAGGCCGACCCCACCGCCACGGTCCTGTCCGTCGCCCTCCTGCTGCGCCACCTCGGCTACGAGTCCGAGGCCGTGCGCATCGAGGAGGCCGTCTCCGCCGACCTCGCGGAGCGCACCGGCAAGCCCGCGCGCAGCACCACCGAGATCGGCGACGCGCTCGCCGTACGAGTAGCCGGCTGACCCCGCCGCCACTCGAAAAACTCACGCAGTATTTCGAAGCCGCCGGGTCGCAACCGCACCCGGCGGCTTTTCTTACGTCCCCGCCGGGTGCCACCATCATCCCTGGGTCGCATTCACGCCGTTTTCGTCCACGGTCCACCACGCGCGATAATCGAACGCGGAGCCGCGGAATGAGGCAATGCTCGGACGTCCTAACACTGGCCACTGGCAGTCGAGGGCGTGAGCGCGGCCCGTCACACACAACCGGTGAAGGACAACCACTGATGACGACGCCCACGATCGAGCTCAAGCCCTCGGCCTCGCCACTTTCCGCCGCCGAGCGCGACGCGATTCTGGCGAACCCCGGGTTCGGCCGCCACTTCACCGATCACATGGTGACGATCAAGTGGACCGAGGGCCGCGGCTGGCACGACGGCCAGCTCGTGCCGTACGGTCCGCTCTCCCTCGACCCCGCGAACATGACCCTGCACTACGCGCAGGAGATCTTCGAGGGCCTCAAGGCCTACCGGCAGGCCGACGGCTCCGTCGCCACCTTCCGCCCCGAGAAGAACGCCCGCCGCTTCCAGACCTCCGCCCGCCGCCTCGGCATGCCCGAGCTGCCGGTCGAGACGTTCATCGAGGCCTGTGACGTGCTGGTCCAGCAGGACCGCGACTGGGTCCCCGCGCACGGCGGCGAGGAGTCCCTGTACCTCCGCCCGTTCATGATCGCGACCGAGGTCGGCCTGGGCGTGAAGCCCGCCAACGAGTACCTCTTCCTGGTCATCGCCTCCCCGGCCGGCGCCTACTTCCCCGGCGGTGTGAAGCCCGTCTCCATCTGGGTCTCCGAGGACCACGTCCGCGCCGTCCCCGGCGGCATGGGCGACGCCAAGACCGGCGGCAACTACGCCGCGTCCCTCCTCGCCCAGGCCGAGGCCGCCGAACAGGGCTGCGCCCAGGTCTGCTACCTCGACGCGGTCGAGCGCACGTGGGTCGAGGAACTCGGCGGCATGAACCTGTACTTCGTGTACGGCAACAGGATCGTCACCCCCACCCTCACCGGCTCGATCCTGGAGGGCGTCACCCGCGACTCCCTCCTCACCCTCGCCCGCGACCTCGGCTACGAGCCGGAAGAGGGCCGTATCTCCATCGACCAGTGGCAGCGCGACTCCGAGAACGGCACGCTGACCGAGGTCTTCGCCTGCGGTACGGCCGCGGTCATCACCCCGGTCGGCACGGTCAAGCGCACCGGCGCGGAGTGGACGCAGTCGGGCGGCGAGCCCGGCGAGGTCACCCTGCGGCTGCGCGGCGCCCTCCTCGACATCCAGCGCGGTGACTCGGTCGACAAGCACGGCTGGATGCACCCCCTGGGCTGAGCCCGGCGGCCGGACACCGGTTCGACGCGTATCGCCTCCCCCGTGCGGGTATCCACTGATTCCGCGGGACACGGGAACACGGGGGAGGGAACGCGGTGAGTGGTGGGCCGATACCGCGACTGCGCTGGCTGCTGCGCGCGTTACGCACTCCGCGCCGCCCGCAGAGCCTCACGGTGCTCGTCCTGCTCGCCGGCTGCGCGGGCCTGTTGCTGTGGTTCGCCAAGCGCATGGACAACTACGGCGAGAACCTCGCCCTCAACCTGGGCACCGACATCGCCGGCGTCGTCATCACCGTCTTCGTGATCGGCCCGCTGATCGCCCGCGCCCAGGAGGGCCGGGTCCGCGAACACACCCGGCTCGACTACGAGTGGTTCGCCGCGCAGGTGTACGGCTCCACGTCCAACGTGAAGGTCCTCGACACCTTCTCCAACCTGTTCGGCCCGCAGTTCTCCGAGCGCCTCTTCCGCGGTGTCCGCTCGGCCACCGCGCACGGCGCCCGGGTGCAGATCCTGCTGCTGGACCCCGACTCCCTCGCGGTGATCCTGCGCGGGCGCGAACTCGGCGAGCAGAGCGCCGACATCCGCCGCGACATCATGCGCAACCTGCGCACCCTGGACCGGTTCGCACAGCGCCTCGACGAGCACTCCAGGAGCCTGCTGGAGGTACGGCTCTGTTCGACCTCCCCCGGCGTCACCCTCTACCGCTGGGACGAGCGCTGTCTCGTCTCCTTCCTCACCGTCGGCCGACTCTCGGGCGAGGGCGTCCAGTTGGAGGTCGCGGTCCGCTCCCCGCTCGGCACGTTCGTCGAGCAGCGCTTCGACGAGCTGTGGCAGCAGGGCAGACCGATGGACCGCTTCACCCACCTCCCGGTGACGCTGGTCGACGCGGCCGACGGACGGCGGGAGTTCAGCTGCCGCTTCGTCTACGTCGACGACCGCCTGTATGTCGAGGCCCCCGACCTCGTCACCTACCTGGCCCGCCGCCGCCTCGACCAACTCTCCGCCCACAGTGGGGTGCTGGGCCCGGGCGAGGCGTACGAGGTCATGGTGGTCGACGACCGCAGCGAGCTGCACGGGCGGCTCACCCACCACTTCACGCAGAAGTACGATGCGCAGGCGGCGGCCTTCGTGGAACTACGGCCGCCTACGGTCCTGGTCACGGAATAGAGGGCCCCGGCAATAGATGAACTCACAGGCACCTCCCCATGCAGACATCCGCGCGGAAGCGCGTGCCCTCCTCGGCGACTGGTTCCTCAAGGCCCTGTCTGTGGCGGCCTATCTGTCCGTCCCCACCCTGGTCTGTCTCGCCCTGGTCGCCGTCACCAGTCCTACCTACGTGCCGTTGGCAGCGCCCATGATTGCCTCGGCGGCAGGTCTGCTCTTCGTGGCACACCGGCCATGGCGTCACGCCACGCAGCGTTGCACAGCACGGAATAGAGGGCTTTCGCACCAATGAGTCCAGCGCACCACCCGGCTCTCGAAGTGAGCCCTCGCTTCCGCGCCTTCACGCCCCGCGACCTGGACGGACTGCTGAAACGCGTCTCCCTGTCGGCCACCGAACGGCTCGCCCTCCGCGCCGTCTCCTCCGTTCTGCCCTTCCGTACGAACAGCTACGTCGTCGACGAGCTGATCGACTGGTCGGCGGTACCGGACGATCCGATCTTCCGGCTGACGTTCCCGCAGGCCGGGATGTTGCCCGAACCAGACCTCAAGCAGATGGCCGACCTGCTCTCCCAGGAGGCGCCGAAGGCCGAAGTCCTGCGCGCGGCCCACGAGATCCGGATGAAGCTGAACCCGCACCCCTCGGGCCAGCTCGACGCCAACGTGCCCGTGCACGAGGGTGAGCGGCTCGAAGGCCTCCAGCACAAGTACCCGGAAACCGTGCTGGTCTTCCCGCGTCAGGGCCAGACCTGCCACGCCTACTGCACGTACTGCTTCCGCTGGCCCCAGTTCGTCGGCGAGTCCGAACTCCGCATCGCCACCGACGACATCGCGACCACCACCGCCTACCTCCGCGCCCACCCCGAGGTCACCAGCACCCTCATCACGGGCGGCGACCCGCTGGTCATGAGCACCGAGGTGCTGAGCCGCTACGTCGACCCGCTCCTCGACATCGACACGATCCGCTCGATCCGCATCGGCACCAAGTCCCTCGCGTTCTGGCCCTACCGCTTCACGACCGACCGCGACGCCGACGACCTGCTGCGCCTCTTCGAGAAGGTGGTGGCGAGTGGTCGTCACCTGGCGTTGATGGCCCACTTCACCCACCCGCAGGAACTGCGCCCACCGGTCGTCCGGGAGGCGATGCGCCGGGTACGCGGCACGGGCGCAGTCATCCGCTGCCAGGGCCCGCTGGTGGCCGGCATCAACGACAGCGCCGAGGCCTGGGCCGAACTGTGGGACGAGACGACCACGCTCGGCGCGGTGCCGTACTACCAGTTCGTGGAGCGTGACACCGGCCCCCAGGGCTATTTCGGCGTTCCGCTGGCCCGCGGCCACCAGATCTTCCGCGACGCCTACGCCCGGGTCTCCGGCCTCGCCCGCACGGTCCGCGGCCCGGTCATGTCGGCGATGCCCGGCAAGGTCTGCGTCGACGGCATCGCGGAGGTGGCCGGCGAGAAGGTCTTCGTCCTCCACCTGATCCAGGCCCGCGACCCGTCCCTGGTCGAGCGCCCGTTCTTCGCGGCCTACGACGAGACCGCGACGTGGTTCACCGACCTGAGGCCGGCGTTCGGGGCGAGCGAGTTCCTGCCGGGGCTGGGACATCTAGAGCACCGCACAAGCTGACAGCGAAGACATCGAACCACTTCAAACGGACTTGTTCGACTTGTTTCCTTTTTCCACTCCCCGAGTTTAGAGTGCTGCTCTAAACGAAGGGATGGATCCTCATGCGGCTCACCCCCACCGAACGCGACCGCCTCCTGCTCTTCGGCGCCGCCGAGCTGGCCCGCGCCCGCAAGGCGCGCGGCCTGCGGCTCAACGTGCCGGAGGCCACCGCGCTCATCGCGGACACGGTGTGCGAGGCCGCCCGGGACGGTGTCAGGCTCGCTCTCGCGATCGAGCGCGCCCGGTCGGTCCTGGGGCCCGACGACGTCCTGCCGGGCGTCGCGGACGTCGTCACCGAGGTCCACGTCGAGGCCGTCTTCGACGACGGTTCCCGGCTCGCGATCGTCTCCGACCCCATCGGCGGGGGCGGACTCGCGGACCGCGCCCCGGGCGCGCTCCTCCCCGGCCCCGCGCACGCCGAGCCCGAGGCGGTCGTCCGGCTCACCGTCACCAACACCGCGACCGTCCCCGTCTCCGTGACCTCCCACTTCCACTTCTTCGAGGCCAACCCGCGCCTCGACTTCCCGCGCGCCGAGGCCTACGGCATGCGGCTCGCCGTCCCCGCCGGATCGTCCGTCCGTTTCGGCCCCGGCGAGAGCGCCGAGGTCGGTCTGCTGCCGATCGGCGGCGAGCGGATCGCCATCGGTTTCGCGGGCCTCGTCGACGGCCCGCTGGACGCGCCGGGCGCGAAGGAAGAGGCCCTGCGCCGGGCAACCGCCTGCGGCTACCTGGGAGTTGAGCTGTGAACCCGTACGAGTACGCCGCCACCCACGGCCCCCGCGCCGGCGACCGCGTCCGCCTCGGCGACTCGGGCCTGACCGTCCGCGTGGAGTCCGACTCGCAGCGCTACGGCGACGAGTTCCTCGCCGGCTTCGGCAAGACCGCCCGCGACGGACTCCACCTCAAGGCCGCCGCCGTGCGCGAGACCTGCGATGTGGTCGTCAGCAATGTCGTCGTGATCGACGCCGTGCAGGGCGTCCGGAAGGTGTCCATCGGGATCCGGGAAGGGCGCATCTGCTCGATAGGGCGGGCCGGTAACCCCGACACCCTCGACGGGGTCGATGTCGTCGTCGGCACGGGTACGTCCATCGTCTCCGGCGAGGGACTCATCGCCACCGCCGGGGCCATCGACACCCATGTGCACCTGCTCTCGCCGCGCATCATGGAGGCCTCCCTCGCCTCCGGGGTCACCACGATCATCGGGCAGGAGTTCGGCCCGGTGTGGGGCGTCGGCGTCAACTCGCCCTGGGCGCTGCGCCACGCCTTCAACGCCTTCGACGCCTGGCCGGTCAACATCGGCTTCCTGGGCCGGGGTTCGTCCTCCGACGCGGCCCCGCTGATCGAGGCGCTCGCCGAGGGCGGGGTCAGCGGCTTCAAGGTGCACGAGGACATGGGCGCCCACACCCGCGCGCTGGACACCGCGTTGCGGGTCGCCGAGGAGTACGACGTCCAAGTCGCCCTGCACAGCGACGGATTGAACGAGTGCCTGTCCGTCGAGGACACCCTGCGCGTGCTCGAAGGGCGCACCATCCACGCCTTCCACATCGAGGGCTGCGGCGGCGGACACGTGCCGAACGTCCTGAAAATGGCCGGAGTTCCGAACGTCATCGGCTCCTCCACCAACCCCACCCTCCCCTTCGGCCGGGACGCGGTCGCCGAGCACTACGGCATGATCGTCTCCGTCCACGACCTGAAGACCGACCTGCCCGGCGACGCGGCGATGGCCCGCGACCGCATCCGCGCCGGGACGATGGGCGCCGAGGACGTGCTGCACGACCTGGGCGCGATCGGCATCACCTCGTCCGACGCACAGGGCATGGGCCGGGCGGGGGAGACGGTCCGCCGTACGTTCGCGATGGCCGGGAAGATGAAGGCCGAACTCGGCGCCCCTGAGCACCATGACAACGAACGCGTCCTGCGCTACATCGCCAAGCTGACCATCAACCCCGCGATCGCGCACGGGCTTTCGCACGAGGTGGGGTCGCTGGAGGTCGGCAAGCTCGCCGACATCGTGCTGTGGCGGCCCGAGTACTTCGGCGCGAAACCGCAGTTGGTGCTGAAGTCCGGGTTCCCGGCGTACGGCGTGGTCGGCGACCCCAACGCGGCGACCGACACCTGTGAACCCCTGGTCCTGGGACCGCAGTTCGGGGCGCACGGCAGCACGCCCGCCGACATCTCCGTGGCGTTCGTCGCACAGGCGGCCCTGGACCAGGGCAACGACGCGATGCCAACTCGCCGCCGACGGGTGGCAGTTCGCGGCACGCGCGGCATCGGCCCCGCCGACCTGTGCCTCAACTCCCGTACCGGAGCGGTCGACGTCGACCAGCGCACCGGCCTGGTCACCCTGGACGGCGAACCGCTCCGCTCCGAACCGGCCGAGTCCGTCTCCCTCAACCGCCTCTACTTCCTCTAGGCCCCCCGGAGTTCCTCATGACCTATCGCATGCCCCCCGAGTGGGCCCCGCACGAGCGCACCTGGATGGCCTGGCCCGGACCCAACCCCACCTTCGCCACCGACGGGGAACTGGCGGAGGCCCGTACCGCGTGGGCGTCCGTGGCCCGTGCCGTGCGCCGCTTCGAACCGGTGACGATGGTGCACGGACCGGGGCAGGGCGAGTCGGCGCGCGAGTTGCTCGGCCCGGACGTCGACCTGGTCGAGCGCGACCTCGACGACGCCTGGATGCGGGACATCGGCCCGACATTCGTCACCGACGGCTCTCAACTGGCCGCCGTGGACTGGACGTTCAACGGCTGGGGCGCCCAGGACTGGGCCCGCTGGGAGCACGACTCCAAGATCGCCCGCCATGTCGCCGACCTGGCCGGAGTCCCGGCGCTCAGCAGCACCCTCGTCAACGAGGGCGGCGCGATCCACGTCGACGGCGAGGGCACGGTCCTGCTCACCGAGACGGTCCAGCTCGGCGAGGGCCGCAACCCCGGCTGGACGCGCGAGCAGGTCGAGGCGGAGATCCATGCCAACCTCGGCACCACAAAGGCGATCTGGCTCCCGCACGGCCTCACCGGCGACTACGGCCGCTACGGCACCCAGGGCCACGTCGACATCGTCGCGGCCTTCGCCCGGCCCGGCACCGTCCTGGTCCACAGCCAGCGCGACCCGGCCCACCCGGACCACGCCCGCTCCCAGGAGTACCTGGCGCTGCTGAGGGCCGAAACCGACGCGAAGGGGCGCCCGTTGGAGGTCGTAGAGATCCCGGCGCCGACCGTCCTCAAGGACGAGGACGGCGACTGGGTCGACTACTCCTACATCAACCACTACCTCTGCAACGGCGGGGTCGTGCTCTGCGCCTTCGACGACCCGCACGACGAGATCGCGGCCGGCATCTTCCGGGGCCTGTTCCCCGAGCGGACGGTCACGTTGGTGGACGCCCGTACGATCTTCGCGGGCGGTGGCGGCATCCACTGCGTCACCCAGCATCAGCCGAAGGTCTGAGGACCGAGGGAGAGGGAGTCGGACGATGGCCGGTGCGCGGAAGAACGCGCCGCCGCGCGAGGAGGTCCTCGCCGCAGCCATGCGCATGATCGCCGAACACGGGCTGGAACAGCTCACCATGGCGGCGCTCGGCCGCGAGGTCGGCATGAGCAGCGGCCATCTCCTCTACTACTTCCACTCCAAGGACGAACTGCTGCTCCAGACCCTGGAGTGGAGCGAGGGCAGGCTCGGCGCGGAGCGCGGACGCCTGCTCACCCGCACGGCCTCCGCGCGCCAACGCCTGGACGCCTACGTCGACTTGTACGTCCCCGACGGCCATCGCGACCCGCACTGGACGCTCTGGCTTGAGGTCTGGAACCGCTCGCAGAGCGCTGCCACCGATGCCCTGGCCCGCGACCGGCAGGCCGCCATCGAGGGCGTCTGGCACCGCGACCTCGTCGCCCTGATCGCGGAGGGCATCTCGCGCGGCGAGTTCCGCCGCGTCGACCCCGACCGCTTCGCCGCCCGCCTCCGTGCCCTCCTGGACGGCTTCTCCATCCACGTGGCGATCGGCCTGCGCGGCACGGACCGGGCGCAAGTCCTCGACCACGTAAGGGAGTTCGTGGAGGAAGGGCTTCTCGCGGACGCGTGAGGAAGCGCCCGGGTTGTACGCGGACGAGCGCATTGACCCGAGGTGCCCGGTGCGCTTGCATCCTGGTGAGTCCCCGGTGCGGGACCGGGGGGGGAAGACAAGGTTTCGGGGGAACCATGTTCATGCCCACACGGCCCACACGGCCCACACGCACCTCAAGCATCTCCGTAGGGGCCGCGCTGCTCCTCGCGCTGGGCGCCGCCGCCCCGGCACTCTCGGCACGGCACGCGCCCCGCCTCCAACGGATCAGCGCATGCGCCCGCTATGTGGCGTTCGCCTCGGCCGAGACCAACCTCGTCCCGGGCGACCGGAACGGCGTCGCCGACCTCTTCGTCCGCGATCTGCGCACCGGCCGTACGGCGCGCGTCGCGCAGGGACCGATCGTGGACCGGTCGGCGTTCAGCGCGGACGGCAGGTACCTCGTCTTCGTCACCCCGGCCGCGCTCTCGAAGGGGGACACGGACGGCGTCGCCGACGTCTACCTCCGCGACCTACGGGCCGGCCGCACCGAACGCGTCAGCCACGGCCACGCACCGACCGCCTCAGCACCACGGCCGACGGCACCCAGGGCGGACGGGGCCAGCTATGGCGTGAGCCTGAGCGCCAACGGCCGGTACGCGGCGTTCAGTTCGAGCGCGACGAACCTCGTCCCCGGCGACACGGACGGCGTCGCCGACATCTTCGTCAAGGACCTGCGCACCGGCACGGTCCGACAGCTGACCCCGGGCGCCGACGCCCCCGCCTACCTCGTCGACCTCGACGCCGACGGCGGGTCCGCCGCGCTCGCGTCCCCGGCCACCAACCTCGTCCCGGCCGACATCAACGGCGTCTCCGACGTCTCCGTCGACCGCCTCAACTGACCGACCTGGGAGCCCCGCAACGCCTTTCAGCCGACGGCCGGTGACGACGGCCGCCGGATCGTCTACCAGTGCACCTACGCCAACGACACCACCGACGTCCTCGTCCGTCACCTGAAGTGATCGACCGCATCCTGAGACGCACATGAGCGAGGCGCGGGGGCTGTGCCAGACTGCCTCCGTGTTCTCGTTCGCCACGATTATTGGCAGCAGGCGCGCCGGTCCGCAGTGACCGCCTCGTACGACCAGGTACGGGCGATCACCGTCGTCACTCGACCCGCGCGCAGACCTCTCGCACCCGCGAGGGGTTTTTCGCTTTTCTGGCCCATCTTCAGCCGGGAAAGCAGTGCGAGGGATCATTGAGGGACGGTGGAGCCGGTCATTCCGGTACAGACCGAGATTCAGATCCTCAGGAGCCAGACACCATGACGGAAACCAGCGCACTCGACGATGCGTTCCACGTCTTCGACACGACCCTGCGTGACGGCGCGCAGCGGGAGGGCATCAACCTCACCGTCGCGGACAAGCTGGCCATCGCCCGGCACCTGGACGACTTCGGCGTCGGTTTCATCGAGGGCGGCTGGCCGGGCGCCAACCCGAGGGACACCGAGTTCTTCGCCCGCGCCCAGCAGGAGATCGACTTCAAGCACGCGCAGCTCGTCGCGTTCGGCGCCACCCGCCGCGCCGGCGCCAAGGCCGCCGAGGACCCGCAGGTCAAGGCGCTCCTGGACTCCGGCGCCGATGTCATCACCCTGGTCGCCAAGTCCCACGACCGGCACGTCGAACTGGCCCTGCGCACGACCCTCGACGAGAACCTGGAGATGGTCCGCGACACCGTCTCCCACCTCGTCGCCCAGGGCCGCCGCGTCTTCGTCGACTGCGAGCACTTCTTCGACGGCTACCGCGCCAACCCCGAGTACGCCAAGGCCGTCGTCCGCGCGGCCTCCGACGCCGGCGCGTCCGTCGTGATCCTCTGCGACACCAACGGCGGGATGCTCCCGGCGCAGGTCCAGGCGGTCGTGGCCACCGTCCTCGCCGACACCGGTGCCCGGCTCGGCATCCACACCCAGGACGACACCGGCTGCGCGGTCGCCAACACCCTCGCCGCCGTCGACGCGGGCGCGACCCACGTCCAGTGCACGGCGAACGGCTACGGCGAGCGCGTAGGCAACGCCAACCTGTTCCCCGTGGTCGCCGCCCTGGAGCTGAAGTACGGCAAGAAGGTCCTCCCCGACGGCAAGCTCCGCGAGATGACCCGCATCTCCCACGCCATCGCCGAGGTCGTCAACCTCACCCCGTCCACGCACCAGCCGTACGTAGGCGTATCGGCCTTCGCCCACAAGGCCGGCCTGCACGCCTCCGCGATCAAGGTCGACCCGGACCTGTACCAGCACATCGACCCCGAGCAGGTCGGCAACACCATGCGGATGCTGGTCTCCGACATGGCGGGCCGCGCCTCCATCGAGCTCAAGGGCAAGGAACTCGGCGTCGACATCAGCGACGACCGCGAGCTGGTCGGCCGGGTCGTGGACCGCGTCAAGGAGCGCGAACTCAAGGGCTACACCTACGAAGCGGCCGACGCGTCCTTCGAACTCCTCCTCCGCGCCGAGGCGGAGGGCAAGGCCCGCTCCTACTTCCAGGTCGAGTCCTGGCGCGCGATCGTCGAGGACCGCCCCGACGGCAGCCACGCCAACGAGGCCACGGTCAAGCTCTACGCCAAGGGCGAGCGCATCGTCGCCACGGCCGAGGGCAACGGCCCGGTCAACGCCCTCGACCGCGCCCTCCGGGTCGCCCTGGAGAAGATCTACCCCCAGCTCGCCAAGCTCGACCTCGTCGACTACAAGGTCCGCATCCTGGAGGGCGTCCACGGCACGTCCTCCACGACCCGCGTCCTGATCTCCACGTCCGACGGTTCGGGCGAGTGGTCGACGGTCGGCGTCGCGGAGAACGTCATCGCCGCGTCCTGGCAGGCGCTGGAGGACGCGTACACCTACGGCCTCCTCCGCGCCGGCGTCGAGCCCGCCAAGTAGCCCGCCCTCAGCAGGAGTTCTCGGCGAGTTTCTCGAACTCGCCGAGACTCATGGCCTTGTCGTCGGCCCAGACCTGGCCGGGTTCGAGGGCCGTGATCTGCTCGGTGGTGAACTCCACGATCCCGTTGTACGAGTCGCCCGTGATGTAGTGCCCGAAGCGCAGCGAGTAGTGGTGCCCCGGCAGGAGCCGCTGCTCGCCCCGGTGCCGGGCCCGCCAGGCGGCCGGCGGCGAGAACAGCGGGAACTCGGCGTCCCCGCTCAGCTTCTCCTTCCGCACGTCCCACCCCGTGGTGACCGGCCCGTCGTCGATCCCCCTGGCCCAGCCGTCGAGGGACGGCGACTGGTAACTGTCGTCCCCGCATGGCCGGATCAGCGCGTACGGCGCCCCGTCCGCCCCGAGCCGCACCCCGGCCAGCGGCAGATCGACGGCCGTGCACCCGCTGAGCAGCAGACACCCCGCCACCACACCCACGACCGCCGCCGCCCTCCGGGTCAGCACGAGTCGTCCGCGAGTTTCTCGAACTGGCCGAGGCTCATGGCCTTGCCGTCGGCCCAGACCTGGCCGGGTTTCAGGGCGGACAGCTTCTTGGCGGTGAACGTGACGGTGCCGGTGTACTCGGAGGTGGGCACGGCCTTGCCGAAGGAGAGTTCGTACCTGTAGCCCGGCACCACCCGCTGCGGGCCCACGGGTGAGGCGCGCCAGCCGGCCGGCGGTGAGAAGAGCGGGAACCGCGCGTCGGCCCCGGTCCGCTCGACCGTGGTGTCCCAGCCCGAGACGTTCCGCTCGGGGTCGTTGTGCGTGCCGAAGAGCCCCAGCCCCGTGATCATGTCGTCGCCGCACGGCCGCAGCACGGCCGTGAAGCCCCCGTGCGTGTCCTGCTCCACCGCGACCAGCGGCAGCGGCCCGGACGGCCCACATCCGCTCAACACCAACGCACCGGCGACCGTGCCCAGCACGGCCGCCGCCCCCGTCATGCGTCTCATAACTCCCCTACTGCAGATGCCACTTCTGGTTGGCGGCCCCCGTGCAGGTCCAGATCTGCGCCCGCGTCCCGTTCGTCGACGAATTGCCCGTCACGTCAAGGCACTTGTTGGCCGCCGTATTCACCACATCACCGGTCGTGGAGTTGTACGACCACTGTTGCGCGGCGGTTCCATTGCAGTCGTACAACTGCACCTTCGCCCCGTCCGCCGTCGAAGCCGACGTCACGTCGAGGCACTTGCCGAGCGAGCGCACCGTGCCGTCGGTGCCCACGGTCCACTGCTGGGCGGTCGAGCCGTTGCAGTCGTAGAGCTGGACGGCCGTGCCGTTGGTGGTCGAAGCACCGGCCACGTCGAGGCACTTGCTCGCCAGGCCCACGAACGCGCCGGTCTGGCTGCCCCCGCCGGACTGCGTCCCCGTCCAGGTGAAGGTCGCGGAGGTCTTGCCGGGGAGGGAGTAAGTCGCGTGCTGGCCAGCCCAGTTGATGGTGACGGTCTTCGCGGTGGACGCGTCGTTGTAGGCGATCAGCGCCTTCGAGCCGTCCGGGTTGCGCCAGGCCACGTTCGGCACGTTCGTGGACGCCGTCGAGGCGATCCGCTGCGCGCCCGGCCGGACGAACTTCGTCAGCTGGCCCATCGTGTAGTACTCGACCGTGTAGTCGACGGTCCCGCTCGCGCCGTCGCCGTTGTGCACGGTGATCAGTCCCGTGCAGGTGCCGCAACCGCCGTTGTGCGGGCCCATGTTCTGGTCCACGGCCAGCGACCACTTCGTCACCGACTTCGCCCAGTTGCGGGTGTAGTCGATGATGTTGTTCATGTCCTCGCGCTGCTGGTTGGCGATCCAGGTGCCGCCGGAGTGCTCGGTGCCGAAGGCGTCGAGGGTGGGGTACTGGTTGTGCACGGTGGTCTGCTTGGTGACGTCACCGCCGTAGCCGTGCCAGGCGATCCCGCCGAAGTTGGGGTTGGAGCGGACGGCCGCGTCGTCCACGGTCGAGGCCGCGTAGGAGTCGTACACGTCCCAGTTCCAGTCGTGGGCGAGGACCTTCGTCGTGAGCCCCGACGCGTTGAGCTTCGGGAGCAGTTCGCTCTTCGTGAAGTACGCGAGCCCGGACGCGTTCCAGCTCATCGACGGGTAGCCGGAACAGCAGGTCGGTTCGTTCTGGACGGTCACGTACGAGACCGGAACGCCCTGGTCCTTGTACGCCTGGAGGTACTTCACGAAGTAGTTGGCGTAGACCCCGTAGTCCTCGGACTTCAGCCAGCCGCCGTTGAGCGAGCCGCTGTCCTTCATCCAGGCGGGAGCCGTCCATGGCGAGGCCATGACAGTCAGAGAGGGGTTCAACGAGAGCGCCTGCTTGGTCAGCGGCACGACATCGGCCAGGTCGTGCGCGATCGAGAACGACGTGAGGTTCGGGTCGGTCGCGCCGGAGGCCACGTCGTCGTAGGAGTAGCCGTATCGCGCCAGGTCGGACGCGCCCATCGGATTGCGCAGGAACGACAGCCCGATCCCGTCCGTCGGCGAGAACAGCTTGGTCATGGTCGCGTTCCGGGTCGCCGTCGACAGCGCGCCGCTGCTGTTCATCAGCCAGGCCGCGGTGTCCGTGAAGGACGCGCCACCGCCGGTGAAGGTCTGGTAGCGGGTGTTCTCGTCGACGGTGATGTTCTCGCCGCTGCCGCCCGTGCCGGAGGAGAAGGCGAACGGCGTCTGGGCCTGGAGGCCGCGCGTGACATGGCGTCCGGCGGCGTCGTCGGTGGTGGTGAGCCAGGCCGTGACCTGTTCACCGGCCGCGTGCGCGGGTGGTACGGCCGCGGTGAAGCCGGCCACGGAGAGCAGTCCGGCGAGCAGCAGCCGGGCCGTGCGGGGGGTTCTCCTGGACATGGATGCGTTAGCCCTTCCTGACGAGACGTCTTGACGGGTCTGCGGGCCGTTAGTTAACTCACGGCGTGATCTAAGTCATGAGTGAACTGTGCGATCCCAGAGTGAACCAGAGCTCCAGAGCCGAGGGAAGGTCCATGCCAAGAACCGCCCTGCTCGTTTCCACCGCCCTGTGCGCCGCGCTGCTGTCACCGGCCGCCGTGTCCCAGGCGGCAGCCGCCGCCGACCCAGCCCCCACCCCCGTCGACCGCTTCGAGGGCGAGGTGCCCTTCGCGAGCCAGCCCGCCGAGGGCATCTTCACCTGGGGCAGTGACAACGACGACCCGCCCCAACTCGCCCTGACCGCGAGACCGGACGCCCCCGAGGGCGACAAGGTACTCAGCGGCACCTACGACATCAGCGGCTACGGCGGCTTCACCCACGACTTCGCCGCGACCGAGCCCGGCCACGACTGGTCCGCCCATCAGGGCATCCGCTTCTGGTGGGACGGCCAGAACACGGGCAAGTCGAGCAACTTCGAGATCAAGGACGGCGGCGCCAACGGCGAGGCCTCCGAGCTGTGGACGACGTCCTTCACGGACAACTTCACGGGCTGGAAGCAGATCGAGATCCCGTTCACGAACTTCGTCTACCGCACGGACTACCAGCCCGTCGGCGGCATCGACCACGTCCTCGGCCTCACCCAGATGTGGGGCTACGCGGTCACCCTCCCGGTCGGCATCCACAGCCAATTCGCCATGGACGACGTCGAGTTGTACGGCAAGGCGGACCAGTCGCTGCGCGCCTCCGTCGTCACCGACTCGGCCGTCTACCCGGTGAAGGAGGGCGGTACGGCCACGGTCGAGGTCACCGTCGCCACCACCGGCGCGGTCCCGCTGGACGACCCGGTGACCGTCGCCTACACGTCCGACGGCGGCACCGCCACCGCCGGCAAGGACTACACCCCGGTCTCCGGCACGCTCACCTTCCCGGCGGGCACCGCGTCCGGCACCACGCAGACCGTCAAGGTCCGCACGCTCAAGGACAAGTCCGCCGAGAACGCCGAGACGATCCCGCTGAAGCTCACGGTCACCGGCGCCAAGGCCCCGACCGAGACACCTCAGGTCGTCATCGACGCGCACGGACTGCCGTACCTGGACAGCAAGTTGCCCATCAAGAAGCGCGTCGCCGACCTCGTCAAGCGCATGTCCCTTGAGGAGAAGGCCGGGCAGATGACCCAGGCCGAGCGCGGCGGCATCGGCACGGGCGCCGACATCGCCACCTACGACCTCGGCTCACTGCTCTCCGGCGGCGGCTCGACCCCGACGCCCAACACGGCGGCGGCCTGGGCGAAGATGATCGACTCGTTCCAACTCCGGGCGCAGGCAACCCGGTTCCAGATCCCGCTGATCTACGGCGTCGACGCGGTCCACGGCCACAACAACCTGGCCGGTGCCACGATCATGCCGCACAACATCGGCATCGGCGCGACCCGCGACCCCCAACTCGCCGAGAGGACAGGCGCGGTGACGGCCAGTGAGGTCCGCGCGACCGGTGTCCCGTGGGACTTCGCGCCCTGCCTCTGCGTCACCCGTGACGAACGCTGGGGCCGCTCCTACGAGTCCTTCGGCGAGGACCCGGCGCTCGTGCAGTCCATGGAGACGATGATCCAGGGCCTCCAAGGCGCCGCGAACGGCAAGCAGTTGAAGGACGACGACAAGGTCCTCGCCACCGCCAAGCACTTCGTCGGCGACGGCGGCACGGCCTACGGCTCCTCCACCACCGGCACGTACACCATCGACCAGGGCGTCACCACCGTCACCCGGCAGCAGTTGGAGGCCATCCACCTGGCGCCGTACCAGACGGCGGTCGACCGGGGCATCGGCACGGTCATGCCGTCGTACTCCTCGCTCGACATCGTCGGCGACGGCCTCGGCCCGGTGAAGATGCACGCCCGCGCCGACATGATCAACGGCGTGCTCAAGAACCGGATGGGCTTCGACGGCTTCGTCATCAGCGACTGGAACGCCATCGACCAACTCCCGGGCGACTACGCGTCCCACGTCAGCACCTCGGTCAACGCGGGCGTCGACATGATGATGGTCCCGTACAGCTACAAGGACTTCACCGCGACCCTGATCGCCCAGGTGAAGGCCGGCGCCGTCACCGAGAAGCGCGTCGACGACGCCGTATCGCGCATCCTCACGCAGAAGTTCAAGCTCGGCCTCTTCGAGAAGCCGTACGCCGACACGAGCAACGCGGCGCAGATCGGGTCCAGTTCACACCGGGCCGTGGCACGGCAGGCGGCGGCCGAGTCGCAGGTACTGCTGAAGAACGCGAACGGCGTCCTCCCGCTGAAGAAGTCGCAGAAGGTCTACGTCGCCGGTTCCAACGCCGACGACCTCGGCAACCAGACCGGTGGCTGGACCATCACCTGGCAGGGCTCGTCCGGCACGAACACCACCGGCACGACGATCCTCCAGGGCATGAAGAACGCCGGCGGTGACGTCACGTACTCCAAGGACGCGTCCGCCTCGACCAGCGGCTACGACGTCGGTGTGGTCGTGGTCGGCGAGACCCCGTACGCCGAGGGCATCGGCGATGTCGGCAACGGCAACGACCTGACCCTCACCCCCGCCGACCAGGCAGCCGTGGACAAGGTGTGCGCGGCGATGAAGTGCGCGGTGCTGATCGTCTCCGGGCGCCCGCAGCTGATCGGCGACCGGCTGCCGAAGATCGACGCCGTGGTGGCCTCCTGGCTGCCGGGCACGGAGGGCGACGGCGTGGCCGACGTCCTCTACGGCAAGCGCTCCTTCACCGGTCAACTCCCGGTCACCTGGCCGAAGTCGGAGGCCCAGCTGCCGATCAACGTCGGTGACACGACGTACGATCCGCAGTTCCCGTACGGCTGGGGTCTGACGACCGCGACGAAGACGCCGACGGGTGGCGCGTCCACCCTGAAGGCGCTGGAGGCCGCGGCGGCGAAGGCCCGGTCGGCGGCGACGGGCAAGGCGCTCGTCACGCAGGCGCGGTTGATCGTCCAGCAGAAGGTGGGGCAGAACATCACGGCGGCGGTGTCGAAGCCGTTCGCTGACGCGGACCATCTGCTGCTGACGGGGAAGTACGGGGCGGCGGTGAAGAAGCTGGAGGAGGCTTATCGGGTGGCGTGAGGTCGCCGCTGGAGGGGCGCGAGGGTTGTCGGTCGGCTGCGGACTCGTCGTGGCTGGTCGCGCCCACGCGGCGGAGCCGCATATCGATACTTCCCCGCGCCCCTTCAGGGCGCTTCCGCTAGCGTCGGATTATGAAGGCTGTCGTTTGGGGCCGGAGCCTCCCGGGGCTGCTCGTGGCCCTGCTGCTCACCGTGCTGACCATGGTGTCCCCGGCCGTCGCGGCGACCGGCGTCTCGACGATCGGGGAGGCCCTGCGCAAGGGGCCCGTCTACGTCGACCCCGCTGCCTCCTCCTTGTCGTCCGCCGACGCCGACGCGCTCGCGCAGCGCATCAAGAAGGCCGACAAGCCGGTGTTCGTCGCGGTCCTCCCGGCCGACTACCCGACGGCGAACCTGTTCTCCGATCTGCGTACCGCCACCGGCATCACCGGTCTCTACGCGATCCGCCTCGGCGACCGTTTCGACGCCCGCGCGGACTCCTCGGTCCTGTCGAACGCGGCGGTGAAGAACCTGGTCAGCAGCGTGCAGGGCGAGGACGCGAAGACCCAGCTCACCGACTTCACCGACCGCGCGCTCGCCAGTATGGGCGGCTCGGCGCCCGCGTCCTGGGGCGGTTCTTCAAGTGACAACGGCGTCTCCGGTACGGCGCTGATCGTCGCGGGCGGGGTCCTGGTGGCCGGTGGCGCCGGGGCGTACACCCTCGTACGCCGTTCCCGCCGCCGCAGGCTGGAGGAGCAGCGGGCCGCCCTCGACAAGCTGCGGGTGGTGGTCGACGAGGACATCACCGCGTTCGGCGAGGAACTGGACCGCCTCGACTTCCACCCGGCGGAGCCGGGCGCCGACGACGCGATGCGCGCCGACTACGAACGCGCCCTCGACGCGTACGAGCAGGCGAAGTCGTACATGGCGGCGGCCACGAAACCCGAGGACGTCCGGTCGGTCACCCAGGCCCTGGAGGACGGCCGCTTCTCGCTCGCGCAGCTCGCCGCCCGGCGCGAGGGCCGCCCGCTGCCCGAGCGCCGCGCCCCCTGCTTCTTCGACCCGCGCCACGGCCCCTCGGTCGCCGACGCCACCTGGACCCCGGCCGGTGGCGCACCCCGCGAGGTCCCGGTCTGCGCGGCCGACCAGGCCCGGCTCGCCGACGGCCGGGACCCGATGATCCGCGAGGTCGACACGGACTACGGCCGCCGCCCGTACTGGGACGCGGGCCCGGCCTACGGCCCCTGGGCGGGCGGCTACTTCGGCGGCGGCCTCCTCCCCGGGCTGCTCGTCGGCACCCTGCTGGGCAGCATGATGTCCACCCCGTCCTACGCCTCCGACTACGGCACGGGTTACGGCGACTTCGGCAGCGGCGGTTACGAGGGCGGGGATGTGTCCGGCGCGAACTTCGACCCCGGGGACTTCGGCGGCGACTTCGGAGGGGGAGGGGACTTCGGCGGGGGTGGAGACGGGGGAGGCGGCGGGGACTTCGGCGGAGGGTTCTGATCTACGGTGGCTGGGGGATGAGTGCGAGGGGGCGTGCGCTGGTAACTCTGCCCAGAGCAACTCCCTTAGGGGCGCGGGGAACTGCGCGACCAGCCCCCACCGACCCGCACCTGATCAACGACCCGCCATCCGCTCCATAATTGCCCCCGCCAACGACAACACCCCCCGCTCGGTCTCGCTCAACGCCCCCAACGCCTCCGCCAGCCACATATCCCGCTCAGCCATATCCCGGTCGAGTGCCTGCCGCCCCGCTGCCGTCAACGTGAGCACGGACTGCCGCCGATCCACCGCGCTCGGCTCACGCGAGATCAACCCCTCCGCCTCCAACTCGCCGAAGGCCCGCGTGAGCGACTGAGGCCGCTGCCGCTCGGCCACCGCGACCTCACCCGGCGTCGCCGAACCGTTCCGGTGCAGATGCCCGAGCACGATCAGCTGGTTGGGCGTGAGCCCACCGTCGCCGCGCTCCTGGCGCAACCGCCGGTTCAGCCGTACGACACCACGACGGATCCGGGTGGCTTCGGAGAGATGATCCATGCGGGATATCGTACGCATCAACTTACTATTCAGCGCTCGTAACGCCCGCTACCGTGGTGATAGTGACCGCAAAACTAATACGCAACGCGTACGAAGCGGCTCTGACGATGAGCGCCGTCCTGCTCTCCTGGGGCGTCGCCCTCTGGCTGGAAGGTGCCGCGGGACTGCACACCGACGTGCTGGTCCTCGCGGTCGCCCTGACCCTCACCCTGTCCTCCACCCAGCGCACCGCCGACACCCGCCGGAGGCTCACCGCGCTCGTCGTGCTGCCTGCCACGGCCGGTGCCTCGATCTTCGTCGGCCGGCTGATCGTCTCCCACTACGCGATCGGCGCCGCCGTCTACACGGCGGGCATGGCCCTGGCCATCTGGATCCGCCGCTACGGCCCCGTCGCCACGAAGGCCGGCACGCTGCTGGCGCTGCCGCTGGTGGCCCTCCTCGTCGTACCCGGCCCCGCGCTTCCGGCCAAGGCGCAGAGCGGGCTGGTCACTTGGGGCTGGTCGGCGTTGGTCGGAGGGCTGGCGTGCGGGGTGGTGTGGCTGGTGCAGGGGCTGGGGGACCGGTTCGGCCCCCGGCCCTGGCGAGCCGAACCCGACCCCGGACAACCGGCGCGCCGCTCGCGCCTCCACCCCCGTCCCAGCACCCGTATGGCGCTCCAGATGGCGGCCGGGATCGTCGCCGCCTTCGCGGTCGGGCGGTTGCTCTTCGACGACCACTGGCCGTGGGTGGTTCTCACCGCGTACGTCGCCGCGAGCGGCAACCGGGGCCGAACGGACGTACTGCGCAAGGGAATTGAGCGCCTGGCCGGAGCCGCGGTCGGCACCCTGCTGGCGGCGGGCGTCGCGGCGATCGGCGTCACCGGCGACACCTCTGTGGCGCTGATGTTCGCCGTCCTCGCGGTCGCGTTGTGGCTGCGGCCCCTCAACTACGCCTACTGGGCCGCCGGGATGACCTGCGCCCTGTCCCTCCTCTTCGGCTACTTCGGCCAGGACGCGCTGCGGTTGCTGCCCACCCGGCTCGAAGGGATCGCGGTCGGCGCGGTGTTGTCGGTGGTGTCGGCGTGGTGGCTGCTGCCGGTGCCGCGCGCCCGCCGTCAGCCCGTTCTCGGCACGACGAGTCCCGTCTCGTAGGCCATCACCACCGCCTGCGTACGGTCCCGCAGCCCCAGTTTGGACAGGATGCGGCTGACGTGGGTCTTCACGGTCTCCTCGCCGACGCGCAGGCGGACGGCGAGTTCCGGGTTGGACAGGCCCTCCGCGAGCAGCCGCAGGACGTCGGTCTCGCGTGGGGTGAGGGAGTCAAGTGCGCTGCGTACAGGGGTGGTTCGGGGTCGCTGGCGCGCGAACTCGGAGATGAGCCGACGGGTGATCGCGGGGGCGAGCAGCGCCTCGCCCGCCGCTACGACCCGGACCGCGTCGAAGAGCCGTTCCGCCGTCACGTCCTTGAGCAGGAAGCCGCTCGCCCCCGCGGTCAGCGCGTCGTAGACGTGCTCGTCGAGGTCGAAGGTGGTCAGGACGAGCACGCGTGGCGCGTCCGGGCCCTGGAGCCTCGCCGTTGCCTCGATGCCGTCCATGACCGGCATGCGTACGTCCATCAGGACCACGTCGGGGAGCTGTTCGCGGCAGACGCGTACCGCCTCGGCGCCGTCGTGTGCCGTGCCGACGACGGTGAAGTCGCCTTGGGTGGCGAGGAGTCCGGCGTATCCGGCCCGGACGAGTTCGTGGTCGTCGGCGACGACGATACGGATGGTCATGCCGGTGCCTCCTCGTCGTCGTCCGGGGTGACGGGTAGTCGGGCCTCCACGAGGAATCCGCCGCCGGGGGCGGGGCCGGTGCGCAGGGTGCCGCCCACGGTGGCGGCGCGCTCGCGCATGCCGAGCAGCCCGTGGCCGGAGGTGTGGGCGGCGGGCTGACCGGGCCCGTTGTCGCGGACGCGCACTGCCAAGTCCGCGTCCGTGTAACGGAGTTCCACGTCCACGGCGGCGCCGGGCGCGTGCCGCCGGGCGTTGGTGAGGGCTTCCTGCACGATGCGGTACGCGGTGACCTCGATGCCGGGGTCGAGCGTGGTGACCGGCCCGCTGATGATGAGCCGGGTGCGGGAACCGGCCGCGTCCCGCGACTCGTCGACGAGTTCGATGAGCTGACGGAGACCGGGCTGGGGCCGCCGCTGGACCCCCGTGTGCGCGTCCTCCCGCAGGACGCCGAGCAACCGCCGCATCTCGGTGAGGGCGGTGCGCGCGGTGTCGCCGATGGCGAGGAGGCGGGTGGCGCCCTCGGTCGGCAGTCCCGGGGTGGTGAGGCGGGCGGTCTCCGCCTGGACGGCGATCATCGAGATGTGGTGTGCGACGACGTCGTGCAACTCCCGTGCGATACGCGCGCGTTCGCCTCGGGCGGCGTGTTCGAGGAGGGTGTCGGCGAAGGCCTGCTCGGTCACGCTGTGGGCGAGTGCGGTGCTGCGCACGTGGTGGGCGATGCCGGTGGCCGCGGCGGCGGACGCGAGGGTCGCCACGAGGACGGCGACGATCCGGGTCGGGTCCTCGTGACCGGCCAGCGCGATCACGACGTACGGGAGGACGAACAGCCCGCCGAGCGCGGTGGCTCCGGCCCGCCCCAGCACGTACACGCAGACGAGCTGGGCCACGACCCCGCCGACGGTGAGCATGCCGAACGGCACGAGGGACAGCACACAGGCCGCGCTGATCGCGACGGCGGCACCACTCCGGGCGAGCGGTCCGGCCCCGATCCCGATGCCGGTCCCGAGGACGAAGGGGAGCGGGACGGTGGTGGCGAGCGCGAGCAGCAGCAGGGCGGCGAAGCCGCCGCCCAAGTCGCCCCCACGCAAAAGGACTTCGAAGACCGCGAGAACGGCCAGCCCACCGGAAACGACGAGAACCCCCCACCACGAGCCAGCGCCACCCCCCGCCCGCCCCACACCGACCACCCACTCCCGCCCCGGCCCCCGAACCGTCCGGGGGTCTGGGTCCCGACCCGGCGTGGGGTCCTGGCTCGGGTGTTGGCCCGGTGCGGAGTTCTGGTCCGGGCGTCGGCCTGGTGTGGGGTCCTGCTCCGGCTCCCGGTCTGCCCTGAGGCCCCGGTCCGGGCCCTCATCCGGCGTGGAGACCTGACCCGCGCCTCGGTCCGTCCCGAGGTCTCGGTCCGGGCTCCGATCTGTCTCGGGGTTCCGTCTCGGGGGCTGGCCCGACGTGGGGTTCTGGTCCGGGTGTTGGCCCGGCGCGGAGTCTTGGTCCGGGTTCGGGTCTGTCCTGGGGTCTCGGTCGGGGTTTCGATCGATCCCGGGGTCTAGGCCTGGGGGCCGACTCAGCGTGGGGTCTTGGTTCGGGTGGGGGCCCGGTGTCGTGTCCGGGGCCCGAACCGTGCCAGGCCCCGGGCCTTGGTCCCGAACTGTCCCGGGGGCTCGGTCCGGGCCCCGATCTGGTGTGGAGTTCTGGCCCGGGCGCCGAACCGTGCCGGGGGCCCGGCCTTGACCTTGAACCGTGCCCGGGTCCCGAACCGGTGTGGAGCCCTCGCCCGGATTCCGAACCGGCGTGGAGCCCTTGCCCGGGTCCTGAACCGGTATGGAGTCCCCGCCCGGTTCTCGAATCGTCATCGGTCGCCCAGGTGCCTCCGCCGTGGTGGTGTTCGCGCCGACGGTGTTCTTCGGCGGTGTCGAACTCTCCGCACCCGAACTCTCCGCATCCGACGAATCCTCCACGCCCACCCGGCCATTGTGCCGACCGCCGTTCCGCTCGGCGTCCCCCTCGTGAGGGACCTCCACGGTGTGACGACACCCTGTGGGGCGGGCACCTAGCCTCGCTCACCATGAGTGATGCGAGCATCGAAGTCCGCGACTTACGGAAGCGGTTCGGTCGGACCCTCGCGGTTGACGGCCTTTCCTTCACGGTCGAGCCCGGTACGGTGACCGGATTCGTCGGTCCCAACGGTGCCGGTAAGTCCACCACCATGCGCTCCCTGCTCGGCCTGGACACCCCCGACGAGGGGCGGGCGCTGATCGGCGGGCGGCCCTATCAGGCGCTGCGCACACCGTTGTTGGAGGTCGGCGCGCTCCTTGACGCCGCCGCGCTGCATCCCGCCCGCCGGGGCCGTGATCACCTGCGCTGGCTGGCCAACTCGCACGGGCTGCCGATGCGTCGCGTGGACGAGGTCCTCGAACAGGTCGGTATGGAGCAGGCCTCTCGGAGACGAGCCGGCGGCTACTCCCTCGGGATGCGCCAACGGCTCGGCATAGCAGCCGCGTTGCTCGGCGACCCGCCGGTTCTGCTTCTCGACGAACCGGTCAACGGCCTGGATCCCGAGGGCATTCAGTGGATCCGTACCTTGCTCCGCCACCTTGCCGCCGAGGGCCGGGCGATCCTCGTCTCCAGCCATCTGATGAGCGAACTCGAAGACACCGCCGACCACTTGGTGGTCATCGGCCGGGGTCGTCTCATCGCCGACACCGCGGTGGCCGACCTTCTCGCGGCGGCCTCCGGCGACCGGGTACGGCTGCGTACGAGCAGTCGTACGGAGGCGATGGAACTGCTCGCCCGGGAGGGCGGGACCGTGGCCGTCGTCGACCGTGAGCTGCTCACCGTGACCGGGCTGCCCGCCGAGCGGATCGTGGAGCTGCTGTCCGCGTCCAGGGTCCCGTTCGCCGAAGTGGGCGCGCATCGGGCCTCGTTGGAGGAGGCGTACATGGAACTCACCCGGGATGCCGTCGAGTTCACGTCGACGCCCGCCGGGACGACGGACGAGGTGACCCGATGACGGCGCCGACGAGGACGCCCGCGCCGTACCGTTCGGCGCTGCACCCGGCCCGGGCCGGGTTCGGGCGGCTGCTGCGGGCGGAATGGACGAAGTTCTGGACGGTCAGGGCCTGGTTGCTGGTGTTGGCGGCGGCGGCCGTGGTCACGGTCGGGATCAGTCAGATGGGCGCGAGCGGGTCCGTCACGGGGGGCGGTCCACCGATCGTCCTCGGGCCGGGTGGTGAGGTGGTCAACGACTCCTTCCGTTTCACCCACCGCGCGCTGACCGGCGACGGCACGCTCACCGTCCGGGTCACCGGGCTGAAGAGCGGTGACGGCAAGGCCCTGGAGCCCTGGGCGAAGGCCGGGATCATCGTCAAGTCGAGCCTGAGGCAGGGCTCGCCGTACGCGGCGGTGGTGGTGACCCCTGGCCATGGCGTCCGTATGCAGTGGGACTTCACTCATGACACGGCGGGCCCGGGCAGCGATCTGGCCACGGCCCCGCAGTGGCTCAGGTTGAAAAGCGTGGGGGGAAATCTAACTGGCTATGCGTCGGTAGACGGTCAGAAATGGACCCAGCTTGGGGAGGTGGGGGTCGGGGGGCTGGGGAGGACGGTTCAGGTGGGGCTGCTGCTCGGGACGCCCGATCATGAGATCGTGCGGCGATCCCTGGGCGGCACGAGCGCGCGGGCGGGCCGGAGTTCGGTCACCGCCACCTTCGACCACCTGACCCTCCAGGGCACGTCGTCCGACACCGGCTGGTCGAGCACGGACATCGGAGGTGCCGAGCCCAACGACCCGAGCGCCCGGAACGCACCGCCGAACACCACCCGGGTGTCCGCGACCGGCACGTACACCCTCACCGGTCAGGGCGACATCGCCCCCGAGGAGAACGGCCCCGACACCGTCCAGATGGGCTTCCAGGGAGTCTTCGTCGGCCTCCTCTTCATGACCGCCCTCGGCACGCTCTTCGTGACCACCGAATACAAACGGGGCCTGATCCGTACGACGTTCACGGCGACCCCGTCCCGGCTGAAGGTGCTGGCGGCGAAGGCGACGGTCGTCGCGGCGATCACCTTCACAACAGGTCTGCTGGCAACGGCAGTCGGCTTCACCTGGGCCCAACAAACCCTGCGCTCCAACGGCTTCAAGCCCCCCGAGTTCCCCGATCTGTCCCTCCTGGAGAACCCGTCCCTGCGGGCGGTGGTGGGCAGCGCAGCACTCCTCTCCCTGGTAGCGGTCCTGGCCCTGTCCGTGGGAGTGGTGCTGCGCAACAGCGCGGGCACGATCGCCACGGTCGTCGTCCTCGTGGTCCTCCCGCAGATCCTCTCGTTCGCCTTCCCGCTCCCGGCGGCGCAATGGCTCCTACGAGTCACCCCCGCAGCGGCCTTCGCGATCGAACAGGGCAAGAAGTACTACCCGCAGGTCCAACACAACTGCCTCCCGGAGAACGGTTGTTACCCCCTGACCCCGTACAACGGCCTGGCGGTCCTGGTCGCCTACACCGTGGCGGCACTCGTGCTGGCGGCCTGGACGGTAAGGAGGCGAGACGCGTGAGGTGGCCGGGCTCTCTCCACGCCGAATGGACCAAACTCCGCACCCTGCCCAGCACTTGGTGGCTCCTGGCGGCAACGGTCGTCCTCACAGCGGCGATCGGCGCGGCGGCGGCCTCGTCGGTCACGCCCCGGATCTGCCCGTCCCCCTGCAACGCGGACACGACCAAACTGACCCTCTCGGGCGTCGAGTTGAGCCAGGCCATCTGCCTGGTCCTGGGCGCCCTGTCGATAAGCGCGGAGTACGCGACGGGCACGATCCGTACGACGCTGACGGCGATGCCGGGCAGATGGCGAGTACTGGCGTCAAAGGCAGCGATCCTGTCACTACTCACGGCGGTGGCGGGAGCGGTCGGGGTGCTGGCCTCCCTGGGCTTGGCCCGCGTGATCCTCCCGACCCCGCCGGACGGTGCCCTGCTCCGACCGGCGACGGGCTCGATCCTGATCCTCGTCCTGGTAACACTCCTGGGCCTGTCCCTGGCCACCCTGCTCCGCGACACGGCAGGCTCGATCACCCTGGGACTCGGCATCCTCTACGTAGTCCCGATCCTGTCCCACCTGGTCAACTCCCCAACCTGGCAACACCGTTTGCAACGCTGGGCCCCGATGCCGGCGGGCCTGTCCATCCAGGCGACCAAGAACCTGGGCGCGTTGGCAATCGCCCCGTGGCCGGGCCTGGCTGTCCTGGCGGCGTACGCGGTGGGCTTGTTGGGGGCCGGGGGAGTGTGGTTCAGACTGCGGGATGCGTGACGGCGCCGAGGAAGGTGCCCCAGGTGTCGGGGGTGACGGTGAGGATGGGGCCGACGGTGACCTTGGAGTCCCGGACGTGAATGGCGCAGGGGTGAGCGGCGACTTCGACGCAGTCCCCGCCCTCGTTGCTGCTGTGACTGGACTTCCGCCAGGCGTAAGCGACTTCAAGGCAGTCCCCGCCTTGACTGCCGCTGTAGCTGGACTTGAACCAGTGCAGTGCTGCGGTGGTCATTGCGTGACCGCGTCGAGGAAGGTGCCCCAAGTGCCCGACGAGACGGTGAGGATGGGCCCGGCGGTGACCTTGGAGTCCCGGACGTGGACGGCGGAGGGGTGCGCGGCAACCTCAATGCAGTCGCCGCCTTCGCTGCTGCTGTAGCTGGACTTGAACCACTGCAGTGTTGCGCTGTTCATTACTCTCCTAGCAGTCTCTCCAAGAGGCTCGCACTCTCGGAGAGAGCGAGGGCCTCGGCGTCCTGGCGGCGTGCGCGGTGGGTCGGGGAGTGTGGTTCAGGCTGCGGGATGCGTGACGGTGTCGAGGAAGATGGTCCAAGCGCCGGGGGTGACGGTGAGGATGGGGCCGGTGGCGACCTTGGAGTCACGAACGTGAATGGCGGAGGGGTGCACGGCAACCTCGATGCAGTTGCCACCCTCGCTGCCGCTGTAGCTGGACTTGAACCAGTGCAGCGCTGCGGTGGTCATTGCGTGACCGCGTCGAGGAAGGCGCCCCATGTGCCGGGGGTGACGGTGAGGATGGGACCGGCGGTGACCTTGGAGTCCCGGACGTGGATGGCGGAGGGGTGGGCGGCGACTTCGATGCAGTTGCCGCCCTCGTCACTGCTGTAAGTGGACTTCCGCCAGGTGTAGGCGACTTCGATGCAGTTGCCGCCCTCGCTGCTGCTGTAGCTGGATTTGAACCACGTCAGCGCGTCCACAGTGTTCATCAGTCTCCTAGCAGTCTCTCCAAGAGGCGCGCACTCTCGTCAGGAGTGAGGGCCTGTGACCGCAGCATTCCATACTTGTGGTGGTAGTCGCTGACCTCGTCGGGATCCTCTACGAGGAAGCTGGCGCGCTGCACCTCCAGCCAGACCAGGTGCTGGTGGTGGGGGGTCTCCAGCAGCACCATGGGCCCGGCGAGGCAGGCGTGCGGCGTGCGATCCATTGGCATGATCTGCACGCTCATGTGCGCGGGTTCGGTGAAGTCCAGGATCTGATGGATCTGCGCCCGCATTGCCTCTGGTCCGCCGACCTGCCTCCGCAGGACGCTCTCTTCGATGATGAAGTGGCCCACGGGGGGTTGCTCACGCTGCCAGATCAACTGCCGTTCCATCCGATTGTCCACCCACTGCTCAGCAGTTTCGTTCCCGAGCCGTGGATACCGGTACTCGAACATGGCGCGGCAGTAGTCCCTGGTCTGGAGCAGCCCAGGGATCACCTGGCTCTCGTACGACAGAATGCTGAGCGCCTCCTGCTCGTTGTCGGCCAGCTCTTGAGCGAACTGCGGCATCCGCTCCCGCACGGGCAACTTATCCACCAGCGCGAACAACGCCTCACCCGTACCCAGCAGTTCGTCAAACTGCTTCGCCCGGTCGTCCTGGAGTGCGAGCCGGCCCTGCTCGATGGACCTGAGGGTGTCGATGTGCACCCTCGCGATCTCGGCGAACCGCTCCTGCGTGTACCCCGCCTTCCTCCGAAAGTGGGCGACCAGCCCACCCACCGCTTCCCAAGTGCCGACCTTCTTAGGCCTCTTCGCCGATTGCATGCGTGTCCCTTTCCCCCGCGCACACCCGAAGACGTCGTAGTGAGGTCGTAGCAAAAAGAACTACGACCTCACTCACTGACCCACGATAGTGACTCCCTGTGACAGTGGTCCCGTGAATGAACAACTCCAACAAGGCCACACCCGCGAGGCGTTCTACCGGCGGGACCGCAGATCGGTCGCCCTGGCCCGCGACTTCACCCGGGAGACGCTCACGTCCTGGTCGGTCACCAGCCGGATGGACGATGTGCTGCTCTGCGTAAGCGAGTTGGCGACCAACGCGATCCTCCACGGCGTACCGCCGGGCCGGGGCTTCGCCGTCCACCTGTCGCTGCACCCCGACGGAATCCTCCGTATCGAGGTCCACGACAGCGGCACCACAGAACTCCGCAAGGTGCGTACGCCGTACCGGCAGTTGGATGCGGAGGAAGGGCGGGGCCTGATGCTGGTCGCCGCGCTGTCCGACAAGTGGGGGGTGGGGGAACGGGACCCGGGCACGGTGGTCTGGTGCGAGTTCGCGCTCACGTGAGGGCCGCCGCCAGCAGAGCGAACGCGGCGACTATGACGGCGACGCGGACGTAGTGGTACCGGTCCCAGCGGTTCAGCTGCTCCTTCCAGTCGGCGGGCCGGTTCTCGGGGGTCCAGGTCTTGCCCCGGTTGTTGATCGGTACGAGCAGCAGGATCGACATGACCACGCTCACGATCAGTAGCCCGGCGGCGCTGACGACGAGGCTGGCGCCGGAGTGGTGCCATTCGGCGACGGCCCAAACCGCGCTGAGGACGAGCGAGCCGATGTACCAGAACGGCATGACGGCGCCGAGCATCCGGCCCCCGTGGGCGCGGGCGAGCTGGCCGCTGTCGTCGGGAAGGGCGTTGAAGATCCGGTTCATGACGAAGGCGACGGAGAACTCCACCCCGACCATCACGCCGACGACCACGGTGGTGAAGACCTCAAGTGCGGTGAGCATGACGACTCTCCCTCGTTTCTAGCATTGCTAGCTGACGAGGCAACGCTAGACCTACTGCCGATCGAATGTCTAGCGGTGCTAGTGTCGAATCATGTCGGTACAGGAACGCAAGGAGCGCGAACGGGCGGGCCGCGAGCGCCTCATCTTGGCGACGGCCCGCGAACTCGCCGAACAGCAGGGCTGGGACGCGGTCACGACCCGTCGGCTGGCCGAGCGCATCGAGTACAGTCAGCCCGTCCTCTACAGCCACTTCCGCGGCAAGCGCGAGATCATCGGCGCCGTAGCCCTCCAGGGCGCCGCCGAGATGGCCGTAGAGCTGCGGGCCGCGGCCTCCGCGGCGGACGGCCCGCGCGCCCGGGCCGCCGCCCTCGCCCGCGCCTACCTCGACTTCGCCGAGCGCAACCCGGCGGTCTACGACGCGATGTTCCAGCTCGACGGCGGCCTGACGTTCGCGCAGGAGGACACCCCGGAGCCGATGAAGGACGCCTTCGCCGCGCTACTGGAGAACCTCGACGCGGTCGCCGGGGAGGGTGTCCAACCGGGCCTGTTCACCGAGGTGTTCTGGGCGTCCCTGCACGGCCTGGCCACCCTGACGCGAGCGGGCCGCCTGCCCTCGGCCGATGCCGAGCGGAGGACCCGGCTACTGGTGGATCGCCTCGCCGTGGTCTGACGCCGTTCGCCGTTCGCCGTTCGCCGTTCGTCGCTTGGCGTCCGCCCCTGGCCCAGCTACTCGGTGATACCGTATAGTGGTACTCGGTACTACGGAGTACCTGGAGCGGGTGGAACGGGCGGAGCGGAGGCCGGCGATGGACGACCTGACGGAGATGCTGAAGGGCACCCTTGAGGGCTGCGTGCTCGAAATCATCGGCGGCGAGGAGACCTACGGGTACGCCATCACGCGCCGGCTGAATGAACTCGGCTTCGCCGATGTCATCGAGGGCACGGTCTACACGATCCTGCTGCGACTCGAAAAGAACGGGCTCGTCGAGGTGACGAAGCGACCGTCCGGAGTGGGTCCGCCGCGCAAGTTCTACGCGCTCAACGCGGCGGGACGTAAAGAGCTCACGCGATTCTGGGCGAAATGGGACTACCTCTCCGCGCGCATCAACAAGCTGAAGGAGGGCGGGAGATGAACTACTGGCAGACCATCACCGGCAGCGACCTCACCCGGGAATGGAAGGGCTTCGAAGCCCGGGCCGAGGCATTGCCGGACGACTACCGGGCGGCGTGGGAGGAGATCAAGGTCCACCTCTCCCCGTACTCCGGTTTCACGGGCCGCGACCTGATGCCGATCCTCGACAGCGCCCTGGGGCTGCTCGAAGAGACCGCGGCGGACGGCCAGAGCATTCACGACGTACTGGGCGACGACATCGCGGGCTTCTGCGCGGCGCTGGCCGGCGGAAAAGGAACCCGGAGTTATCGCGACCGGTGGCGCGAGCAGTTGAACCGGAACGTCGCCAGGAAATTGGCCCGGCTGGGAGGCTGACGTGAGCATTCAGGACATCATCGAGGGCAAGAAGCACTGGCGGGCACACATGGCGCGGGTCAAAGCGCTCCCGCCGGACTACCAGGTCGTCTACAAGGAAATGCAGAAGTACTACTTCAAGGTCGGGCCGGTCGAGTTGCCCGACCTGACCCTGCTCCCGGGAATCGTCGAATTCTTCGAGGAGGGCGCCGCGGACGGCAAGGGAGTCCTGGAACTCATCGGCACCGACGTCGCCGCCTTCGCCGACGACCTGATCAAGGACCAGCGCACCTACGGGGACATCTATCGCGAGTCCATCAGCGGGAAGCCCGGTACGGCAGGGAAGTAGGCCCGACGGGCTCGGCCGGGGAGAGGCCGTTGCCCGGCGCGGTCGGTTCGGGCAGCCCCCGGAACAGCAGCCAGCTCAGCGCGGGCAGCACGATCAGCGGTGCCAGTGCCGTCCGCAGGGACGTCGCGTCGGCGATCGCCCCGATCAGCGGAGTGACCATGCCGCCGATGCTGACGGTCAGGCCGAGCGTGATGCCGCTGGCCGTGCCGACGCGGGTGGGCAAGTAGTCCTGGCCGAGGGTGACATGCAGGGAGAAGGGGACGTACAGGGCGAGCGACGCCAGCGCCACGAAGACGTAGAACGCCGGGCCGGGGACGAACACCGTGCCCGCGATCGCGGGGATCGTCAGCACGTACGACCAGCGGGCGACCGTAACCCGGTCCCAGCGGCCCGCGAGGTTGCCGCCCACCACGGAGCCCAGGGCGCCCCCGAGATACAGGACGAACAGCGCCACCGTGCCGGACGCCGTACCGCCTCCCATGCGCTGCTGGGCGTAGAGCGAGATGAAGGTGCTCAGGCCGATGAACTCGATGGAGCGGAGGACCACGGAGAGCGAGAGGCGTACGAACGACGCCTTGTCGTCGGTGCCCGGCGCGAGCGTGCCGTGGGCGGCGGCGGTCTCCGGCCGCCCCAGCGCGCGCAGCACCGGCAGGCACAGCGCGCTGCCGGCGAGGGCGGGGAGCACGAGCAGCGGTGACAGGCGCAGACCGCCCGTGGCGATCACGCCGCTGACCATGAGCGGCGCGGCGGCGAAACCGAGGTTGCCGCCGACCGAGAACCAGCCCATCGCGCTGTGGCTGCCCGCGCTGACGAGGCGCGCGACCCTGGCGGACTCCGGGTGGTAGGCGGCGACCCCGACACCGGACACGGCCACGAACACCAGGGTGAGGGCGTAGGAGCCGGTCAGGCCGCTCAGCGCGATACCGAGTCCGCCGAGGACCGTGCTCAGCGGCAGGATCCACGGCATCGCCCAGCGGTCGGTCAGCAGACCGAACACCGGCTGCGCCACCGAGGAGAGCAGGGACGCGGCGAGCACGATGCCCGACACCGCGGCATAGCTGTAGGCGCGCTCGGCGACGAAGAAGGGGATGAGCGCGGCGACCGCGCCCTGGTAGATGTCCACGCAGGCGTGGCCGACCGCCAGCAGCGTGATCGCCTTGTTCCGGGATGCGTTGATGCTCGACATGTCGCCATGCTCATGGCCGGGCGGTCTGTCGCGCTTCCGATAAACTGCCAGGCAATGACAGAAATCCGCCATGAGCCGGTGGCGCCGACCCGCACCCTGTGGCTGGCCCCCGGCGCCGCCATCGACGCCCACCGCCACGACGACCACCAGATCGTCTACGCGGGGCGAGGCGTGCTGGCCGTGACGACCGGCGCGGGTTCGTGGATCGCGCCGGGCACCCGCGCCATCTGGGTACCGGCCGGCACCGTGCACGCCCACCAGGCCCACGGCGAACTCGAACTGCGGACGGTCGGCCTGCCCGCGAGCGACAACCCGCTGGGGCTCGACCAGCCGACGGTGCTCGAAGTCGGGCCCCTGCTACGGGAGTTGATCCTCGCCTACACCCAGACTCCCGACGACGGCAGTCCCGAACGCGCCCGCCTACGAGCCGTGTTGCTCGACCAGTTGAAGGCCTCGCCCCAGCAGCCCCTGCACCTGCCCACCCCAACTGCCCCTCTCCTGCGGGCAGTCTGCGAGATCCTGCGCGCGAACCCGGCCGACGACCGCACTCTGGCCGCGCTCGGCAGGGAGGTCGGGGCGAGCGACCGTACGCTGTCCCGGCTCTTCAAGTCCGACCTCGGCATGAGCTTTCCGCAGTGGCGCACCCAACTCCGCCTGTACCGCGCCCTGGTGCTGCTCGCCGAGGACACCCCGGTCACCACCGTCGCCCATCAGTGCGGCTGGTCGTCCGCGAGTGCCTTCATCGACGTCTTCCGGCGCACCTTCGGACACACCCCCGGAACACATCAACCCCGCCGACGGGCATCGTCGACGGGGTGAAGGGGGGAGTGACGTCAGGCGCTCTTGATCGCCGAGATGTCGAAGTTCAGCTTGATCTTGTCGGAGACGAGGACGCCACCGGTCTCCAGCGACGCGTTCCAGGTGAGGCCGAACTCGGAGCGCAGGATCTCGGCCTTGCCCTCGAAGCCGACGCGCTCGTTGCCGAACGGGTCCTTCGCGGCGCCGTTGAACTCCAGGTCGATGGTGATCGGCTTGGTGGTGCCGAGGATCTCCAGGTCACCGGTGATGCGGTAGTCGTCGCCGCCGAGGGACTCCGCGGAGGTGGAACGGAAGGTCATCGTGGGGAACTCCTCCGTCTTGAAGAAGTCCGCGCTCTTGAGGTGACCGTCACGGTCCGGGGAGCCCGTCTCGATGCTCTCCATCTTCACGTCCAGGGACGCGGTGGACTTGGCCGGGTCGGAACCGTCCAGGTGCAGCGTGCCCGTGAAGTCGAGGAACTTGCCCTTGACGTTGGTGACCATCGCGTGGCGGGCGGTGAAGCCGAGCGTGGTGTGCGACGGGTCGATGCTGTAGTCACCGGTCAGCGCGGCCAGGTCGGGGTTGACGGCGGCGGGGGCCGAGGTGGTTTCGGTTTCGTCGCTCTTGCGGCCGAAGATGCCCATGACGTGCTCCTAAGGGGGGACGGGGGTGTGCGGGGATGAAGCTGTTGAATGTTCAACGATGCCAACACGAAGGACCGTAGACCTATTCCATTCAATTTTCAACATCATCCGCAGGGTGTTGCATCAACTACTACGAGTACGCCCTCCCGGTGGGGTCGGCAACGCGAGAATCGCGCCCGGGGCCCTCGGGGAATCGCTTCGGGAACCACTCTGGGAACCACTCCGGGAATCACTCTGGGGATGGCATCCTCCCCATGTGAATGTGAGGTGGCTCTCAGCTGACGCCTTTGTGTGACTCCTACAACCGGCACGCCCCCTGAGCAGTCGGAACGGCTGCATGCCGGTGAGGTTCTGTTCGGTGGTACCAGGAAAACGGGCCGGAGACTGTGCAGAGTCGACGGCGCACAATCCTTGGTGTGCTTCGTAGGGTCGGTACATGACCGTTTTGGATGAGGCGCCGGGTGAGCCGACGGACGCGCGCGGGCGAGTGGCCGAACTGCGCGAGATCCGAGCCCTGGCACTGGCCGGCCCGAGCGAGAAGGCGACCGAGGCGCAGCACGCCAAGGGGAAGCTGACCGGCCGGGAGCGCATCGACCTGCTCCTCGACCCCGGGTCCTTCCGCGAGGTCGAGCAGCTGCGCAGGCACCGCGCCGTCGGCTTCGGCCTGGAGGCCAAGAAGCCCTACACCGACGGTGTCATCACCGGCTGGGGCACGGTCGAGGGCCGCACGGTCTTCGTCTACGCGCACGACTTCCGGATCTTCGGCGGCGCGCTGGGCGAGGCCCACGCCACGAAGATCCACAAGATCATGGACATGGCCATCGCGGCCGGCGCGCCGCTGGTCTCGCTGAACGACGGCGCGGGCGCCCGCATCCAGGAGGGCGTCTCGGCCCTCGCCGGTTACGGCGGCATCTTCCAGCGCAACACCAAGGCGAGCGGGGTCATCCCGCAGATCAGCGTGATGCTCGGCCCGTGCGCGGGCGGCGCGGCGTACTCGCCCGCCCTGACGGACTTCGTGTTCATGGTCCGCGAGACGTCCCAGATGTTCATCACCGGCCCGGACGTCGTGAAGGCGGTGACGGGCGAGGAGATCACCCAGAACGGCCTCGGCGGCGCCGACGTGCACGCCGAGACGAGCGGCGTCTGCCACTTCGCCTACGACGACGAGGAGACCTGCCTCGCCGAGGTGCGCTACCTCCTGTCGATGCTCCCGCAGAACAACCGCGAGAACCCGCCCCGCGCCGAGTCCTCCGACACCGCCGACCGCCGCTCGGACATCCTGCTCGACCTGGTCCCGGCCGACGGCAACCGGCCGTACGACATGGCCAAGGTCATCGAGGAGATCGTCGACGACGGCGACTACCTGGAGATCCACGAGCGCTGGGCCCGCAACATCATCTGCGCGCTGGCCCGCCTCGACGGCCAGGTCGTCGGCATCGTCGCCAACCAGCCGCAGACCCTCGCGGGCGTCCTGGATATCGAAGCGAGCGAAAAAGCTGCGCGCTTTGTCCAGATGTGTGACGCTTTTAACATTCCGATCGTTACGTTTCTGGACGTCCCGGGATTCCTTCCCGGCGTCGACCAGGAACACGGCGGAATCATCAGGCACGGAGCGAAGCTGCTCTACGCGTACTGCAACGCCACCGTGCCGAGGATTTCGCTCATCCTGCGCAAGGCGTACGGAGGCGCCTACATCGTCATGGACAGCCAGTCCATCGGTGCGGACCTCACTTACGCCTGGCCCACCAACGAGATCGCCGTGATGGGCGCCGAAGGTGCCGCCAACGTCATCTTCCGCCGCCAGATCGCCGACGCCGAGGACCCCGAGGCCATGCGGACGCGCATGGTCAAGGAGTACAAGTCCGAGCTGATGCACCCGTACTACGCGGCCGAGCGCGGACTCGTCGACGACGTCATCGACCCGGCCGAGACCCGCGAGGTACTCATCCAGTCGCTCGCGATGCTGCACACCAAGCACGCGGACCTTCCCTCGCGCAAGCACGGCAACCCCCCGCAGTAACCCCGCGGAAACCTCTCTCACGGAGACTGAGACCTATGAGCACCCCTGACATTCGTGTCGAGAAGGGCCACGCCGAGCCCGAGGAAGTCGCCGCGATCACGGCGATCCTGCTGGCCCGCGCGGCGGCCGCCCCCACCGAAGCCCCGGCTCACCGCCCCCTGCCCAAGGCCGGCTGGCGCCGGCTGGAGCGCGAGGGCGGGTTCCGGGCGCCGCACAGCTGGCACTGAGGCTTTTGGCGCGTTCGCTGCGGCCCCACTCTTCTTCGGGAGGGTGGGGTCGTTGCTGTTCAGTCGATGATGAGGTATTCGATCGGAAGGTCGAGGGTAGTGATGGGGTCGCCGTCGGGAGACCGGCAAGATGTGATGAGCAGCAAGCCGAGGGACCTGAGGTCGCGGTAGGCACGGGAGTCTCCAGGCACGACGCAATCCTCCAGCGTGAGCGTGAGCGTTCGCAATCCGGCCGGAAGAGGTTCACGCGCTGTCAGCCACTCCTGCAAGTGCAGGCCTCTGAGGTTGAGGGCATGGAGCCCGGGCATGGCGGAGACGCTGCTCAGGCTACGCGGCGTACAAGTGCTCGCGGTCGACACCGAAAGATATTTGACGTAGGGGAAGTTACTCAGAGCGGTCAGTTCGCTGGTCCAGTTCAGCTCGCTGAGGCTCAGCCATGATGTGACCGGCGCGAGACGCAAACTGTCGAGGCCAACCGTGCCCCCGTGACCAAGCCCCAGGTAGGAAAGGTTCCCCAAGGTCTCCACGGATTCGAGTCCATGCAGCTTTCCTTGTCCAAGGACTGTGAGCAACTCCAACTGTGGGTGAGCCGTCAGCAGCACTGAGAGGTCTCCGGTGCCACGGAGGTCGTAGACCGACAGGCCCGCCACAGATGGGAGCTGGTCCACGACAGCGAGCGTCGGGAGTGGGTAGTGAATCGACAGCTGTGTGATGGACTTCAACTGAGTCGCTGCGCGCCACTGCTGGGAGTGCGTGAGACGTACGTGGTGTCCACCCAACGGCAACCCGGCCAGTACCTGCTCGCCGTAGGCGTCCGCGTCGAAGTACGCCCAGGCCTCGATGATTGCGGCGACGACTGAGGCACGCCGGTCTTCGGCATACCCCACCATCAACGCCAGCGCCTCCTCACCACCGACCATCGCCACGGTCCGCACCGTCTGTATCGCGGCCTTCTCCGTCAACTCGCCCAGCGAGCGTGGCAACCGTCGCAGCAGACTCGTCCCCACAGCTGCCAGAGCCGGAGGGTCCGTGCGCCGACGAGCCGGAAGCAGCGCTGACATCGCCCCGTCCAGCCGCCCCGCCAACCCCTCCGGCACCGTCGGCAACGTCTCCTGACAAGAAGCCGCGAGCAACCGCAGCACCCGCGCATGCCGAGGCTCCGCCTCCGCCCGGTCGAGGATGCCGTCCAACAGCTCTTCCCGCTGGCGGGAGTTGGCGTGCCCCGCCGCCATGATGATCGTCTCGCGCCACAGGTCCAGATGCGCCCGCCCGACCAGATTGCCGATCCGATCCTCCTCCGTGGCCTCCTTCGCCGCCAGGTACTCCTGAAACGTCCGGTGGACGAAGTCGAGCCGCCCCTCGACGGGGGAGCGGAGGATCCCGGACCGGTCCCGTAGCTGCTCCAGGACCCCGTGGCCGTCCTGCACCTCCAGATGCCGCATCGCCGTGAGCTTGGCCGTGACATGGACCGCAGCCTGGTCCAAGGCGATCTCACTACGGTTGTTGTCCGACAGCCGCCACGCCAGATCCCGCAGCACCACCAACTTGTCGCTGAGACTCAGCTTGCTGTCCTGCGCGCTCGGTACGCCCCGGTCTGCGTCTCGGTCGTGGACCAGCGTGTGCAGCGCGTTGCGGTACAACTCCATTCGATCCCGGGGGAGTTGACTGCCCCGGTTCAGATGCATCGCGCACAGCATCGCCGCCAGCAGTGGCGTCCCCGCCAACGACTGGAGATGCGCGCGGTCCTTGAGGCTGTTCAGCAGGGACTGTTCGTAGCACGGCAACTCGTCCACCCCGCAAGGGAGTTCATCACCCAGCTCCCGTACCGCCTCGTGCCACTGCCGTACGAACGCGGCCAGGTCCGGCGGTGTCATCCGGTCCAGGTGGAGCGCGGTGAAGTCCTCCCGGCGCAGCCAGTCCGCCCCGGCGGCGGTCGGGCGTGAGGTCACCACGACCCGTATGCCGGCGTATGTCCCGAGCAGCTTGCGCAGCCAGTCCCGTACCGAGCGGCGTTCCGAGCCGAGGAGCTCGTCGACCCCGTCCACCAGCAACAGGACTTTGTTGTCATGGAGTTGGCGTTCCACCCAGCCCCTGGGCATGATGCCGGTGATGTTCCCGGCTACGCCGTCCAGCAGCTCCTCGGGCTTCTTGGGGAGCGAACGGCCGCTGTACTCGCGGAGTTTGACGAAGACGGGCGTCAGGCCGTTCCAGTCGGCCAGTTCGGCGGTGAAGGCGCCGCGTGCCGCCGTGATCGCCAGCCAGCGCAGCAGCGTGGTCTTGCCGGATCCCGCTTCCCCGCGCAGCAGCACCCGTGAGGCGCCCCCCAGCGCCGACTCCACCCGCATCCCGGAGCTCTCCGCCCCGAACTCCTCCCAGCCGCTCAGATCCGGCCTCAGGGGCGGCAGCGCGCGGGCCGTACGGCGGCGGGTGCCGTCGTCCCCGGTGGCGCGCAGGCTGACGTAGGCCACGGACAGCCGTACCTGCGCGGCGGCGCGGTCGGACGTGCGGCGGAACAGTTCCACCTCGTCGAGGCTGTTGCTGACCAGCTCCATGTACCAGCGGCGGAACCCCCCGTCCTGGTCGGTGCCGTCCGGGGCGAACAGGGAGCGGTCCGGGAGGCGTTCGAGGACGCGGGTGACTCCGTCGCTCAACGAGCTGGTGCGGGCCAGGAGTTCGGCCAGGGTCCGTTCCTCGAAGACCGGCAGCGTCCGCACGATGCTGACGTAGTACTCGCAGCACTCGCTGAAGAGGAGGTCGTAGAGCTGTGTCTCCGGTTCGTTCAGGCCTACCGGTGGGCTCACCGATCGCCTGATGTGGCGGATCAGTTCGGCCGGCTGTGCGTCGGCCGCGAGGATCGCCTCGTCGGACAGGTCGGCGTGTGCGAGCGTGTCGCACACGCCGTTGAGCGCGGCCTCGCGGCTGTTCTCGTCGAGGCCGCGGAACTTCTGGGCCAGGAACGGTTCGATCCGTTCGGCCACCGCGTCGGCCATTCCCTCGAACTGCCGCCGGACGCTGCGCTGTTGACGTAACCCCGGCACCCGTAGCCGTAGGAGATCCTCCATCGGCAGCAGGCGCTCCTGCTCTCGCCGTTTTCCTCCGAGCCACATCTGCGCCGCCGTGTTCGCCACGGTCGTGCCCAGACGTAGTGCGGCGACTTCCGCGCTCATCCCCGTACCCCTCCCGCATATGACCTACGGCCCCCGTTCCTCCCACAGGAGGAACGGGGGCCGCAAGCCGAACGAGCCGGATACAGCGGAACTGCTACCGCAGGCGGGCCATCAGCGCGTGCTCCACCAGGGTGATCAGGGCCGACTTCGCGTCGGCGCGGTGCCGGGCGTCCGTCGTGATGATCGGGGTGTCGGGGCCGATCTGGAGGGCCTCGCGGACCTCGTCGGGGTTGTACGGCTGCTGGCCGTCGAAGCCGTTGAGGGCGATGACGAAGGGGAGGCCCGAGTTCTCGAAGTAGTCGACCGCGGGGAAGCAGTCGGCGAGACGGCGAGTGTCCACGAGGACGATCGCGCCGATCGCGCCGCGTACCAGGTCGTCCCACATGAACCAGAAGCGGTCCTGACCGGGGGTGCCGAACAGGTACAGGATCAGGTCCTGGTCCAGGGTGATGCGTCCGAAGTCCATGGCGACCGTGGTGGTCGTCTTGTCTCCGGTGTGGGTGAGGTCGTCGATGCCCGCGGAAGCGGACGTCATGACGGCCTCGGTACGCAGCGGGTTGATCTCCGAGACGGCCCCGACGAACGTGGTCTTGCCCACGCCGAAGCCACCCGCCACCACGATCTTCGCCGAGGTGGTGGAGCGGGAAGGACCGCCGCTAGAGCTTGCGAAGTCCACTGAGCACCCTTTCGAGCAGTGTCACGTCTGGCTGGCCGCCGGCGTTCTCGTCGCCGCCGGGCTGATGAATGGCGACCAGGCCCGCCTCCGCCAAGTCGGCGACGAGGATCCTGGCCACACCGAGAGGGATCGTCAGGAGGGCCGAGATCTCGGCCACCGACTTGATCTCCCGGCAGAGGTTGCAGATCCGCTGATGCTCGGGCAACTGGCCCTGCATCTGGTGCGGCTGCGCGGTGGTGTGCACCAGCGCCTCGATGGCGAGCTGGTAGCGGGGGCGGGTCCGGCCGCCGGTCATGGCGTACGGACGCACCAGGGGATTGCTCGACGAACCCGCGGGCGCGGCCTCGGGGGAGCGCCGGTGCGGCTGCACGGGCTGGATGCGCGGCGCCGGCGGCTGGTCGTACGGTGACGGACCGGGGCCCTGCGGGTACTGAGGGTGACGCGGGGAAGGCGAGGAGGGGAAGTTGTACCGGTTCCCGGAACCGTCGCCCTGCCCCTGGCCGGGGCCGTACGACCAGTTGCCCGAAGACGAACCGCCTGGGGGTGTTGCCACTTTCTCCTCCTCCGACTGTGCCGGGCACCCATCAATGTGGAGCCGCGTCCCGAAACCTTATGGCCTCGGGACGCCAAAACGCACCGTCCGCTTGTTAGTTGAGAAGGCTCCCCTGGAGCTCTGCTCGAAGGTCCGGGGTCAGGACCGTACCGGCACGGTCCACCAGAAGGGCCATCTCGTACCCGATGAGGCCGATGTCCGCCTCGGGGTGTGCGAGAACCGCGAGCGAGGAACCATCGGACACGGACATGATGAAGAGGAATCCCCGCTCCATCTCCACAACCGTCTGGTTCACGCTGCCGCCCTCGAAGATGCGCGAGGCACCGGCGGTCAGTGAGGTCAGACCCGACGCGACGGCCGCCAACTGATCGGCACGGTCACGCGGGAACCCTTCGGACATCGCCAGAAGGAGTCCGTCGGCGGAGACCACCACCGTGTGGGAGACACCGGGGGTGTTGTCCACGAAGTTGGTGATCAACCAGTTCAGGTTCTGCGCCGCCTGGCTCATCGGGCTCACACTAACGCTCCTGGTTGTAGGTGCTGTCAGAGCCGAAACCCTGACCGTTCGTTTCACTTCCCGCACTGCGACCCCGCTGGACGCCACGGCGCAGGTTGCTGAGCCTGCCCCGGATGTCCTCGGGAGCGCGGGAGACCTGGGGGCCGCCCTGAGGGGTGCTCTCGGCGGTGCCCTCGACCAGGTTGGCCTTGGGCACCCGCCTCGGCAGACCGGAGGAGGTGACCCCGCCGGCCTTCGGCTTCTTCAGCGCCGAGGCCTGCTGCCAGCGCGCGTCGTTCGCCGACTGCCAGTCCACGGTGCCGGTGGTGCCGTTGGCGCTGCCGTTCGCGGTGCCGTTCGCCGTACCGAAGATGTTGGTGCTGCTCTCCGGGGCGGAGGCCGACGACTCCTGGCGCGCGGGCTGCGAACCGTTGGTGCCTTTCGCGGCCGAACCGCGGCGCGGCAGCCCGGCGTCGGTCAGCGCGTGGACAGCCGAGGGGGCCGGTCCCGGACGGTCGAAGCCTACGTGATCCCGCTCACTCACGTCAGCGGCCTGCGAAGGTTCCGGATCCGGAGCGTACTGGTCCGGGTAACCGTTGCGGTAACCGTCCTGCTGCGGCCAGTCGTCCTGATAGGACGGCTCTTCGAAGCCCGGATACGTCTCCGGGGCCACCGAGTGCGCCGACGCGTGCTCCTCCCGCACCGGCTCGGCGTACCCGGGCTCCGGGTAACCGCCGTTGGCCGCGAAGGAGTCGGCGAAGGTGTCGTTCTGCGTCCCGTTGCCGTTCGGCGCGAAGTACTGCTCGTCGTACGCGGGCTGAAGCGGCTCGTCGTACGACGTCTGCTGCTGCTCCTCGTACGTCGGCTGCCCGTTGTACGCCGTCGGCTGCTCCTGGTACGCCTGCTGGCCGTTCTCGGCGTACGGCTGCTGCTGCGGTTCCTCGAACTCGCCGAACTCCGGGTAGGCGCCCGGCTCAAGGGCCTCCTGGCCCGGCTTCTGGGACTCCAGGGCCGCCCGGCGCTCCTCGCGCATCAGCGAACGGCCGACCGGGTCCAGCTCGCGGATGTCGTCCGGCACCTCGGGGTAGCGGGTGTCGTCGAAGCCCAGCTCGGCCGCCGTGCGGATCGGGGTCTGGTTGAAGTCCTCGCCCGGGTACTGCGGCTGCTCCGGCATGATCTGCGAGACGGTGAACTCGTCGCGCTGGAGCTGCTGTTCGCCACCGCCACCGTGGGTGATCGCGTCGGGCAGCATGACCAGCGAGGTGGTGCCGGCCTGCTCGCCCGAGGGGCGGAGCTGGACGCGGATGCCGTGCCGGTCGGAGAGGCGGCCGACCACGAACAGGCCCATGCGCTGGGAGATCGCGACGTCCACGGTCGGCGGGTTGGCCAGCTTGTGGTTGATGTCCGCGAAGTCCTCGGCGGTGAGGCCGATGCCCTTGTCGTGGATCTCGATCATCACGCGGCCGTCGGGAAGACGGGTCGCGGTGACGCGGACCTTGGTCTGCGGGGAGGAGAACGTGGTGGCGTTCTCCAGCAGCTCGGCGAGCAGGTGCACGAGGTCGGTGACCGCGCGGCCGTGGATCTCGGCCTCCGGGACACCCGACAGCTCGATGCGCTCGTACTGCTCCACCTCGGAGGAGGCGGCGCGCAGCACGTCGACCAGCGGGACCGGCTGGTCCCAGCGGCGGCCGGGCTCCTCGCCGGCGAGGACCAGGAGGTTCTCGCCGTTGCGGCGCATACGGGTCGCGAGGTGGTCCAGGCGGAAGAGGTTCTCCAGCTGGTCCGGGTCGGCCTCGTTGTTCTCCAGGTCGGTGATCAGGGTCAGTTGGCCCTCGATCAGCGACTGGTTGCGGCGCGAGAGGTTCGTGAAGATCGCGTTGATGTTGCCCCGCAGGAGGGCCTGCTCGGCGGCGAGTCGTACGGCCTCGCGGTGGACCTGGTCGAAGGCTCTCGCGACTTCGCCGATCTCGTCCGTGGTGGTGATGGGGATCGGCTGGACCCGGGTGTCCACGCGGCCTGGGTCGGTGCGGGAGAGCTGGTCGACCAGCATCGGCAGGCGCTGCTCGGCGATGCCGAAGGCCGCGTTGCGCAGCTGGCGCATCGCGCGGCTCATCTGGCGGGCGACCGCGCCGGCGAGGATGAAGGCGAGGAGCAGGGCGACGACGACCGCGGCACCGGTGATGATGGCGTCACGCTTGGCGTTGTTCGCGATGTCGGAGGCCTCGCTCACCGCGATGTCGGCCTTGTCCTCCTCGATCTTGCGGTACGCCTCGTACTTGAGGGTCGTGCCCGCCCACCAGTTCTGCGCGGTGATGCCCTGCTGGGCGAGGGCGTCACGCGCCGAGATGTCGGTGGTGTTCAGCTGCGACATGGCCGTGACCGTCTTGACCGGGTCGGTCGGCGGCGGCACATACGTCTTGCCGGCGGCCTTCGCCTGCGCGGCGGCCTGCTTGACCATGGCCGCGCCGTCGGTCTGCACCTTCGCCAGGGCGGTGTTCAGCTTCGCGATGTCCGCGTCCGTACCACCGGCCTGGTACTCCTGGATGGCGATGCCCTCCAGGTAGGCGTACGAGGTGAGGGCGGTGCGCTGGGTGGCCAGGCTGTTGGCGTCGGGGCCGGGGTTGATCAGCAGGTGGGTGCCGATGGAGCGCTCCAGGGAGAGCGCGCCCTTGGCCAGCGCGATGGCGTAGACCGAGCGGCCGTAGCTGGTGATGTTGCCGGTGCCGAGGCCCAGTTCGTTGGAGAACTCCAGGAGCGGGTGCTCCAGGTTGACGTAGCTCTCCTCGGTCTGGACGCCCTTGTTCTTGGAGGTGTACGCGTTGGCCCGGACCGTCTGAAGCGACGGCTCCACCTTGCGGAAGCGGCTGAGGCGGCGCTCCAGGCCGGGGGAGTCCGGCATGTTCTGCACGGCCTTGTCGAAGGCGTCGGCCGCGTCGTCGGTGGCCTTGCGGGCCGCGACGACGGTCGCGTTCTTCTGGCCCTTGCCCTCCAGCAGCGGAGCGGCGGTGACGTCACGCTCGTTGGTGACCGCGTTGCTGTAGGTCAGCGCGGCCTGCACCACGCGGGCGGTCTTCTCCGCGTCCTCGGCGTTCTGCCAGGTGTCGATCGAACTCTTGACCTGGAAGCCGCCCATGATGAGGCCGACGCCCACGGGTATGAGCAGGATCGCGTTCAGCCGGGTCGGCACCCGCCAGTTGCGGGGCGAGAAACGGCCCCCGCTGGGAGGGGGTGGTGCCGAAGGCTCCGAGCCTGGCACAGGGGCGGGCGCCGCTCCGCGCGGCGGCGGGGTGAAGTTGCCCCGGGCCGACGGCTCGGGACCGTTCTTGCTTCGCCTCACTCGACCAACAACCTTCCGGCGGTCGGCACCTATCCTCGTGCCGCAGTGTCTCAGGCCCGTCAACGAGCGCTGACTATGAGTACGTCGTTGACTATTGGGCAGTTCAGGCATTCCAGCACGTCAGCCTGCGCGATTCCAAACAGTCGGAACGGCGGATTCCGAGTGATGTAAGCCCCACATAAAACGGTCATAAAGAGCGAGCCCCGCCAAAAGACGGGGCTTTGTTAGCGCAGTGGCACCGGGTGACCGCGACGCGTTGCGATACCACCCAATACCTCTGCCGAAACGTTATGAACACCGGGGCCGACCGTGTCAAAGGCCACAGCCGGCTCCGGGGTGTCTACGACAACTGCCGTATGGCGCTGCCGACTTGTGAACCGCATGTCGAGGCCCGCCGACAGCTACCGGAGCCGGGCCATCAACGCGTGCTCGACCAGCGTGATCAGCGCACTCTTGGCGTCCGAACGGTGCCGGGCGTCGGTCGTGATGATCGGCGCGTCCGGCCCGATCTGAAGGGCCTCGCGCACCTCCTCCGGGTTGTACGGCTGGTGGCCGTCGAAACCGTTGAGGGCTATGACAAAAGGCAGCCCGCTGTTCTCGAAGTAGTCGACCGCCGGGAAGCAGTCGGCGAGACGGCGGGTGTCGACCAGGACGACGGCGCCGATCGCGCCGCGCACCAGGTCGTCCCACATGAACCAGAAACGGTCCTGACCCGGCGTACCGAAGAGGTACAGGATCAGGTCCTGGTCCAGGGTGATACGGCCGAAGTCCATGGCCACCGTGGTGGTGGTCTTGTCCCCGGTGTGGGTGAGGTCGTCGATGCCCGCCGAGGCGGACGTCATGACGGCCTCCGTGCGCAGCGGGTTGATCTCGGAGACGGCACCCACGAACGTGGTCTTGCCGACGCCGAAGCCACCCGCCACCACGATCTTCGCGGAGGTGGTCGCCCGCCCTCCGTCAGAGCTTGCGAAGTCCACTGAGCACCCTTTCGAGCAGCGTCACGTCCGGTGCGCCGCCGTTGTTCTCGTCGCCGCCCGGCTGGTGGATGGCCACCAGTCCGGCCTCGGCGAGGTCCGCGACGAGGATCCTCGCCACACCGAGGGGCATGGCGAGGAGTGCCGACACCTCCGCGACCGACTTGACCTCACGGCACAGGTGGCAGATGCGCTGGTGCTCAGGGAGCAGTCCCATCAGCGCTGCCGGGTCGGCCGTGGTGCTGATCAGTGCCTCGATGGCGAGCTGATAACGCGGCCGGGTCCGGCCGCCGGTCATCGCGTACGGACGTACCAGCGGCTGGTCGCCCTCGTCCCCGTACGGCTCGGCGTACGGATCATGAGAGGCGGTGGGCGGGGTCATGAATCCTCCGGGCGGGACAGCAAGTCGGTCGGGCTAGCCGTCTGACAGGGCCGGTGGGGGGATTGTGGCGGCCGGACGGTGATTTGGTGAGACGGGTGGTGCCGGGGCCGGTCAGTGAAGCAGACTGCCCTGGAGTTCGGCGCGCAGGTCCGGTGTGAGGACCGCCCCTGCACGGTCGACGAGCAGTGCCATCTCGTAGCCGACGAGGCCGATGTCGCATTCCGGATGCGCGAGCACCGCCAGCGACGAGCCGTCCGAGACGGACATGAGGAAGAGGAACCCTCGCTCCATCTCCACGACGGTCTGTGCCACGTCGCCGCCCTCGAAGATCCGGGAGGCCCCGGCCGTCAGCGAGGTCAACCCGGAGGCCACGGCCGCGAGTTGATCGGCGCGGTCGCGCGGGAAGCCTTCCGACATGGCCAGAAGGAGTCCGTCGGCGGATACGACGACGGTGTGGGACACACCCGGGGTGTTGTCCACGAAGTTGGTTATCAACCAGTTGAGGTTCTGTGCCGCCTGGCTCATCTGGCTCAACTAACGCTCCTGCTGGTGAGTGGGGCTGGGGAAGCTGCCGGTCTGGCCGGTACCCGTACCGGCCTGGCGGCCCTGTGCGATGCCCCGACGGAGATTGGTCAGCCGGCCGCGTACGTCATCAGGCGCACGCGAGACCTGCGGACCGGTTTGGTGCTGTTGCTGCTGAGCCGTGCCCGGGACGAGGTTCGCCCTGGGCACCCGGCGCGGCAGGCCGGAGGTGGTGACGCCGCCCGCGGCCGGTTGCCTTACGCGCTCCGCCTGCCGAACGAGATCGTCGTTCGGCGAGCTGCGCCAGGTACCGCCCGTGGGACGCTGAGGGGGTGTCGCCGGGGCCATCGGTGCCTGCGGCTGCGGGGCGGGCGCGGAGCCGTTGCTCTGGCTCTGCGCTTCCGCCTGCTGGCCGTGGAACCAGTTGGTCTCCAGCGTGTCGTACAGCGGCGTCCTGCCGTCACCGGGACCCGTGGCAGGCGGCAACGCCTCGGGCTCCTGGCGGGTGGGACGCTGCGGGGCGGGCGGACGCGCGGTGCCGAAGTCGGCGCCGTTGCGATTCCCGTTGACCTGCGGACGGTCGAACTGCCCGGTGTTCCCGGGGTTCTGACGGCCCGGCAGATTGTGCTGACCGGTGGACCCGTTGTCAAAACCGGGAGTCGCGAACTGGCCGGTGGAACTGCCGTCGTAGGCCTGCGGGACGGCGAACTGTCCCGTGTTGGCCGGGTTGGACGGGTTGTTGGCCGGGCTGTTCGGAGCACCGAAGACGTCCGAGCGGACGAACTGGCCGCCGTTCTGCTGCGAGTTGGAACCAGGACGCGGGGTGTCGAAGTCCTGCCGCGGGAACTGGCCGTTGGACTGCGACCCGTTGGCGCCCGGACGCGGGAACTGGCCCGTGTTCTGGGCCCCGTTGACGTTCGGCCGGGGGAAGGAACCCGTGTCCTGCGGTCCGCTCGTACCCGGACGCGGGAACGAGCCCGTGTCCTGCGGTCCGCTGGTGCCCGGGCGCGGGAACTGCCTGCTGTCCTGCGCGTCCATGCGCGGGATCGCCGGCATCTCCTGCGTGCCGGGGCCCTGACGGTCGTCGATGCGCGGCATCCGGGAGGTCTGCTCGGCGTCGCGCTCGTCGTGACCGCGCGGGGCGTCGAGGTTGCCGCGGCCCAGCGGGGGCTGCGCGTTCTCGTCGCTCCAGCTGGGGCGCTGGTTGTTGCCGCCCGGCAGCTCGGCCCGCGCACCACCGCGCGGCGGGAGCTGCGGCTGACGCCCACGGCGCCGGCCACCGCCGCGGGGCGGCTCGGGCTCGTTGTTCGCACGCTGCGGGGGAACCGCGCCGTTCTGCTGCTGCGGAGGGGTCCCGCCGAAGGCGTCCTGACGTCCGTCGCCGAAGCCCTGGGGAGCGCCCGTACCGGCCGCCTGAAGGCCCTGGGGGGCGCCCGGAGCCTGACCGAAGAGACCGGCACCGGAACCGGCCGCCGGACGGCCCTGCGGCGCCGAGGGACCCTGAGGGCCACGCGCACCGCCGGGCGCACCCGGGCCACCGGGACCACCCGGACGTCCACCGCCCGCACCGGGCAGCGCGGCCCGCGGGCCCTGACCGGAACCGACCTGGCCGCGCGGAGCGGCACCGGCACCGAGCAGTCCGCCGTTCGCCGGAGCGCCCGCGCCGAGGGCGGAGCCGCCCTGACCGTTGCCCCGGCGGGCCGCACCGGCACCGGCACCGGCGGCGGCAGCCGCAGCACCGACAGCGGGCTGGCCCTGCTTGCCCGGAGCGGGCTTCTTGCCGCCCTGGGCGACATCGACCGGGAGCATGACCAGCGCGGTCGTACCACCGGAGTCGGAGGGGCGCAGCTGGATACGGATGCCGTGGCGCTGGGACAGCCGGCCGACCACGAACAGACCCATGCGGCGGGAGACCGAGACGTCCACGGTGGGCGGCGAGGCGAGCCGCTCGTTGATCGCCGCGAGGTCCTCGGGGGAGAGGCCGATACCGGTGTCGTGGATCTCGATCAGGACGCGACCGTCGGGCAGCGCGTGACCGGTGACCTTGACCTTGGTCTGCGGCGAGGAGAACGAGGTCGCGTTCTCCAGCAGCTCCGCGAGCAGGTGCACGAGGTCGTTGACCACGCGGCCGGCCACTTCGGTGGTCGGCACGGAGGACAGCTCGATGCGCTCGTACTGCTCCACCTCGGAGGCGGCGGCGCGGAGCACGTCGACCAGCGGGACCGGACGGGTCCAGCGGCGGCCGGGCTCTTCACCGGCGAGGACCAGGAGGTTCTCACCGTTACGGCGCATGCGGGTCGCGAGGTGGTCGAGCTTGAAGAGGGAGGACAGCTGGTCCGGGTCGGCCTCGCGGGACTCCAGTTCGGAGATGAGCGAGAGCTGACGCTGGATGAGGCCCTGGGAGCGGCGCGAGAGGTTGGTGAACATCGCGTTGACGTTGCCTCGCAGGAGGGCCTGCTCGGCGGCGAGGCGGACTGCCTCGCGGTGCACGTCGTCGAAGGCCGCGGCCACCTGGCCGATCTCGTCCCGGGAGTGCACACCGACCGACTCCACGGACGTGTCGACGTCCTGCGGGTCGGACTCGGACAGCTGCTTGACCAGCTCGGGCAGCCGGTCCTGGGCGACCTTGTTGGCGGTCTCCTGGAGGCGGCGCAGCGAGCGGATCATGGACCGGGCGATGACGAAGGCGCCGACGAGGGAGACACCGAGCACGAGCAGGATCAGCGCACCGGAGATGATCGCCTCGCGCTCGGAGGCGGAGCGCAGCTCGCGGGCCTTCTGCTCCATGTCCTCAAGGAGCGTGTGCTCGATCTTCTTCATCTGCTCGATCTTCGTCGAGCTGTCGTCTATCCAGTCCTTGTACGACCGCTTGTCCAGCGAGGCCAGGCCGTTCGTGTTGGCGAGGGCGCGCTCCGCGTACTTGTCCGCGGCGTCGATCGTGGCGTTGCCGTCCTCGATCGGCTGGATGAGCTCCTCGGCACCCTGGTCGCCGTAGATGTTGCGGAAGATGCTCAGGTCCGACTTCTCGCTCTCCAGCGCGGAGTCGGCGTAGAGCCGGTCGTTGTCGGAGAGCTTGCCGGTCGTCGTGTTGTTGGCCGGCAGGGCCGCCGCGATGACGGCGCGCTGCACGGACGCGAACTCCTTGGCCGAGGAGAAGGCGGCCAGGGCGCGCGTGCGCTGGATCATCTCCGGGTTGCTGGTCGCCTCCGCCATGTCCTGCGAGAGGTCGAGCAGCTGGGTGATCAGCCGGTGGTAGGCGTCGACCGTCTGCGTCGAGTTGGCCTTCGACTGGTACGCCGTCTTGCGGATCCGGTCGAGGTTGTCCAGCTCGGTGGCGAGGCCGACGACGGTCTCCCGGACGCCTTGCAGGTTTCCGTTCCTGCTGGCGCTGTCCACCTCTTCCGAGGAGTTGATGAAGTTGTCGCGGGCCCGGTCGGTCTTCTCCTCGTAGCCCTTGATCTGGTAGTCGGTGGCCTTGACGCCGTGCGACAGGGGACCGGCGGACTGGTCGCGCTCCTCCTGGAGCGCGGTGGCCAGCTCGGTGGCCTGCTTGGTCATGTCCGTCAGCAGCTTCATGTTGTCGAGCTGCTGGATGTCGGTCATGGAGTCGCTGATGCGCAGGGCGCCCAGCGAGGTGGCGGCGACCACGGGGAGCGCGAGCAGTGACACCAGGCGCGTGGAGATGCGCCAGTTGCGCAGAGCGACGCGCGAGCCGGGTCCGGGGGTGCCGCTCGGCGGCTTCACCGAGGGCGTGGGGGTCGGGGCTGCGGACACACCGGGGCGCCCGGGGGCCCCGCCTTCACCTGACGGTGCCGGGCCCGGGTTCTGGGCGTGCTGGGGCGAGGAGCTGCCGGTGTTGGGGCCAGCCCCGCCATGCGGCTCCGGCTCCGCCGGAGCACTGCCATCCCTCTTGAAACGTCCCTGCACTAGCGTCGCAACCTCTGGACCAGGCGTCCCCCGCGCGAACGGAAGGACGGTGTCGGCGTCTTGGGGAGCGCCCTGAACGCGCACCCCATGTGTGGTCGTGAGTGACCGGCGCTGCTCCCCCTTCCGCCGCCCTCGGCGCTGCGTTGCGCCCCCTGCGCGCCGGGCTGATTCTGCGGCGGTCCGTGGAATTCCAGCACAGTGCCGGATCTCCAACAAGGCCCGTAGGCCAGGCTGTGACCTGTGTGACACCCCGTGAGGACAGTGTCACGAGACGTAGAAAGCTATTCACTCCAAAGTGGGCAAATCCCCACCATCCCTTGGGGTGTGGGTTGTGCCCAAGTCGCCATGATCAGGAGCGGAATAGCAGCTTCAGGGGGCCAATGTCCGTTTCGTTGAGGTGAGTTGCGGGTCCGAATTGGTCGGTATGCCCACAGGGTGGTGAGCAAACTCACATGCGGATCATGGGGTCTTCACGCGTTCGGCCGGGAATTGGATGTTTAGCCTGACGCTTTACATGAGGGCACAATCTGTCAACCACCCACCCACGGACTGACGAGGGTCGACTACAACAGTGAAGACGACGATGATGTTCCGCAACATCGCCAACCCGCGACGCACGACACTGGCGCACCTCTCCGACGCCGACGAACTGCGGACGCCGGAGCAGCCGGAGCACTCGCTCGACCTGCCGGCCCAGACCGCCAACCCGCGCCGCACGATCCTCATGGAGATCCCGGTCGCCACCGCCGCGGAGTAGTCGCTGCACAGGCTTCCGCCTGGCACTTCCCGAGCCTTTGGTCGGCCCCCGGAGCACGCACCGAAGCACTGCGGGGGCGGCGTGCACTCGCCCGCGTCCACCGGCGCCGGTGCTCTGCCGCGACCTGATCCGCCGGAGAGGACTTAATCGGCGAAGCACCGCCCCCGCACCGCGTTAGCCTGGAGCGTCAGACTCCAGCCAGCTCAGTGAGGGGTGCCGGGATCCCGTGCGCATCGCCAGATTCTCCATCGACGGGAGCGTCGCCTTCGGCGCGGTCGAGGGCGACAAGCCGGACGAGCTCGTCCTCGACATCATCAAGGGCATCCCGTTCGCGGACTTCGAACTCTCCGGCACGAAGGTCCCGCTGAGCAAGGTCAGGCTGCTGCCGCCGGTGCTCCCGAACAAGATCGTCGCCTACGGCCGCAACTACGCCGAACACGCCCGCGAACTGGGCAACGAGGTGCCGGACGTCCCCTTCGCCTTCTTCAAGCCGTCCACCTCCGTGATCGGCTCCGGCGACGACATCCAGTACCCCTCCTTCACCGAGGACCTCCACCACGAGGCCGAACTGGCCGTCGTCATCGGCCGGATGTGCCGCGAGGTCCCCCGCGAGCGCGTCAAGGACGTCATCCTCGGCTACACCTGCGCCAACGACATCACCGCGCGCGACGTCCAGAAGCGCGAGAAGCAGTGGGCCCGCGCCAAGGGCTTCGACACCTCCTGCCCGCTCGGCCCCTGGGTGGAGACGGACCTCGACCCGAGCGACCTCACCATCCAGCTCACGGTCAACGGACAGCAGCGCCAGCTCGGCCGCACCAGCGAGATGATCCACTCGATCGAGGACCTGATCGTCAACATCACCGAGGCCATGACGCTGCTCCCCGGCGACGTGATCCTCACGGGCACCCCGGCAGGCGTCGGACCGCTCACCGTCGGCGACGAGGTCGCCGTCACCATCGAAGGCATCGGCACTCTCACCAACAAGGTTGTCAAGCGTGGCTAGCGCATCCGCCCCAGCAGTCCGTGTCCGTTTCTGCCCCTCGCCGACCGGCAATCCCCACGTCGGCCTGGTCCGCACCGCCCTGTTCAACTGGGCCTTCGCCAAGCACAACCAGGGCACGCTGGTCTTCCGCATCGAGGACACCGACGCGGCCCGCGACTCCGAGGAGTCCTACGGCCAACTCCTCGACGCCATGCGCTGGTTGGGCTTCGACTGGGACGAGGGCCCCGAGATCGGCGGCCCGCACGCGCCCTACCGCCAGTCGCAGCGCATGGACATCTACAAGGACATCGCGAAGAGGCTCCAGGACGCCGGCCACGCCTACGACTGCTACTGCTCCACCGCGGAGCTGGACGCCCGCCGCGACGCCGCCCGCGCCGCCGGCAAGCCCTCCGGCTACGACGGCCACTGCCGCGCCCTCACCGCCGAGCAGGTCGACGCGTACAAGGCCGAGGGCCGGGTGCCGATCGTCCGCTTCCGGATGCCCGACGAGACGATCACCTTCACCGACCTGGTCCGCGGCGAGCTGACGTTCACCCCGGAGAACGTCCCGGACTACGGGATCGTACGAGCCAACGGCGCCCCGCTGTACACGCTCGTCAACCCCGTCGACGACGCCCTGATGGAGATCACCCACGTCCTGCGAGGCGAGGACCTGCTCTCCTCGACGCCCCGTCAGATCGCCCTCTACAAGGCGCTGATCGAGCTGGGCGTCGCCAAGTCGGTACCGTCCTTCGGGCACTTGCCGTACGTGATGGGCGAGGGCAACAAGAAGCTCTCCAAGCGCGACCCCGAGTCCTCGCTCAACCTCTACCGGGAGCGCGGCTTCCTGCCCGAGGGACTGCTCAACTACCTTTCCCTGCTGGGCTGGTCGCTCGCGGCCGACCGGGACGTGTTCTCGATGGACGAGATGGTCGCGGCCTTCGACATCTCCGACGTGAACCCCAACCCGGCCCGCTTCGACCTGAAGAAGTGCGAGGCGATCAACGCCGACCACATCCGGCTGCTCGACGTGAAGGACTTCACCGAGCGCTGCGCCCCGTGGCTGCGCGCCCCGTTCGCCCCCTGGGCGCCGGAGGACTTCGACGAGGCCAAGTGGCAGGCCGTCGCACCGCACGCGCAGACCCGCCTGAAGGTGTTGTCGGAGATCACGGACAACGTCGACTTCCTGTTCCTGGCCGAGCCGGTCGAGGACGAGGCGTCCTGGACGAAGGCCATGAAGGAGGGCTCCGACGCCCTCCTCCGTACGGCCCGCGAGAAGCTGGAGTCGGCGGACTGGGCCTCGCCCGAGTCCCTCAAGGAGGCCGTCCTGGCCGCCGGCGAGACCCACGGCCTCAAGCTCGGCAAGGCCCAGGCCCCGGTCCGTGTCGCCGTCACCGGCCGCACGATCGGCCTGCCGCTCTTCGAGTCCCTGGAGATCCTGGGCAAGGAGAAGACCCTGGCCAGGATCGACGCGGCCCTGGCGAAACTGGCGGCCTGACCGTCGACAACGTGGGCCCCGGGGCGCTGACGCGCTTCGGGGCCCACGTTATTGTCGGATCATGAGCATTCGGGCCGTGGTCTGGGACGTCGACGACACCCTCTTCGACTACACCGGCGCGGACCGCGCGGCCATGCGCGAGCACTTGGCGGCCGAGGGCCTGCTCGACGGACACGAGAGCCTGGTGGCGGCCCTGGAGCGCTGGCGGTTGGCCACCGAGTTCCACTGGGCGCGGTTCTCGGCCGGGGAGGTCTCCTTCGAGGGGCAGCGGCTCGACCGGGTCCGGCACTTCCTGGACCGGGCGCTGACCGACGCCGAGGCCGAGGACTGGTTCCGGCGCTACAAGACCCACTACGAGACGGCCTGGGCCCTCTTCCCGGACGTCCTGCCCGTCCTCGACACCCTCGCGGCCAGTCACCGCCACGCGGTCCTCTCCAACTCCAGCCTCACCGTGCAGGACCGAAAGCTGCGCACCCTCGGGGTCCACGACCGCTTCGAGGTCATCCTGTGCGCGGCCGAGCTGGGCGTCTCCAAGCCCGAGGCCGGCGCCTTCCTCGCGGCCTGCGAGGCGCTGGGACTGCCGCCGCACGAAGTCGCGTATGTCGGTGATCACCCGGAGATCGACGGGCGGGGCGCAGCGGACGCCGGTCTGCTCTCCGTCTGGATCGACCGCCACGACGGGCACGCCTCCGTCGAGGCCCTGGTGGGGCGGCACAGGATCGGATCCTTGGCCGAACTCCCCGCTCTGCTCGGCACGGATACCCGTTTTGGAGCCCCGTCCACCTTCAGGTAATGTTGTTCCTGCGCCGCCGGAGAGCGGGCCGAAAGGCCAGGGAACCGGAGGCGTCAACTGGAACAAGGTCCCCAGAAGGACTTGCATTTTAGTGGCCTATGGTGTAATTGGCAACACTACGGTTTCTGGTACCGTCATTCTAGGTTCGAGTCCTGGTAGGCCAGCATCGCAGATGCCTTGAATTGAACACAGCATCTGCAACGCCCCCGTTGTGTAGCGGCCTAGCACGCTGCCCTCTCACGGCAGTAGCGCCGGTTCGAATCCGGTCGGGGGTACAGATCCTTCCCAGGAAGGCGGTCCGGGTCGCACCCGCCGCCCTCCATGCAGGATCGCTAGGGCCCCCGTTGTGTAGCGGCCTAGCACGCTGCCCTCTCACGGCAGTAGCGCCGGTTCGAATCCGGTCGGGGGTACGTTTTACCTCGAAATGCCTTGGTCTATGGTGTAATTGGCAACACTACGGTTTCTGGTACCGTCATTCTAGGTTCGAGTCCTGGTAGACCAGCTCTGATCTGCGGCTGTGTAGTTTTCAACGCCTGCATGATCTACGCCCCCGTTGTGTAGCGGCCTAGCACGCTGCCCTCTCACGGCAGTAGCGCCGGTTCGAATCCGGTCGGGGGTACGCAGACGAAAGGCCCTCCACTTCGATGGAGGGCCTTTCGCGTGTCCCGCTCACTTCCCGCTCACTCGAAGCCGTACCGCCGCGCCGACTCCTCCTCCTGCGCCAACCGGTGCAGCGCCTGGAGCACCGGCTCGACGAAGATCGCGCCCGCGACCGCCGTCTCCACCTTCTCGGCCTCCGAGGGATGCGTCTCCACGAAGTCCAGGTCGAGGACGGCCGCCTGATGCATCAACTTGGTGTAGTTCACGACCAGTTCGGGGGGCCAGTCGTACCCGAGCCGGCGAAGTGCCGCCACCGCCACCACCAGTGAGCGGTACGACGGTGAAATGGTCACCAGCGCCTGGGAGTTGGACCAGCCCAGCGTCTCCAGGAGCTGGTCCACCTCGCGGTGCGCGGCCTGGACGTACTCGTCCTCCGCGTCCGGCTCGGGAACCTGCGGCAACGCCCAAAGTGCCGCGCCCAGCCGGATCGTACGGCCGAGGGAGTCGTCGTCGACATGGCCGAGCACCTCGCGGACGGTCGCCACGGGGAGCCTGCCGACCTGGATCATCGCGCGCACCAGTCGCAGTCGGCGCAAGTGCTCCTCGTCGTACTCGGCGGTCGTCGTGTTGACCTGGCGGCCGGGGCTCAACAGGCCTTCGCGCAGGTAGTACTTGATCGTCGCGATGGACACACCGCTGCGCTCGCTCAACTCGGACAGCCGCATGTCTTGCGCCCTTTCTCGGATACCGGCACTATCCAAACACGGGTCATCGGATAGTGCCGGTACCCAACAAGGGGGCGCCATGTTCGCGAAGACCGTCAACGGCCGTACCACCGCTGCCGCCGAGGGGGAGGTGGTGGTGCTGCTGATCGGCATGCGCATCAACCGCTTCTGGGCCGTGCACCACTGGATGCCGGTGCTCCTCGCGATGCCGCGCATGCTGCGGGAGTTGGGGAAGGATCCCGGTCGCGGACTACTCGGGCACGTGCTGCTGACGGCGTCCCCGCGGACGTACTACGTCGTCCAGTACTGGGAGTCCAAGGAGAAGCTCTACGCGTACGCGAGTTCGCCCGACATGCTCCACCACAAGGCGTGGGCGATCATCAACCGCAAGGAGAAGGCGGGGAAGGTACGCGGGCATGTGGGGCTGTGGCACGAGAGCTATGTGGTGCCGGAGGGGTCGTACGAGGCGATCTACGCCGACATGCCGGCCTTCGGGCTCGCGGCGGCGCACGGACAGGTGCCGGTGGAGCGGCGGGGGAGGCGGGCGAAGGATCGGTTCGCGTATCGGTCGGAGCGGGTGACCTCCGAGTAGGTCCGGACATGACGAAGGGCCTGCCGCGGCGTTGAGGCAGGCCCTTCTGTGGTGTTCCGGGGGATCAGCCGGTGCGGCGCAGCGCCTCGGAGAGGCGCGCGGCGGCGTCGATGACCGCCTGGGCGTGCATTCGGCCCGGGTGGCGCGTCAGGCGCTCGATGGGGCCGGAGACGGACACCGCGGCCACCACGCGGTTCGAGGGGCCGCGCACGGGCGCGGAGACGGACGCGACGCCCGGCTCGCGCTCGCCGATGGACTGGGCCCAGCCCCGGCGCCGTACGCCCGACAGGGCCGTGGCGGTGAAGCGGGCGCCCTGGAGGCCGCGGTGCAGGCGCTCCGGCTCCTCCCAGGCCATCAGGATCTGGGCCGAGGAGCCGGCTTTCATCGTGAGGGTCGAGCCGACCGGGACCGTGTCCCGGAGTCCGGACAGGCGTTCCGCCGCGGCGACGCAGATGCGCATGTCGCCCTGGCGGCGGTAGAGCTGCGCGCTCTCGCCGGTGATGTCCCGCAGATGCGTGAGCACCGGGCCCGCCGTGGCGAGCAGCCGGTCCTCGCCGGCGGCCGCGGCCAGCTCGGCGAGGCGGGGGCCGAGAATGAAACGGCCCTGCATGTCGCGCGCCACCATGCGGTGGTGTTCCAAGGCCACGGCCAGCCGGTGTGCCGTGGGTCGTGCCAGCCCGGTCGCCGCGACCAGACCCGCGAGGGTGGCCGGACCGGACTCCAGAGCGCCCAGGACAAGGGCTGCCTTGTCCAGGACGCCGACGCCGCTACTGTTGTCCATGAAACGATACTCGCGTCTCACTCTGTGAAACGCAAGTTCCTTTTTTCGTGAGACGCGCAACTCTTGTAGGCACAGCGGCCCGCGTACCAAACGGGCCAGGCGGCGGCTGCCCGTGAACCAGGGGTGCGAGCGCCGTCTCCTCAAGATCTCTAGTTGGGCCGGCGCTGTTTCGCCGGCCGGAGGGAAAGCGATGGGTAGGACACTCGCGGAGAAGGTCTGGGACGACCATGTCGTCCGGCGCGCCGAGGGCGAGCCCGACCTCCTCTTCATCGATCTGCACCTGCTGCACGAGGTGACCAGCCCGCAGGCCTTCGACGGTCTCCGCCAGGCCGGGCGTCCCGTGCGGCGCCTCGACCTCACCATCGCCACCGAGGATCACAACACCCCGACCCTCGACATCGACAAGCCCATCGCGGACCCGGTCTCCCGGGCCCAGCTGGAGACGCTGCGCAAGAACTGCGCCGAGTTCGGCGTGCGCCTGCACTCCCTGGGCGATGTCGAGCAGGGTGTCGTCCACGTCGTAGGACCGCAGTTGGGTCTGACCCAGCCCGGTACCACCGTCGTGTGCGGTGACTCCCACACCTCCACCCACGGCGCCTTCGGCGCGCTGGCGTTCGGCATCGGCACCTCCCAGGTGGAGCACGTGCTGGCCACCCAGACGCTGCCGCTGGCCCGCCCGAAGACCATGGCCATCACCGTCGACGGCGAACTGCCCGACGGCGTCTCCGCCAAGGACCTGATCCTCGCCATCATCGCGAAGATCGGCACCGGCGGCGGCCAGGGCTACATCCTCGAATACCGCGGCTCCGCCATCGAGAAACTCTCGATGGAGGCCCGGATGACCATCTGCAACATGTCGATCGAGGCCGGTGCCCGCGCGGGCATGATCGCCCCCGACGAGACCACCTTCGCGTACATCAAGGGCCGCGCCCACGCCCCCGAGGGCGAGGACTGGGACGCCGCCGTCGCGTACTGGAAGACCCTGAAGACCGACGACGACGCCGAATTCGACGCCGAGGTCGTCATCGACGGTCCCTCGCTGGCGCCGTTCGTCACCTGGGGCACCAACCCCGGTCAGGGCGCGCCGCTTTCGGCGTCCGTCCCCGATCCGGCTTCGTACGAAGACGCTTCGGAGCGCTTCGCCGCCGAAAAGGCCCTGGAATACATGGGGTTGGAGGCCGGCCAGCCGCTGCGCGACATCAAGGTCGACACCGTCTTCGTAGGTTCGTGCACCAACGGCCGGATCGAGGACCTGCGGGCCGCCGCGGCGATCGTCGAGGGCCGCAAAGTCGCCGACGGCGTACGGATGCTGGTCGTTCCCGGCTCCGCTCGGGTCGGTCTCCAGGCCGTCTCCGAGGGCCTGGACGTCGTCTTCAAGGAGGCCGGCGCCGAATGGCGGCACGCGGGCTGCTCGATGTGTCTGGGCATGAACCCGGACCAGTTGGCGCCCGGTGAGCGCTCCGCGTCCACCTCCAACCGCAACTTCGAGGGCAGGCAGGGCAAGGGCGGCCGTACGCACCTGGTCTCGCCGCAGGTCGCCGCCGCGACCGCCGTGCTGGGCCACCTGGCCTCGCCCGCCGATCTGTCCGACGCCCCTGTGCCCGCTGGAGTCTGAGAGTCATGGAAGCATTCACCACGCACACCGGCCGGGCCGTCCCGCTGCGCCGCAGCAACGTGGACACCGACCAGATCATCCCCGCGCACTGGCTCAAGAAGGTGACCAGGGACGGGTTCGAGGACGGGCTGTTCGAGGCCTGGCGCAAGGACGAGAACTTCATCCTCAACCGCCCCGAGCGCAAGGGCGCGACGGTCCTGGTGGCCGGACCCGACTTCGGCACCGGCTCCTCCCGCGAGCACGCCGTGTGGGCGCTCCAGAACTACGGCTTCAAGGCTGTCATCTCCTCCCGCTTCGCCGACATCTTCCGCGGCAACTCGCTGAAGAACGGCCTGCTCACGGTCGTTCTGGAGCAGAAGATCGTGGACGCGTTGCAGGAACTCGCCGAGAAGGACCCGCAGGCCGAGATCACGGTCGACCTGGAGGCCCGTGAGGTGCGCGCCGAGGGCATCACCGCCGCCTTCGAACTCGACGAGAACGCCCGCTGGCGGCTGCTGAACGGACTGGACGACATCTCCATCACCCTCCAGAACGAGGGCGACATCTCCGCGTACGAGGCCAAGCGCCCCTCGTACAAGCCGCGGACGGTCCAGGTCTGACCCCAACCCCCGCACCAGGTCGAGATCCGGCCACCGCGACACCCTCTGTACCCCCGATCGCCACGATTGGGGGTACAGCCATGTCTGCACTCGAACGGCCCCGCGCGCCTCCAACGCATCCCTCAACTTCCCATGTTAGACAGGGTGTTGACTGGGTAGGCGCAGCTTTGAGCCAAGGCTGCCGCCGGGCTCCGTCAGGCCGTTCGAGGCACCAGTTGCGACCCCCGCAGGCGACAACTCGCCCCAGATGGCACAATCTGTGCATGGAACACGACGGCCAACTCAAGCTCTATGCGGCAGTCGCGGACCAACTCAAGGAAGCGCACACAAGGGTGCGCGCACTGCAAGTCCCGGAGGGCGTACGGATGGCGCTGGCCCGGAAGCTGCTGGTCATTACGGCCGCGGCCAAGCACGATCTCGCCGACGCGACAAGGCGACTGGACCGGTTCACGGCCGACCTCGACGCGGGTCGATTCCCCGAAGAGGAACGCTGAACAAGTCCAGGACAGCCGAGTTCGTTGCGGCGCACGGGTGATTAGCCCGTTTCGTGTTTGATTTGCGGTATATATCTGCCTAACGTGCGGAAAAGCCTGAACACTTTCGTTCCGGCAATGTCTCCGAAGGGGAAGACGTGAACAAGGCGCAGCTCGTAGAAGCGATTGCGGACAAGGTCGGTGGCCGTCAGCAGGCCGCCGAGGCGGTCGACGCGGTACTGGACGCCATCGTCCGTGCCGTCGTCAGTGGGGACCGGGTCTCGGTCACCGGCTTCGGTTCGTTCGAGAAGGTCGACCGTCCGGCCCGTTACGCCCGCAACCCCCAGACGGGCGAGCGGGTTCGGGTCAAGAAGACCTCCGTTCCGCGCTTCCGCGCGGGCCAGGGTTTCAAGGACCTGGTGAGCGGCTCGAAGAAGCTCCCGCGTGGTGGCGAGGTCGCCGTCAAGAAGGCGCCCAAGGGCAGCCTGAGCGGCACCGCTTCGGCGACGGTCAAGAAGGCCGCGGCCAAGAAGACCACCGCCAAGAGGGCGACGGCCACCGCGAAGAAGACCGTGGCGAAGAAGACGGCGGCCAAGACGGCCACCGCCAAGAAGACCGTCGCCAAGAAGGCGACCGCCAAGAAGACCACGGCGACGGCCAAGAAGACGGCGGCCAAGAAGGCCACCGGCACCGCCAAGAAGGCGGCGGCCAAGAAGGCCACCGCCAAGAAGGCCCCGGCCAAGAAGTCGACCACACGCAAGACCACCGCCAAGAAGGCCACCGCCACCCGCTAGTCGGCGGAACGCACGGCACTCACGCGCCGGGCCGGACTCCCCATGGGAGTCCGGCCCGCGGCGTGTTCACGGCCCGTGCACGGGCGTTCAGAAGGTTTGCAGCGTCACCAGTGTGACCCTGAGGCCGTCCCGCGGCCCCTCGGTCTCGATCCGCACCCGCTGTCCCGGCCGCAGCAGCCGCAGCCCGCCCGCGTCGAACGCGGCGGCGTCGAAGGACACCGGGGTGCCGTCGTCGAGCAGCACACTGCCGGTACGGGTCCCGGCGTCGTAGGTGAAAGCGGTCGCCTGCATGGCCGCAGCCTACTGCCCGCCCACCGCCCCCGGCCGTCCCGGAATCAGCAGCCCCGCGGCCGCCGCCGCCGTGCGCGGCCCCACGCCCAGGGCCAGCGCCGCGCGCAGGTCCTCACCCGTGTCCACGTCCTGCCGTACGGAATCCACCGCGTCCAGGGCGAGTTCGGCGGCGCCGGAGGCGCGATGGCGGGCGCGGGAATCGGTGCCGAATGCCGGACGCAATTCACGGCCCGCGCGCGCGGTGAGCAAGGTGGTGCCGATTGCGGCGGCGTCCGCGAGAAAAGCGCGCGGGAATTCCGCCGCCGCGTCCAGGACCCGCGCCAATTCCAAGGGGCGCAGAGCCGGCAGATCGGCGTTCAGGGCCGCCACCGCGCTTTCGGGTCGGGAAACCCGCACGACCGTCGCCGCGTGCCGCAGAGCGGCGTTCAGGCCGTCTCCCGGCTCGTCCGCGACGATACGGGCGCCCAGCGCGGCCAGTTCGCGCCCGGCCAGGGCGTCGCCCGTGACGACCGCCACATCGCGGACCGCCGGGCAGGCCAGCGCGGCCGCCACGGTGTCCTGCGCGAAGGCGAGGGCCAGCCCCGGCCGCAGCCCGTCGCCGGCCGTGTCCGAGAGCCTGGTCTTGGCTCGCGCCAGAGACTTCAGGGGTATGACCAAGGTCCACTGCACGCGGGTTCCGTCCCTCTCTTGTCACGGTCATTGTCACCCGGCGCCCCTGGCGTTGTCGGTGGCGGGGCGTACGGTGTTCTCGACAGACCGACGGCCTGGGGCGACACTTGTGCGGCCCCCCAGGTCCTAGAGGAAGGTGTTCGCGTGCCCCGCCGCAGAATCGGGTTCTGGTACCGCTTCGCAGCGGTCCTCTGCAAACCGCCGCTGCTGGTTCTGATCAAGCGGGACTGGCGTGGAATGGAACACATTCCGGCCGAGGGCGGATTTATCACCGCGGTGAACCACAATTCACACGTAGATCCCCTCGCGTACGCTCACTTTCAGTACAACACCGGGCGCGTTCCGCGATTCCTGGCGAAGAGCGGGCTATTCCGCAAGGGATTCGTCGGCGCCGCGATGCGCGGCACCGGACAGATCCCCGTCTATCGCGAGACCACGGACGCGCTGAGCGCCTTCCGCGCCGCGATCGACGCCGTTGAGCGCGGTGAATGCGTCGCGTTCTATCCCGAGGGCACCATCACCCGGGACCCCGACCAGTGGCCCATGACCGCCAAGACCGGTGCCGCGCGCGTGGCCCTCCAGACCAAGTGCCCGGTGATTCCCGTCGCCCAGTGGGGCGCCAACGAACTGCTGCCGCCGTACGCCAAGAAGCTGCACGTCTTCCCGCGCAAGACCAGCCATGTGCTCGCGGGCCCGCCGGTGGACCTCACGCGTTTCTACGGCAAGGACATGAGCCCGGACCTCCTCAAAGAGGCGACCGAGGTCATCATGGCCGACATCACACGCCTGTTGGAGCAGATCCGCGGCGCCAAGGCACCCGAGACGCCCTACGATCCGCGCCGCGAGCGGATCGAGCAGCGGCGCCGGACGGCCGCGGAGACCGAGCAGTTGGAGTCCAGGGCCGAGTCGGCGACCGAGCCGAAGGTCGAGCAGGAAGAGGGGCAGGGCACGTGAGCAAGCCGGTCAAGGCGGCCGTTTTCAGCGCCGGTTCATGGGGCACGGCCTTCGGCATGGTGCTCGCCGACGCGGGGTGCGAGGTCACGCTGTGGGGGCGTCGCGCGGAGGTCGTCGAGGCCATCAACTCCACGCGTACGAACCCCGATTACTTCCCGGGCGTCGAACTCCCGGAGAACCTGCGGGCCACCACCGACCCCGCCGAGGCCGCCGCCGACGCCGACTTCACCGTCCTGTCGGTCCCTTCGCAGACCCTGCGCGCCAACTTGGCCGACTGGGCACCCCTGTTGGCGCCCGACACGGTCCTCGTCTCCCTCATGAAGGGCGTCGAGCTCGGCTCCGTCATGCGGATGAGCGAGGTCATCGAGGATGTCGCGAAGGTCGGCCGGGACCGGATCGCCGTGGTCTCCGGACCCAACCTCGCGCGCGAGATCGCCTCCCGGATGCCGGCCGCCGCGGTGGTCGCCTGCACCGACGAGGCCGTGGCCCGCCGGCTCCAAACCGCCTGCCACACCCCGTACTTCAGGCCGTACACCATCACCGACGTCGTGGGCTGCGAGCTCGGCGGCGCGGTGAAGAACGTGATCGGGCTCGCCGTCGGCATCGCGGACGGCATGGGACTCGGGGACAACGCGAAGGGCTCGCTCATCACCCGGGGTCTCGTCGAGACGACCCGGCTCGGGATCGCGATGGGCGCGGATCCGCTCACGTTCTCCGGGCTCGCGGGCCTCGGCGACCTGGTGGCGACCTGCTCCTCGCCGCTGTCGCGCAACCACACCTTCGGCACCAACCTCGGCAAGGGCATGACCCTCCAGGAGACCATCGCGGTCACCAAGCAGACCGCGGAGGGCGTCAAGTCCTGTGAGTCCGTACTGGACTTGGCCCGCAGGCACGATGTCGACATGCCGATCACCGAGACGGTCTTCGAGATCGTGCACGAGGGGAAGTCGCCGGTGGTCGCGGTCAAGGAGCTGATGTCGCGCAGCGCGAAGCCCGAGCGACGCTGAACGCTCCGCTGGGTCGGGGCGCTGTCCGACCGCCCGTTTCAGGGCGCCGTACGAACCGCCCGCCGTCAACGGACGCTGACTAAGGGCAGGGCCACCGGGTACTCTCATCGCGATATGAGCACCGAGAACCTCTCCCAGAGCCCTGAGCAGCCGCCTCGCAAGCCGCGTGTGGCCGTCGTGTTCGGCGGCCGCAGCTCCGAACACGGGATCTCCGTGGTCACCGCCGGCGCCGTCCTCGCGGCCATCGACCGGACCAAGTACGACGTCCTGCCGATCGGCATCACCCGCGAAGGCCGCTGGGCCCTCACCGCCGACGCACCGGAACGCATGGCGATCACCGACCGCCGTACGCCCGACGTCGACCAGCTCACCGAGTCGAGCGAGGGCGGAGTGGTGCTCCCGCTCGACCCCGGAAACCGCGAAGTCGTCCTGAGCGAACCGGGATCCGTGCCCAAGGCCCTCGGCGAGGTCGACGTCGTCTTCCCCGTCCTGCACGGCCCCTACGGCGAGGACGGCACCCTCCAGGGACTCCTGGAGCTGTCCGGTGTGCCGTACGTGGGTGCGGGTGTGCTCGCCTCGGCCGTCGGCCAGGACAAGGAGTACATGAAGCGGGTGTTCACCTCGTTCGGCCTCAAGGTGGGCCCCTACGTGGTGATCCGGCCGCGCGAGTGGGAGCACGACGAATCGGCCGCGCGTAAGAAGATCGTCGACTTCGCCGGTGAGCACGGCTGGCCGCTCTTCGTGAAGCCCGCGCGCGCGGGTTCGTCGATCGGCATCACCAAGGTCGACGACCTGTCCGGACTCGACGAGGCGATCGAGGAGGCGCAGCGGCACGACCCGAAGATCCTCGTGGAGGCCGCGCTGCGCGGACGCGAGATCGAGTGCGGGGTGCTGGAGTTCGAGGACGGGCCGCGGGCCAGCGTGCCCTCGGAGATCCCGCCGCCGGACGCCCACGCGTACTACGACTTCGAGGCGAAGTACATCGACTCGACGCCCGGCATCGTGCCCGCCCCGCTGACGCCCGAGGAGACCGCCGAGGTCCAGCGGCTCGCGGTGGAGGCCTTCGAGGCGGCCTCCTGCGAGGGGCTCGTCCGCGCGGACTTCTTCCTCACCGAGGACGGCGAGTTCGTCATCAACGAGATCAACACCATGCCCGGCATGACACCGATCTCGATGTACCCGCAGATGTGGCAGGCGAGCGGGGTGAGCTACCCCGAGCTGGTGGAGCTTCTGATCCGCGCCGCGCTGCGCCGCTCGACCGGACTGCGCTGAGCTAGTCGGCGATCCCCGCGGGGATCGCCTTCTCGACGGCCTTCGCCAGGTCCACCAGGGGCGCCAGGCCGTCTCCGGTCCGCTCCTTCGGAATGGTCACCTCGACGTACGCCTTCCGCAGCGTCGTGGTGAAACGGAACGAGCCGTCGTCCTGCTTCTGGAGCAGCCAGCCGACCCCGTTCACCTCGACGCCGTCGGCCTCCGGGTCGTTCATCTTCGCGGGTCGCACGACACCGCAGCGCAGTATGATCGCCGGGTTCCCCCAGCCCGCGGTCAGCGCGGACGCGGGCTCGGGATCCCGGCGGCCCTGGCCGTCGATCTTCGACGGCAGCACCTTGTCCAGATTCCGGCACAGCCCGGTGACCTTCGCGCCCGGTGAGGGAACCGCCGCCGACGCGCTGTCGTCTGCCGAGGAGCAGCCCGCGAGGGTGATCAGCGGGGCGAGCACGGACAGCCCGATGACAGAACGGCGCCGGTGACGGAGAGAGTTCACCGGCCAAGGGTAGACGGGGGCTACAGATGCACCACCGGGCAGGTCAGGGTGCGGGTGATCCCGTCCACTTGCTGGACTTTGGCGACCACCATGCGGCCGAGATCGTCGACGGTGTCGGCCTGGGCGCGCACGATCACGTCGTACGGTCCTGTCACGTCCTCGGCCTGGATCACTCCGGGAATCTTGCTGATCGTGTCGGCGACGGTCGACGCCTTGCCGACCTCCGTCTGGATCAGGATGTACGCCTGTACCACGGAACCTCCAGGGCGGCCACGAGGATCATGTGGGGAAAAGGAACGCCACGGTATCGCGTCGCCGCTCACCGCGGGGAGACCCGCGGCCGTGCCGGGACGTGGGCACGACTGAAGTCGACGGTCACCTCGACCGTACCGAGCACACCGACGGCTCGCGACCGGGCGCTGCCGTCACGAGAAGAGGACGAACGATGAAGGGCACCGTCGGTGAGTTGGGGGAGTTCGGGCTCATCAGGGAGCTCACTTCCCGGCTCACCACCACTCCCTCGGTCCGGGTCGGCCCCGGCGACGACGCCGCGGTCGTCGCCGCGCCCGACCGCAGGGTCGTGGCGAGCACCGACATCCTGCTGGAGGGGCGGCACTTCCGCCGCGACTGGTCCACCGCCTACGACGTCGGACGCAAGGCCGCCGCGCAGAACCTCGCGGACATCGCCGCGATGGGCGCCGTACCGACCGCGCTGCTGCTCGGCCTGGTCGTGCCGGCCGAACTCCCGGTCACCTGGCCCATGGAGCTGATGGACGGCCTGCGCGACGAGTGCCAGGTCGCCGGCGCCTCGGTGGTCGGCGGCGATGTCGTACGAGGCGACACGATCATGGTGTCGATCACCGCGCTCGGCGATCTGCGCGGCCGGGAGCCGGTCACCCGGGCCGGTGCGCAGCCCGGTGACGTGGTCGCGGTGACCGGCTGGCTGGGCTGGTCCGCGGCCGGTTACGCGGTGCTGTCGCGGGGTTTCCGCTCGCCGCGCGCGTTCGTGGAGGCGCACCGGCGCCCCGAGCCGCCGTACCACGCGGGTCCGGCGGCGGCCGGGCTCGGGGCGACCTCGATGTGCGACGTCAGCGACGGGCTGATCGCCGACCTCGGGCACATCGCCGAGTCGAGCAAGGTCCGGATCGACATCCGCTCGGGCGCGATCGACATCCCGACCCAGATGCACGACATCGGGCAGGCCGTCGGCGTCGACCCCATCCAGTGGGTGCTCACCGGGGGAGAGGACCACGCGATCGTGGCGACCTTCGCCCCGGACGTGAAACTGCCCGCCCGCTGGAAGGTCATCGGTGAGGTCCTCAACCCCTCCGCGCTGCCCCAGGTGACGGTCGACGGAGCGCCGTGGACCAGCAAGGGCGGCTGGGACCACTTCGGGGACATCGAGTCGTGAAGCCCAACGTCCTTACGGTCGCCGGCTCCGACTCCGGTGGAGGGGCCGGAATCCAGGCCGACTTGAAGACGATGCTCGCGCTCGGCGTGCACGGCATGAGCGTCGTCACCGCCGTCACCGCGCAGAACTCCCTTGGTGTGCAAGGCGCTTGGGAACTTCCGGCCGAGGCGGTGCGCGCCCAGTACCGAAGCGTCGTCGACGACATCGGCGTACAGGCCGTGAAGACCGGCATGCTCGCGTCGGCCGAACTCGTCGAGACCGTCGCGGAGTTGCTCGCGGGGACGGACGCCCCGGCGGTCGTCGACCCGGTCGGCATCTCGAAGCACGGGGACTCGCTGCTGGCGGACTCCGCGCTGGACGCCGTACGCACGAAGCTGCTTCCGGTGGCGACCGTGGCGACGCCGAACCTCGACGAGGTGGCGCAGCTCACCGGGGTGCGGGTCGAGACGGAGGCGGGGTTGCGGGAGGCCGCGGCGGCCGTGCTGGCGTACGGGCCGCGGTGGGTGCTCGTCAAGGGCGGGCATCTGTCCGGCGACGCCGTGGACCTGCTCTCCGACGGCACCGAGGAACACTGGCTGCGCGCGCCCCGGTACGACAACCGGCACACCCACGGCACGGGGTGCACGCTCGCCTCGGCGATCGCCGTGTACCTCGCGATGGGGCGGTCTGTGCCGGAGGCGGTGACGGCGGCGAAGGAGTACGTCACCGGGGCGATCGCGGCGGGGTTCGCGCTGGGGGGCGGGATCGGGCCGGTGGATCATGGATGGGCGCTGCGGCGCGGGCTTTCCTGAAGCGCCGCTCTTCTGACATGGCACGGCAAAAAGCCGGCCCACATGAGGTGGACCGGCTCGATGCAGCGAACCAGCAGTGGCCGCGCGCTAGCAGTACGTCAGCGCGAGACCTTGCCGGCCTTGATGCACGAGGTGCAAGCGTTCACGCGCTTCGGCGTCCCGCCGACCACGGTACGAACGCGCTGGATGTTCGGGTTCCAGCGACGCGGCGTACGGCGGTGCGAGTGCGAGATGTTGTTGCCGAAGCCCGGCCCCTTGCCGCAGACGTCGCAGTTGGCAGCCACGGGTCACTCCAAAGACTTCAGATGCACAGATGCACTTACGGATGATCCCGGCATGCCGGGATCAGGATCTAGGATCTGAAGTGGCACTGCCAGGGGGGATGGCCCGATCGGGATCGGGCAACCGGAGCAGCATACAACGACTGCGCCGGTTCAACGAAACTACCATGCCTGGTCGAGGGCCTGCTCCGGCCCTCCTCGGGCCCGGCCCCCTCCGGGGTCTACGCTGCGTGCCAGTCCAGCAGCTCAAGGAGGCGCAGGTGCCGCAGGTGCCGCAGACATTCTTCGATGCTCTCGCGGTGCGTACCTGGTGCGGTCTCGCGCTGCGCGCGCTGGGTCGTGCGCGTGAGGAGATCGACGCCATCAACGTGTATCCCGTGGCCGACGGGGACACCGGCACCAACCTCTACCTGACCATGGAGTCCGCCGTCACGGCCGTCGAGGCGGTGTTCGCCGGACACGGCACCCTGACCGGGCAGCAGCCGCCGCTGGCCGACGCCGCCGGGGCGATGGCCCACGGGGCCCTCATAGGGGCGCGCGGCAACTCCGGGACGATCCTCGCGCAGCTGCTGCGCGGTATGGCCCAGGTGCTCGCCGCCGACGGTGAGACGGCTCACACGGACGGGGACGGGCTGCGGCTCGCGCTGCGGCACGCGGCCGACTCCGCCCGGCAGGCCGTGGCGCACCCGGTCGAGGGCACGGTCCTTTCGGTCGCCTCGGCGGCGGCCGACGCGGCCGACGACACCGAGGGCGACTGCGGGACGGTGGCACGGGCCGCCTACGACGGGGCGTGCGCGGCGCTGGCCGCGACCCCGGGGCAGCTGGCCGTCCTGGAGCGCGCGGGAGTGGTCGACGCGGGCGGACGCGGGCTGGTGGCGGTGCTGGCCGCGCTGGTGGAGACGTTCACCCGGGAAGCGCCCGTCTTCCGGGGGCACGCGCGCGTGGAGGCCGTTTCGGCTGCTGGTGCTACCGGTGCTCCTGATGCGGCTGTTTGCGAGGACGGTCCGGAGGCGCTCCAGGAGGGCGGTCCCGCCTACGAGGTGATCTACCTCCTGGAGGCCGAGGACACGGCCGTGACACGGCTGCGGGACCGGCTCGACGCGCTCGGTGACTCGCTCGTCGTGGTCGGCGGCGACGGCCTGTGGAACGTCCATGTGCACGTCGACGACGCGGGCGCCGCCGTCGAGGCGGGCGTCGAGGCCGGGCGGCCGTACCGCATCCGGATCACCCACTTCGGGCTCGGCGACGTCCACACCACCGGTGCCGAACGGCCGCCCCGGGAGCGCGCCCAGCGGGCCGTCGTCGCCGTCGTCCCGGGCGAGGGACTGGCGGGGCTCTACGGTGAGGCGGGCGCGACCACCGTGCTCGCGCGCCCCGGGGAGCCGCCCGCCAGCGGGGAGTTGGTCGCGGCCGTGCGGCGGGCACACGCGCGTGAGGTCGTGCTGCTGCCCAACGACGCCGACCTGCGGCACACCGCGGCGGCAGCGGCCGAGCAGGCCCGTGCCGAGGGCATCCGGGTCGCGCTGATCCCGACCCGGTCGGCGGTCCAGGGGATCGCCGCGCTCGCCGTGCACGAGCCCGAGCGCCGCTTCGACGAGGACGTCGTCTCGATGACCTCGGCGGCGGGCGCGACCCGCTACGCCGAGGTCGCCGTCGCCGAACGCCAGTCCTGGACCATGGCCGGCATCTGCCAGGCCGGGGACGTCCTGGGCCTCGTCGACGGCGACGTTGCGGTGATCGGCGCCGACGTCACGGCCACCGCCCGGGCCGTCCTGGACCGCATGCTCGCGGCGGGCGGCGAACTCGTCACGCTCGTCCTGGGCGACGACGCCCCCGAGAGCGTCGCCGACGTCCTGGAGGTCCACGTCCGCGAGTCGTACCTCGCCGTCGACACGGTCGTGTACCGCGGCGGCCGCCAGGGCGCCCTGCTGCTCATCGGCGTCGAGTAGGGACTACTTGTTGTCGTTCTGCTTGTTGTCGTTCTGCTCCTCCATCAGCTGGAGCAGCTGCCGCGCCTCGTCGCGACGGGCCCGTACCGTCTCGTCGCCGTCGTCGGCACCCTCGTAGGCCTTCAGCACGCCACGCGCGCGTGCCGCCGCGTCCGCGGGACGGCTGAGGTCCGCCTCCAGCCAGCCCGCGGCGAGTTCGGCGGCGGTACGGGTGTGCACGGCGCCCTCCCCGAGGGCGGCGAAAACGGCGACGGCCTCCGCGGTCTGCGTGAGCGCGTCCTCGAACGCGCCCTGGATCGCGGTGTCCTCGGCCTCCTCGGCGACCGAACGGGCCAGCAGCTCGCCGAACTGCCGGTGCGTGTGGCCGAGTTCACCGGTGAGCCGCTGCCGCGCCTCCTCGTCGTCCGTCACCAGCAGCGCGGCCTCGCACTCCTCGATCGCGGCCGACATCAACTCCCGCGCGCCGTCCTGGCCCTGGTCCGCCAGGTCCGCGCGCAACGCCAGCCAGGCCCGGGCGCGCAGCGAACGCACGAGCCCGTGCACGTTCCCCAGGGACCGCCACAGGTCGCCCGCGCGCGTGTACGCCTGGTCCGCCTCGGTGTGCAGCTCCGCCTGCCCCAGGGACTCGGCGGCGAGATGGGCGAGCGTCGCGTGGTCGTGCTGCTCGGGCCAGTGCCGGGCGATCTCGGCCGCCTGCAACCGCCGTTCGGCCGCCGCGCGGTGCTCACCCAGCTCGCTGAGACAGTCCCCGAGCCACCACTGCGTCTGTACGACCGCGCCGTCGCCGTGCGTCTCGGCGCTCAGGTCGGGCAGCGCCGACTCCAGCACCTCCGCGGCCTCGGCCCACCGGCCCTGACGCAGCAGGAAGCCGCCGAGCTGGTGCCGGGCCCAGGCGCCCAGCGTCGGGCCCTCGCCCGCCTCGTCGGACCAGTGCGCGGCCTCCAGGGCGTGCTCCGCCGCCTCCTGGGACCGGCCCCGGCCGCCGAGCACCTCGGCGAGCTGGAGGTGCAGCTGTGCCCGCCCCGGCGCCTCCAGATACGGCCCGCCGTGCTCCAGGGCGGCCCGCAGCGCCCGCTCCGTCTCCGCGATGTCACCGAGCTGATGGGCGAGCCCCGCCAACCGGGCCTCGTACTCCACCGCGAACCACGGCAGCCCCGCGTCCACGAACGCCGTCGACGCCTTCGCGAACAGCCGGACGGCGGTCACCGGGTCCCCGCCCCGCAGCGCGAGTTCGGCCAGCATCGCCTGCCCCTCGGCGGCCCGCGCGGCCAGCCGCACGTCATCCCCGGTGTGCCCGTCGACCAAGGCGAGCACCTCCCGTACGGCGGCCTCGGCGGCGGCCAGGACCTCGGCGTCGGGGGAGTCCCCCGAGGGGTCCTCGTGGACGCCCCGCATCAGGACGCGCGCCCGGCTCATCAGCACGCCCGCCGCCTGCCGGACGCCCGTGGCGCCCTCGGCGTACAGGGCGAGCACCCCGTCGTACGGCTCGGCGATCGCCGCGAGGGCCTCGTCGAGTTCGCCCTTGAGAGCGCGTACGTACGCTCCACGCGCGCGTGCCGCCCATGCCTCCCCGGGGTCGCCCGCCTCCGCGTACAGCTCGGCCGCGCGCTCGAACAGGGCGAGGCCCTCGGGACCCCGGTCCATCGCCTGATGGTCGGCGATCTCCGCGCGGTCGAGGGCGGCCAGCTCGACGCCCTCGGCGGCCCGCGCGACCGCCAACCAGGCCTCCACGGCGTGCGGTTGCAGCGTGTCCGACAGACGGCGTGCCTCCGCGAGCAGCGCGGGGAGGTCCTTCTCCGGTGCCGGTCCGGGGGCGGGGACGGTCACCGGTGCCGTGGTCGGTCGGCCCGCCGAACGCACTCCTAGGGGCAGCCGTTCCACCAGGGGGCGCTGATCCATGCGCGCGCGTGCCCGGTCGCCGACATGGACCGTGCCGTTGCGCTCGTCGAAGCGGGCGGCCAGCGCGAGGGTCTCCACGCGCGCGTGGGCGCCGAGTTCACGTGCCGTCCAGGGCCGGCCGGCCGGTCCCGGCACCCGCTGGTCGCCGAGCCCCAACTCCGTCAGCCGGTCCATCAGCAGCGTCACCGCGGACAGGAACTCCAGCCCGCTGCGCGGGTTCCCGGAGTCAGTGAAGTACGCCGGACGCTCCGCCAGCAACTCCAGACCGCGCGCCTCGTTGCCGCTCAGCGCGCAGAACTCCACATGGTCCGCGTACGCGCCCCGCATGCTCTCCATGGGCCGTACGAGCCGGAAGCCCCGCAGGTGGTGGGCGCGTGCCTCGTCGGCCCTCCCCAGGCGCAGCAGGGGGGCCAGGGAGGACGCGAGGACGGTGTGGGGTTCGTGGGCGCAGGTGAACTCGCCCTCCAGGACGGGGCCCCACAGGTCGAGGGCCTCGGCGTCCCGCCCGCGCTCGACCTGCCACTCGCCCTGGCTGTGCAGCTCGCACGCGTGGCAGTCGGCCATGGTGTCCCGGTCGGCGGCCAGCCACGCCGTGTACGCCCGCTCGGCCCGCGCCTGGTCCCCGACGTGCGAGGCGACACTGAACTCCGCGCTGCGCACCGCCCGTTCGGAGTGACCGGCCAGCCGGTAGCGGTGCTCCATCTCGGCGAGCCACTTCTCGATCGACGCGAGCGGGATGTGCGGCTGGCCGAGCATTCCGGACGACATCCACTTGAAGACCCAGTGCAGCGAGTGGATCTCGTACTCGTCGAAGTCCTCGGGCCGTTCGTCCCACATGCGCAGCAGGCGCGCGAAGGGGACGAACATCTTGTCCTTCTCGGAGCTGTAGTTGTAGACCTTCAGCTGGTGTCCGAGCGCCTCGATCACGGCGAGCGGGATGTCCAACTTCTCCGCCTCGCCCAGCAGTTGCTCCGCGCGCGCGTTGCGGGCCGGTCCCTCCGGTTCCTCGGAGTTCTCGGCCATCGCCCGGCGCAGCGCGTCGAAGTCCGTGATCCCTGTCATCAGTGGTCGCCCTCCCCGTGTGTGGCCCACTCCAGGAGGCCGATGAACGCCCGGTTCAGCAGTGCCGAGTCGGCGGGGCGCAGTGGTCGCTGCGCCATGAGAAGTGCCTGCCCGTAGAGCGACTCCGTGGCCGTCCCGATCAGGTCCCTGTCCTTGAGCGAACTGATCCGCCGGACCAGCGGGTTGAGATGGTTCAGCACCAGACGCGCGCGTGGCGCACTGCCCCGCAGCGAGCCGAGAATGCCCGCCCACAGGTCGTCGGCCTGCTCCTCGGCCTCCGCGCGGGCCTGCTCGTGCCGGGCCGACCGGTCGTCCAGATGCAGCGCGGGCACCGACAGCGGATGGAACGCCCGGAGGACCACATCACACCCCAGGGGGTCCAACTTGGCCCGCGCGGCGGCCAGGAAGTCCGCCAGCGCCAGCTCCTCGGCCGGATCGACCGAGTCCAGATGCGCGGTCACGGTGTCCGAGTCCAGCTCGGCGATCACCGTCCCCGGGCGCACCGACGGCAGCGCCTCGACCAGCTCGCCGTCGTAGGTGTAGCCGCCGTTGATCACCCCGATGCCCTGCGCGGACGCGATCGGGGCGACCTGCCGGTACTCCTCGACGGTCCGCGTGAAGTGCACCACCGGGTGCCGCTGCGCGAACTCCTCCAGGGAGACCCGTCCGTCGGTCGTCTCGAAGGGCAGCCACGGCAGCATCGTGCGCAGCATCTCCGGGTCGTGCCGCGCCAGGGACTTCACCCCCAGGTGGTGCACCGACAGGAACGCGGCCAGCCGCTCCGGATCACCGCCCGCCAGCCCGGTCAGCCAGGAGCGAATCCTTTCCCCGAGCGCCTCCCGCACGGCGGCCAGCGTCTCGTCCTCGTACAGCGACTCGCGCGAGGCCGTGGGCCGCAGACTGTCCGTGTCCAGCACACAGCGCACGAAGAACGCCCAGTCGGGCAGCAGCTGTTCGGCCCGCTCGGTCAGCAGCATGCCCTTGAGATGCACCCGGTGCGTGGCACGCTGCGCCGGGCTCACCGCCGACGGCAGCACATAGGCCACCCCGCGGATCCCGGCGAGCGGCACGGACAGCTCGATCGAGTCCAACGGCGTGAACCCGAACAGCTCGTGACAGTGCCGGGCCAGCGCCACACGCCGGGCGCCGGGACTCGGATACGGCCGGTCCCAGGGCGCCGGCAGATCGGTGATCGCCTCACCGTCCACCCGCACGTCGTACGGAAGCAGCGCCCCGAAGTCCCGCGCCAGCGCGAGCACCCGCTCCTTGGCGAGCCACTCACCGGCCCCGGCGCGCGCCACCAGATGGACGGTGGTGCCCGGTTCGGGGTGCTCGGCGGCGGGCAGGGTCCGCACGGTGTATGACCCGTCGTCCGTCGCCGTCCACTCCACGGGCGGCGCGTCGGGCGTACGGGCGCTGCGGCTGACGACCCGGATCCGCTCGGCGACCACGAAACAGGCGAGCAGCCCGATGCCGAACTGCCCGAGAAAATCGGAGCGGACCTCCTGGAGCCCGTCGGCGCGCTTGGAGCTACGGCCGATCGTCGCGAGGAGGTTGTGCACGTCCGCCTCGGTGAGCCCGACGCCGGAGTCCTCGACGCGCAGGGTGCCCCCGTCGGCGTACAGCCGTACCAGAGCAGGGGAGTCGGGCTGTTCGACCCGGCGGGCGGTGATCGCGTCCACGGCGTTCTGTAGCAGTTCGCGCAGGTAGACCTTGGGGCTGGAGTAGAGGTGATGGGAGAGCAGGTCCACCAGACCGCGCAGGTCGACCTGGAACGTGTGAGGTGACTGTGATGCCTGGGATGACTGTGAGGTCTGGGAATCCATCGTCGCAGCGCCGAGGTGGGGGAAGGTGCGAACGGCGCGAGGGTCGGGCGGTCCCTGTGAGGCGGTGACCGCGGGGGATGGCCGGAGCGCGTCATCCTAGGCCCGAACGACCCGCCTGACCAGGGGTTTCGGGAGACGTATACGGCAATGTCAGTGGCGTGGTGTGCAATGGATCTCGTGCCCGCACTGGAAGAACCACTCAAAAAGGTGCTCGGCCCCGCCACCGCGAAGGTGATGGCCGAGCATCTCGGCCTGCACACAGTGGGCGACCTCCTGCACCACTACCCGCGCAGATACGAGGAGCGCGGCCAGCTCACGCACCTCGCCGACCTGCCGATGGACGAGCACGTCACCGTGGTCGCCCAGGTCGCCGACGCCCGGCTGCACACCTTCGCGTCCAGCAAGGCCCCCCGGGGCAAGGGCCAGCGACTCGAAGTCACGATCACGGACGGCAGCGGCCGGCTCCAACTCGTCTTCTTCGGCTCGGGAGTCCACAAACCCCACAAGGAACTCCTGCCGGGCACACGCGCGATGTTCGCCGGCAAGGTCTCCGTCTTCAACCGCCGACTGCAACTCGCCCATCCGGCATACGAGTTGCTGAAGGGCGACACCGAGGAAGCGGTCGAGACCTGGGCGGGCACCCTGATCCCCATCTACCCCGCCACCGCCAAACTGGAGTCCTGGAAGATCGGCAAGGCCCTCCAGACAGCCCTGCCCAGCGCCCAGGAGGCCGTCGACCCCCTCCCGGGCTCCCTCCGAGAGGGCCGCGGCCTGATCTCCCTCCCGGAAGCCCTCCTCAAGATCCACCGCCCCCACACCAAGGCGGACATCGCAGCCGCCCGCGACCGCCTCAAGTGGGACGAGGCCTTCGTCCTCCAGGTAGCCCTGGCCCGCCGCCGCCATACGGACGCCCAACTCCCGGCAGTAGCCCGCAAACCATCGCCCGACGGCCTCCTCACGGCCTTCGACGACCGCCTCCCGTTCACCCTCACGGACGGGCAGTTGAAGGTCTCCAAGGAGATCTTCGACGACTTGGCGACGGAGCATCCGATGCACCGACTGCTACAGGGGGAGGTGGGTAGCGGGAAGACCATGGTGGCCCTCCGAGCCATGCTCGCCGTGGTGGACGCGGGCGGGCAGGCCGCGATGCTCGCGCCCACCGAAGTGCTCGCGCAGCAGCATCACCGGTCCATCACCGAGATGATGGGGGAGCTGGCCGAGGGCGGGATGCTGGGCGGGGCCGAGCGGGCCACCAAGGTCACGCTGCTCACCGGGTCGATGGGGACGGCCGCCCGGCGACAGGCACTCCTGGACCTCGTCACCGGCGAGGCCGGGATCGTGATCGGCACGCACGCGTTGATCGAGGACAAGGTGCAGTTCCACGACCTGGGCCTGGTCGTGGTCGACGAACAGCACCGCTTCGGCGTCGAGCAGCGCGACGCCCTGCGCGGCAAGGGCAAACAGCCCCCGCACCTCCTCGTCATGACCGCCACCCCCATCCCGCGCACGGTCGCCATGACGGTCTTCGGCGACCTGGAGACCTCGGTCCTCGACCAGCTCCCGGCCGGCCGCTCACCCATCGCCAGCCATGTCGTCCCCGCCGCCGACAAACCCCACTTCCTGGCCCGCGCCTGGGAGCGCGTGCGCGAGGAAGTGGGCAACGGCCATCAGGCGTACGTCGTCTGCCCGCGCATCGGCGACGAGGAGGACGACCCCAAGAAGGCCGGCAAGAAGAAGTCCGCCGAGGACGAGGCCGAGAAGCGCCCACCGCTCGCCGTCCTCGACATCGCCGCCCAGCTCGCCAAGGGCCCCCTCCAGGGACTGAAGATCGAGGTGCTGCACGGCCGTATGCACCCCGACGACAAGGACGCGGTGATGCGCCGCTTCGCCGCCGGTGACACCGACGTCCTGGTCGCCACCACGGTCATCGAGGTCGGCGTCAACGTGCCCAACGCCACGGCGATGGTGATCATGGACGCCGACCGCTTCGGCGTCTCCCAGCTCCACCAGCTACGAGGCCGGGTGGGGCGCGGTTCCGCTCCCGGCCTCTGCCTCCTGGTCTCCGAGATGCCGGAGGCCAGCCCGGCCCGCCAACGTCTCAACTCCGTCGCCTCCACCCTCGACGGCTTCGAGCTCTCCCGCATCGACCTCGAACAGCGGAGAGAGGGCGATGTGTTGGGTCAGGCGCAGTCCGGTGCCCGTACGTCCCTGCGGGTGCTGTCGGTCATCGAGGACGAGGAGATCATCGCGGAGGCGAGGGAGGAGGCGACGGCGGTGGTGGCGAGTGATCCGGAACTGACGGGACTTTCCGGCCTGCGGACAGCCCTGGACGCCCTCCTGGACGAGGAGAGGGAGCAGTACTTGGAAAAGGGGTGAACTGGAGACACCCAGGGGCGCGGGGAACCGCGCGACCAGCCACACTGATACCTGAAGCCGCCCACCAGCAAGGACCCAAGATGACCCGCGTGATCGCCGGCGAAGCCGGTGGACGTCGACTCGCCGTCCCGCCCGGCACCGGAACCCGCCCCACCTCCGACCGCGCACGCGAGGGCCTCTTCTCCACCTGGCAGTCCCTCCTGGGCGCCCCCCTGAACGGCGAACGGGTCCTCGACCTCTACGCGGGCTCGGGCGCCGTAGGCCTGGAGGCCCTGTCCCGAGGAGCCGGCCACACCCTCCTCGTCGAGGCCGACGCCAAGGCCGCCCGGGTCATCAGGGAGAACGTCAAGAACGTCGGCCTCCCCGGCGCCGAGGTCCGGGCGGGCAAGGCCGAGCAGGTCGTCCAGACGGCGGCGCCGACCGACCCGTACGACATCGTGTTTCTCGATCCGCCGTATGTTGTCCCAGATCACGATCTTCGGGAGATTCTCCTCACACTCCGGTCGGGGGGCTGGCTCGCGCCGGACGCGCTCGTCACCGTGGAGCGCAGCACCAGAGGCGGCGAATTCGGGTGGCCGGACGGTTTCGAAGGGATCCGGGCCCGTCGCTACGGCGAGGGGACCTTTTGGTACGGTCGCGCCGCCTCTACGTGCGAAGACGCACGATGACCGGACCGGAGAGCGAGGGAAATCAAGTGCGCCGCGCTGTTTGTCCGGGGTCCTTCGACCCCATCACCAATGGACACCTCGACATCATCGCCCGTGCCTCCCGGCTGTACGACGTCGTGCATGTCGTCGTGATGATCAACCAGTCGAAGAAGGGCCTGTTCACCGTCGACGAGCGGATCGAACTCATCCGCGAGGTCACCGCCGAGTTCGGCAACGTCCAGGTCGAGGCGTACCACGGCCTCCTCGTCGACTACTGCAAGCAGCGCGACATCCCGGCCATCGTCAAGGGCCTGCGCGCGGTCAGCGACTTCGACTACGAGTTGCAGATGGCCCAGATGAACAACGGACTCTCGGGCGTCGAAACCCTGTTCATCCCGACCAGCCCCACCTACAGCTTCCTGTCGTCCTCGCTGGTCAAGGAGGTCGCGACCTGGGGCGGCGACATCTCCCACCTGGTCCCCCCGCTGGTCCTGGACGCGCTCAAGGGCCGTATCGGCAAGGCCTGAGGGACTGACTGTGCGTCACCCGGTGTCGGGCGGGACGGGAGGGGTCGTACAGTCGACCCCGTCCGTCTCCAACACGTCGGTAGAGAGTGGCGAGCACACGGTGGACGTGCAGAAGAAGCTCGACGAGATCGTCGCCTCGGTCTCCAGCGCCCGGTCCATGCCCATGTCGGCCTCCTGCGTGGTCAACCGCGCCGAGCTGCTCACGCTGCTCGAAGAGGTGCGCGCGGCGTTGCCCGACTCGCTGGCCGAGGCGCAGGAGCTGATCGGCGGCCGGCACGAGATGGTCGAGCAGGCCCGCCAGGAGGCCGAGCGGATCATCCAGACCGCGCACGCCGAGCGCGGCTCGCTGATCTCCGACACCGAGGTCGCCCGCCGCTCGCAGAACGAGGCGGACCGCATCCTCGCCGAGGCCCGCCAGGAGGCCGAGGAGGTCCGGGCTGAGGCCGACGACTACGTCGACTCCAAGCTCGCCAACTTCGAGGTCGTCCTCACCAAGACCCTCGGCTCGGTCGGGCGGGGCCGCGAGAAGCTGCTCGGCACCGGACCCGGCATCGACGACCAGGGTTACGAGGACGAGGACGCCCCCGAGCGCAGCCACGACCCGGAGACCCTGCGCCGCGACGCCGACGCGTACGTGGACGTCAAGCTCGGCGCCTTCGAGGCGGTCCTCGCCAAGACCCTGGAGGCCGTGGGCAAGGGCCGGCAGAAGCTGCACGGCCGGATTGCCAGCGACGACCTCGGCGCCCTCGCCTTCGATGCCGACGGCGGCCAGGTCCAGCACACCAGCGACGCCGACTACCTCGCCGACCTCGCGACCGTCACGGACACCCCGGTCTCGAACACCCCGGTCCAGCCCGAGCAGCAGGACTACGCCCCGCAGGCGGCCTACGACTACCAGCAGCCGGGCCAGCAGCAGGACCAGTACGGCTATCAGCAGCAGTACGCCCAGCCCCAGCAGCAGGACCCCTACGGGTACCAGCAGGCCGACCCGTACGCCTACCAGGGCTACGACACCGGCCAGCAGCCCGTGTACGACCCGAACCAGCTCCAGCAGGCCCAGCAGCTGGACCAACAGGGACAGCAGGGCTACGCCCTCGACGAGACCAGTCTCTTCGACACCGGCATGATCAGCGCCGAGCAGCTGCGGGCGTACGAGCAGGGCCGAGGCCTGTAAGGGACCACCGGATTGGGCCGTGAGCGAAAGGTCCAGTATCCTGGCTCTTCGGTCGCGTGTACGTCCGCGATCCACGCTGCCCGGAAGCACCGAAGGGCAGCGCTCCTTGAGCTCAGCAGACCGAAAGACAGGAATGGCCCTGAACGCCCGCCTTGACCACCGCAACCCTCTCGTGTTCGACACTCACGAGCTGGGGCGGCGTCCTGGTGCGCTCCAGCGCCTGACCCGTTCGATCGACGCTCCCAAGGATCTCGGGATCCAGGGAGTCATCGGAGTGCCGGAAGGCGCCCCGGTGAAGCTCGACCTCCGCCTTGAGTCGGTCATGGAAGGGGTGCTTGTCACAGGCACCGCCCGTGCACAGGCCAAGGGGGAGTGCGTAAGGTGTCTGGAGCCGCTTGAGCTGTCGCTCGAAGCGGAATTCCAGGAGATGTTCTCGTACCCTGACGCCGACGACCGGGGCCGCCCCACAGCGGAGCCGGTCGACGACGCCGAGGAAGACGAGGACAGGCTCTTCATCGAGGACGGCCTGTTCGACCTCGAACCCGTGCTGCGTGATGCGGTGGTGCTCGCACTGCCGATGCAGCCGGTGTGCCAGGACGACTGTCCGGGCCTGTGCTCCGAGTGTGGAGCGCGGCTCGCGGACGACCCGGACCACCACCATGACGCCGTCGACATCCGTTGGGCGGCATTGCAGGGACTCGCCGGTTCACTCGAAGACGGCGAGAAGGACGAGATCAGTGGCGAAGCGCCCCGACCGGCGCGCGCCAACGAGAAGCAGGAGAAGTAGCCGTGGCTGTTCCGAAGCGGAAGATGTCGCGCAGCAACACGCGCCACCGCCGGTCGCAGTGGAAGGCTGCGGTCACCCCTCTGGTTGCGTGCGAGCGCTGCCACGAGCCCAAGCAGCAGCACATCGCGTGCCCGTCTTGCGGCACGTACAACAAGCGCCAGGTCCTAGAGGTCTGAGCGGCTGGTGAGAGGCTCCATGTCTGATGTCAAGGCGGACTCAGTCGCCAAGAAGCAGGCGGACACGGCCTCGTCCCACACGCTGTTGGAAGGGCGGCTCGGGTATCACCTTGAGTCCGCCCTTCTGGTGCGCGCGCTGACCCACCGTTCGTACGCGTACGAGAACGGCGGTCTGCCGACGAACGAGCGGCTGGAGTTCCTCGGGGACTCCGTGCTCGGCCTCGTCGTCACGGACACGCTGTACACGACCCACCCCGACCTGCCCGAGGGCCAACTGGCCAAGCTGCGGGCCGCGGTGGTCAATTCTCGTGCGCTGGCGGAGGTCGGTCGCGGTCTGGAACTCGGCTCCTTCATCCGGCTCGGCCGGGGCGAAGAGGGCACGGGCGGCCGGGACAAGGCGTCCATCCTCGCCGACACCCTTGAAGCGGTGATCGGCGCGGTCTATCTCGATCAAGGCCTCGACGCGGCCTCCGAACTGGTGCACCGCCTGTTCGACCCGCTCATCGAGAAGTCCTCGAACCTCGGTGCCGGCCTGGACTGGAAGACCAGTCTCCAGGAGCTCACCGCGACCGAAGGACTCGGTGTTCCCGAGTACCTGGTCACGGAGACCGGCCCCGATCACGAGAAGACCTTCACTGCTGCCGCCCGCGTCGGAGGCGTCTCGTACGGCACCGGCACCGGCCGCAGCAAGAAGGAGGCGGAGCAGCAGGCCGCCGAGTCCGCCTGGCGGTCCATCCGGGCCGACGCGGACGAGCGCGCCAAGAAGGCGGAGGAAGCGGCCGGACAACTGGCCGTCGAGACCGCCAAGAAGGCGAAGGAGGCGGCCGAACAGTCCGCCGAGGTCGTCGCCGAGGCCGCTGAGCAGCCTGCCGAGGAGAGCGCCGACCCGTCGTCGGCGTCCGCCTGACCGAACAGTGTGACCCGAGCGCCTGTCCCCGAATGGGGCGGGCGCTCGGATCGTTCACGTGACCACCAGGGGATGCCCATGCCCGAGTTGCCCGAGGTCGAGGTCGTCCGGCGAGGTCTGGAGCGGTGGGTCGCCCAGCGCACCGTCACCGACACCGAGGTACTGCATCCGCGTGCGGTACGACGTCATGTCGCCGGCGCCGACGACTTCGCGCACCGGCTCAAGGGGCATCGCATCGGCACCCCGAGCCGCCGCGGCAAGTACCTGTGGCTGCCGCTTGAGGACACCCACCAGGCGGTACTGGCCCACCTCGGGATGAGCGGTCAACTCCTCGTCCAGCAGCACGAGTTCCCGGACGAGAAGCACCTGCGCATCCGGGTCCGGTTCGCCGACACCCTCGGTACCGAACTCCGCTTCGTCGACCAACGCACCTTCGGCGGGCTGTCGTTGCACGACACCACCCCGGACGGGCTGCCGGACGTCATCGCGCATATCGCGCGCGACCCCCTGGACCCCCTGTTCGACGACGAGTTGTTCCACCAGGCCCTGCGCCGCAAGCGCACGACCATCAAACGGGCCCTGCTCGACCAGTCGTTGATCAGCGGAGTCGGCAACATCTATGCGGACGAGGCCCTTTGGCGGGCCCGTGTCCACTACGAACGCCCGACCGCGACCTTCACCCGCCCGCGCACCGCCGAACTCCTGGGCCACGCACGGGATGTGATGACCGCGGCACTCGACGTGGGCGGCACCAGCTTCGACAGCCTGTACGTCAACGTGAACGGCGAGTCGGGCTACTTCGACCGCTCGCTCGACGCGTACGGCCGCGAGGGCCTGCCGTGCCGACGCTGCGGTACGCCCATGAAGCGGCAGGCGTGGATGAACCGGTCGAGCTACTTCTGCCCGAAGTGCCAGCGGGCGCCCAGGAGTTAGCGGCCGTCCCGCGTCTCGTCGTAGCGCGTGCGGGCCGCGAGGACGTCGTCCATGCGGCTCTCCATGAAGTCGACGAGTCCCTTCAGGTGTTCGGCGACGGCGCGTCCGAGCGGGGTCAGTTCGTAGTCCACGCGGGGCGGGTTCGTCGGCTGGGCGTCGCGGAGCACCAGGCCGTCGCGCTCCAGCTGGTGCAGGGTCTGGGAGAGCATCTTCTCGCTCACGCCGTCGACGCGCCGCCGCAGCTCGTTGAAGCGCAGCGAGCCCTCCTGTAGCGCGCACAGGGTGAGTCCGCCCCAGCGGCCCGTGATGTGCTCCAGGGTGGCTCGGGAGGGGCAGGCTTTGGCGAACACGCTGTACGGGTAGTTCTGCTCCTCCGTACGCTCCTGGGTGCTGTCCATTTCTTCAGCGTACGCGAACGCAGCGCTAACCAGAAGGGAGCACTAACCGTTGGTTAGCGCTCCCTGCCGGTGCTTGCTGGTGTTGGCCGGTGCTTGTCGGCGTCGGACTAGTACCCGAAGTCCTGCGTCCACCACGGACCGCCGGTGCCCAAGTGCACACCGACGCCCAGGGTCTTGAAGTCGCAGTTCAGGATGTTGGCCTTGTGGCCGGGGCTGTTCATCCAGGCGTCCATGACCGCGGCGGCGTCCGCCTGGCCGCGGGCGATGTTCTCGCCGCCGAGGTTGGTGATGCCGAGCTTCTCCGCCCGGTCCCACGGGGTGGCCCCGCTGGGGTCGGTGTGGTCGAAGAAGTCCTCGTCGGCCATCTGCTGGCTGAAGTTCTCGGCCAGCGTGGTCAGCGAGCTGTTGGCGGCCACCGGGCTGCAACCGGCGATCGCGCGCTGCTCGTTGACGAGCTTGAGCACCTCGGCCTCGGCGGCGGCCTCCGCGGAGACCGTCACCGGAGTGTCGGCGGACTGTGTCGGCGTCGGGGTGGGCTTCGCCGAGGGAGTCGAGGTCGTCGGCTCCTCGGTCGGGGTGGCCGCCGGCTTCTTCGCCGGGGCCTTGGTGGCGGGAGCCGTGGCGGACTTGGTCGGAGCCGCCGACGGGGAGGCCGCGCGATCCGCGTCACGGCTCGTGGACGAGCCGGAGTCACGGGACTCCGCGCTGCCGGAGGTGCCGCCCTGCTCGGTCGCCGAGTTGGACGGCGAGCCCGCGGCCTGCACCTTGTCGCTGTTGCCGCCGCCGCCGAGCTTGTAGTTGTCCAGCCCCGGCATCGCGCCCGCGGCGACCGCGACCGTGCCGATGGCGACGGCGGCGGAGACCCCGATCAGGCCCGTCTTGACAGGTGTCACGGCCTTGCGCTTGCGGCGGCGCCCACGGCCGTTGGCCGGGCGTGAGCCGTCGCCCCGGGAGGTGGCCGCCTCGGGGAAGACCACGGCGTAGTCCTCCTCGGTGGCGAAGAGATAGGCCTCGCTCTTCATCCGGGAGTCGGACTTCAGTCGGCTCTCGGCCCGCAGCCGGGCCTCCGACTTCGGAGGGGCCTCGTAGCCGGCCTCGCCCCCGCGGTTCGCGCGGACCTGGCTGTCGGGGCGCATCTGGTGGTCGGTGTGGGCCTGGCGGTCGGTGTGGGCCTGGCGGTTCGGGTGGAACTCGGCGGGGCCCTCCGGGTGCAGATAGGGCGCCATGCCGATCGTCGAGCCGTCGGCGGCGTTCCAGTCGGAGCCGTCGGCGCGGTCGTTCCAGTCGTACGAGTCATGCGGGTCGTAGCCGCTCGTGTATGAGCCGTGCGTCTCTGTGACCCCCGTGGCGCGGCTCGTGGCGGCGCGGCCGGCGGCGGAGCGTCGGTGGCGTCCCATGTCCTTGCCTTTCGTCCTTGCGGTCAACTCGTCCGTGCGGTGACCCAGCTCACTCGATCGAGTGAGTTTCATATGAGATTCATTGGGGCGGACGGTACCGCATGGCGCCAGGGGAGCAAGTGTCCGGAGAGACATTGGCCGGTTAGGTTGCAGCCATGAGCGAGGATGTGCGGTTGGTCGCCTGGGTGCGAGGGCGTGTGCAAGGTGTGGGTTTTCGGTGGTTTACCCGTGCCAAGGCTCTGGAGATCGGGGGCCTGAGTGGTTTTGCTCTCAATTTGGGCGACGGACGCGTGCAAGTGGTCGCGGAGGGATCGCGCGAAGGCTGCGAAGGACTCCTCGACTGGCTCCAGGGACACGACACGCCCGGGCGCGTGGACGGCGTCACCGAGATCTGGGACACACCTCGCGGCGGCTACGACGGCTTCGCGATCCGCTGAGCACATTCTGCGAAAAGGTGTAAAGCGGCCCTGACGGAAGCGCGGGGACATGCCACCCGCACCTGCCCACAGTGGAAAGGGCCTGGTGGTTGCCAAGAACGACTCGCTCTGGCAGGCTCCGCACCTAAGGATGATCGCCAGTCCCGTCAGGCCCCGCAGGAGCCGCAGCGCCGCCCGGTCAGGGCCGCGCGCCCCCGGGTCGCCCGCCAATACGGGGCGTGATCGTGTTGACCGTCAAACATTTTGGTGAGACGCTGAAAACCCCGCGCACCTTAGCTGTTTGGCATGGAAGAACAGCAGAGCAACCCTTGATTGTGTCAAGCATCGCGGGTGCGATTCCCTCACGACCCACACCGCTTCGGTCGGTCACTCAGTGTGGAGGACCATCCATCATGGCAAAGGCGCTTCTCGGTTACGTCGGCGGCTCCGACCCGCGACTCCTCGCCGAGATGCGACGGCTCCAGCAACGCGTCCAGGACCTGGAATCCGAGCTCGTACGGATCCAGGAAGAGAACGACGCGTTGACGGCTGCCGCAACTCACGATTCGCTTCTTGAGCTCGACGCACGCCAGGCGGAGCCCGCGCTCACCTGATCACTGCACCGCATCACTGCACCGCATCATGACAAGCAGTGGTTGGGCGGCCTGTATCAACCGCTAAGTTGTCAGAGTTTGCAAGGGACGCTTCGGCGTCCCTTCTTTCTTTCCCCCGCAAGCCTCCACCCTCTTTAACGTTTGGTGTGCCCTGCACGTTCAAGGGCGAAACCGCGGGGAACCGGACGTTCATGGAGAGAGCGAGCAGCGGAAGGTAGAGTCCAGCGCCGTGCACCTCAAGGCCCTGACCCTGCGGGGGTTCAAGTCGTTCGCCTCGGCGACCACGCTCCGGTTCGAGCCGGGGATCACGTGTGTCGTCGGTCCGAACGGCTCGGGCAAGTCCAATGTCGTGGACGCGCTCAGCTGGGTCATGGGCGAACAGGGCGCCAAGTCGCTGCGCGGCGGCAAGATGGAGGACGTCATCTTCGCCGGCACCACCGGCCGCCCCCCGCTGGGCCGCGCCGAGGTGTCCCTGACCATCGACAACTCCGACGGCGCGCTGCCCATCGAGTACGCCGAGGTCACCATCACGCGGATCATGTTCCGCAACGGCGGCAGCGAGTACCAGATCAACGGCGACACGTGTCGCCTCCTCGACATCCAGGAACTCCTCTCCGACTCCGGCATCGGCCGCGAGATGCACGTCATCGTCGGCCAGGGCCAGCTCGACTCCGTCCTGCACGCCGACCCCATGGGCCGCCGCGCCTTCATCGAGGAGGCGGCCGGCGTCCTCAAGCACCGCAAGCGCAAGGAGAAGGCGCTCCGCAAACTGGACGCGATGCAGGCCAACCTCGCCCGCGTGCAGGACCTCACCGACGAACTCCGCCGCCAGCTCAAGCCCCTGGGCCGCCAGGCCGCCGTAGCCCGCCGCGCCGCCGTCATCCAGGCCGACCTCCGAGACGCGCGCCTGAGGCTCTTGGCCGACGATCTCGTACGACTCCGCCAGGCGCTGAACACCGAGATCGCCGACGAGGCCGCGCTCAAGGAACGCAAGGAAGCCGCCGAACTGGAGTTGAGGAAGGCGCTCCAGCGCGAAGGGCTCCTGGAGGACGAAGTACGGCAGCTCACCCCGCGCCTCCAGCGCGCCCAGCAGACCTGGTACGAGTTGTCCCAGCTGGCCGAGCGGGTACGCGGCACGATCTCACTGGCCGACGCACGCGTGAAGAGCGCGACTTCGGCGCCCCCCGAGGAACGGCGCGGCCGTGACCCCGAGGACATGGAGCGCGAGGCCGCCCGGATCCGCGAGCAGGAGGCTGAGTTGGAAGCGGCCCTGGAGGCCGCCGAACACGCCCTGGAGGAAACGGTCGCCCACCGCTCCGAACTGGAGCGTGAACTCATCGCCGAGGAACGGCGGTTGAAGGACGTGGCCCGTTCCATCGCCGACCGCAGAGAGGGCCTCGCCCGGCTCAACGGCCAGGTCAACGCGGCCCGTTCACGTGCCGCCTCCGCCCAGGCCGAGATCGACCGCCTCGCCGCCGCCCGCGACGAGGCTCAGGAACGGGCAACGGCGGCACAGGAGGAGTACGAGACGCTCCAGGCCGAGGTCGACGGCCTCGACGCGGGCGACGAGGAACTCTCCGAACAGCACAAGGCGGCCCGGGCCGCACTGGCGGAGGCGGAGGCCGCCCAGTCCGCCGCCCGCGAGGCGTCCACCGCCGCGGAACGCCAACGCGCCGCCACCCAGGCCCGCCGCGACGCACTGGCACTGGGCCTACGGCGGAAGGACGGCACGGGGATACTGCTCGACGCCCGGGACCGCCTCACGGGCCTGCTGGGCCCGGCGGCCGAACTGCTGACGGTGACCCCGGGCCACGAGGTCGCCCTGGCGGCAGCCTTCGGCGCGGCGGCGGACGCGATCGCGGTGACGACGCCTGCGTCGGCGGCCGACGCAATCCGCCTGCTGCGCAAGCAGGATGGGGGGAGGGCGGCTTTGCTACTGGCGGGAGAGCCGGCGCCCCAAAGGGGCGCGGGGCAGCATCCATTTGCGGCTCCGCCGCGGGGCGCGCCCAGCCACGATGTACCTGTAGACGCCCAACGACAATTCGCGGCAGACCTGGTCCGCGCCCCCGCGGACCTCACCCCCGCAGTCCGCCGCCTCCTCCACAACATCGTCGTAGTGGACACCCTCGAAGACGCCGAGCAACTCGTATATACGCACCCCGAGTTGACCGCAGTGACTGCCGAAGGCGACCTCCTCGGCGCCCACTTCGCCCACGGCGGCTCAGCCGGTGCCCCCAGCCTCCTCGAAGTACAGGCCTCCGTGGACGAAGCCGCCGCCGAACTGGAGGAACTGGCCGTCCGTTGCGAGGAGTTGACCGCCGCCCAGCAGTCCGCGGCCGATCGCCGCAAGGAATGTGCCGCGCTGGTGGAGGAGTTGGGGGAGCGGCGCCGCGCCGCAGAGCGCGAAAAGTCGGCCGTGGCGCAGCAGTTGGGCCGACTGGCGGGACAGGCGCGGGGCGCCGCGGGCGAGGCCGAGCGGTCGACCGCGGCGGCGGCACGGGCCCAGGACGCGCTCGACAAGGCCGTAGAAGAGGCTGAAGTGCTGGCCGAACGGCTGGCTGTCGCTGAGGAGATGCCGGTCGAGGAGGAGCCCGACACCTCCGTGCGGGACCGGCTCGCGGCCGATGGGGCCAACGCTCGGCAGACCGAGATGGAGGCGCGGCTTCAGGTCCGTACGCATGAGGAGCGGGTCAAGGGGCTTGCCGGGCGGGCCGATTCGCTGGATCGGGGGGCCCGGGCGGAGCGTGAGGCGCGGGCTCGGGCGGAGCAGCGGCTCGCGCGGTTGCGGCATGAGGCCGCGGTCGCCGAAGCTGTTGCGTTCGGGGCGCGGCAGCTGCTCGCGCATGTCGAGGTGTCCCTCGGACGTGCCGACGCGGAGCGTACCGCCGCCGATGCCGCCAAGGCGCGGCGGGAGCAGGAGCTGACCGCCGCCCGCAATCAGGGGCGTGACCTCAAGGGCGAGCTCGACAAGCTGACGGACTCGGTGCACCGGGGCGAGGTGCTCGGGGCCGAGAAGCGGATGCGGATCGAGCAGCTGGAGACCAAGGCGCTGGAGGAGTTGGGGGTGGAGCCGGCGGGGCTGATCGAGGAGTACGGGCCGCACCAGCTCGTGCCGCCCTCGCTCGCCGCCGAGGGCGAGGTGCTGCCGGAGGACCCGGAGGATCCGCGCAACCAGCCCCGTACGTTCCACCGCGCCGAGCAGGAGAAGCGGCTCAAGTCGGCCGAACGGGCGTACCAGCAGCTCGGGAAAGTGAACCCCCTCGCGCTGGAGGAGTTCTCGGCGCTTGAGGAGCGGCACAAGTTCCTCAGCGAGCAGCTGGAGGACCTGAAGAAGACCCGCGCCGACCTGCTTCAAGTGGTGAAGGAGGTCGACGAGCGCGTCGAGCAGGTCTTCACCGAGGCGTATCGGGACACGGCGATCCAGTTCGAGGGTGTGTTCAGCCGGCTGTTCCCGGGTGGCGAGGGGCGGCTGATCCTGACCGATCCCGACAACATGCTGACCACGGGTGTCGATGTCGAGGCCCGGCCGCCCGGCAAGAAGGTCAAGCGGCTCTCGCTGCTCTCCGGCGGGGAGCGGTCCCTGACCGCCGTGGCGCTGCTGGTGTCGATCTTCAAGGCGCGGCCCAGCCCGTTCTATGTGATGGACGAGGTCGAGGCGGCTCTCGACGACACCAACCTCCAGCGGCTGATCCGGATCATGCAGGAGCTTCAGGAGGCCTCGCAGCTGATCGTGATCACCCACCAGAAGCGCACGATGGAGGTCGCCGACGCGTTGTACGGCGTCTCCATGCAGGGCGACGGGGTCTCGAAGGTCATCTCGCAGCGCCTTCGCTAGACCTCCACCAAGTGTTCAAGTCTTGAATGCGAGGTGACCACCTGCGGCGATCTGTGGCGCTGAACTTCACAGGAGACCCCCTGTTGACTTCGAAACTTGAAGGCATAGTCTCTTCAGCGTTGCTTTTACCTTCAGGTGGTGGGCAGCGGGAAGCTGTGCGCCACTGGAAGGGTCGCCCCCCGCACCCCGGCAGCGACGCCGGTGGCCTCAGGAGTTACACGTGACCAGCACTGCGCAGGCACCTCAGTCAGGAGCCGGGTCGGCTCATCCCGAACATCTCGGGCACGTCATCTTCATCGCGGCGGCGGCCGCGATGGGCGGCTTCCTCTTCGGCTACGACAGCTCCGTGATCAACGGCGCCGTCGAGGCGATCCGCAGTCGCTACGACATCGGCTCCGCGGCCCTCGCCCAGGTCATCGCGATCGCCCTGATCGGCTGTGCGATCGGTGCCGCGACCGCCGGCCGTATCGCCGACCGCATCGGCCGTATCCGCTGTATGCAGATCTCCGCGGTGATGTTCACGATCAGCGCCGTCGGCTCCGCGCTGCCCTTCGCGCTCTGGGACCTCGCCTTCTGGCGGATCATCGGCGGCTTCGCCATCGGCATGGCCTCCGTCATCGGCCCCGCCTACATCGCCGAGGTCTCGCCGCCCGCCTACCGCGGCCGGCTCGGCTCCTTCCAGCAGGCCGCGATCGTCATCGGCATCGCGATCTCGCAGCTGGTCAACTGGGGTCTGCTGAACGCCGCCGACGGCGACCAGCGCGGCAAGCTGATGGGCCTGGAGGCCTGGCAGGTGATGCTCGGCGTCATGGTGATCCCGGCCATCCTCTACGGCCTGCTCTCCTTCGCGATCCCCGAGTCCCCGCGCTTCCTGATCTCCGCGGGCAAGCTGGACCGCGCCCACGCGGTGCTGCGCGAGGTCGAGGGCGACGACATCGACCTGGACGCCCGAGTCGCCGAGATCGAGCACGCGATGAAGAGCGAGCACAAGTCGACCTTCAAGGACCTGCTCGGCGGTGGCGGCTTCTACTTCAAGCCGATCGTCTGGGTCGGCATCGGCCTCTCGGCCTTCCAGCAACTCGTCGGCATCAACGTCGCGTTCTACTACTCCTCGACGCTGTGGCAGTCGGTCGGCGTCGACCCCACGCAGTCGTTCTTCTACTCCTTCACGACGTCGATCGTGAACATCATCGGCACCGTGATCGCCATGATCTTCGTGGACCGCATCGGCCGTAAGCCACTGGCCCTCATCGGCTCGGTCGGCATGGTCGTCGGTCTCGCGCTGGAGGCCTGGGCCTTCTCGTACCATCTGGTCGACGGCAAGCTGCCCAGTGCCCAGGGCTGGACCGCGCTCGTCGCGGCCCACGTCTTCGTCCTCTTCTTCGCCCTGTCCTGGGGTGTCGTGGTCTGGGTCTTCCTCGGCGAGATGTTCCCGAACAAGATCCGCGCCGCCGCCCTCGGCGTCGCCGCCTCCGCGCAGTGGATCGCCAACTGGGCCATCACCGCGAGCTTCCCGTCGCTGGCCGACTGGAACCTCTCCGCGACCTACGTGATCTACACGGTCTTCGCCGCGCTCTCCATCCCGTTCGTCCTGAAGTTCGTGAAGGAGACGAAGGGCAAGAAGCTGGAGGACATGGGCTGACCGGCCCTCCCACGGACCGGGCCCGCGAAGGCGGGCCCCACAAGCTCGGGGAGACGGGCTCCATCCCCCGCCGCCCGTCTCCCCGAATCCCTTTTCCGTCCTACGGCTGTGAGCTCACCAGATGAGTACGCCGCCGCCGATCTCCCGGGCGCGCAGGGCGGCCGACTCGATGTTGTCCAGGCGGCTCCCGACCAGGTCGGGAGCCTCTCCCACGGCCGCGGCGACAGCGTCGAGATGCGCCCGCAGCAGCGCGACCTCGCGCAGGAACTCCGGTACGTCCGAGGCCTCGACGTACAGATCGCTGGACGCCAGCACGGGAAGGTACGTGGCACCGAGCGACCGTACGGCCGGCGAACCCCACACGGTCTCCCGCCAGTTCTCGAAGCCGGCCGAGTCGTTGCACCCCTCCGGAACGTCGAGCACGTTCCACTGGCCGTCCGCGTCACGCAGGAACACATCCACTGCCAAGGTCATGACCGCAGTGGACCACCGGTGGACCGGCCGGTCCACCGGTTACGGGTAAGAGTCACCCGGTGCTCACTCCCCGAGCACCGGCAGCACCCGCTCCGCGAACAGCCGCAGGCTGCGCCATCCCTCGTCGACCGGCATCCCGCCCGCCAGCGGATGCAGTACGAGGTTGTCCAGGCCCAGCGCCACGCACTGGTCCGGAGTGAGAATCCGGTACACGCCCTCCGCGCGCAGCTCGGCCACGGTGGTGGCCCCCGACTTCACCGCCGAGCGGATCTCCCCGGACTGCCAGGAGGCGTAGGTCCGCGCCTCGTGCAGGAAATGCGCGCCGTACTCGGCCCAGGCCCGGTCCGGGTCCTCGGCGATGTGCAGCAGCGGGGTCTCCGCACCCGGCATCATGGTCCAGCCCTCGGTGCCGTACTCGACGAGCCGGTCCTTGTAGTAGGCCTCCAGGTCCGGCAGATGCGCGCTGGGGAAGAACGGCAGGCCCAACCGGGCGGCCCGGCGCGCGGCTGCCTTGGAGGAGCCGCCGACCAGCAGCAGGGGGTGCGGGTCGGAGAAGGGGCGCGGGGTGACCCGTACCGTACGGCCCCGGTACTCGAACTCCTCGCCGGACCACGCCTTCAGGACCGTCTCCAGCAACTCGTCCTGGAGCCTGCCCCGTTGCTTCCACTCCACGTCGAACTGGGCGTATTCCTCCGGGCGGTAGCCGATCCCGGCCACGGTCACGAGCCGTCCGCCGCTCAACAGGTCCAGTACGGCGATGTCTTCGGCCAGCCGGAGCGGGTCGTGCAGCGGGCCGATGACCGCGGAGACGGTCACCGCGATGTGTCGGGTGGCGCCGAAGACCGCGCCCGCGAAGGCGAACGGCGACGGCATCCAGTTGTTGGCGACGCCGTGGTGCTCCTCCGTCTGCACGGTGGTGATTCCGTGCTCGTCGGCGTACGCGGTCATCTCCAAGGCGGCCCGGTAGCGGGCGCTCAGCGAGGCGGGGGTGGCGCCGGGTTCGACGAGGTTGAAGCGGACGACCGAGACGGGCATGGGAGGTCCCCCTTCCGTGTGTGGTGGGGGACGTTAGCTGACGGTATGTCAGATGGCCATGGGTGTGACTGCGGCGGTTTGGGGCCGGGCGATGGTGGCGGTGACGGTGCCCCCGACGCCGACCACCCGGCCGCGCGCCGCCCGCGCTGGGCCCCGGCCAGGCCCATGGCTGATACTGGGTGGGTTATGGAAACCGTCATCCTTGCTGTAGTCATCGCCGTGGTCGTGCTCGGTGCGCTCGGCGGGCTCGTCGTCGGCAGTCGGCGCAAGAAGCCGCTGCCCCCGCCGCCCACCTCCGTGCCCGACATCACCGCCCCGCCGGCCGAGCCGCACATCGGCGACGAGGCCGAGACGCCGCGCGACGAAGCGCGCCGGACCATAGAGGAGGTGGATCTTCCCGACGGTTCGGCCCCGGTCGCCGTCGAGGAACCGCCCGTACCGGATGTCCCCGTACTGGACGTCCCCGAGCCGACCGCCGGACGGCTCGTCCGGCTCCGCACCCGGCTCTCCCGCTCGCAGAACGCGCTCGGGCAGGGGCTGCTCACGCTGCTGTCCCGCGAGCACCTCGACGAGGACACGTGGGAGGAGATCGAGGACACCCTCCTCACCGCGGACGTCGGCGTCGCGCCCACCCAGGAGCTGGTCGACGCGCTGCGCGAGCGGGTCAAGGTGCTCGGCACCCGGACCCCGCAGGAACTGCGCGCGCTGCTCCGCGAGGAACTGCTCAAGCTGGTCGGCACGGATGTCGACCGGACCGTGAAGACCGAGCCTGAGGACCGCAAGCCCGGGATCGTGATGGTCGTCGGGGTCAACGGCACCGGCAAGACCACGACCACCGGCAAGCTGGCCCGGGTGCTTGTCGCCGACGGCCGTACGGTCGTGCTCGGTGCCGCCGACACGTTCCGGGCCGCCGCGGCCGACCAGTTGCAGACCTGGGGCGAGCGGGTCGGTGCCCACACCGTGCGCGGGCCCGAGGCCGGGGATCCCGCCTCCGTCGCGTTCGACGCGGTGAAGGAGGGCAAGGAGATGGGGGTCGACGTCGTCCTCATCGACACGGCCGGGCGGTTGCACACGAAGACCGGGCTCATGGATGAGCTGGGCAAGGTCAAGCGGGTCGTGGAGAAGCATGCGCCGCTCGATGAGGTGCTGCTTGTGCTGGACGCGACGACCGGGCAGAACGGGCTGGTGCAGGCGCGGGTCTTTGCCGAGGTCGTGGACATCACGGGCATCGTGCTGACCAAGCTGGACGGTACGGCGAAGGGGGGCATCGTGGTTGCCGTGCAGCGGGAACTGGGGGTGCCGGTGAAGTTGATCGGGCTCGGTGAGGGGGCGGATGACTTGGCGCCCTTTGAGCCGGAGGCGTTTGTCGATGCCCTTATTGGGGACTGATCGGCTGTTTGTTCGCTGCGGGGCGGTGGGGGCTGGTCGCGCCCACGCGGCGGAGCCGCAAATGTCACAGCCCCGCGCCCCTAAAGGGCGCGCTTTAGTCGGCCCTCTCCCAAGAAGTGCCCGTCCCTCAACTCACCATTAGGGACGGGCACTTCGTCGTTCTACGACCTATGCGCGCGACCTGTGTGCCACATACGCCAGCGTGCCCAGGAGCAAGCGTGCCGCCGGGGGCCTTGTTGCCGAGTCGAGGGCGGGGGAGCGGAGCCAGCGGACCGGGCCCAGGCCTGCTCGGTCGGAAGGTGGGGCCGTGATGTGGGTGCCGGGCCCCAGGCCGCGCAGGTCGAGGGAGGTGGGGTCGTCCCAGCCCATGCGGTAGAGGAGGGAGGGGAGTTCGGCGGCTGCGCCGGGGGCCACGAAGAAGTGGGCGCGGTGGTCGGGGGTCGCCGCCACCGGGCCGAGCGGGAGGCCCATCCGCTCCAGGCGGGCGAGTGCGCGTCGGCCCGCGGGCTCGGCCACCTCGATGACGTCGAAGGCGCGGCCCACCGGCAGCATCACCGACGCGCCCGGCAACTCGGCCCAGGCCTCGGTGACTTCGTCGAGGGTCGCGCCTGCCCGCACCTCGGGGGCGAAGGCAAGGGGATGCGCGCCCGGCGCGGGGCACTTGGTGTCGCCGCAGGAACACGCGCCGCCCGCGGCCCGCGCGCCCGCGACCACGTCCCAGCCCCACAGCCCGGTGAACTCGGCCACGGCCGTGCACTCCGAGGTGCGGCCGCGACGGCGCGTGCCGGACCGGATGTCGCGGATACCCCGGCTGCTGCCGATCGTGAAGCCCATGCCCCCTCCAACGGGTCCGACGCACCGGTGGTTACGAGACGGATGCGGATCGTCACTCTGCGTCCACGCCTACCCGGTGCCGCTGGGTCCAGGCGGCGCCCAGGAGCATCCCGGGTGGTGTGTTCGGCGGCACGCGCCCCCGCGTGCACCGCTGCGCCCACCTCCGGCCGTCCTATGTCAAGTGAATCGTGCGGAGGCAACCGTAGGTTCATTCGAAGGGGTGGCGAATGGTGGCGTTTCCGGGATCGCCGTGGCTGGACGGGTGATCGTAGGATTACTTTGTGTGCACAAGTCCTCGGGGCACATGCACTTGTGGGTATGCCGGAGGCAACTCGTCATCTCGTTCGAAGGGTGACAAGTGCGGGACGGGAAGCCGTATTTACCGGCATTCTGATAGGGCTTGGCGCACAGCGGCGACAAGTGGTTCCAGGGATGGGGGCGTTCCAGTGGGCGGCAACGGCGGAGGCGGGACGACCGCGGCCAGTACGGACAAGCGCCCCAACGAGCTGCTCGGCTCGTGGTTCGTGCGCAGCGGCTGGTCCAAGGGCGAGCTGGCACGCCAAGTGAACCGCCGGGCACGCCAGTTGGGCGCCAACCACATCTCCACGGACACCTCCCGCGTGCGCCGCTGGCTGGACGGCGAGAACCCGCGCGAGCCGATCCCGAGGATCCTCTCGGAGCTGTTCTCCGAGCGCTTCGGCTGTGTCGTCTCGGTCGAGGACCTGGGCCTGCGCGCCGCCCGCCAGGCACCGTCCGTGTCCGGCGTCGACCTGCCCTGGACGGCCCCGCAGACGGTGGCGCTGCTCAGCGAGTTCTCGCGCAGCGACCTCATGCTGGCGCGGCGCGGCTTCCTCGGAACCTCGCTGGCCCTGTCCGCGGGGCCGTCCCTCATCGAACCCATGCAGCGCTGGCTGGTCCCCGGCCCCTCGGCCCTCCCGCCGGAGCCCGAGCCGTCGGGCTCCTCCCGGCACGTCGGGCGGCTCTCCAAGCCGGAGTTGGAGCTGCTTGAGTCCACCACGGCGATGTTCCGCAAGTGGGACGCCCAGTGCGGCGGCGGCCTGCGCCGCAAGGCGGTCGTGGGGCAGCTGCACGAGGTGACCGACCTTCTCCAGGAGTCCCAACCCGACGCCACCAACCGCAAGTTGTTCAAGGTCGCCGCCGAACTCGCCGAGCTGGCCGGGTGGATGTCGTACGACGTGGGGCTCCAGCCCACCGCGCAGAAGTACTTCGTCCTCGCCCTGCACGCCGCGAAGGAAGCGGGCGACAAGCCGCTCGGGTCGTACGTGCTGTCCAGCATGAGCCGCCAGATGATCCACCTCGGACGGCCCGACGACGCGCTGGAGTTGATCCACCTCGCGCAGTACGGCAGCCGGGACTGCGCCAGTCCGCGCACCCAGTCGATGCTGTATGCGATGGAGGCCCGCGCCTACGCCAACATGGGGCAGCCCGGGAAGTGCAAGCGGGCCGTCCGGATGGCCGAGGACACCTTCGCCGACGTGCACGAGTGGGACGACCCGGACCCGGACTGGATCCGCTTCTTCTCCGAGGCCGAGCTGTACGGCGAGAACTCGCACTCCTATCGCGACCTCGCCTACGTCGCCGGCCGCAGCCCCGCCTACGCCTCGCTGGCCGAGCCCGTCATGCAGCGGGCGGTGGACCTCTTCGCCAAGGACGACGACCACAAGCGGTCGTACGCGCTCAATCTCATCGGCATGGCCACCGTGCACCTGTTGCAGCGGGAGCCGGAGCAGGGCGCGGTGCTCGCGGCCGAGGCGATGACCGTCGCCAAGAAGGTGCGCTCCGAGCGCGTGAACACTCGTATCCGAAAGACCATCGACACGGCCGTCCGCGACTTCGGCGAACTGGCCGAGGTCATCGACCTCACCGACCGGCTCGCCATCGAGCTCCCCGAGACCGCCGAGGCGGTCTGACCCACCCAGGCCCCGGCCGCGGCCGGTCTTCCCGAACAGCCCGACTCGGCTCCCCCATGCCAGGTCATCGGAAGGCCGACCGCGGCCGGTTTCATGTGCGTCCGCGGATCGGGCGGCGGCCGGTACGGCAGTGCGGGCCGGGTGGTCAAAGGACCGTCCGGCCCCTTGTGACTCGTATTCGAAAGACCGTCCGCGCGGTGGTGCGCGGCCCCGGTGGTCCGGCCGGAATCGGCGGGCTCGCCGGGAGGCTCCCGAACGGGCCGCGGGAGCACGCCGAAGGGGCCAGGACCCCATGCCCCGGCGCCCCCGCGCCCGCCGCCGGAACTCCGGCCGCGGCCGGTTTCCCGCCGCCGGGGAAGGTTGCGCGACGATAACGATCGCCCGGCCGGAGATCCGGCAGTTCATCGACGCGTAACACGCACGGCGCCTTCGTCACCCCGGCGAAACAACGTGGGGCTTCGACCGAAACCGCGCTGCGCCAATCTCATGGCGCATAACCGGACCCCCCGCCTTGACCGGACCGCATCCAGGCTTCGCCCGCACGGGGCCGTACAACCGACGAGGAGACGCCGATGGCATCAGCCGCCATCACGCTTGCCGCGGAGGCACCCAAACTGTCCTCCGCGAACACAGGCTTCATGCTCATCTGTTCCGCCCTGGTGTTGCTCATGACACCGGGACTCGCCTTCTTCTACGGAGGCATGGTCCGGGTCAAGAGCACCCTGAACATGCTGATGATGAGCTTCATCAGCATCGGGATCGTCACCATCCTGTGGGTCCTCTACGGCTTCTCGCTCGCCTTCGGTTCGAGTAACGGCTTCATCGGCTACGACTCCCACTGGCTCGGCATGAGCGACGTCGGACTGACGGACCTCTGGCCCGGCTACACCATCCCGATCTTCGTCTTCATGGTCTTCCAGATGATGTTCGCCGTCATCACCCCGGCCCTGATAAGCGGTGCCATCGCCGACCGCGTGAAGTTCTCGGCCTGGTGCCTCTTCGTCGCCCTGTGGCTGACCGTCGTCTACGTCCCCGTCGCCCACTGGGTGTGGGGCGCCGACGGCTGGGCCTTCAAGCTCGGTGTGATCGACTTCGCCGGTGGTACCGCGGTCCACATCAACGCCGGTGCCGGCGCCCTCGGCGTCATCCTGGTCATCGGCAAGCGCGTCGGCTTCAAGCGTGACCCCATGCGTCCGCACAGCCTTCCGCTGGTCATGCTCGGCGCCGGTCTCCTGTGGTTCGGCTGGTTCGGCTTCAACGCCGGTTCGTGGCTCGGCAACGACGACGGCGTCGGCGCGCTGATGTTCGTCAACACCCAGGTCGCCACCGCCGCCGCCATGCTCGCCTGGCTCGCCTACGAGAAGATCCGCCACGGCGCGTTCACCACGCTGGGCGCGGCCTCGGGTGCCGTCGCCGGTCTGGTCGCCATCACCCCGTCCGGTGGCGCGGTCTCCCCGATCGGCGCGATCGCCGTCGGCGCCATCGCCGGTGTCGGCTGTGCCGCGGCCGTCGGCCTGAAGTACAAGTTCAACATCGACGACTCCCTCGACGTCGTCGGCGTCCACATGGTCGGCGGTATCCTCGGCTCCCTGCTCATCGGCTTCTTCGCCACCGGCAAGGGCCAGTCCGCCGCGACCGGCGTCTTCTACGGCGACCACTCCTTCACCCAGCTGTGGAAGCAGTTCGCCGGTGTCGGCGCGGTCCTCGGCTACTCCCTGGTCGCCTCCGCGGTCCTCGCCTTCCTCATCGACAAGACCATCGGCATGCGGGTCACCGAGGACGAAGAGGTCGCGGGCATCGACCAGGCGGAGCACGCCGAGACCGCATACGACTTCAGCGGCGCCGGCGGCGGCCTCGGCGGCGGCTCGCTCGCCACCGCCACGGAGACGAAGAAGGTGGACGCATGAAGCTCATCACCGCCGTCGTGAAGCCCCACCGGCTCGACGAGATCAAGGAAGCCCTCCAGGCCTTCGGGGTCCACGGTCTGACGGTCACCGAGGCGAGCGGCTACGGTCGTCAGCGGGGACACACCGAGGTCTACCGGGGCGCCGAGTACACGGTCGACCTGGTCCCCAAGATCCGCATCGAGGTGCTGGCCGAGGACGACGACGCCGAGCAGCTGATCGACGTCATCGTCAAGGCCGCCCGAACCGGCAAGATCGGTGACGGCAAGGTCTGGTCCCTCCCGGTCGAGACGGCCGTCCGGGTCAGGACCGGCGAGCGCGGACCGGACGCGCTGTAAAAAGCAACAGAACAGGAGTCGCTGGGTGACGAGTACGGACGTGCGCAAGGATGCAGAGGACTCCGGACCCAGCGGCTACGCGGCGGCCCGGCTGCGCCTCCTCACTGAGGGGGCGCGGTCCGGGCCGCCGCGCCGTGCGGCCCTCGCCGAACTGACCGACGACTGGCTGACCGGCCTCTTCACCGCCGGCAACGAAGCACCCAAGGGCGTCTCCCTGGTCGCCGTCGGCGGCTACGGCCGCGGCGAACTCTCCCCGCGCAGCGACCTCGACCTGCTCCTCCTGCACGACGGCTCCGACTCCGGCGCGGTCGCCGCGCTCGCCGACCGCATCTGGTACCCGGTCTGGGACCTCGGCCTCGCCCTCGACCACTCCGTCCGTACGCCCGCCGAGGCGCGCAAGACCGCCGGCGAGGACCTCAAGGTCCAACTCGGCCTCCTCGACGCCCGCCACATCGCCGGCGACCTCGGCCTGACCGCCTCCCTGCGCACGGCCGTCCTCGCCGACTGGCGCAACCAGGCGCCCAAGCGCCTCCCCGAACTTCAGGAACTCTGCGCCGAACGCGCCCAGCGCCAGGGCGAGTTGCAGTACCTCCTCGAACCCGACCTCAAGGAGGCCCGCGGCGGCCTGCGCGACGCCACCGCGCTGCGCGCCGTAGCCGCCTCCTGGCTCGCCGACGCCCCGCGCGAGGGCCTCGCCGACGCGCGCCGCCGTCTCCTCGACGTGCGCGACGCCCTGCACCTCACCACCGGCCGCGCGACCGACCGGCTCGCGCTCCAGGAACAGGACCAGGTCGCCGCCGAGCTGGGCCTCCTCGACGCGGACACCCTGCTGCGCCAGGTCTACGAAGCGGCACGCGTCGTGTCGTACGCCAGTGATGTCACCTGGCGTGAGGTGGGGCGCGTGCTGCGGTCCCGTGCCGTGCGGCCGAGGCTGCGCGCCATGCTGGGCGGGGGCGCCAAGCCGACCGCCGAGCGCTCGCCGCTCGCCGAAGGCGTGGTCGAGCAGGACGGCGAGGTGGTGCTCGCCCGCGCCGCCCGCCCCGAACGCGACCCCGTCCTCCCGCTCCGCGCCGCCGCTGCCGCCGCGCAGGCCGGACTCCCGCTCTCGCTGCACGCCGTACGGCGCATGGCGACGACCGCGCGCCCTCTGCCCACGCCCTGGCCCGCCGAGGCGCGCGAACAGCTGGTGACGCTGCTCGGCTCCGGCCAGCCCACGGTCGACGTATGGGAGGCGCTGGAGGCGGAGGGCCTGATCACCCGCCTCCTCCCGGACTGGGAGCGGGTGCGCTGCCGCCCGCAGCGCAACGCCGTGCACATCTGGACCGTAGACCGGCACCTGATCGAAACCGCCGTCCGCGCCTCGGAGTTCGCCCGCCGCGTCAGCCGCCCCGACCTCCTGCTGGTCTCCGCGCTGCTGCACGACATCGGCAAGGGCTGGCCCGGCGACCACTCCGTGGCCGGCGAGATCATCGCCAAGGACGTGGCCGCCCGCATCGGCTTCGACCGCGCGGACGTCGCCGTACTCGCGACGCTCGTACGCCATCACCTCCTCCTCATCGACACGGCCACCCGGCGCGACCTGGAGGACCCGGCGACGGTCCGCTCGGTCGCCGAGGCGGTCGGTACGACCGGCACGCTGGAGCTGCTGCACGCGCTGACGGAGGCGGACGCGCTGGCCACCGGCCCGGCCGCGTGGTCGTCCTGGCGGGCCTCCCTCGTCGCCGACCTGGTGAAGCGGGTCGCCGCGGTCCTCTCCGGGGACGCCCCCGAGGAGCCCGAGGCGGGCGCGGCCACGGCGGAACAGGAACGGCTCGCGATCGAGGCGGTGGCGACGGGCGGCCCGGTGCTGGCGCTGCGCGCCCAGACCGAACCCCCGTCCGAGGACGAGCCCGTCGGCGACCCCGAACCCCTCGGCGTGGAACTCCTGATCGCCGTACCGGACCAGCCGGGCGTACTCCCGGCGGTGGCGGGTGTGCTCGCGATGCACCGCCTGACGGTCCGCACGGCGGAGTTGCGCGCGCTGGACCTGCCGGACGGCGTGGAGGGTTCGGTCCTGCTGCTGAACTGGCGGGTCGCCGCCGAGTACGGCTCCCTGCCCCAGGCCGCCCGGCTGCGCGCGGATCTCGTACGGGCCCTGGACGGGTCGTTGGACATCGCGGGGCGGCTGGCCGAGCGGGACGCGGCGTACCCGCGCCGCCGGGGTGTCGTGGCACCGGCGGCCCGCGTGACGGTCGCCCCGGCCGCCTCCCAGCACGCCACGGTCATCGAGGTGCGCGCACCCGACGCACCCGGGCTGCTGCACCGGATCGGCCGGGCACTGGACGAGGCGAAGGTCCGGGTCCGGAGCATGCACGTCAGCACGCTGGGGTCGAACGCGGTGGATGCCTTTTATGTCACCGGGGGGCAGGGCACGCCTCTGCCGGGGGACGAGGCGACGGCGGTGGCGCGGAAGCTGGAGGAGACGTTGCGGGCCTGACCGTGAGGTCATGCTATGCATTGACCGTATGTGCTCCTCGCAGCTGCGGGGGTGGTCCTGAGGAACTCGCCACGATCCTCGGAGGCGATACTTGCTCCCCGCCGACGCGGGGTTTCTGTCAGTCCCCGCCCGTTGAACCCAGCAGGCGGGGACGATTGTCTTGCGCGGCCAGATACCCTGGAAGACGCCCACACTGCCCCCGACTCCGAGGACCGACTCCGCCGTGTTCGATACTCTCTCCGATCGCCTTTCAGCGACCTTCAAGAACTTGCGCGGCAAGGGGCGCTTGAGCGAAGCGGACATCGACGCCACGGCGCGCGAAATCCGCATCGCCCTCCTCGAAGCCGACGTTGCCCTGCCCGTTGTCCGCACGTTCATCAAGAATGTCAAGGAGCGTGCCCTCAGCTCCGAAGTCAACAAGGCGCTGAATCCTGCCCAGCAGGTCCTCAAGATCGTCAACGAAGAGCTGGTCCGGGTGCTCGGCGGCGAGACCCGCCGACTCCGCTTCGCCAAGAACCCGCCGACCGTGATCATGCTCGCGGGTCTCCAGGGTGCCGGTAAGACGACCCTCGCGGGCAAGCTCGGCAAGTGGCTCAAGGACCAGGGGCACTCGCCGCTGCTCGTCGCCGCCGACCTCCAGCGCCCGAACGCGGTGAACCAGCTGAGCGTCGTCGCCGAGCGCGCCGGTGTCGCGGTCTACGCGCCCGAGCCGGGCAACGGCGTCGGGGACCCGGTCAAGGTCGCCAAGGACTCCATCGAGTTCGCCAAGTCGAAGGTCCACGACATCGTGATCGTGGACACCGCGGGCCGCCTCGGCATCGACCAGGAACTGATGCGGCAGGCCGCGGACATCCGCGACGCGGTCAGCCCGGACGAGATCCTCTTCGTCGTCGACGCGATGATCGGTCAGGACGCGGTCAACACCGCCGAGTCCTTCCGCGACGGCGTCGGCTTCGACGGCGTGGTGCTCTCCAAGCTCGACGGTGACGCCCGCGGTGGTGCGGCCCTGTCGATCGCCTCGGTCACCGGCAAGCCGATCATGTTCGCGTCGAACGGCGAGAAGCTCGACGACTTCGACGCCTTCCACCCGGACCGGATGGCCTCCCGCATCCTCGACATGGGTGACCTGCTCACCCTGATCGAGCAGGCGGAGAAGACGTTCAGCCAAGAAGAGGCCGAGAAGATGGCCTCGAAGCTGGCGTCCAAGAAGGGCCAGGACTTCACCCTGGACGACTTCCTGTCCCAGATGGAGCAGGTCAGGAAGATGGGCAGCATCAGCAAGCTGCTCGGGATGCTGCCCGGGATGGGGCAGATCAAGGACCAGATCAACAACCTCGACGAGCGCGATGTCGACCGTACGGCGGCCATCATCAAGTCGATGACGCCCGCCGAGCGCGCCGAGCCGACCATCATCAACGGCTCGCGCCGCGCCCGTATCGCCAAGGGTTCCGGCGTCGAGGTCAGCGCCGTGAAGGGTCTGGTCGAGCGGTTCTTCGAGGCCCGCAAGATGATGTCCCGCATGGCGCAGGGCGGCGGGATGCCCGGCATGCCGGGGATGCCGGGCATGGGCGGCGGCCCCGGCCGCACCAAGAAGCAGCCCAAGCAGGCCAAGGGCAAGCAGCGCTCCGGCAACCCGATGAAGCGCAAGCAGCAGGAGCTGGAGGAGGCGCAGCGCCGCGAGGCCGGTGCCGCCCAGGGCGGCAACGCGTTCGGTCTGCCGCAGCAGGGCGCCCAGGACTTCGAGCTGCCGGACGAGTTCAAGAAGTTCATGGGCTGACAGTCCGTCTGTCACGCTCGTCTTCTACGTCACCGAGGGCGCCCCTCTCCGGAAGGGCGCCCTCGGCGTATGCCGGGCGTGCCGACGCCTGGCGCGTGTCGTAACTTGCCGGTATGACCAACCCCGCGCCGCCGCGCAAGTCCCCCGACCAGCCCTGGCGAACGGAAGGCACCCCGGACGAGCCCCCGAAGCCGTCGCCGGGCGGGAAGAAGATGCGCGGCGGCTGGTGGAGTCTCATCCTCACCGCGCTCGTGGTGTACCTCGTCGCGAACCTCATCCTCTCCTTCTTCAACGAGGGCGACGAGCCGACGATCTCGTACACGGAGTTCAGCAAGCAGGTCGACGCGGGCAACGTCACCAAGATCTACGCCAAGGGCAACGCGATCCAGGGCCAGCTGAAGAAGGGCCAGGACAACCCGGACGGCGGCGGCAAGTACACCAAGTTCGACACCGAGCGGCCGACCTTCGCGGACGACCAGCTCTGGGAGGACCTGACCAAGCACAACGTCACGGTCACGGCGGAACCGGTCGTACAACACCGTAGTTTTCTGGCCAATCTGCTGATCTCGCTGGCCCCGATGCTGCTGCTGGTCGTTCTGTGGCTCTTCATCGCACGGCGGATGAGCTCGGGGCTCGGCGGCGCGGGCGGCATGCTCGGCCGCAAGGCCCCGCCGAAACCGGTCGAGCTGGAGCCGGGCAAGCAGCGCACGACCTTCGAGGACGTGGCCGGTATCGACGAGGTCGAGGGCGAGCTGAACGACGTCGTCGACTTCCTCAAGAACCCCGACGAATACCGGAAGATGGGCGCCAAGATGCCCCGGGGCGTGCTCCTCGCGGGCCCGCCCGGCACCGGCAAGACGCTGCTCGCGCGGGCGGTCGCGGGGGAGGCGGGGGTGCCGTTCTTCTCGGCGTCGGCCTCCGAGTTCATCGAGATGATCGTCGGTGTCGGTGCCTCACGCGTGCGTGAACTGTTCGCGGAGGCCCGCAAGGTGGCCCCCTCGATCATCTTCATCGACGAGATCGACACCATCGGGCGGGCGCGTGGCGGAGGCTCCGGGATGGGCGGTCACGACGAGCGCGAGCAGACCCTGAACCAGATCCTCACCGAGATGGACGGCTTCTCCGGCTCCGAGGGCGTCATCGTCATCGCGGCCACCAACCGCGCCGACGTCCTGGACCCGGCGCTGACCCGCCCCGGCCGCTTCGACCGGGTGGTCGTGGTCTCGCCGCCCGACCGCGGTGGCCGGAAGGCGATCCTGGAGATCCACACCCGGCAGATCCCGCTCGCGAAGGACGTGAACCTCGCCCAGGTCGCCCGTACGACCCCGGGCATGACCGGCGCCGAACTCGCCAACCTCGCCAACGAGGCCGCCCTCCTCGCCGTCAAGCGCAAGCAGAGCGAGGTCACGCAGGCCGACCTCTCGGAGGCCCTGGAGAAGGTCCAACTGGGCGCCGAACGCCCGCTGGTGATGCCCGAGGAGGAACGCCGGCGCACCGCGTACCACGAGAGCGGCCACGCCCTCCTGGGCATGCTCCAGCCCGGCGCCGACCCGGTCCGCAAGATCACCATCGTCCCGCGCGGGAGGGCACTCGGCGTCACGCTCTCCACCCCGGACTCCGACAAGTACGCGTACACCGAGGAGTATCTGCGCGGCCGGATCATCGGCGCCCTCGGCGGCATGGCCGCGGAACAGGTCGTCTACGGGGTGATCACCACCGGCGCCGAGAGCGACCTCGAACAGGTCACCAACATCGCGCGCGGGATGGTCGCCCGCTGGGGCATGAGCGAGCGCGTCGGCCGCCTCTCCGCCCTCCCGAACGACGCCCAGCAGGCCTACGGCCTCGCCGCCGCACCGCAGACCCTGGACGTGATCGACGACGAGATGCGCCGCATCGTGGACGAGTGCTACGAGGAGGCGATCCGCAAACTCCGCGACCACCGCGGCCAGTTGGACTCGCTCGCCGAGGCACTCCTGGAGAACGAGACGCTGGAGGAGACGGACGCGTACCGCATCGCGGGCGTCACGCGCCTCTTCAAGGAAGAGCCGTAGTCATCCTCAGGTCGTACGCGCGATCACATACCGGAAGACGTTCGGCATCCACACCGTGCCGTCCTGCCGCCGATACGGATGCAACGCCTCCGCCAACTCCTTCTCCACCTGCACCTGATCCGTCGCGGCGATCGCCGCGTCGAAGAGCCCCGTGGACAGCAGCCCTCGTACGGCACTCTCCACATCGGCGTACCCGAAGGGGCACGACACCCGCCCGGAGCCGTCGGGCCTGAGTCCGGCGCGCTGGGCGACCTCCTCCAGGTCGTCGCGCAGGGCGGGGCGCCAACTGCCCGCGCTGCGCAGCGGATCCGCCATCCTCGCGGCCACCCGCAGCACGGACGACGTGGCGCAGCGCTCCGGCGGACCCCAGCCGGCCAGCACCACGGGCGTCCCGTGCCCGGTCAACGGCGTGGCGGACGCGAGCAGTTCACCGAGTCCCTCCGCGTCGCCCGCGAGACACCCGATGGGCTCGAAGGCGGTCACCAGGGTGTACGCGGGCGTCTCCGCGTCGCCCGCGTCCCTGGAGGAGCCGTAGACGAGCCGGGTGTGCGCACGCGCGCGTGGGGACCACGGGTCCGGCAGGAGTCGCTCCCGGGCGAGGGCCAGGCGTTCGGGGGAGGAGCGCTCGACACCGGTCACCGACGCGCCTCTGGAGGCCGCCATCAGCAGGGCGAGCCCGGAGCCGCAGCCGAGGCCGAGCAGCCGGGTGCCGGGCCCCACTTCGAGTCGCTCGTAGACGGCTTCGTAGAGCGGTACCAGCATCCGCTCCTGGATCTCGGACCAGTCACGCGCGCGTGCACCCAGGTCCACACGGGGCGCGGGCCCCGTATGAGGCAGGTAGTGCCGCACGAGCGTAGGTGTCATCGAAAGCGCCCCAATCCGCCGAGAGTTGTGGCCGTGCCCGTTTCCGAGGCCCCCGTGATGTGCGCTCGCACTTCCCCCGTATGCCAGCAAACTCCGCGCTCGCTACGGCGTCCAGGGTTTGTGGGGCCCGGCTTGTGGCTTCTCTGTGGGAGTGGCGAGAATTCACATGACGGCAACGTGGGCCCGTACGATCTCGACATGGCCAAGGCACCCGTACTCACGCCCCGGGCGGAAGATTTCCCCCGCTGGTACCAGGATCTGATCAGCAAGGCCGAGCTGGCCGACAACGGCCCAGTGCGCGGCTCCATGGTCATCCGACCGTACGGGTACGGCCTTTGGGAGCGGATGCAGGCCGAGATGGACGCCCGGATCAAGGAGACGGGCACCGAGAACGCGTACTTCCCGCTGCTGATCCCGCAGTCCTACCTCGCCCGCGAGGCCGACCACATCGAGGGCTTCGCGCCCGAGCTGGCCGTGGTCACGCACGGCGGCGGCAAGGAGCTTGAGGAGCCCGCGGTCGTCCGGCCCACCTCCGAGATGATCATCAACGAGTACTTCTCGAAGTGGGTGCAGAGCTACCGCGACCTGCCCCTGCTGATCAACCAGTGGGCGAACGTGGTCCGTTGGGAGCTGCGCCCCCGGCTCTTCCTCCGCACGAGCGAGTTCCTCTGGCAGGAGGGCCACACCGCGCACGCGACCCACGAGGAGGCGCGCGACTTCGCCGCGCACATCCACCGGAAGGTCTACGAGGACTTCATGGTCAACGTCCTCGCGATGGACGTCGTACCGGGACGCAAGACCGTCAAGGAGCGGTTCGCGGGCGCGATCAACACGCTCACCCTGGAAGGGATGATGGGCGACGGCAAGGCGTTGCAGATGGCGACCAGTCACGAGCTGGGCCAGAACTTCGCCAAGGCCTTCAACACCCAGTACCTGTCCAAGGAGGGCAAGCAGGAACTGGTCTGGCAGACCTCCTGGGGCTCCACCACCCGCATGATCGGCGCCCTGGTGATGATGCACGGCGACGACGACGGACTGAGGGTGCCGCCGCGGCTGGCGCACATCCAGGTCGTCGTTCTCGCGATCAAGGGCGACGAGGCGGTTCTGGCCAAGGTCCGCGAACTCGGGGACCAGCTCAAGGCGGCGGGCGTGCGGGTCCGTGTCGACGACCGCACGGACGTCCCCTTCGGGCGCCGGGCCGTCGACTGGGAGCTGAAGGGCGTCCCCGTACGGATCGAGATCGGGCCCCGTGACCTGGAGAACGGCACGGCGATGCTGGCCCGCCGCATCCCCGGAGGCAAGGAGCCGGTGGCGATCGACTCCCTAGTGGAGCGGCTTCCCGTCATCCTTGAGGAGGACCAGGCGCTGCTGCTGAAGCAGTCCCGCGAGCGGCGCGAGTCCCGCACCTCCGAGGTGTCCACGATCGGGGAGGCCGTCGAGGCCGCCACCTCCGGCGGCTGGGCGCGCATCCCGTGGGCGACACTGGGCGAAGAAGGCGAGGCCGAGCTGGCCGAGCACGCGGTCACCGTACGGTGTCTGGTCGCCGAGGACGGGTCGGTACCGGACGCCGACAAGGCACCCGGTAACGTCGCGGTCGTCGCGCGCACTTACTGAAGTAGCGGGCTCCGGCGGCAGAGCGACCGAAAGGCCTCTTGCGCAACGGCGGACAACAGCTCCCCCGGCGCGCGGACACCGTCTACGCGCCGGGTCGTATCTCGGACTACGCACCAGCTTGGTATGAGCTGTGAGGCTTCTCCGCAGATCAGCGCACCTGCCCTCGTCAGGACGCATCAGTGCCAACTGACGGGTACGTGCAAATTATTTGGGATGGCCCGGAATCGGAACACAGGGGCACTCCGGCTCGTTGTCATTACGTGAGCACGACACAGACACCACCTGTTCTCGCCGCAGAGCTGGCAGAGGCGTGGGCCGACATTCAGCGGTACCACCCCGAACTGCCCGATCTGGCCGCGCCCGAGTCCCTGATCGGAGAGTCGTCGTCCGCCTGCGGACACGAACTCTCCTTCGAGCGACTGCTCCATGAGGCAGTCCATGGCATCGCCGCCGCGCGCGGCGTGCGCGACACGTCCCGTGCCGGCCGCTACCACAACCGCAGATTCCTCGCGATCGCCGAGGAGCTGGGCCTGGACCACCCCGACGAACCGCACCCCAGCAGCGGTTTCTCGCTGGTCCAGCTCAACCCCGAGGCCAAGCGGCGCTACCGGCCGACGATGGAGCGTCTCCAGCGCGCGCTGAAGGCCCACACCGTCGCCACTTCCGCCGACACCTCCCGCACCTTCCGCGGCCCGGCCGCCCGGCACGGTTCGTCCGGCGGGGGCGTCCGCGTCAAGGCGGTGTGCGACTGCGGTCGTAACGTACGGGTCGTCCCGTCGGTGCTGGCCCAGGCGCCGATCGTGTGCGGGGGCTGCGGCAAGCCCTTCCGCATCCCGGAGGTCGTGGGCGCGGCCTGAGGGCGCGGCTGCTCGTGGCAGCCGCACCCCGCAGGGCGGGTTGCGTACACCCGCGCCGGTCACCTCCCGGCGCCGGGTGTCGCTTCCGCATGGGCCGGGGCATGCGGGGGCATGCTCCCCGGTCGGGCGAACCGCCAGGGTGTGGCACAATGGCTAGCTGTACTCGACAGCCGCACAGGAACCCTCTCGCCTCCGGCTGACGCGTCCATCGGGCACTCGGGTACCGCAACCCCACGCGGCCATCTGCCGTGCCCAACCACGTCAAAACCAGGAGAACCCACTCCCGTGGCAGTCAAGATCAAGCTGAAGCGTCTGGGCAAGATCCGTTCGCCTCACTACCGCATCGTCGTCGCCGACTCCCGTACCCGCCGTGACGGCCGGGCCATCGAGGAGATCGGTCTGTACCACCCGGTGCAGAACCCCTCGCGCATCGAGGTCGACACCGACCGCGCGCAGTACTGGCTGGGTGTCGGCGCGCAGCCGACCGAGCCCGTCCTCGCCATCCTGAAGCTCACCGGCGACTGGCAGAAGTTCAAGGGCCTGCCGGCCCCGGCTCCGCTGCTCGTGGCCGCGCCGAAGGCCGCACGCCCCGTGTTCGACGCCCTCGGTGGCGACGACGCGGGCAAGGGCGAGGCCATCACCCAGAAGAAGAAGGCTGAGAAGAAGGACGAGGCCGCCGCCGAGTCCGAGTCGACTGAGGCCTGAGCGTGCTTGAGGAGGCTCTTGAGCACCTCGTGAAGGGCATTGTCGACAACCCCGACGATGTGCAGGTCGCCTCGCGCGACCTGCGTCGCGGGCGCGTGCTGGAGGTCCGGGTGCACCCCGACGACCTCGGCAAGGTGATCGGCCGCAACGGCCGCACCGCTCGCGCTCTGCGCACCGTCGTGGGCGCAATCGGCGGCCGGGGTGTACGCGTCGACCTTGTCGACGTGGACCACGTCCGCTGACGTTTTTCGCACACCGGCTCGGGCCGGGGAGGGCCACACCGGCCGTCCCCGGCCCGTTGTCGTAACCAGTCCTCGTACTGGTCGTCGTACTCGTCGTACTCGTCGTACTCGTCGCAAACAGGAGAGCAAGCACAGTGCAGCTGGTAGTCGCTCGCATCGGCCGCGCCCACGGCATCAAGGGCGAGGTCACCGTCGAGGTACGCACCGACGAGCCGGAACTCAGGCTCGCCCCCGGAGCCGTCCTGGCCACCGAACCCGCCGCCACCGGCCCCCTGACCATCGAGACCGGCCGGGTCCACAGCGGCCGGCTCCTGCTGCGCTTCGAGGGCGTCAGTGACCGCACCGGCGCCGAGGCCCTGCGCAACACCCTCCTGATCGCCGAGATCGACCCGGAGGAGCTGCCGGAGGAGGAGGACGAGTACTACGACCACCAGCTGATGGACCTCGACGTCGTCACCAAGGACGGCGAGGAGGTCGGCCGGATCACCGAGATCTCGCACCTGCCCTCCCAGGACCTCTTCATCGTCGAGCGGCCCGACGGCAGCGAGGTGATGATCCCCTTCGTCGAGTCGATCGTGATCGAGATCGACCTGGAGGAGCAGCGCGCGGTCATCGACCCGCCGCCCGGGCTGATCGACGACCGCGCGGAGATCGTGTCGAGCCGGGAAGACTCCTCGGAGGACACGGACGCATGAGGCTCGACGTCGTCACGATCTTCCCCGAGTACCTCGAACCGCTGAACGTCTCCCTCGTCGGCAAGGCACGCGCGCGTGGACAGCTGAATGTGCACGTGCATGATCTGCGCTCCTGGACGTACGACCGCCACAACACCGTCGACGACACCCCCTACGGCGGCGGCCCCGGCATGGTCATGAAGACCGAGCCCTGGGGCGACGCCCTGGACTCCGTCCTCGCCGACGGCTACGAGACGGGCTCCGGCGCGCCCGCACTCATCGTGCCCACCCCCAGCGGCCGGCCCTTCACCCAGGAACTCGCCGTGGAGCTCTCCGAGCGCCCCTGGCTGGTCTTCACACCCGCCCGCTACGAAGGCATCGACCGACGGGTCATCGACGAGTACGCGACCCGTATGCCCGTCTACGAGGTGTCCATCGGCGACTACGTCCTCGCCGGCGGAGAGGCGGCCGTCCTGGTCGTCACGGAGGCCGTGGCACGGCTCCTGCCCGGTGTCCTGGGCAACGCCGAGTCCCACCGCGACGACTCCTTCGCGCCCGGGGCCATGGCCAACCTCCTGGAGGGGCCGATCTACACCAAGCCGCCCGTCTGGCGCGACCGCGAGATCCCGGACGTGCTGCTCAGCGGGCACCACGGAAAGATCGCCCGCTGGCGGCGCGACGAGGCGCTGAAGCGCACGGCCGCCCACCGGCCCGACCTGATCGAGCGCTGCGAGCCCAAGGCCTTCGACAAGAAGGACCGCGAGATGCTCTCGATCCTGGGCTGGGCCCCGGACCCGACGGGGGAGCCGTACGGCCGATTTTGGCGCAGGCCGGACGGCGTGGAAGAATAGACCGCTGTTGTGCGTCGTCCGGCGTGCGCCCCTGCCACAGGGGGACACGACGCCCGCCCCGGCACGGACAGCATCCTTCCGGAAACCCAGCTCCCGCTGATGACCTGTGGCATCGGCGAAGAAAGCAGACGAAATGTCCCACCTGCTCGACACCGTCGACGGCGCCTCGCTGCGCACCGACATCCCGGCCTTCCGCCCGGGCGACACCGTCAACGTCCACGTCCGCGTCATCGAGGGCAACCGCTCCCGTGTGCAGCAGTTCAAGGGCGTAGTCATCCGTCGCCAGGGCTCCGGCGTCCGCGAGACCTTCACGGTCCGCAAGGTCTCGTTCTCCGTCGGCGTGGAGCGTACCTTCCCGGTGCACACCCCGATCGTCGAGAAGATCGAGCTCGTGACCCGTGGCGACGTCCGTCGCGCGAAGCTGTACTACCTCCGTGACCTGCGCGGCAAGGCCGCGAAGATCAAGGAGAAGCGCGACAACTAGTCGCCCTGCGGGGTTCATACCGGGGCCGGATAGCATCTGGCTCCGATGGACACCGAATCACAGCCGACAGAGCGCGACCGCTCCTCCCGCCCTTCCGACTCCGAGGACATCTCGGACACCGGAGGACCGGAGGGGCGGTCGCGTTTCGCGTTGCTGTCGCGTGTCGTCGAATGGCTGCCCGGTGGCCGGATCACCCTGACTGCCCTGGTCTGTCTGGTGTTTCTGCTGCTGCTCAACACTTTCTTGGTCCAGCCTTTCCAGATTCCCAGCGGATCCATGGAATCCGGATTGAGGATCGGCGACCGCGTTCTCGTAAATAAGTTGGCGTACCGTTTTGGTGCCCATCCGAGGCGCGGCGACATCGTTGTGTTCGACGGCACCGGCTATTTCGGGGACGCCGACTACATCAAGCGCGTTGTGGGTGTGGGGGGAGACCGCGTGGTCTGCTGCGACGAGAAGGGGAGGCTCCAGGTGAACGGGCGGTCGGTCGACGAGACGGCGTTCCTGTACCCCGGTGACACCCCGTCCAGCGTGCCGTTCGACGTGGTGGTGCCCTCCGGCACACTCTTCGTCCTCGGTGACCACCGCGGCGACTCAAGCGACTCCCGGGATCACCTGGGCGACCCGGGCGGAGGCATGATTCCCGTTGGTGACGTCATCGGACGAGCCGATTGGATCGTCTGGCCCGCCGGGCACTGGACCCACCTCGTCCGACCCGGTGCCTACGCGCGCGTACCCGCCGCGGACGGCGCCCATGGGTAACCGCGGCAAACCGCGCGGCGCGGCGCCGGGCGGCAACTTCGGGAACGAGAACCTGCTGCCCACCGGCTTCCGGCGCGCGGGCGCGCTCGCCCCGGCGGGCGGCGCCGGCCGCAGCCGGGCCGAGCGGCGCAAGCTCCAGCGCAAGGTCAAGCGGCGGCGCAGGCGCGGCGCGGTCCGGGAGATACCCCTCCTGGTGGGCGTCGCCGTCCTCATAGCGCTCGTCCTGAAGACCTTCCTCGTCCAGGCGTTCGTGATCCCGTCGGGCTCCATGGAGCAGACGATCCGGATCGGGGACCGGGTCCTGGTCGACAAGTTCACCCCGTGGTTCGGCTCCGAGCCCAAGCGCGGCGACGTCGTCGTCTTCCACGACCCGGGCGGCTGGCTGGGAGACGAGGAGACCACCAAGAAGAACGACCCCGTCGTGATCAAGCAGGTCAAGGAGGGGCTCCAGTTCATCGGCCTGCTGCCGTCCGACAACGAGAAGGACCTCATCAAGCGGGTCATCGGCGTCGGCGGTGACCACGTCAAGTGCTGTGACGCGCAAGGGCGGGTGACCGTCAACGGGGTTCCCCTGACCGAGGCCGACTACCTGTATCCCGGTAACGCGCCGTCCGAGACGGCGTTCGACATCACCGTCCCCAAGGGCCGGCTGTGGGTGATGGGCGACCACCGCGGCAACTCGGCGGACTCCCGCGCACACCAGAACACGAGCTACGGCGGCACGGTCGCGCTCACCTCGGTGGTGGGGCGGGCCAAGATGATCGCCTGGCCGATGGGCCACTGGACCAGCCTGAACGAACCTAAAACCTTCGCATCGGTTTCCAACTCGGTGTCGGGGACGACCGCCGGTCCCGAACTGTCGCATAGGGTTGCCCCGGTCGATCCGAACGGATCGGTCCAACTCCCGAGCCCTGCGGAACTCCCGCTCGTTATGGGAGTGGTGGGCCTGCGCCGAGGATGGGGCAGGCGGCGGCACAGAGTAAGGAGTTGGCGTGGGGGATGTGGCGGTTGGCGCACGGTCCGGACACGACGGCGAGGAGCACCAGGGACATCCCGTGGAAGCACCCGTCCCGGCCGCGGACAGCGCCGTGACCTCCGGGAGTGACGCCGGAGCGGACGAGGACGGTACGGCGCCGGGCGACGCGACCCGGACCGAGGAAGTGGGGTCGGGCGACTCGACCCCTCCGGTGAAGAAGCCGCGCTCCTTCTGGAAGGAGCTGCCGATTCTCATCGTCATCGCGCTCGTCCTCGCGCTGCTGATCAAGACGTTCCTGGTGCAGGCGTTCTCGATCCCCTCCGACTCGATGCAGAACACCCTCCAGCAGGGTGACCGCGTCCTGGTCGACAAGCTCACCCCGTGGTTCGGTTCCAAGCCCGAGCGCGGTGAGGTGGTCGTCTTCCACGACCCGGGCCACTGGCTGGACGGCGAGCCCGCGGCGAACCCCAACGCCCTTCAGACGGTGCTCAGTTGGATCGGCCTGATGCCGTCCGCCCAGGAGAAGGACCTCATCAAGCGGGTCATCGGCGTCGGCGGCGACACGGTCGCGTGCAGCGGCACCGGCCCGCTGACGGTCAACGGCAAGGCGCTGAACGAGCCGTACGTCTACGCGGGCAACACCCCGTGCACCAACGACGACCAGGGCGGCCAGTTCACCGTCAAGGTCCCCAAGGGCTACATCTGGGTGATGGGCGACCACCGGCAGAACTCGCGGGACTCGCGTTACAACCAGTCCGACAAGTACCACGGCATGGTCCCGGTGAAGGAGGTCGTCGGCCGCGCGATCGTCAAGGCCTGGCCCATCAACCGCTGGGGCACGCTGCCGATCCCGGACACCTTCGACCAGACCGGCATCAACACCCGGGCCTCGGCCTCCCGCCTCCTGACGGCCGCTCCGGAGGGCCTCGCCCTCGTCGGCGTGCTGCCGCTGGCCCTGTGGCGCCGCAGGCGGTCCGCCAAGGCCTAGTAAAGGCCTTGTAGAGCTTGTGACCTCGGTCCCGGAGGAAGGGCTGACCACCCTCGGTACCGCCGGGTAGGGTGCGGACCCATGGGTGGCGAGAGCGCAACACGTACGGCCCCGCGTACCGGCGGTGGCACTGGCAAGGGCCCGGTGGGCAGCCGGACCGGACAGCGGTTGTCCGGACTGGCCGTCGCACTGGGCCTTGTGCTGTTCCTCGGCGGATTCGGCTGGGGAGCGGTGGTCTACCGGCCGTACACGGTGCCCACCAGTTCCATGACGCCGACCATCGACATGGGCGACCGGGTGCTGGCGCAGCGCATCGACGGCAGCGAGGTGCGCCGGGGCGACGTCGTCGTCTTCACCGACAAGACCTGGGTGACGAACGCGCCCGTGGTCAAGCGCGTGGTCGCGGTCGGCGGGGACACCGTCTCCTGCTGCACGGACGGCAAGCTGGTCGTCAACGGCAAGCAGATCGACGAGGGTTACCTCAAGGGCGGCGCGGTCGAGGACAAGACGATCCCGACGGTGAAGGTCCCCAAGGGCCGTCTGTTCCTGCTCGGCGACGAGCGCCAGGGCTCCCTGGACTCCAGCGCCCACCTCACGGACGTGGCGAGCGGCACCGTCGCCAGCAGTGCCGTGAACGCCCGCGTGGACGCCGTCGTATGGCCCATGAAGGGCATGCTGGAGCGCCCCACCGGCTTCGAGGAACTCGGCGGCCTCTCCCAGACCGGCCCGCTGCGCACGGTCGTCGCCCTCATCGTCGCGGGCGCGGTGCTCGTCCTCGGCGGCGGTGCCTACGGCCCGGTCGCCAAGCTGCTGGCCGGCCGCCGCACCCGGACCCGTACGGAGCCCGCCGGTGCCCGCTGAGGCCACCGAGGAGGGCGCGTACGGCGACTCGTACGAGGGCGGGCTGCGCAGGGTCGCCCGGGTGATCCTCCTCGACCCGCAGGACCGCATCCTGCTGCTGCACGGCCACGAGCCGGACGATCCGGCCGACGACTGGTGGTTCACGCCCGGCGGCGGCCTGGAGGGCGACGAGACCCACGAGGAGGCCGCGCTGCGGGAGCTGGCGGAGGAGACCGGGATCACTCGGGTGGAACTCGGCCCGGTGCTGTGGACCCGGACCTGCTCCTTCCCGTTCGCGGGCCGCCGCTGGGACCAGGACGAGTGGTACTACCTGGCCAGGACGCCCGCCACGGCAGACGGGGTGCCCGGCGCCACGGCCCTCACCGAGCTGGAGCGGCGCAGCGTCTCCGGAGCACGTTGGTGGACGTGCCGGGAACTGGAGCGGGCGCATGAGACGGTGTATCCGACCAGACTCGCCGAGCTGCTCCGCAGGCTGATCGACGAAGGGCCCCCGGCCGGGCCGGTGACCCTTGACACGGAAATCGTCTAGGGGCGCACGGGACTGGCGCACAATGGTGGGATCGCACGGCTGAAGGGGAACATGCCATGAGCGCCGAGGACCTCGAAAAGTACGAGACCGAGATGGAGCTGAAGCTCTACCGGGAGTACCGCGATGTCGTCGGTCTGTTCAAATACGTGATCGAGACCGAACGGCGCTTCTACCTCACCAACGACTACGAGATGCAGGTGCACTCGGTCCAGGGCGAGGTTTTCTTCGAGGTGTCCATGGCGGATGCCTGGGTGTGGGACATGTATCGACCGGCTCGCTTCGTCAAGCAGGTCAGGGTCCTCACATTCAAGGACGTGAACATCGAGGAGCTGAACAAGAGCGATCTGGAGCTGCCGGGCGGCTGACGGCGGCTCTTCGCGGGGCGCCCGTCGCTCGTGCGGGTGACGGAGTTCTCCACAAGCACTGAACGGTCCACCAAGATCCACTCGGTGGGCCGTTCCGCGTGACGGTTGGCGCCGGAGGTGGTGCCGACATGAACGCACGCAGTGCACTCGGCAAGTACGGCGAGACGGTGGCCGCACGACGGCTGGTCGCGGCCGGTATGACGGTCCTGGAGCGCAACTGGCGCTATGGCAGGTCCGGCGAGATCGACATCGTGGCGCGGGACGGCGACGTCCTGGTCGTCTGCGAGGTCAAGACACGGCGGGTCGGTGCCTACGAGCACCCGATGGCCGCGGTGACCCCCGAGAAGGCGGAGCGCCTGCGCGGCCTCGCCGAATGCTGGATCCACGCCCACGGAGGGGCACCACCGGGTGGTGTCCGCATCGACCTGGTGGGCGTGCTCGTGTCAGGCCGCGGCGCAGCCGTCGTCGAGCACGCGCGGGGGGTGGTCTGAGATGGGGTTCGCTCGTACGTGCTCGGTGGCGCTGGTGGGCGTCGAGGGCGTGGTCGTCGAGGTCCAGGCCGACCTCGAACCCGGCGTCGCCGCGTTCACGCTGGTGGGACTGCCCGACAAGAGCCTGACGGAGAGCAAGGACCGGGTGCGGGCCGCGGTCGTCAACTCGGGCGCCGCCTGGCCGCAGAAGAAACTGACGGTGGGCCTGAGCCCGGCGTCCGTACCGAAGAGCGGCAGCGGCTTCGACATGGCCGTCGCCGCGGCGGTACTCGGCGCGGCCGAACGGATCGATCCCCGGGTGCTCGCCGACATCGTGATGATCGGAGAGCTGGGACTCGACGGGAGGGTCCGCCCGGTCCGGGGAATCCTGCCGTCGGTGCTGGCGGCGGCGGACGCGGGGTACGAGCAGGTGGTGGTGCCGGAGTGCGCCGCCGCCGAGGCGTCCCTCGTGCCCGGGGTGTCCGTGCTGGGCGTCCGCAGCCTGCGGCAACTGATCGCCGTACTCGCGGACGAGCCCGTCCCCGACGAGGAACCGGACGACCTGGGACGGCCCGATCCACTCCTCGCCGGGCTGCGCATGCCGGGCACCGGGGCGGCCACGGGCATGCACAGCATGGGAGCGGCACACTACGACCCCGGTCATGACCTCGCCGATGTCGTCGGGCAGATCCCGGCGCGCACAGCGACGGAGATCGCCGCGGCCGGCGGACACCACCTCTTCCTCGAAGGTCCGCCGGGTGCGGGCAAGACCATGCTGGCCGAGCGGATGCCCGCGATCCTGCCCCGCCTCAGCCGACAGGACTCCCTGGAGGTCACGGCGGTCCACTCGGTGGCGGGCCTGCTGCCTCCGGGGAAACCGCTGATCGACGTCGCCCCCTACTGCGCCCCGCACCACTCGGCCACGATGCAGGCCCTCGTCGGGGGCGGATCCCATATGGCGAGGCCCGGAGCGGTGTCCCTGTCGCACAGGGGAATTCTCTTCCTCGACGAGACTCCGGAGTTCAGCGGCCAGGCCCTCGACGCGCTACGACAGCCACTGGAGTCGGGGTACGTGGTCATCGCCCGGAGCGCGGGTGTGGTGCGGTTCCCGGCGCGGTTCCAGATGGTGCTCGCGGCCAATCCGTGCCCCTGTGGCCGCTACTCCCAGAAGGAGGACCTCTGCGACTGCCCGTCCATGTCGATCCGCCGCTATCAGGCCCGGCTCTCCGGCCCACTGCTCGACCGGGTGGACCTACGGGTCACGGTGGACCGCGTCACGCGGGAGGAACTCAGCGCGTACGGCGCGCGAGGAGAGACCACGGCGACGGTCGCGGACCGGGTGCGGGAGGCGAGGGAGCGGGCGGCGGCACGCCTCGCGGACACTCCCTGGCACACCAACAGCGAGGTGCCAGGCAGTGAACTGCGCACCCGCTGGCACGCCGTGCGCGGGGCGATGGACGAGGCCGAACGCAGTCTGGAGCGGGGCGCGCTGACCGCGCGCGGGATCGACCGGGTCCTGCGGGTGGCCTGGACGGTCGCGGACCTCAAGGGTCACGACCGGCCCGACGACACGGACGTGCTCCTCGCCCTGCAACTGCGCACCGGTGTCTCACGAGGCGCGTCGATGAACCTCGGGGCGCTGGTATGACCGCGCACGAGGACCCGGGCGACGAGTTCCACGCCCGTGTCCTCCTCACCCGGGTCGTCGAACCCGGCGACGAAGTGGCCGGTCGGTGGATTCGTGAACTGGGAGCCGCCGAAGTGGCCCGGCGGCTGCGGGACGGAGGGCCACAGCTCACCGGGGTCACCGACAAACGGTGGGCCGGGCTGCGCGCGCGGGCCGAGTCGGTCGAGCCGGGGCGGGACCTGGAGGTCGCGGAGGAGGCCGGGGTGCGGTACGTGTGCCCCGGCGACACCGAGTGGCCCGCCCAGCTCGACGACCTCGGGGACGCGCGGCCCGTCGGACTGTGGGTGCGCGGCCGGCCCAGCCTGCGGGTGTGGGCGCTCAAGTCGGTCGCCGTCGTCGGTGCCCGCGCCTGCACCGAGTACGGCGCACACATGGCGGCCACCCTCGCCGCCGACCTCGCCCAGGACGGCTGGATCGTCGTGTCCGGGGGTGCCTACGGAGTCGACGGTGCCGCACATCGCGGCGCCCTCGGCGCGGGCGGTGCCACCGTCGCCGTACTCGCCTGCGGAGTGGACCGGCCCTATCCGATCGGCCACGCCCAGTTGATCGGCAGGATCGCCGAACAGGGGCTCGTGGTGGGCGAGTTGCCGCCCGGCGAGCATCCGACACCGAGCAGGTTCATCCTCCGGAACCGGGTGATCGCCGCGCTCACCAGAGGCACCGTGGTGGTCGAGGCCGCGTATCGCAGCGGATCGCTCGTCACGGCCCGGGCGGCGCAGCGGTTGGGGCGCCACACCATAGGGGTACCCGGCCCGGCCACCAGCGGGCTGTCCGCCGGTGTGCACGAACTCCTGCGCGGGGACGCGGTGCTGGTCACCGACGCCGCCGAAGTCGTCGAACTGGTCGGTGACATGGGCGAACTGGCCCCGGACAGGCGCGGACCGGTGCTCCCGCGCGACCTGTTGGAACCGGCCGCCCGCCGCATCCTCGCCGCGCTCCCCGGCAACAGGGCGGCAACGGTGCGGGAGATCGCCCGGGGTGCGCAGACCACGGAGGACGACGCGGTCGCGAGACTGTACGAACTCCGAGCACTTGGTTACGTCGAACGACACGGCGACGGCTGGAAGTTGACACGCCAGGCGATGATCTCGGTCCGGCCGGATCGGGGGCGCCGCTGACCGAGTGTGTTCGGCCGTCCGGGGGATCCCCGACACCCTTGGGAATTCCCGCAGTTGGCGCATTCCGATGATCACGCAGAGCGACTGGAGCGACCCGTTCCGGCGCCCTGTCGAACGCGTCCGTGGCCGGTCCGAGCCCTTCCCTTCGCACACCGCGACACTCCAGTCACGCTACGCTCACGGGGATTCCGGCACAGACCGGCCAACAGGCTGGTAACTCCACACCACTCCGACAGCTCACCCAGGCAACCCCACTTCACTGCAGAACGGCACAAGGCGACGAATGCCTCAGCACACCTCCGGGTCCGACCGGGCGGCGATCCCCCCAGCCGCCCGTGACGGTGGCAGCGTCCGGCCGCCCGCTCCCTCGACGCTCGACGAGCTGTGGCGGTCGTACAAGACGACGGGCGACGAGCGGCTGCGGGAGCAGCTGATCCTGCACTACTCGCCGCTCGTGAAATACGTCGCGGGACGGGTGAGCGTCGGGCTGCCGCCCAACGTCGAGCAGGCGGACTTCGTGTCGTCGGGGGTGTTCGGACTGATCGACGCCATCGAGAAGTTCGACATCGAGCGGGAGATCAAGTTCGAGACGTACGCGATCACCCGTATCCGGGGCGCGATGATCGACGAGCTGCGCGCCCTCGACTGGATCCCCCGCTCGGTGCGGCAGAAGGCGCGGAACGTCGAGCGGGCGTACGCCACGCTGGAGGCGCGGCTCAGGCGCACCCCCAGCGAGGGCGAGGTGGCCGCCGAGATGGGCATCGCGGTGGACGAACTCCACGCCGTCTTCAGCCAGTTGTCGCTGGCCAACGTGGTGGCGCTGGAGGAGCTGCTGCACGCCGGCGGCGAGGGCGGCGACCGGCTCAGCCTGATGGACACCCTGGAGGACACCGCCGCCGACAACCCGGTCGAGGTGGCCGAGGGGCGGGAGCTGCGGCGGTTCCTGGCGCGGGCGATCAACACGTTGCCCGAGCGGGAGAAGACCGTCGTCACGCTCTACTACTACGAGGGGCTGACCCTCGCCGAGATCGGCAACGTGCTCGGGGTGACCGAGAGCCGGGTCAGCCAGATCCACACCAAGTCGGTGCTCCAGCTGCGCGCCAAGCTGGCGAGTTTCGGCCGTTGAGCGAAAGCCGTACCGCCTTCTCGACCTCGCAGAATCGTGCCTGCATGGCCCAGGTCACTCCCGCCGGGGGTGGACCGTCCGTAGAGTGGTTGACGTGCCAAGGATTCGAGCGGCCTCCGTGGCCGAGCACCGGTCGATGCAGCGAGCCGCCCTGCTGGACGCGGCTCGTTCCCTGCTGTCCGAGGGCGGGACGGAGGCGCTGACCTTCCCGGCCCTGGCCGAGCGGACGGGTCTCGCGCGGTCCTCCGTGTACGAGTACTTCCGCTCCCGGGCCGCCGTCGTCGAGGAACTCTGCGAGGTCGACTTCCCCGTCTGGGCGTCGGATGTGTCGGTGGCGATGGAGCGGGCCGGCTCCGCCGAGGGCAAGGTCGAAGCGTATGTGCGGCAGCAGCTTGCCCTGGTCGGGGACCGGCGGCATCGGGCCGTCGTCGCCATCTCCGCGAGTGAACTGGACGCCGGGGCGCGGGAGAAGATCCGCGCCGCGCACGGTGGGCTGGTCGCGATGATCGTCGAGGCGCTGGCGGAGATGGGGCATGCGGAGCCGCGGTTGGCGGCGATGTTGCTTCAGGGGGTTGTCGACGCGGCTGTGCGGCGGATCGAGCTGGGGGCCGCGGAGGATCCTTCGGTGATTACTGAGGCTGCGGTGAGTATGGCTTTGCGGGGCGTTGAGGGTTGAGTTTTGCCTGCGGGCCCGGTGGGTGGGGGCTGGTCGCGCCACGCGGCGGAGCCGCAAATCGATGCAGCCCCGCGCCCCTAAAGGGGCACTCCAAGCACCGGCAGCAAGCGTGACGGCCCCCTGTTCAGCAGCCACGGTGGCAGTAGACCCAGCGGGTCCAAGTACACCTCCCCTCTCAGCAAGCCCCAGTGCACGCACGGAGTCGCGCCGCAGTGTGAGCCCGTGAGCTCCACCGTCCCCACCAACTCGCCCGCCTCCACCTCGTCCCCCCTCTTCACCGTCGCGGTCACCGGTTCGTAGGTCGTGCGAAGGTCCGTGCCCGTCAGTTCCACCGCGACCACCCCTCTCCCTGCCACCCGCCCCGCGAACGACACCCGGCCCGGTGCCACCGCCCGTACCGGAGCGCCCGCCGGGGTCGCCAGATCCACGCCCCGATGGCCGCGGGCGTAGAGCGTCGCCGGGGGTTCCCAGCCTCGTAGGACCAAGGGGTGGGAGCCGACGGGCCAGGTGCGGGCGATGGCCGGGACGGGAGGGGGCGGGGGACCGGAGGGTGGTGGAGGACTGTCGTCCGCCCTGGCCGCGCAGGTCAGGAGGGTCAGCAGGAGGCCCAGGAGCAGGGTCAGGGCCACGGGTAGAGGTCGCGTTCGCATGGCACAAACCGTGCCGTACCCGTGGCGATCATGGCCGGGACCTGTGGACCGCCGGGTGCCTGTGGACAACGGCGTCACCCGGTACCTCGCGGGTCCCGTACACTTCCTTTGGCGATCCGGGTCACCGGGTCGACTTCGCACGCCCCGACATCCGGTCCTCCGTCGAGAGACGAATCCGATGTCAGCGCTCCTCGGTCCTCTGGGCACGCGCACGTGGGCGTCAGGCGCGAGTGCCGTCCCGGCACCCGCGGCACAACCGAGAAACTCAAGGAGAACGGCCATGGCCGTCGTCACGATGCGGGAGCTGCTGGAAAGCGGCGTCCACTTCGGTCACCAGACCCGTCGCTGGAACCCGAAGATGAAGCGCTTCATCTTCACCGAGCGCAACGGCATCTACATCATCGACCTGCTCCAGTCGCTGTCGTACATCGACCGCGCCTACGAGTTCGTCAAGGAGACCGTCGCCCACGGCGGCACGGTCATGTTCGTCGGCACGAAGAAGCAGGCGCAGGAGGCCATCGCCGAGCAGGCCACCCGCGTCGGCATGCCCTACGTCAACCAGCGCTGGCTGGGCGGCATGCTCACCAACTTCTCCACCGTCTACAAGCGTCTGCAGCGCCTCAAGGAGCTGGAGCAGATCGACTTCGAGGACGTCGCCGCGTCCGGTCTCACCAAGAAGGAGCTTCTCGTGCTGTCGCGCGAGAAGGCCAAGCTGGAGAAGACCCTCGGTGGTATCCGCGAGATGTCCAAGGTTCCCAGCGCCGTCTGGATCGTGGACACCAAGAAGGAGCACATCGCGGTCGGTGAGGCCCGGAAGCTCAACATTCCGGTCGTCGCCATCCTCGACACGAACTGCGACCCCGACGAGGTCGACTACAAGATCCCGGGCAACGACGACGCGATCCGCTCCGTCACCCTGCTCACCCGCGTGATCGCCGACGCCGTCGCCGAGGGCCTCATCAGCCGCTCCGGTGTCGCCGCCGAGGCCAAGGGTGACAAGGCCGCCGGCGAGCCGCTCGCCGCGTGGGAGCGCGACCTGCTCGAAGGCGAGAAGAAGGCCGACGAGGCCCCGGCCGCCGACGCCGAGGTCCAGACCTCCGCCGAGACGGAGAAGGTCGCCGACGCCGAGCAGGCCGAGGCTCCGGCCGCCGTCGAGGAGGCCGCTGCCGAGGTCGAGGCGCCCGCCGCCGAAGCCGCTGCCGAGGTCGAGGCCGCTCCGGTCGCCGACGCCGAGCAGGCCTGACCCCTCCGGCCAACGGCCTGACCTTCCGGGCCAAAGGGCTGAGCTGAAGTGACGGCGGGTGGTGCCGACCGCGCCACCCGCCGTTCACTCACAGCCCCTAGATCTTCGTAGCCCGTAGATCTTTGGCGGAAGCCCGCTCACCACGCGGCCGCCGCCGACTTCGAGACTTCGAACTCCGAGAAGAGATTTTCAGATCATGGCGAACTACACCGCCGCCGACGTCAAGAAGCTCCGTGAGCTCACCGGCGCCGGCATGATGGACTGCAAGAAGGCGCTGGACGAGGCCGACGGCAACGTCGAGAAGGCCGTCGAGGCGCTCCGCATCAAGGGCCAGAAGGGCGTCGCCAAGCGCGAAGGCCGCTCCGCCGAGAACGGCGCCGTGGTCTCCGTCATCGCCGACGACAACACCTCCGGTGTCCTGGTCGAGCTGAAGTGCGAGACGGACTTCGTCGCCAAGGGCGAGAAGTTCCAGTCCGTCGCCAACCAGATCGCGCAGCACGTCGCCGCGACCTCCCCGGCCGACATCGCGGCGCTCCTCGCGTCCGAGATCGAGTCCGGCAAGACGGTCCAGGCGTTCGTCGACGAGGCCAACGCGAACCTGGGCGAGAAGATCGTCCTGGACCGCTTCGCCCAGTACTCCGACGGCTACGTCTCCGCGTACATGCACCGCACGATGCCCGACCTGCCGCCGCAGATCGGTGTGCTTGTGGAGCTGGACAAGCCGAACGCCGAGGTAGCTCGCGGTGTCGCCCAGCACATCGCCGCCTTCGCGCCGAAGTACCTGGCCAAGGACGACGTGCCGGCCGAGGTCGTCGAGTCCGAGCGCCGTATCGCCGAGGAGGTCACCCGCGCCGAGGGCAAGCCCGAGGCCGCGATCGCCAAGATCGTCGAGGGTCGCGTCAACGGCTTCTTCAAGGACGCGACGCTGCTCGGTCAGCCGTACGCGCTCGACCCCAAGAAGTCCGTCCAGAAGGTTCTGGACGAGGCGGGTGTCACCCTGAAGCGCTTCACGCGCATCAAGGTCGGCATCTGAGTCCGTACCGCGATCGACGCGCGGCGCCCCGCGGAATCCCGCTAGGGTCGTACGCAGTCGGCCCGGTACGCCGTCGCGCACGCGCGCGTGGCGGACGACAGCAGATCTGACGAGGAGGCCATTGCCGAGCATGGGATGCGACAGACACCCCACCGGCAGTGGCCTTCTTCGTATGTGCGACCACGTAAAAGAGGCGAGAACGTCATGACCACCAAGGCCCAGAAGAGCGACGACGGCAAGGTACGCGGCCGGTTCATGTTGAAGCTGTCCGGAGAGGCCTTCTCCGGCGGCGGGGGCCTGGGCGTCGACCCCGACGTGGTGCACAAGATCGCCCGTGAGATCGCGGCCGTCGTCCGGGACGGAGCGGAGGTCGCCGTCGTCATCGGCGGCGGCAACTTCTTCCGTGGCGCCGAACTCCAGCAGCGCGGCATGGACCGGGCCCGCTCCGACTACATGGGCATGCTCGGCACCGTGATGAACTGCCTCGCCCTCCAGGACTTCCTGGAGAAGGAGGGCATTGACAGCCGCGTCCAGACCGCCATCACCATGGGCCAGGTCGCCGAGCCGTACATCCCGCTGCGGGCCGTGCGCCACCTGGAGAAGGGCCGCGTGGTCATCTTCGGCGCCGGTATGGGCATGCCGTACTTCTCCACCGACACCACCGCCGCCCAGCGCGCCCTGGAGATCAACGCCGAGGCGCTGCTCATGGGCAAGAACGGTGTGGACGGGGTCTACGACTCCGACCCGAAGACGAACTCCGAGGCCGTCAAGTTCGACGCGCTCAGCTACGGCGAGGTCATCACCCAGGACCTCAAGGTCGCGGACATGACCGCCATCACCCTGTGCCGCGACAACAAGCTTCCGATCCTGGTCTTCGAGCTTCTGGCGGAGGGCAATATCGCCCGCGCCGTCAAGGGTGAGAAGATCGGCACGCTTGTGGGTGACCAAGGCAGCCAGGGCTGATCACCCTGACCGGGGGATGGACAATGTCCTGCCGGTCGGGAACCGTGCAGGAAGAAGACGCGACGCAGCCGGCCGCCGACGCCGACACAGCACAGCAGCCGGGCCTACTCAAGACACGCAGGAGCAAGTGGTGATCGAAGAGACCCTCCTCGAAGCCGAGGAGAAGATGGAGAAGGCCGTCGTGGTCGCCAAGGAGGACTTCGCCGCGATCCGCACCGGCCGTGCGCACCCGGCGATGTTCAACAAGATCGTGGCCGACTATTACGGCGCACTGACACCGATCAACCAGCTGGCTTCGTTCTCCGTGCCGGAGCCGCGCATGGCCGTGGTGACCCCGTTCGACAAGAGCGCGCTGCGCAACATCGAGCAGGCGATCCGGGACTCGGACCTCGGCGTCAACCCGAGCAACGACGGCAACATCATCCGTGTGACGTTCCCGGAGCTGACCGGAGAGCGCCGCAAGGAGTACATCAAGGTCGCCAAGACCAAGGCCGAGGACTCCAAGATCTCGATCCGTTCCATCCGCCGCAAGGCCAAGGAAGCGATCGACAAGGCGATCAAGGACGGCGACATCGGCGAGGACGAGGGCCGCCGCGCCGAGAAGGAGCTCGACGACACCACGGCGAAGTACGTCGCCCAGGTGGACGAACTCCTCAAGCACAAGGAAGCGGAGCTGCTAGAGGTCTGATGAACGACTCTTCCTGGGGGGCACCGCCACAAGCCGGGTACTGGGGGCCGTCCGACCAGGGGCCTGTCCAGGGGGCTGCCCCGGCGGGTCCCACGTACGATGCGCCTGAGGCGCAGCAGACTCGCCCCATGCCCATCGTGCCCGACGAGCCCGCATACGGCGGACACCAGGATGACGACCGGGGGGCCGCTCGGCTGAGCGGCCCCTTGTTCCGCGACGAGACGTTCCGCGACGAGACGCAGCGACCGCCGTACGACGTACGGCAGTCGCCGTCGTACGACCCGCGGACGCAGCCCTTTGACACGCCGCAGGCGCAGCCCTTCGGGGCGGTGCCGCAGAATCCGGAGCCCATGCCCGACGTCCCGCCACCGGCGCCCGCCCCGCAGAAGAAGAGCGCGGGCCGGGACCTGGGTGCGGCCATAGGGGTCGGGGTCGGGCTCGCCGTGGTGATCGTCGCCTCCCTCTTCGTGGTGAAGGCCGCGTTCGTCGGAGTGATAGCGGTCGCGGTCGTGGTCGGTCTGTGGGAGCTCACCTCGCGGCTCCAGGAGCGCAAGGGCATCAAGGCGCCCCTCGTGCCCCTGGCGGTCGGTGGGGCCGCGATGGTCGTCGCCGGTTACGTCCGGGGTGCCGAGGGCGCCTGGGTCGCCATGGCGCTCACGGCGCTCGCCGTCCTCGTATGGCGGATGACGGAACCGCCGGAGGGCTACCTCAAGGACGTCACGGCGGGCGTCTTCGCGGCGTTCTACGTGCCGTTCCTGGCCACGTTCGTCGCCCTGATGCTCACCGCCGACGACGGCGCCTGGCGGGTCCTGACGTTCCTGCTGCTGACGGTCGTCAGCGACACCGGGGCGTACGCCATCGGCTGGCGCTTCGGCACGCACAAGCTCGCCCCGCGCATCAGCCCCGGAAAGACCCGCGAGGGACTGTTCGGAGCGGTGTCCTTCGCGATGGTGGCGGGCGCGCTGTGCATGCAGTTCCTGATCGACGACGGCAGCTGGTGGCAGGGCCTCGTCCTGGGCCTCGCGGTCGCGGCCAGCGCCACGCTGGGCGACCTCGGCGAGTCTATGATCAAGCGGGACCTCGGCATCAAGGACATGGGCACGCTGCTGCCGGGCCACGGCGGCATCATGGACCGGTTGGACTCCTTGCTGCCGACCGCTCCGGTGGTGTGGCTGATGTTCGTGCTCTTCGTCGGGTCCGGCTGACAAGCCAAAAAACCAGCTGACCTGCGGTTTTGCTGAGGAGGGGCTCGTTGTCCACAGGGCGGCGAGTCCCTCTTCGTATGTCTGCGACACTGGTAGGGCCATGCCTAAGCCCGGAGAACTCACATTCGTCGCCCCCCGCGGAGCCCAGAAGCCGCCGCGGCACCTTGCCGATCTCACGCCCGCCGAGCGCAAGGAAGCCGTCGCCGCGATCGGGGAGAAGCCGTTTCGCGCCAAGCAGCTCTCGCAGCACTACTTCGCGCGCCTCGCGCACGACCCGGCGGAGTGGACCGACATCCCCGCCGGTTCGCGCGCCAAGCTCCAGGAAGCCCTGCTCCCTGAGCTGATGACGGTCGTACGGCATCTGTCGACCGACCAGGAGACCACCCGCAAGACGCTGTGGCGGCTGTTCGACGGGACGCTCGTCGAGTCCGTGCTGATGCGGTACCCGGACCGCGTCACCATGTGCATCAGCTCGCAGGCGGGCTGCGGGATGAACTGCCCGTTCTGCGCGACCGGTCAGGCCGGACTGGACCGCAATCTGTCCACCGGCGAGATCGTGCACCAGATCGTGGACGGCATGCGCGCGCTGCGCGACGGGGAGATCCCGGGCGGTCCCGCCCGTCTCTCCAACATCGTCTTCATGGGCATGGGCGAGCCCCTTGCCAACTACAAGCGGGTCGTCCAGTCGATCCGCGCCCTCACCGACCCCGAGCCCGACGGCCTCGCCCTCTCGCAGCGCGGGATCACCGTCTCGACGGTCGGACTCGTCCCGGCGATCCACCGCTTCGCGGACGAGGGCTTCAAGTGCCGCCTCGCGATCTCGCTGCACGCGCCCGACGACGACCTGCGCGACACCCTGGTCCCCGTCAACACCCGCTGGAAGGTCCGCGAGGTCCTGGACGCCGGCTGGGAGTACGCCGCGAAGTCGGGACGCCGGCTGTCCATCGAGTACGCGCTGATCCGCGACATCAACGACCAGGCGTGGCGCGGTGACCGGCTCGGCCGCCTCCTCAAGGGCAAGCCGGTGCACGTCAATCTGATCCCGCTCAACCCGACACCCGGCTCCAAGTGGACGGCCTCCCGTCCCGAGGACGAGAAGGCGTTCGTCGAGGCCATCGCGGCCCACGGGGTACCGGTCACCGTCCGGGACACCCGTGGCCAGGAGATCGACGGAGCGTGTGGCCAGCTCGCGGCCACCGAGCGGTAATCTTCACCCGTACCACCCCGTACGACCATTACGACCAGTACGTACACCTTCATATCCGACAGGGGAGCGCGCAGCGCTGAGAGTGCGGCAATCGGGCCGCAGACCCTCTGAACCTCGCCCAGGTCATTCTGGGTAGGAAGTTCGGTCATCACCGTGAACACCAAGAAGTACTGTGCTGTCCTCGTGGGCCTCGGCCTGGTCACGCTCTCCGCGTGCGGGTCGGGGTCGGACGGGAGCGGCGGCTCCGGATCCGACAAGACCGTCACGCTCGTCAGCCACGACTCGTGGGCCGTCTCGAAGACCGTCCTCAAGGACTTCGAGAAGCAGTCCGGCTACACGGTCAAGGTCCTCAAGGACGGCGACGCGGGCCAGGCCGTCAACAAGGCGATCCTGACCAAGGACAACCCCCAGGGCGACGTCTTCTTCGGCGTCGACAACACCCTGCTCTCCCGCGCGCTCGACAACGGCCTCTTCCAGTCCTACGACGCGAAGGGCTCCGCCACCGTCAAGCCCGCGTACCGCGTCGACGAGGCCAAGCACCGGGTCACGGCCATCGACACCGGCGACATCTGCGTCAACTACGACAAGGCCTACTTCAGCAAGCACAAGCTGACCCCGCCGACCACCTTCGCGGACCTGGTCAAGCCCGAGTACAAGAACCTCCTCGTCACCGAGAACGCGGCCACCTCCTCACCCGGCCTCGGCTTCCTGCTCGGCAGCGCGGCGCAGTTCGGGGACGAAGGCTGGCAGGCGTACTGGAAGAAGCTCCAGGCGAACGGCGTCAAGGTCGTCGACGGCTGGGAGCAGGCCTACGATCAGGAGTTCTCCGGTTCCGCCGGCGGCAAGAAGGCGGGCGGTGACCGGCCCCTGGTCGTCTCGTACGCCTCCTCGCCGCCCGCCGAGGTCATCTACGCCGACCCGAAGCCGACCACCGCGCCCACCGGAGTGTCGTACGGCACCTGCTTCAGGCAGACCGAGTACGCGGGGCTGCTCAGCAACGCCAAGAACACCAAGGGCGGCAAGGCCTTCATCGACTTCCTGCTGACCAAGGAGTTCCAGCAGGACATGCCGCTCAACATGTTCGTCTACCCGGTGGTCGAGGGTGCGACGGTACCGGCCGAGTTCACGGAGTACGGTCCGCAGGCCAAGGACCCCGAGACCATGGCCCCCGCGAAGATCGCCGCCGACCGGGACCAGTGGGTCAAGTCGTGGACCTCACTCGTACTGAAGTAGCCGAAGCAGCCGAAGCAGCGGAAGCGGCACCGCGTAAGTCCCTTGTCAACAGGGGCAGTGCGACGCGGCTGGGTCTCATGGCCCTGCCCGTCGCGTTCTTCGCGGTGTTCTTCGCCTACCCGGTCGTCGCGATCGTCGGGCGGGGCCTGAAGGTGGACGGCGCCTGGCAGTTGGGCCGGATCGGGGATGTGCTGGCCCAGTCCGACATCCGGCACGTCCTGTGGTTCACCACCTGGCAGGCGCTCGCCTCCACCGCGCTCACGCTGCTGATCGCGCTCCCCGGCGCGTATGTCTTCGCGCGCTTCGACTTCCCGGGAAGACACATGCTGCGGGCCGTCGTGACGGTCCCCTTCGTGCTGCCCACGGTCGTCGTCGGTACGGCCTTCCTCGCGCTCGTCGGCCGGGGCGGACTCCTCGACGACCTGTGGGGCGTACGGCTGGACACCACCGTGTGGGCCATCCTGCTCGCGCACGTCTTTTTCAACTACGCGGTCGTCGTACGGACGGTGGGCGGCCTCTGGGGCCAACTCGACCCGCGTCAGGAGGAGGCCGCGCGGATGCTCGGCGCCTCCCGGCTGCGGGCCTGGCGGAAGGTGACGCTGCCCGCGCTCGCGCCCGCCGTGGCCGCCGCCGCGCTGATGGTCTTCCTCTTCACCTTCACGTCCTTCGGCGTGGTGCAGATCCTCGGCGGCCCGACCTTCTCGACCCTCGAAGTGGAGATCTACCGCCAGACCTCGGAGATCTTCGACCTCTCCACGGCGGCCGTGCTCACCATCGTCCAGTTCGTCGCGGTGGGCACGATCCTCGCCGTCCACGCCTGGACCGTACGGCGACGGGAGACGGCCCTACGGCTGGTCGACCCCTCCATGACCGCCCGCCGCCCGCGTGGAGCGGGCCAGTGGTCCCTGCTCGCCGGAGTCCTCGTCTCGATCCTCCTGCTGCTCGTGCTGCCGCTCGCCGTGCTGGTCCAACGGTCGCTCGACACACCCGACTTCGGCTACTACCGGGCGCTGACCCACGACGACGGCGGCACCTTCCTGGTCCCGCCGATCGCCGCGATCGGCAACTCGCTGGAGTACGCCGTCGCCGCCACCGCCATCGCCGTGGTGATCGGCGGACTCGCCGCCGCGGCCCTGACCCGGCGCGACGCGGGGCGGCTGGTGCGGGGGTTCGACGCGCTGCTGATGTTGCCGCTCGGGGTGTCGGCGGTGACCGTCGGCTTCGGGTTCCTGATCTCGCTCGACAAACCCCCGGTGGATCTGCGGAGTTCATGGATCCTGGTGCCGCTCGCGCAGGCGCTGGTCGGCGTTCCCTTCGTCGTACGGACGATGCTGCCCGTGCTGCGCGCGGTGGACGGGCGGCTGCGGGAGGCGGCGGCCGTGCTCGGGGCCTCGCCGTGGCGGGTGTGGCGGGAGGTCGATCTGCCGTTGGTGCGGCGGGCGTTGCTGATTGCCGCCGGGTTCGCGTTCGCGGTGTCGCTGGGGGAGTTCGGGGCGACCGTGTTCATCGCGCGGCCCGACAACCCGACGCTGCCGGTCGCGGTGGCCCGGCTGCTGTCCCGGCCCGGTGATCTCAACTACGGCCAGGCGATGGCCCTTTCGACGATTCTGATGGTGGTGTGCGCGGTGGCCCTGCTGGTCCTGGAGCGGCTGCGCACCGACCGGACGGGGGAGTTCTAGATGCCGCCGAACATGCCGCCGAAAACGTCGCCGAACATGCTGCTCAGCCTCGCGGGCGCGACCGTACGGTTCGGCGGGCGCCCGGTGCTGGACGCCGTGGACCTCGGGGTCGCCGAGCACGAGATCGTGTGTGTGCTCGGGCCCAGCGGCAGCGGCAAGTCCACCCTGCTCCGGGCAGTCGCCGGGCTGCAACCTCTGGACTCCGGGCGGGTGTTGCTCGACGGCCGGGATCAGGCGACCGTGCCCGCGCACAAGCGGGGGGTGGGTCTGATGTTCCAGGACCATCAGCTGTTCCCGCAGCGGGACGTGGCCGGCAACGTGGCCTTCGGGCCGCGCATGCGCGGGGCGTCGAAGCGGCAACAGGAGGCTCAGGTGGGGGAGTTGCTCGACCTCGTCGGACTCCCGGGTGCCGCCCGCCGTGCCGTCGCGGGGCTGTCCGGCGGTGAGCAGCAGCGGGTGGCGCTCGCCCGCGCCCTCGCGCCGCGCCCCCGGCTCCTCATGCTCGACGAACCGCTCGGTCAGCTGGACCGGTCACTGCGGGAGCGGCTGGTCGTCGAACTCCGCGAGCTGTTCGGGGTGTTGGGCACGACCGTGCTCGCGGTCACGCACGACCAGGGCGAGGCGTTCGCGCTCGCCGACCGGGTCGTGGTGATGCGGGACGGGCGGATCGCCCAGTCCGGTACGCCACTTGAGGTCTGGCAGCGCCCCGCCGACGAGTTCGTGGCCCGCTTCCTCGGCTTCGACAACGTGGTCGGGGCCACGGTCGCCGGAGAGGCCGCCGACACCCCCTGGGGCAAGGTGCCGGTCCCCGAGGACGCCCCGCAGGGCGCCCGCACGCTCCTCGTACGCCCCGCGGGAGTACGCCTGTTGCCCGCCGAGGAGGGCCTGCGCTGCACGGTCGTCGCCCGTACCTTCAGGGGCACGCATGTCGCCGTACAGCTGCAACCGGAGGGCGCGCCGCGGCTTGAGGCGGCGTGTGCGCTGCGGGCGGCGCCGGAGGTCGGGGACACGGTCGGGGTGGAGTTCGACGCGGCCGAGGTCGTCGTACTCGACGGCGCGTAGACATGCGTGTGGCCCGCCCCCACGAACCGGGCGGGCCACAACAACGGGTGGATCAGCGGCCGTTGGTCGCACCGCGGCGGCGCATGCCGTAGTAGACGGCTCCGCCGCCCGCGACGACGAACGCGCCCGCGATACCGGCGATCATGCCGGTGTTGGAGTTGGCACCGGTCTCGGCGAGGTTCGAGCTACCGGCCGCCGGGGACGGCGCGTTGTCCGTCGTCGTGGCGGGGGTGGTGCTGCTGCTCTCCGAGGCTGACGGGGTCGGGGTGTCGGACTCGGCCGGGGCCGAGGGGGTCTCCGACGGGGTCGGGGAGGCCTCGGTCGGAGTCGGGGTGGGCGACTCCGTGGCGCAGGCCTTGGAGGGGGTGGTCAGGAGGTCGAGGTCGTCATTGACCTTGCCTGCTTCGACGTGGACACGGTAGGTGGCATTCGCCTGCCAGTCCTCGGCGAAGGTGATGCTGACGCCCTTGGCCGAGCCCTTGGCGGTCTGTGCCTCGCCGACCTGCCGCACGTCGGCGTTGTTGCTCTCCAGGAACACGGTGACGGTCGCCTCGGTCTTGGAGGCGTCCGTGTCGGTCACGGTGATGACGCCCTTGGCGCCGTCGCAGCCGGCTTCAGCGGAGAAATCGCCGATTTCGCAGGCGAGCGCGTTGCCCGCGAATCCGAGCGCGAGCGCGGCCGAGGCGGACGCGACACCGAGGATGCGTACGGAACGTCGAGATATGGACACGTTTGCCCTTCACGGGATGTGCAACTGCGGGGGGTTTAGGGGGAGATGAGGCAGTGTTCGAGGTGAGGCACCACCACCCCCAGGAGTCTCACTGGTCTATAAGTGCTGCGTAAGCAGTGTCAACGCATATGTGGTGTGCGGCCGTTGGCTTTACCTGCACTTTAATGAGCGAGGCGTTTCAGCGCCTCCGGAGCCTCCTCGATCCGGTCAACGAGGGCGATACGGCTCTCCATCGACCGTTCCCGGGCAAGTGCACACAGCAGCGGCCACGCCGGCAGCCGCTCCGTCCAGTGCTCCCGGTCCACCAGAACCATCGGCGTGGGCTCGCCGCGCGACTCGTAGTAGTTCGGCGTCGCGTTGTCGAAGATCTCCTGTACGGTCCCGGCCGCGCCCGGCAGGAACACCACCCCCGCGTTCGAGCGGGCCAACAGCCCGTCCTCGCGGGTGGCGTTGGCGAAGTACTTGGCGATGTGCGAGGCGAAGGCGTTCGGCGGCTCATGGCCGTAGAACCAGGTAGGGATGCCGATCGAGTGGTTGCCCTTGGGCCAGCGGGTGCGGACCTCGAAGGCGCGTTGGGCCCAGTCGGTGATGGAAGGGCTGAACGACGGTGATCCGGCGAGGAGTTCGCAGGCCTCCTCCAGCATCGCGTCCTCGTACGGCGCCGCGTACGCGCCCAGGTTCGCCGCCTCCATCGCGCCGGGACCGCCGCCGGTGGCCACCGTGAACCCGGAGCGGCTCAACTCCCGGCCCAGGCGCGCGGCACCGCCGTAGGCCTCCGTCCCGCGTGCCATCGCGTGGCCGCCCATCACGCCCACCACCCGCGCCCCGCGCAGGAGTTCGTCGAGGGCGTCGGAGATCGAGTCGTCGTGCACGGCGCGCAGCATGGAGGCGTATATGTCGCCGTCCGCCTTGGTCCGCTGGAACCAGGCGTACGCGAGCGCGTCCGGAGTCCCCTCGTACCCCTTGTCGAGCGAGGCGAACAGCTCGTCCGGCGTGTAGAGATGGCCGCGGTAGGGGTCGAAGGGGAGATGCGGGACCGGCGGGAAGACCAGGGCGCCGTCGGCGCGGAGCTTGGCCGCGGCCTCCTCGCGCATCGGGCAGCCGAGGAAGACGGCGCCCGCGGTGCTGGTGGTGAGCAACTCCTTTGTACGGTCCGTCAGATCGACGGCCTGGACGCGGTACCCGGCGAGGGTGCCGCGGGCCGAGACGGTCGCGTCGAAGTCCTCGACCGTCTCGATCTCGCGTTCGTCGTGAGGGGCCGCATGGGCCGGGCTCGTCTGCACGCGCCCATGCTAGGCAGTGACCCGGTCAGCCCTGGACCGCCGCCGGGTCCATCCACATGACCTCCCAGGTGTGCCCGTCGAGGTCGTCGAAGGAACGCCCGTACATGAAGCCCTGGTCGATGGCGTCACCGCTGCCCGTGCCGCCGGACGCGATGGCCTTGTCCACCAGCTCGTCGACCTTCTCGCGGCTCTCGGCGCTCAGACACAGCAGCACCTCGCTGGTCTTCGTCGAGTCGGCGATCTCCTTCTTGGTGAAGTCGCTGTACCGCTGCTTGCCGAGCAGCATCGCGACGATCGTGTCGCTGATCACGACACAGGCGCATTCGTCGGTGCTGAACTGGGGGTTGATCGAGTAGCCGAGTTCCGTGAAGAACTTCCTCGACGCGTCGACGTCGTTCACGGCCAGGTTCACGAAGATCATCTGCTGGTACATGCGAGGTCTCTCCCATCGGGCGGGTGTGCTGTTCGGTGGGTAGACCGGCCGTCCGTACGAAACTCATCGGCCGGCCAGCGGCAGCGCCGCCAGCTCGGCCACGAACAGGGTCAGCGGCAGGAACAGGGCCAGCAGCGCGCCCGCACGCAGGGCCGCCGCGCTGCGGAGCATCGTCGCGGGGGCACCGAGGCGCAGCAGCGCGGCCGTGGTGTCGGCGCGGGCGTGCTTGGCCTCCAGCGCGGCGGTGAGCAGGGTCGCCACCGTACAGCCGGTGACCAGCAGCAGGCCGAGGGTGGTCAGCGGGCCGAAGGCCGGGGCGTCCGCGTCGTAGAGCGCCGTCATCGCGAAGCCGCCGGACGCCACCGCGCACACCACGCCCAGCGGGCGCCCGATCCGGGTCGCCTCCTCCATCAGCACCCGCCCGGCCAGCAGCCGCAGCGCGCCGGGGCCGACGGACTGGAGCAGCCGCCCGCAGAGATGGGTGAGTCCGGGGCCTGCCAGCGCGAGACCGATCGCGGTCAGCACCCAGCCGGCCAGGACGCTCGCGGGGCCGTCGGCGAGACCGCCGGGCAGCGACAGCCCGCCGCCGTCCTTCGCCCGGCTCGCGTACGCCTCCACGGCGAGCCCGGCGGCCAGTACCGCGATGCCCCAGGGGAGACCCCGGGGGGCTTCCCTGGGAGCCGGGGGGCGCGAGGGGTCGGGGTGGTTGCTCGTGGCCTCCGACTGCCCGTCCGGCGAGGGCTGTTCGGTCGGCTCGGCCTCCGGCTCGCCGCCGCGCGCCGCCGTGCGCAGGTGCGCGCCGAAACGGCCGTACGCCCCGAAGGTCTCGCGGGAACCCGGACGGCCCTGCACGCCGAAGCGGCCGTACGACCTCGCCGGGCCCTTCTCGGAGGCGGGGCGGAGGTCGCGCGGGCGCAGGGCGAGGGCCACGGAGACGGATGCGATGACTGGTACGAGTGCCAGCAGGGTCAGCGCTGCCGGGAGCGGCAGGGGCTGCTCCGAGGCCAGGAACTCCGCTGCCGCTCCGTCGAAGGGCATGCCCGTGAGGTCGCCGCGGAGGTGGAGGAAGAAGAGGAGCGCCAGCATGGAGCCGAGGGTGCAGGCCAGGGCGGTCGTGGTCGCCGAGATGGCCATCAGGCGGGCGGGGCCGAGGCCGATCGCGGAGAGGCCGGGGCGGGGTTTGGTCGCCGGGTCGGTGCGGGCGACGGCCATCGCGAAGTACACGGTGGCGGCCAACGGGGTCGCGCACCAGCCGAGGCGGAGGGCCGCGGCGGCGGGGGAGTCGGGGTGGCCCATCGCGTAGCCGAGGGTGCAGAGGAGCAGGAAGCCCGTGCCCGCCGAGGCCAACGCGACCAGCAGGCGGCGCAGTTGGACGGCGGGCTGCGAGCCGCGGGTCAGACGGAGAGCGAGCACGCGGCCCGGCCTTCCGCCTCGGTGACCGGGGGCAGGTGGACGGTGTTCACACGGCGTCCGTCGAGGAGCGACACCGTACGGTCCGCGAGGGCCGCGGTCTCCGCCTCGTGGGTCGCGAGGACGACCGTGATGCCGTGTGAACGGGCGGCCGTCGTGAGCGTGCGCAGGACCTGGGCGCGGTCCGCGCTGTGCAGCGGGGCCGTCGGCTCGTCGGCGAACAGGACGGTCGGCGCCGGGGCCAGCGCGCGGGCGATGGAGACGCGCTGGCGCTCCGCCTGACGCAGTTCGTGCGGGCGTTTGCGGGCGTGGTCGCCGATGTCGAGGCGGTCCAGCCACTCCAGGGCGGCGGTCTTGGCCCGACGGCGGCTGGTGCCGCGCAGCATCAGGGGGAGGGCCGCGTTCTCCCAGACGTTCAGCTCCGGGACGAGCACGGGCGCCGGGTCGATCCAGCCGAAGCGGTCGCGGCGCAGCCGTTCGCGGGTCATCGGGCCCATGGTGTGCACGGGCACGCTGTTGAACCAGACCTCGCCGCGGCTCGGACGCTCAAGCCCCGAGAGACAGCGCAGCAGGGTCGTCTTGCCGCTGCCGCGCGGGCCGCAGACCGCGAGGATCTCGCCCTCCCGGACGCCGAGCGAGACCCCGCCGAGCGCGGGAGTTCCGTCCTGGTGCTGGAAGTGCAGGGCACGTGCCCAGAGCACGTCGTTGTCCGGCGGGGCCACCATGCGCGTACACCTCGTTCAGATCCGTTTTCCGTACCGCGTCCCCCGAGCGGGGGAACGAGGACGGGGCCGATCGGTTACCAGGCACGCTAAGGAGCGGGGGGCGTGACCCCGGACAGCACACGGCCAGGGGTGCGCCCTTCTCACTCGTGCGGGTGCACCCCTGGCCGTATAAACCGCTGAATCGCCGAAGGCTAGAGCTTCGTCCAGGCCTCCGTGAGGACCTGGCGGACGATGCCCTCGATCTCGTCGAAGGTCGACTGGTCGGAGATCAGCGGCGGCGACAGCTGGATGACCGGGTCACCGCGGTCGTCGGCGCGGCAGTAGAGGCCGTACTCGAAGAGCTTCTTGGAGACGAAGCCGTAGAGCACGCGCTCCGACTCCTCGTCCGTGAAGGTCTCCTTGGTGGCCTTGTCCTTGACCAGTTCGATGCCGTAGAAGAAGCCGTTGCCGCGGACGTCGCCGACGATCGGGAGGTCGTGCAGCTTCTGGAGGGTCTGGAGGAAGTTGGCCTCGTTGTCGAGGACGTGCTGGTTGAGGCCCTCGCGCTCGAAGATGTCGAGGTTGGCGAGGCCGACCGCGGCGGAGACCGGGTGGCCGCCGAAGGTGTAGCCGTGCAGGAAGGTGTTGTCGCCCTTGTAGAACGGCTCGGCCAGGCGGTCGGAGATGATGCAGGCGCCGATCGGGGAGTAGCCCGAGGTCATGCCCTTGGCGCAGGTGATCATGTCCGGCACGTAGTCGAACTTGTCGCAGGCGAACATCGTGCCGAGGCGGCCGAAGGCGCAGATGACCTCGTCGGAGACCAGGAGCACGTCGTACTGGTCGCAGATCTCGCGGACCCGCTGGAAGTAGCCGGGCGGGGGCGGGAAGCAGCCGCCCGCGTTCTGCACGGGCTCCAGGAAGACCGCGGCGACCGTCTCCGGGCCCTCGAACAGGATCTGCTGCTCGATCTGGTCGGCGGCCCAGCGGCCGAAGGCCTCCGGGTCGTCGCCGAACAGCGGGGCGCGGTAGATGTTGGTGTTCGGGACCTTGTGCGCGCCGGGCACGAGGGGCTCGAACGGGGCCTTCAGGGCCGGGAGTCCGGTGATGGACAGGGCTCCCTGCGGGGTGCCGTGGTAGGCGACCGCGCGCGAGATGACCTTGTACTTGGTGGGCTTGCCGACCAGCTTGAAGTACTGCTTGGCGAGCTTCCAGGCGGTCTCGACGGCCTCGCCGCCGCCGGTGGTGAAGAAGACCTTGTTCAGGTCGCCCGGCGCGTAGTGGGCCAGACGCTCGGCGAGTTCCACGGCCTTCGGGTGGGCGTACGACCAGATGGGGAAGAACGCCAGCTCCTGCGCCTGCTTGGCGGCGGTCTCGGCCAGCTCGGCGCGGCCGTGACCGGCCTGGACCACGAACAGACCCGCGAGACCGTCGAGGTAGCGCTTGCCCTTGTCGTCGTAGATGTAGGTGCCCTCACCACGGACGATCGTGGGAACGGGCGCGTTCTCGTACGAGGACATGCGGGTGAAGTGCATCCACAGGTGGTCGTACGCGGTGCGGCTGAGGTCCTTGCTCACGGTTATCGGGTTCCCCACATGTAGGTCTGCTTCTTGAGCTTCAGATAAACGAAGCTCTCGGTGGAGCGCACCCCGGGCAGCGCCCGAATGCGTTTGTTGATGACGTCCAGCAGGTGGTCGTCGTCCTCGCAGACGATCTCGGCGAGGAGGTCGTACGAGCCCGCGGTCATCACCACGTACTCCACTTCCGGCATGGCCGTCAGCGCGTCCGCCACGTTCTCGACATCGCCCTCGACGTTGACACCGACCATCGCCTGTCTGCGGAAGCCCACGGTGAGCGGGTCCGTGACGGCGACGATCTGCATGACGCCCTGGTCGAGCAGCTTCTGGACGCGCTGGCGCACGGCCGCCTCGGAGAGGCCGACGGCCTTGCCGATCGCGGCGTACGGCCGACGGCCGTCCTCCTGGAGCTGCTCGATGATGGCGAGGGAGACGGAATCCAGATGCGGAGTCCCGTTCCTGGACTCGCGGGAGTCCCTGTGTTCTGCGCTACGACTGGCCACGGCTTCACTGTGCACGACGTCTCGACCGTTCCGCAAGGCCGCTTCGATGAAATTCGTTGTTTACGTGGTCGAGACTTGCGGATTTCGTAGTCTTGATGCGATCAGGGGTGTTGAAAACGTGGGCTGGGCGATTAGGGTGGGTGTCTCAGTGAATGGACACCCCGACCTTGACCCACACCTTGACCCAGACCTTGGAGGGCCGGCAGTGAGTACCGAGCTGCGTCGTCTGCGCAATTACATCGACGGTGAGTTCCGGGACGCCGCCGACGGACGGACCACCGAGGTGGTCAATCCCGCGACGGGCGAGGCGTACGCGACCGCGCCGCTGTCCGGGCCGGCGGACGTGGACGCCGCGATGGCGGCCGCCGCCGCCGCGTTCCCGGCCTGGCGGGACGAGACTCCTGCGGCGCGCCAGCGGGCCCTGCTGAAGATCGCGGACGCGTTCGAGGAGCGGGCCGAGGAACTGATCGCGGCCGAGGTGGAGAACACCGGCAAGCCGATCGGGCTGACCCGCTCCGAGGAAATCCCGCCGATGGTCGACCAGATCCGCTTCTTCGCGGGCGCGGCCCGGATGTTGGAAGGGCGAAGCGCGGGCGAGTACATGGAGGGCATGACCTCCATCATCCGCCGCGAGCCGATCGGCGTCTGCGCGCAGGTCGCGCCATGGAACTACCCGATGATGATGGCGGTGTGGAAGTTCGCCCCGGCGCTGGCCGCCGGTAACACGGTGGTGTTGAAGCCCTCGGACACCACCCCGGCCTCCACCGTCCTGATCGCCGAGATCCTCGGCTCGATCCTCCCCAAGGGCGTCTTCAACGTCGTCACCGGCGACCGCGACACCGGCCGCCTGATGGTCGAGCACCACACCCCGGCGATGGCCTCCATCACCGGCTCCGTGCGCGCCGGCATGTCGGTCGCCGAGTCCGCGTCCAAGGACCTCAAGCGGGTCCACCTGGAGTTGGGCGGCAAGGCGCCGGTCGTGGTCTTCGAGGACACCGACATCGCCAAGGCCGTCGAGGACATCTCGGTCGCGGGCTTCTTCAACGCGGGCCAGGACTGTACGGCCGCGACGCGCGTCCTCGTCCAGGAGGGCATCCACGACGAGTTCGTGGCCGCGCTCGCGAAGGCGGCGGCCGAGACGAAGACGGGCCAGCCGGACGACGAGGACGTGCTCTACGGCCCGCTCAACAACCCGAACCAACTCAAGCAGGTCACCGGCTTCATCGAGCGGCTGCCCGCGCACGCGAAGGTGGAGGCGGGCGGTCAACGAGTCGGTGACGTCGGCTACTTCTACGCCCCGACCGTCGTCTCCGGCCTCAAGCAGGACGACGAGATCATCCAGAACGAGGTCTTCGGACCGGTCATCACCGTCCAGTCGTTCACGGACGAGGCCCAGGCCATCGAGTGGGCCAACGGCGTCGACTACGCACTCGCGTCGTCCGTGTGGACGAAGGACCACGCCCGCGCGATGCGCCTGTCGAAGGCCCTGGACTTCGGCTGCGTGTGGATCAACACCCACATCCCGCTGGTCGCGGAGATGCCGCACGGCGGCTTCAAGAAGTCCGGCTACGGCAAGGACCTTTCGGCCTACGGCTTCGAGGACTACACGCGGATCAAGCACGTGATGACGTCGCTGGGCGAGTAGTTGTCACGAGCGCAAGTGCGCGGCCCCGGACGGGAGTTGACCCGTCCGGGGCCGCGCTGTTCCCCCTCCGGATGGTCAGGAGTTCTCGAAGGCGCGGGTGAGGGAGGGCAGTTCGGAGGTGGCCTTGCCTGGCTTGCCCGGGTTGTCGGGGGCCGGCAGCGGTAGGTCGACCGGGTTCGGGAAGGTGATGCCGGCCTTCTTCAGGATCGGGCCGCACACCTTGACGGCGTTCTTGTAGCCGGCCGTCGTCGGGTCGAAGTCCCCGCCGGTCATCCGTACTTGAAGCTGGACGCGCCCGTTCGAGTCCTTGGACGCGTGGAGGTGGGGGAACGCCGACTGCCGCTGCGCGCGCATGCAGGTGGCGAAGTCGCCGTTCGCGGTGTTGAGATCGGCGGGCGCGTTCGCGGTCGGGTGGTAGGCGACCGCGAACGCGGCGGCCTTGGGGGGCTCGAAGTGTTTCGCGGTGCCCGTCCCCGTCCCCTTCCCCTTGCCCTTGCCCTTCTCCTGTACGACGGTCGTCCCGGACTCGACCGTACGGGGGGACTTGGCGGTCGCGGTGTCGGACGCCTGGGCCGCCGACGTGGTGACCGTGCCGAGCGCGGCGGCCGACAGTACGGCGATCCCGAGGGCGAGCCGCTGCGACCTGGTCGCCAGAGCGCGCATGGTTTCCTCCTGCTGATGTGACGTGCTGCGTGCGGGTGTCGCTGGACGTGGCCCACACAACCGCCCCGGCGGTTACACCACGGGAACGGCCGCCCTTACTCCCGTGTAACCGCCCGCCCGCCACACTGACGGCCATGCGTGTGCTGGTGGTCGAGGACCACGAAGAACTCGCCGAGACCGTGGCGGCGGGCCTGCGGCGCGAGGGCATGGCGGTCGACCTCGCCTTCGACGGTCCTACGGCCCTGGAGCGCGCGGAGATCAACGGCTACGACGTCGTCGTGCTCGACCGCGATCTCCCCGGCGTCCACGGCGACCAGGTGTGCCGGACGCTCGCGGCGGGAAACAGCCGGGCGCGGGTGCTGATGCTCACCGCGTCCGGGACGGTCGCCGACCGGGTCGCGGGGCTCGGACTCGGCGCCGACGACTATCTGCCCAAGCCGTTCGCGTTCACCGAACTCGTCGCCCGCATAAGGGCGTTGGCCCGCCGTGCGCAGCCCGCGCTGCCGCCGGTCCTGGTGCGCGGCGAACTACGGCTCGACCCGGCCCGCCGGGAAGCCACCCGGGACGGCTGCCAACTGCCGCTCAGTCCCAAGGAGTTCGCCGTGCTCGAACTCCTGCTCGGCGCGCAGGGGACGGTCGTGTCCACCGAGGAACTCCTGGAGCGGGCATGGGACGAAGCCGCCGATCCCTTCAGCCAGACCGTCAAGGTCACCGTCAGCAGACTCCGCCGGAAGCTGGGGGAGCCGCCGTTGGTCGAGACGGTGGACCGGGCCGGGTACCGCATCCGATGAGGGCGCGGGCGGCTCTACGGAGGGTGCGGGTGCGCGGCCCGCGTACTGTCCGGTGGCGGCTGACCCTGCTCTACAGCTCGCTGTTCGTGGTGGCCGCGGCGCTGCTGCTGGCCTTCACCTATCTCCTCTACGCGCACAACGAGGCCGGGCAGGCCGCCCCTTCCTCCGAGGGGCCGCGGCTGGTGAGCGGCGTGTCCGGCCCCGGAGCCGCGACGACGGTCACCGCCGTCGTCGCCGCCGTCCGCGCGGACCAGCGGCACCAACTGCTCGTCGAGGCCTGTGTCGCGCTCGCGGTGATGGCGCTTGCCTCGCTCGCGCTGGGCTGGCTGATGGCCGGCCGGGTGCTGTCTCCGCTGCGCGCGATGACTGCCTCGGCGCGCCGGATCTCCGCCGACAACCTGCACGAACGGCTCGCGGTGTCCGGTCCCGACGACGAGTTGAAGGCGGTGGCGGACACCTTCGACGCCGTACTGGCAAGGCTGGAGGGCGCGTTCGAGGCGCAGAAGCAGTTCGTCGCCAACGCCTCGCACGAACTGCGCACCCCGCTCACGCTCCAGCAGGCGATCGTGGACGTCACCCTCGCCGACCCGGACGCCTCGGCGCAGGTGCTGCGGGCCGCGCTGGCCCGGGTAAGGGCGGCCGGGCAGGAGCAGGAACGGCTGATCGACGCGCTGTTGACCCTCGCGCGCAGTCAACGCGGGCTTGAGACAAGGGAGTTCGTGGACCTCGCGACGGTCGTGGGGGAGCGGCTGCGGGGCGTGGAACTGCCGGTGCGCGCCCGGCTCGAATCCGCTCCCGTCCTCGGTGATCCACAGCTCGTCGAGCGGCTGGTCGTCAACCTGACGGACAACGCCGTACGGCACAACCTTCCGGCGGGGGAGGGGAGTTGGGTGAGTGTGTGGACCGGGCTCGATGCGCGGGGGCGGCCCGGGCTGCGGATCGAGAACAGCGGGCCGGTGATTCCGGCCGACCAGGCCGCCGGACTGTTCCAGCCGTTCCGGCGGCTCGGCGCGGAGCGGATCGGCAAGCGGGAGGGCACGCGGGACGGCAGATGGGAAGGCCTCGGCCTCGGGATGTCCATCGTGGCGGCGGTCGTCGCCGCGCACGGCGGACGGGTGCGGGCGCGGACCCGTCCGCAGGGAGGCCTCGTGGTGGAGGTGACCCTGCCGCCGTATGCCCCGCCGTACGTCCCGTCATACGCCCCGGCCGAGCACCGGAGCCCGGCCGCCACCCCTGCTCCCGCCCCCGCGACGGCCGGGATCTCGCACCCCGCGCCTCCCGTGTGAACTGGCGGTTACTTCACAGACAACCGATCGACAAGGTGTCGGGTCCGCGGGTAGGCGCTGGACGCAGCGTCCATTGATCGGACACGGGTCGGCGGGTCATGCTGCGCGGGTGCCCAAGACTCCGAAGTCGTACTCGCCCTCCCGCCGCTCCCTGCTGCGCGCGGTCGGCTCCGCCGCTGCGCTCGGCGGCCTCGCCGGGTGCGGTGTGCCCGCCGCCTATGTGAAGGCGGGAGACCGTGCCGGTGCCGATCTGTCCACCAAGGACAAGCGGCTGACCTGGGCGAACTGGCCGCTGTACATCGACACCGATGACGACGACGCGACCAAGCGGCCCACCCTCGACGCCTTCGAGAAGCGCACCGGGATCTCCGTCGACTACATCGAGGAGATCAACGACAACGACGAGTTCTTCGGCAAGATCAGCCCGGCCCTCATGAACCACCAGCAGACCGGCCGCGACCTGATCGTCATGAGCGACTGGATGTGCGCGCGGTTCGTCCGCCTCGGCTGGGTCCAGCGGATGGACCGGGCCGCGCAGCCCAACGTGGCGAAGTACCTCGACCCGCAGCTCAGCTCGCCCGCCTTCGACCCGGGCCGCCGCTACACGGTGCCGTGGCAGTCGGGCATCACGGGCATCGCGTACAACCACCGCAAGCTCGGCCGCGAGATCCGGCACGTCTCCGACCTGTGGGCGAGCGACCTCAAGGGCCGGGTCACCCTGCTCTCCGGGCTCGACGAGGCGTTCGCGCTGCTGATGCAGGGCAACGGCGTCGACATCACGAAGTGGACCGCCGCGGACTTCCACAAGGTGTGCGACCAGGTCCAGACCCAGATCAGCAGGAACCAGATCCGCCGCTTCACCGGCAACGACTACACCAAGGACCTGGTCAGCGGTGACGTCCTGGCCTGTCAGGCGTACTCAGGCGACGTCATCCAGCTCCAGGCCGACAACCCCGACATCCGCTTCGTCGTCCCCGAGGAGGGCGCCGAGCTCTGGGCGGACTCCCTGATGATCCCCGACCTGGCCCGGCACAAGACCAACGCCGAGAAACTGATCGACTACTACTACGAGCCCGAGGTCGCCGCCGAACTCGCCGCCTGGGTCAACTACGTCTGCCCCGTCCCCGCCGCCCAGGACGTCCTCGCGGCCTCAAAGGACAAGGACACCGCGGCCCTCGCCGAAAACCCCCTGATCTTCCCGGACACGACCATGCGCAAGCACCTCGCCATCGCCCGCGACATCACGTCGACGGAACGGGTGGAGTTCGCGAAGGAGTGGAACAAGATCGTGGGGTTGTAGTCGTGCGGGGGGTCCCGCACTGGCCGGTCCGTGAAATCGCGTGCCCGCGCTACTCCTCCCCACCCCCCTCCAGCGCCGACGGATTCAGCGAAGCGAGCAGCTTCAGCAGCAGCGTGTGTGCCTGTTCCTGTTCCGCCGGTGTCAGGGCCTGGAGCGCCTCCGCGTGGGCCGTGTCCACCGTTTCGGCGGCCTGGGCCGCGAGTCGGACGCCCGCCTCCGTGGCGTGCAGCCGCTGAGTGCGCCGGTCGCCCGGCGTGGTCCGGCGTTCCAGCATCCCCCGCTCCACCAGCCCGTTGACCGCGGTGCCCATGGACTGCGGGGTGATCGCCGCGCGCCGTGCCGCGGTCGCGCTGGAGACCCCCGGATCGAGCACGGCCTGCATCAGGGCCCGGTGCTGGGCGAGGGTCAGCCGGAGCGGGCGCAGGGCGCGCTCCATCCGGGCCGCCATGATCTGGCCGATCTGCCAGGTGACGTAGCCGGTGCGGCGGTCGGGATGTTGCACGGAGCGGGACCTCTTCCGGGGATTCACGGGAACATTTTTGTAAGGCAGCTGATTGTGATGTACAAATAATATCAGTTGCCTTCTAATCTAGGACCGTACCGATGTCCCAGCAAGTCGCCGTCCGACAAGCTCACAAGCACGCCCTGGACGTGGCCCACCCGCCCCCGGGCCCCGGAAACACGCGCGCCGTCCTGCTCCCCGTCGCGGTCGTGCTGCTGATCGGCACCGTGTTCGTCAGCGTCTACCTCGCCGCCTTCCACGCCCCGAGCCCCCACCAACTCCGCGTCGGCACAACGGAGATAGGCACCGCGCAGACCCACCTGAGCCAGGACCTGGAGCGCGTCGCCCCGGGCGGCTTCGCCGTCGAGACCTACCCCGATGAGTCCGCCGCCCGGAACGCCGTACAGGACAGGAAGGTCTACGCGGCCTACCTCGGCGACGGCAAACTCCTCTACGGCAGCGCGAACGGCGCCGCCGTCACCGCGACCGTCACCACCGCCTTCGGCTCCGTCGCCCACGCCGAGCACCACGAACTCGCCGTCGAGGACGTGGCCCCGGCGGCGGCAGGGGACACCCGCGGCCTCTCCGTCTTCTACGCGGCCTTCGGCCTGGTCCTCGCGGGCTACCTCTTCGGTATGACCACCTACCAGCTCGCGCCCCGCCTCCAGTACCGCTGGCGGATGGCCAGCCTGGCCCTGTTCGGCATCGTCGGCGGACTCCTGATCGCGACCATCGCCGGAAGCACCGGCTTCGGCGCGCTGCCCGGCTCCTTCCTGCCGCTCGTCACGGTCATCGCGCTGATGGGCGCGGCCGTCGGCGGCACGACCATGGTGTTGCTACGGCTGTGCGGCTCGGCCGGCGTCAGCCTCGCCTCGATCCTCATGCTGATCCTCGGCAACAGCAGCAGCGGCGGCATCATGCCGGCCGCCTATCTGCCCGGCTGGCTGCGCCCGCTCTCCGAGATCCTGCCGGTCGGCGTCGGCGTCCGCGCGATGCAGGGCCTGTCCCGCTTCCAGAACGACGGCCTCACCCGCGCCCTGGTGATCCTCCCGGTGTGGATCCTCGGCGCCGCCCTCGTCCTCTACCTCAAGGACGTGTACCGCCGCGGCACCCCGGCCGCCGAACGGGCCGCCGTGTCCGCGTGAAGAGGTCAACTCCCTTGCCCCGGCGCGGACCAGGGCCGATCGGCGCCGACTAGGCTCGACGCCGTACAAGGGGACCGGGCCGCCGGTGCCGTCACCGGAGTCTCGACTTGAGGGAGCCCGCCATGCCCACAGAATTCGCTGCCAGGGTCTTCGCCCTGGTCGACGGGACCGACGCCGTAGGCTTCAGCCGCCTGTTCGCCTTACAGGGCCGGATGCGCTTCGGGAACGCCGCGCCGATGACCGGACCCGAGGAGATAGCGGCCGGCATCGGCGGCTTCTTCAGCACCATCAAAGGGCTGCGCCACAACGTCGTACGTGAGTGGTACACCGGGGCCGACGCCATCGTCGAGGAGACGGTGGACTACTTCCGGCTGACCGGCGACACCGTCACCGTCCCCGCCGTCACCATGTGGCACGTCGACGAGACCGGCCTCATCGACGACTTCCGCGTCTACGTCGACCTGGCCCCGCTCCACGCCTGAGCCACGCGGGACGGCGCGGCGCGGTGGGTGAACTCCCGTACGCCTCCAGGACTTTGCCCGCTCTTTACAACCCGCTCTCCCGCCGGCTCGTCTCTCCGCTCGATCCGTGACCCGCCCCGCCGGTGCACCACCGGCGGACCCGGCGGGCCGGCCGACGAGAGAGAGCGATTCATGCGCCGAACTGTCCTCAGCGCCATGGCACTCGCGTGCGGCGCCGTACTGGCGAGCACCGTGCCCGCGTTCGCCGACGGGGCGACCGCGTCACCCAGCCGTGCCGCGACCGCCGCACCGACCACGGCGCCGAGCCCGGTCCCCAGCGCCAGCGCCGAACCCACCCGCAGCCCGAGCGCCGCGCCCTCCGCCGAACCGACCGTGGCGCCCAGCCAGGTCGCCACCGTTCCCCGCGGCGCCCCGGACACCGGTGTCGCGCCGGAGTCGAAGTCGTCGTCCGACCTCTCGACCACGCTGGTCGGGGGAGCGGCCGCCGCGGCCGTCGTCGGTGGCGGCGCCTTCGTCGTCGTACGGCGCCGGAGGGCGACCGGGGCATGACCTCGCTCTCCAGGCGCGCCTTCGTCACGGCGTCGGCGGCGGCCCTGCTCACCGGCTGCGGCGGCGGAGACGGGACCGCCCCGGCCACGAACTCCGCCGCGAGACAGGGGAGTTCGGAGCAGGGAAGCCCGACGCCCGCCGCGCCGTCCGCCGCCGCGAAGCCGGTCCACGCCCTCGCCCGGTCCGTCCCGGTCACCCTGCGCGTCCCGGCCATCGGGGTCGACACCCCGGTCATGCGGCTGGGGCTGGCCACGGACGGCACCGTGCAGGTACCGCCGATCACGGCCCACGACCGGGCGGGCTGGTACCGGTACTCGCCGACCCCCGGCCGGACCGGGCCGTCGGTGATCCTCGGGCATGTGACGGTCGGCGCGTACGGTGACGGGGTCTTCCGGCATCTCGCGCGGCTGCGCACGGGGAACCGGATCGATGTCGTCCTGGAGAACGGCACGACGGCCGTGTTCGCGGTCACCGCCGTACGGACGGTCGCCAAGGCCGACTTCCCGTCGGACGAGGTGTACGGGAACGTGGACCGCCCCGAACTGCGCCTCATCACCTGCGGCGGAACCCGTACCGGTACGGGCTACCTCGACAACGTGATCGTCTTCGCGGCCCTGACCTCCGCGAGCCCCTGACCCGGTTCGGATCTCTGACCCGGTCCGGACCCCTGACCCGGTTCGGATCCCGGGCCGCCGGAACCCCCGCCGGCGGTCCGGGGTCTTCCCCGGTGAACCTCACCACCCCCTACGGAGCATGTTGAAACGGTCCCGCGAGACGGCAGCGTCCGAACTGTTCGCCGCCGTCTACCCGCGCCTCGCCGGCTGGTGCCGCCGGCTCGTCGACGACGACGAGACGGCCCACGAGATCGCCTCCGAGGCCTTCACCCGGCTCTGGGCCCGCTGGACGAAGGTCGCGGAACCGCGCGGCTTCCTCTACGTCACCGCCGCCAACCTGGTCCGGGACCACTGGCGCAAACTGGAGCGCGAACGCCGGGCCGTGCGCCGCGCCACCACCGAGGAAGCGATACGACCGCCCACCGAACAGACCGACCCGTCCGTACGACTGCTCGTCCAGTCGCTGCCGGAACGACTGCGCGTCCCGATCCTCCTGCACTACTACGCTGACATGCCGATCCGGGAGGTGTCCGTGCTGACCGGGCGCAAGGAAGGAACCATCAAGGCCGACCTCCACGCGGCCCGCGAACTGCTCCGAGCCCATCTGAGGAGAAGCCTTGACCACACACTTTGACGAGGAGGACGAGGGGCGTGAGCCCGATCTCGCCCTCGACGACCCCCTCACGGTCATCCTGCGGCCCTCCTCCGCCGAGTACCTGGGCCCGCCCCCCGGCCGCTACGAGTCGATCCGCCGCGGCGCGCACCGCCGCCGCCTGCTCCGCGCGGCGGCCGGCGCCGGAGCGACCTGCGCGGTCCTCGTCCTCGCCGCCCTCCCGTTCCGCCTGGCCCACCACGACTCACCCGTGACCCCCACGGTCCCGCTCGCCCCACCCCCCGCGAGCAGCACTCCTACGACTCCGCCCGCCCCGCCCGCCACCCATGCACCCACCCCCAGCGCGGACCCGAACCACACGAGCGCCCCCACCACGGAACCGTCCAGGATCCCCACGGCATCGGCATCGGCATCCGCAGCGGCATCGGCATTGGCCTCACCCGCGACCCGGACCGTCGCCCCTTCGGCCGTACCGACCCGCACGCGGTAACTCCCGCGCCCGCAGGGGCAATTGCAGCCAATCGTGTCGCGCATCTTGCCGACAATATTGCCAAGCGGTTACACAAGTGAGTCATGGGAAGGACGACGACACTCCGCGGCAGAGTCCGCACCATCCTGGCAACCGTGAGCGTGCTCGGCCTCGGGCTTCTGCCCCCGATCGCCGTACACGCGCTCAAGTCCCCTCCCGCACAAGGGAGTTCGCACCGCACATCGCTGGTGGTGTCCACCGTCGCAGGCAAGGTGAAGGGACAGGCGGGGACCGGATACGACGCCTGGCTCGGCATCCCGTACGCCGCCACCCCCACCGCCGCCGACCGCTGGACCGCCCCTCGCCCGGCCGCCTCCTGGACGGGCGTCCGCGACGCCACCCGTTTCAGCGACCGCTGCGCTCAGCCCTCTGGCTGGGACCCCGGCTACGAGAAGGCGATCACCACCGAGGACTGCCTCGGCCTCAACGTCTATGCCCCGCAAGGGAGTAGCGCCGACGCCCCGGTCGTGGTCTGGATCCACGGCGGCGGCTTCTTCGGCGGCGCGGGCCAGGACACCAACCCCCGCAAGTTCGTCCAGCAGACCGGCGCGGTCGTCGTCACCGTCAACTACCGCCTGGGCCCGCTCGGTTACCTCAACCTCCCCGAACTCCGCGCCGAGAACGCCAACGGCGCCGGAAACTACGGCCTGTTGGACCAGCAGGCGGCCCTGCGCTGGGTGCGCTCCAACATCGGGCACTTCGGCGGCGACGCCAGGAACGTCACCATCGCGGGCCAGTCCGCGGGCGGCAGTTCGGTCTGCGACCAGCTCGCCTCACCCACCGCCAAGGGCCTGTTCGCCCGCGCGGTCATCATGAGCGGCAGCTGCGCACTCCAGTCGGCGGCGGCCGGTGAGACGCAGAGCCGGGCCTTCGTCCAGGAGATCGGCTGCGCCACCGCCTCGGACGTCCTCGCCTGTCTGCGCGCCAAGCCCACCTCCGCGATCGTCGCCGCCCAGCTCAAGGCCCCGGTCCGCCCGTCCCTCGGCGGCACCGCCTTCCCGACCGACCCGGGAACGGCCGTAACTACCGGCGCCTTCACCAGAGTTCCGGTCATGCTGGGCCAGACCAACAGCGAACGCGGCCTGTTCACCTTCCAGAACTACGACTACCTCGGCACACCGATGACCGCCGACCAGTACACCCAGTCGGTGAAGTCGACGTACGGCACGAACGCGGACAAGGTCCTCGCCGAATACCCGCTGACCGCCTACCCGACTCCGGGCCAGGCCTGGACCGTCGTCCAGAACGGCTCGACCTCCTACGACCGCCAACAGCTGATGGCACGGCTGTCGCGCTGGGTGCCGACGTACGCCTACGAGTTCGCCGAGAGCGACACCCCGCACTTCACCTCGATCTTCCGCCTCCAGCAACAGAGCGCCACGGCCCGCGACTTCCCCTTCGGCGGCGCCATCCACGTCGACGACCTCGGCTACCTCTGGGACTACCTCGGCCAGACGCTGCCGTACGACGACGACCAGTTGGAGCTGTCCCACCAGATGATCACCTTCTGGGACCACTTCACCGCGACGGGCGACCCGAACGGCTCCGGCACCCCGAACTGGCCGAAGTACCGTACGGAGACAGGGGAGTTGATGTCCCTGAAGGCCTGCGACACGGCCCCGTCGAGCAACGCACCCCCGGCTGCCTGCTCCAAGGCCACGCGAGGCTTCGCCGAGGAACACGACCTGGACTTCTGGGGGAGACTCGGGACAGCGAGTGGTTGACGGGAGTTACGGTCGCCCCGCGCGCGGCGGCTCGTCGAGTGCCCGGCCCACCGCGACGGCGGCCTCCCGTACGGCGGCGCCCAGCCGGTCGTAGGGCGTGCTGGTGACCGCCGTGACCGAGACGGCGGCGACGGTGATGCCGGCCCTCAACACCGGTGCGGCCAGCGACAGTTCGCCGAGCCGGTACTCCTCGTGCGCGGTGGCCAATCCCGTCGCGCGGATGCGGGCGAGCTGGGCGCCGAGGGGGCCCGGTGCGGTCAGTGTGTGCGGGGTGTGGCGTTCGACGGTGGCGGGCGGGCCGTGGCCGTGGGCCAGCAGGACCTTGCCGGCCGCCGTCGCGTACAGCGGCAGCCGCTCGCCGCTGACCAGGCACAGCGCCGTACCGTCCGCCGGTACGGCGACATCGGCGTGCCCGCCGGTGCGCGCGGACAGCGCGCGGAGCGCGGGCAGCGCCGCGTCCAGCAGCCCACGCGGGCAGGGCGCCGCCGCGCCAAGCGCCCGGATGCGGGTGCCCAGGCGGTAGGAACCGTCGGCCGCGCGCTCAAGGCGGCCCCAGGCCACCAGTTCCCGCACCATCCGCAGCGCGGTGGGCACCGGGAGTCCCGTCCGCCGTGCGATGTCCGTCAGCCGCAGGGTGTCCGGTCCGCCCACGAAGGCGTCCAGCACCGAGAAGACCCGCCCGGCCACACTCTCGACCTCTCTTCCGACGAACTCCTGTCCACCACCCGGGCCGTCCGCCACCGCCTGGACCTCACCCGTCCCGTACCCCGTCAACTCCTCGAAGAATGCGTGGACTTGGCGGTCCAGGCGCCCACCGGACGCAACCGCCAGCGCCGGCACTTCGTCATCGTCACCGACCCGGAGCGACGAGCCGCCCTCGCCGAGCTGTGGCGGGCCGGGGTGAGCACGCCGGGCGTCTCCGCCCCCGTCTCGCAGCGCGACATCCGCCGGGCCGACATCGCCCACATGGACCGCGTCTACTCCGGCGCCGCGCACCTCTACGAGCACCTCCACGAGGTCCCGGCACTCGTCGTCCCTTGCGTGGAGGGCCGTACCGACGACGCCCCCGTACTTCAGCAGGCGGGCACCTGGGGATCCGTCCTCCCGGCGGCCTGGGGCTTCATGCTCGCCGCCCGCGCCCGTGGTCTCGGCACCTGCTGGACCACGGGCAACCTCGTCCACGAGGAGGAGACAGCCCGTCTGCTCGGCATCCCTTACACCTACGTGATGCAGACGGCCCTGATCCCTGTCGCGTACACCCTCGGCACGGACTTCCGCCCGGCCCGCAGGATCCCTCGCGAGGAGGTGCTGCACTGGGACGCGTGGTGACGGACGAGAGAGCCCGCCGATTGTTTTGAACACGTTCAATTATCGGCGTAGGCTGCCGCCATGAACGACAGAGCCGCCCTCCTGAAGGGCATCCGCGCCTGGCTTGCCCTGTTCGTCGTCTGTCTGGTGCTCAGCGGCGCCACCGCCTTCCCGCTGGTCCACGAACTCCGCTGGACCGAGGACGTGTTGACGTCCCTGTCCGTACCGCACTACCTGCCCGCGCTCGCGGACTGGATCGAGCGCGTACGCCAGGGACTCGACACCGCCGACACCGACTACCCCTTTCTCCTCTACGGCACGGACTGGCTGGCCTTCGCCCACCTCGTCATCGCGGTCGCCTTCTACGGCCCCTACCGCGACCCGGTCCGCAACATCTGGGTCGTCGAGTTCGGGATGATCGCCTGCGCCGGAATCATCCCGCTCGCCCTGATCTGCGGACCGATCCGCAGAATTCCCCTCTGGTGGACGGTGATCGACATGTCCTTCGGAGTCATCGGGATCGTCCCGCTGTACGTCGTACGCAAGAAGATCAAGCGGCTGGAAGCGGCACTCGCGCCAACTCCCGTGCCAGGGCTGGCTACTTGAGGGCGGCCAGCGCGATCCGCATCGCGACCGCGTTCATCGACTCGCCCTTGGCGTCCGTCGAGTTGACCGAGTAGACAAGGGTGCGGGACAGGTCGCGGGTGGCGAGGACCACCGCGCTGTAGCCGTACCGGGCACCGGACTTGAGCCAGTACACCTTCCCGCCGTACTCGAACCGCTGGAGCCCGGCGCTGTAACTGGCGCCCTCGACACCGGCCGGCACCGTGAACATCTCCTTCAGCTGCGGCCCCGGCACGATCCGCCCCCGGAACAGTGCCGTGATCAGCCGCTCCAGATCGGCGGTCGTCGAGATCATGTCGCCGGCCGCCCACCGGTCCGCCTGGTTCCAGTCGGTGACGTCGACGAACTCCGTTGTTCCGTCGGCCTGTTGGACCACCTGGTAGCCGTGGTTGTGCGGGCCCCGGATGCGCGGGTCGGTGCCCGGGAAGTACGTGTCCCGCATGCCCGCCGGGCGCAGCACCAGCCGGGTTGCCTCCGAGGCGTACGAGTGTCCCGTCACCTTCTCGACCAGCAGCCCGAGAATCGTGTAGTTGATGTTGAGGTAGTCCTGCCGCGTGCCCGGCCGGAACTCGGGCCCCTTCGCCACCGCCGACGCGACGACCTGCCGGGGCGTGAGTGTGTCGAAGCGGTGCGCGTACTGGTCCTCGAAGGCGTCCCCGAAGCCGTCACCAGCCTGGATACCGCTGGTGTGGTTCAGCAACTGCCGTACGGATATGGGCTCGAAGGCCGTCGTGAGCAGCCCCGGCAGATAGCGCTGGACCGGTGTGTCCAGGTCGATCCTCCCCGCCGCCACCAGCCGCAGCACGGTCGCCGCCGTCACGACCTTCGTCGTCGAACCGGCCCGGAAACGGGCGTCGGGATCGGCGGCGGCCCCGCTCTCCAGATCGTGCACCCCGGCACTCCCGCGCCAGCTCCCGTCCGACCCTCCCACCCGCACGAGAGCCGCCGTGGCATCCGCGTCCGGCAGCCCGGCGAGCGCGGCCCGCAGCGCCTCGGCATCCGGACCGGCCGTCCCCCGTAAGGCAGTTGAGGCGGACGAGGAAACGGCGGACGAGGAAACGGCGGACGAGGAAACGGCGAACGCGGGTGCGGCCAACGGCCCGGCCGCGAGGGCGAGGGTGAGGACGAGGGAGGCGGTGAGGACGGTGGTGCAACGGCGGGCGCGCATCGGCTGCTCCTGGATTCTCCGGCGGGTGTCGGTGATCAGCCTCGTCCGGTACGCCCGTCCCCGGATCGTCGGCGAGGAGGGCGCCCACCCCTGGTGTCACCCGGACCAACTCCCTTACCGCACAAGGGGGTTTACGGGGGTTGCCCCCTACGGGATCCAACTCGGCGCCGCAAAAACTGTTATCGCCGAAGCCTTCACCCCGTCTCCCTCTGCGTCCTCCGTTTCCTCACGCACCGGAGCCACCCACATGGCAACGAACGCACCCGAGCCGACCGGCGCCCCCCGGCCGACCGGCGCCCGCAAGCCGGCCAACAAGCACCGCCTCACCCGCCGGGGCCTGTTCACGCTCGGTGGCGGAGTCGCGGCGGCGGGAGTCGTCGGTGGCGGGATCGCCGCGTTCTCGGGTGGCGGGGCCGACGCCGCGCAGCCGGGCGCGGCCGTCGGCACCGCGACCGCCCGCCCGCAGGCCCTGACGCACCCGGGCATGCTGCACAACGCCGGTGACCTGCACCGCGCCAAGGTCCGCGTCGCCGCCCGCAAGGACCCCTGGCTGAAGGGCTGGACGCGGCTCACCGACAACAGGCACTCCGCGAGCACCTGGCAGCCCCGCCCGCAGGCCGTCGTCGTACGCGGCGGCACCGGCCAGAACTACGTCACCCTCTACAACGACATCCACGCCGCCTACCAGAACGCCCTGCGCTGGCGGATCGGCGGCACCAAGGCCAACGGTGACACGGCCGTCGCGATCCTCAACGCCTGGTCGGCCACGCTCACTTCGGTCAACGGCAACGCCGACCGCTTCCTGGCCTCCGGCATCTACGGCTACCAGTTCGCCAACGCCGCCGAACTCGTCCGCGACCACCCGGACTTCGAGTTCACCCGCTTCAAGAAGATGCTGCGCACGGTCTTCCTGCCCATGAACACCGGCTTCCTGACCAACCACAACACCGCCAACATCACCAACTACTGGGCGAATTGGGACCTGTGCAACGTCGCGTCCCTGATGGCGACCGGCATCCTGTGCGACAACCGCGCCGACTTCCAGCGCGCGGTGACGTACATGAAGTCCGGTGCGGGCAACGGCTCGTTCAAGCACGCCATCCCCTTCGTCTACGGCGGCCAGAACCTCGCCCAGTGGCAGGAGAGCGGCCGCGACCAGGGCCACACCATGATGGGCATGGGCCTGATGGGCGCGATCTGCGAGATGGCCTGGAACCAGGGCGTCGACCTCTACGGCTACCTCGACAACCGGTTCATGAAGGCCGCCGAGTACGTCGCCAAGTACAACCTCGGCGCGGCCGTGCCGTTCACGACGTACGCCTGGCGCAGCGGACAGGGCAACGGCCGGTACATGGAACAGCCTGTGATCTCCGACATAGCCCGGGGCGCCGTTCGCCCGGTTTGGGAGATTCTGCACAACCACTACGCGCGCCGCCGCCGCCTCACCACCCCCTTCATCAGCCTCATGGCTGAGAAGGTGCGTGCGGAGGGCGGTGGCGGCGACTACGGCCCCAACAGCGGCGGTTTCGACCAAATGGGCTTCGGCACGCTGCTGTACAGCAAGTGACGTCGGGGGAGACCGGGTGAGGTCGGGAAGGGCGGAGAACGACGTGGACGGGCGGCAGTGGGGCTCCACCATCGCGGCGGCACAGGCCGGTGACCGGCGGGCGCTGGACGAACTGGTCGCGGGCTGGCTGCCGTTGGTCTACAACGTGGTCGGCCGCGCCCTCAACGGCCACGCCGACGTGGACGACGTGGTCCAGGAGACGATGCTCCGCGCCGTCGACCACCTGGGCTCGCTCCGCGACCCGGACAGCTTCCGGTCCTGGCTGGTCGCGATCGCCATGCGCCAGATCCGGGACCGGGCCCGCCGCCGCAAGTCCCCCGACCAACTCCCGGACGGGCTACCGGGCGACGCCGCCGACTTCGCCGAACTGACCGTCCTCCGGCTCCAGTTGGAGGGCCAGCGGCGCGAGGTCGCGGAGGCGGTCCGCTGGCTCGACGATGAGGACCGTCAACTCCTCTCCCTGTGGTGGCTGGAGGTCGGCGGCGAACTCACCCGCCGCGAACTCGCGTCGGCCGTCGGCATCAGCCGCCAGCACGCGGCGGTCCGCGTCCAGCGCATGAAGGAACGCCTGGAGACCGCCCGCGCCATCGTCCGCGCCCTCGACGGCGCCTGCCCCGAACTCCGCGAGGTCACCGCCCGTTGGGACGGCCGCCAGGACTCGGTCTGGCGCAAGCGCGTGGCCCGCCACCTGCGGGGCTGCGCCTACTGCGGCGACCCCCGCGAGTCCGTCGTACCGGCGGAACGCCTCCTCGTCGGCATCGCTTTGGTCCCCCTCCCACTCGGCTTCACCTTGTCCCTGGCCTTCGGCGCGAAGACGGCGGCGGCTGGGGTGGGGGTGGCGGGGGCGGCGTTCGTGACGGGGGCGGGCGGGGCAAGCGGTGCGGCAGGGGTTGCTGGTGCGGGTGGGACGGCCGGGTCCTTGGGCGCGACGGGTGCGGCGGGTGCGGTGCACGGGTCCGGGGCCGTGGGTTCGGCGGGCTCGGCGGGAGTTTCGGGTGCCGCAGGGGCCGCCGGTTCCGCCGGTGCGCCCGCCGGGTGGTCGGCCAAGTTGCTGGGGGTGTTGACCAAACCGGCCGTCGCCGTGGCAGCCGGTGCCACGATCGTCGCCGGCGGTGTGTACGTCGTCACCCACACCCCGGACGACCCGGCCCCGAAGGCCATCACCCCCGTAGTGACGGCCGGTACCTTCCCGACCCGGTCCGCCACCGCAGCGCCCGCGCGGTCCGCCTCCCCCTCGCCGACTCCCACCCCCTCCTCCTCCCCGTCCCCGTCGAAGACGACCAGCACCCCTTACGGCTCGGTCGTCGACGCCGTGGACCGGGCCCCGAACCCCGACACCCCGCCCGCGGCCCTCCCGCACCGCTCGGCCTCGGGTGTCACCAGCACCGGCGGAGCGCACGCCACCATGAACCACCGCGGGGACAACGTGACGCTCAGCGGCCAGGGTTACGTCCTCGTCCGCTGGCAGGTCTCACCGCAGTACCGCTCCGGCGCGCTGGTCATGCCGAGTTGGACCGCTCTGAAGGGCAAGCTCTTCCACGTGGCCTCGGGCGGCGGCCGTCGTATGGACGACCCGGTGAGCACCACCGACCCCACCGCCACCGGCATGGGCAACAAGACCACCGGCTACGACGTCCTGCCCACCGGCACCCAACAGATGTGGCAGAACGAGTACTTCTACGTCGACGGCAGCGTCACCCTCACCGTCAACGAACGCGGCGCCGACTACGGCCTGAACGTCTTCCCCACCACCTGGGACGCCGTGGAACAGGACATCACCACCGGCCCCACCCAGGGCGCGACCCGCTACGGCCTGACCCGCGACACCGGAAAGGACAACGCCCCGGTACCCCAGTACGTCACCCGAACCACCCCGGCCGACCCGGCGACGGTCGCTCAGGCCTCCCGAGTCTGACCGTCCCGTGCGGAGGCGTCCCGCGCGGAGGCGTCCTGCGCGGCCATGACCTCGTCCCCGTGCTCGAAGGCCCAGGCCCCGAACGCGCCCAAAGCACCACACGGTTCCAGGTGTTGCCGAGCAGGTCGAAGGCGAGCCGGGCCCGGCAGGCGGCGAGAAACACGGGTTCGGGGGTCACGCACCACATGGTGCCCGAGCCGTTTCCTACCGTCGTGCCATGCGAATAGGAATCCTCGGCACAGGCGGAGGCTCTCGCGCGCCGCTGGAGCGGAGCCTGGGGCACCCTCCACCAGGCCGCCGACTTCGGCACCGACGCCGTACTGATGGCACTGCCGTGGCGGGCGGCGATCGAGGCCGCCCGCCAACTCCCGCTCACCGGACGCGTGTTGATCGACTGCACGAACCCGGTCGGCGAAGGCTTCCGCCCGCTCACCGCGGGTACTCCCTCCGCCGCCGCGGGCCCCGAGACCCACGTCGTCAAGGCCTTCAACCTCTGCCACGAGGACGTCTGGCGCCTGACATCCCCGGTGTTCGACGGCCGCCCTCTGGGCGTCCCCCTGAGCGCCGACAACGAACAAGCCCTCATGGTCGTACGGCAGTTGGTACGGGACGTGGGCTGCGAACCCTTCGCGGCGGGGGAGTTGGCGGGCCCGCGCGCCCCAGCCGCCGCCACCCTCACCCCTTCTTCCTGAGCCCGCACAGGACGCCGACGCGGTTGGTGGTGATCGAGTCGACGCCCAGGTCGAGGAGGCGGCGCATCGAGCGGCGGGTGTCGGGAGTCCAGACCGACAGGAGGTAGCCGTCGCGGTGGACCCGGGCGACGAGGTCCCGATCGACCAGTGTGAAGCGGTAGTTGAGCCAGCGCGGCCGTACCGCTTCCAGCACGGCGGGGCGCGGAGGCGCGAGCGAGGTCCAGGTCAGGGCGATCTCCGCGGACGGGTCCGCCGCGCGTACGGCGAGCATCGAGTCGGCGCCCGCGCAGTAGTACGCCCGGTCGGCCGCGCCGTACTCGCGGATCACCTCCACGATCCGGCGCGCGGCGCGCGGGTCGGCCGCGCCGGGCAGGTCGACCATCACCCGGCTGCCCTCGGTCGCGGCCAGCGCCTCCACCAGCGTCGGCACCCCGCCGTCCGTGAGCCCGCGCACCTCGTCCACCGACAGCGACTTGAGCGGCCGGTCCACTTCCCACAGCCGTTGCAGCGTCTCGTCGTGCAGCAGCACGGGCACGCCGTCACGGGTCACTCGTACGTCGAACTCGACTGCGTCCGCGCCCTGTTCGAGCGCGGAACGCAGTGAGTCGGCGGTGTTCTCACGGGCACGGTAGGGGTCGCCGCGATGGCCCACGGCGGTCACGTTCTCCATGGGCCCATTGTGCTGGTTGTCGCGGGAGCGCCGGCCGTCAGGGCGCGAGCCACGCCGAGGTGTAGGCGTCGATCTCGTCGGTGATACGGGCCTTGCCCGCCGCGTCCAGGAAGGAGGCCGCCACGGCGTTCTTCGCGAGGTCGGCGACACCGCGTTCGTCGAGGTCGAGGAGGCGGGCGGCGACCGCGTACTCGTTGTTGAGGTCGGTGCCGAACATCGGCGGGTCGTCGGAGTTGATCGTGACGAGGACCCCCGCCCGGACGAACTCCTTGATGGGGTGCTCGTCGAGCGTGCGGACCGCACGGGTGGCGATGTTGGAGGTCGGGCAGACCTCCAGCGCGATGCCGTGCTCGGCGAGATGGGCGAGCAACTTGGGGTCCTGCGCGGAACTGGTGCCGTGCCCGATGCGCTCGGCGCGCAGGTCGTTGAGCGCGTCCCACACCGTCTCGGGCCCGGTGGTCTCACCGGCGTGCGGCACGGAGTGCAGACCGGCCGCGATGGCCCGGTCGAAGTACGGCTTGAACTGCGGCCGGGGCACCCCGATCTCGGGCCCGCCGAGCCCGAACGACACGAGGCCCTCCGGGCGCAGCCGGTCATCGGTCGCGAGCCGCACGGTCTCCTCGGCCGCCTCCAACCCCGCCTCACCGGGAATGTCGAAGCACCACCGCAGTACGGTCCCGAACTCGGCCTCGGCCGCCTTGCGGGCGTCCTCGATCGCGTCCATGAACGCCCGCTCGTCGATCCCGCGCCGCGTCGACGAGAACGGCGTGATGGTCAACTCGGCGTACCGCACCTGCTGGCGGGCCATGTCCCGGGCGACCTCGTAGGTCAGCAGCCGTACGTCCTCCGGCGTCCGAATGAGGTCGACCACGGACAAGTACACGTCGATGAAGTGCGCGAAGTCCGTGAAGCTGAAGTAGTCGACCAGGGCCTCGGGGTCGGTGGGCACCGTGGAGTCGGAGTGCCGGGCGGCCAGCTCCGAGACGATCCGTGGGGAGGCGGAGCCGACGTGATGGACATGCAGCTCGGCCTTGGGCAGCCCGGCGATGAAGGCATGCAGCTCGCGGGCCTGACCGGCGGCGGGTACGGCGCTGTGGTCGGACAAGGTTCCTCCCCGGAACGGCGCCCCGGGCAGTGCCGTACGGGACGCGGGTGATCGGCTGATCGATGACTCGGGATCATCGTAGGCCGGGGTGGACGGGGACGCGGGTGGGGGCGGAGCCGGGCGGGGAGTCCGCCCGTGTAGCGGAACTGTCGGGGCAACGCTCTAGCATGGTCGGCCTGACGATCGACTGACGGGGACGGGGACGGGACATGGGGGACCAGACACAGCCGGACGGCGGCGCGGGCGCGAACAACGACCCGTGGGCGCCCCCGGAAAGCAGACCATCACTGGAGAAGGGCGCACAGCCGCCCGCCCCCGGGCCGGGGCCTTACCCACCCGCCTCCGGCCAGCAGCCGCACCCGCAGGACCAGCCACCCACTGCTGGGCAGCAGCCTCCGCCGCCGTCCCTGCACTACCAGCCGACCATGACCGCCCTCCCGGCCGACGGCTTCGCCCCGCCTGCCTCCGGCACGCCCGGAACCCCGCCCGCTCCCGGCACACCCGGCTACGGCCAGCCCGGTACACCCCCAGGCCTCCCCAGCTACGGCGCTCCGGGTTACGGCCCGCCCAACGCCCCCGCCGGACCCGGTATGCCGGGCGCCCCGGGAATGCCCGGCGGCTACGGCTACCCCGGCTACCCGCAGGGCTACGGCTGGCCCGGTATGCCGATGGCTCCGCAGAACAACCTGGGCACCGTGGCCCTGGTGCTGGGCATCCTGTCCTGCTGCCTCTTCTGCATCTACGGCATCGTCTCCGTGGTCCTCGGCATCATCGCCATCGTTCTCGGTGTCAAGGGCAAGAAGCGAGCCGACCGGGGCGAGGCCACGAACCGGGGTCAGGCCCAGGCGGGTCTGATCACGGGCATCGTCGGCATCATCCTCGGCCTCGCCGTGATCGCCCTGCTGGGCATCAGCTTCGTGGCCTACCAGCACGAGCAGGACCGCCAGGACTCCGACTCGACCTCGTCCTACAACTCGGCCCCCAGCCTGTCGTCACCGATCCCACCCCAGAACTGACCACAACAGCCGAGCCCCTCCGACACGCCCCCGGCGACTGGCCTCGCCGAAGCCGCCCTCGGCGGTCCACCAGCGCGAGCCCGACCGCAGCCGAAGCGCCTTCCTCGACCGGCCCCCCCGGGTGGCTCGCCCCGCTGAGGCTGCTCTCGCCCCCCCACCAGTGCGAGTGCAACCGCGGCCGGAGTGCCTCCCCCGACGGACCCCCGGGCGGCTCGCCTCACCGAAGCCGCCCCCGGCCCTCAATCAGTGCGAGTCCGACCGCAGCCGAAGCGCCTTCCTCGACCGGCCCCCGGGTAGCTCGCCCCGCTGAGGCTGCTCTCGCCCCTCCACCAGTGCGAGTGCAGCCGCGGCCGGAGTGCCTCCCCCGACGGACCCCCGGGCGGCTCGCCTCACCGAAGCCGCCCCCGGCCCTCAATCAGTGCGAGTCCGACCGCAGCCGA
>NZ_JBSFCQ010000007.1:0-97809 GCF_053891435.1 Streptomyces sp. NPDC002276 | reverse complement strand
GAAGCGCCTTCCTCGACCGGCCCCCGGGTAGCTCGCCCCGCTGAGGCTGCTCTCGCCCCCCCCGCCAACGCGAGTGCAACCGCGGCCAGAGCGCCTCCCCGACGGACCCCCGGCGGCTCGTGCTGCTGTGAAGCCGCCCCCGCCCCTCCGCCAACGCGCAATCCCGACCGCAGCCAAAGTGCCTTCCCCAGCCCGCCCCCGCACCCCAACCCCCGCACCCCAACCCCGGCAAGACACCCCCGACCGAAGCCCCCTTCCTCACCCCACCCCACCCTTCCGCGCCGCGCAGAAGCCCTCCCCGGGCCCCCGCCAGCGTGAGCCCAGCCGCAGCCGAAGTGCCTCCGGAGGGGGGCACCCCTACCCCAACCGCCTCCGGGGGCGGGGCTCGCCCCCTACCCCAACCGCTCCCGCGCCTCCATCAACGCGAACCCCAACAGATTCGGCCCCCGCCACCGCGCGGGATCCTCCGCCGCGGGGTCGTCCGCGGTCAGGCCGATGCCCCATACCCGGTCCACCGGACTCGCCTCCACCAGTACGCGCTCACCCGTGCCCAGCAGAAACGCCCGCAGTTCCTCGTCCGCCGCGAACTTGTGGACGCTCCCCTCGACGACGATCCCGAACCGCTCCCGCGTCCAGATCTCCTCGTCGAAGCCGCGCACCAGGCGCCCCGCCTTCTTCGCCTCGGACGGATGTCCCGCCGCCAGCACCCGCGCGAGCGCGTCCTCGTCGCCGAACAGTCGCGCCTTGCCGGCCATCATCCAGTGCTCGGCGGTCGCATAGGTCACCCCGTCCACCGTGAACGGCGACGGCCACCACTGGCTCAGACAGCTCGCGCTCACGCGTCCGTCCGGGCGTGGCCGGTGGCCCCAGAAGTGCAGGTACTTGACCTTGGTCCCAGCGCGCACTTCCCTGATCAGGGCTTCCTGTGAATCGATCTTTTCCGCGGCCTCCGCCGCGAGCTTCCCCGTGATCTTGTCCATGCACGCGAGTCTTGCAGGCACCACTGACACTCCGTCCCCCCTTTTCCATACGGACTCGACACCTGGTCGAAGGATTCCGTCGCGTAACCAAAAGGCAACAACGGAATCACTTGTTGGAGTCCCTTTGCTCTGTCAGGATCGGCATTCAAATCGAGCTGGAGCTACGCCACCCGCCAGCGGACGAAGCGGGGCGAAGGCGGAGGAGAGCGACATGCACCACCCGGGCAGCGAGACCCCGGAACGATTCCCCGCTCAGGAGTTCTTCGCGGACGGCGCGCAGTTCATCGCGGGCCGCCTGACCAAGGGCACCTCGGGCCACACCCACGCGGTCGTCGACCCGGCGACCGGCGAGGACGTCTACACGTACGAGCTGGCCGGCACGGCGGACGTGGACGCGGCCGTGGCCGCCGCCCGCGCCGCCTTCCCCGCCTGGTCGGGCGCCACCCCCGGCGAGCGCTCCGACGCGCTGCACCGTTTCGCCGCCGTGCTCGCCGAGCGCGCGGACGACTTCGCCCGCGCCGAGTCACTCCAGTGCGGCAAGCCCCTCAAGCTGACCCGCGAATTCGACATCCCCGGGACCATCGACAACACGGCCTTCTTCGCCGGTGCCGCACGGCACCTCCAGGGGCAGTCCGCCGGTGAGTACTCGGGCGACCACACGTCGTACGTACGCCGTGAACCCATCGGTGTCGTCGGCTCCATCGCGCCCTGGAACTATCCCCTCCAGATGGCCGCCTGGAAGATCCTCCCGGCGATCGCGGCCGGCAACACGATCGTCCTCAAGCCCGCCGAGCTGACCCCGCTGACCTCGCTGATGTTCGCGCAGGCCGCCACCGAGGCCGGTATCCCGGACGGTGTCATCAACATCATCACCGGCACCGGGAAGGTCGCCGGTGAGCATCTCGTCGGGCACCCGGATGTCGCCATGACCTCCTTCACCGGCTCCACGGCCGTCGGCAAGCGCGTCGCCGAGATCGCGACCGCCACCGTCAAGCGCATCCACCTGGAGCTCGGCGGGAAGGCGCCCTTCGTGGTCTTCGACGACGCCGATCTCGAAGCCGCCGTCAACGGAGCCGTCGCCGGTTCGCTCATCAACACCGGGCAGGACTGCACGGCCGCCACGCGCGCGTACGTGCAAAGGCCCCTCTACGAAGCGTTCGTCCAGAAGACGGCCGCCCTCATGGCGGGCGTCCGGGTCGGCGATCCCTTCACCCCCGGCACCGACCTCGGGCCGCTGATCTCACACGTCCAGCGCGACCGCGTCGCCGGGTTCGTCGACCGTGCGCGTGGCTACGCGCGCGTGGTGACCGGCGGCGAGGCTCCTCAGGGAGATCTCAAGAACGGCGCGTACTATCGCCCCACCCTGGTCGCGGACGCCGCCCAGGACAGCGAGATCGTGCAGTCGGAGCTGTTCGGCCCGGTCCTCGTGGTGCTGCCCTTCGACACCGACGACGAGGGCATCGCGCTCGCCAACGACACCCCGTACGGCCTCGCGGCCTCCGCGTGGACCCAGGGCGTCTACCGGGCCAACCGCGCGACCCGCGAGATCAAGGCCGGGTGCGTGTGGATCAACGACCACATCCCGATCATCAGCGAGATGCCCCACGGCGGCTACAAGGCGTCCGGCTTCGGCAAGGACATGTCCGCCTACTCGTTCGAGGAGTACACCCAGATCAAGCACGTCATGTTCGACAACACCGCGGTCGCCAGGAAGGACTGGCACCGCACGATCTTCGGGGACCGATAGCAGAACTGACGGCCGCCCAAGGCGCCGCCGTCTCCTCCCGAAAGGGCAGCACGCGCATGAAGCAGTACGAGCCCGACCGCCTGACCCCGGCCGAAGTGGCCGCCGTGCGGCGCAGCTTCCGCAAGAGCAGGTCCGCGTGGACCCGCCGTTCGGTGCTGCGCGCCTCCGCGGGCGGCGCGCTCGCGGTCGGCGGTCTCGGGGCCCTGAGCGGCTGCGGGATCCCCGCGGCAGGCAAGACGCAGGGCGGTGTGTCCGCCGACGACCACTCGGCCACGGAGAAGGAGGTCGACTTCTCCAACTGGCCCGAGTACATCGACACGGACGACAGCGGCAAGCACCGGCCCACCCTGGACGCGTTCACCAAGCGGACCGGCATCAAGGTCAAGTACACCGAGGACATCAACGACAACGACGAGTTCTTCGGCAAGATCCAGCCGCAGCTCGCCGCCGGTCAGTCCACGGGCCGCGACCTGATCGTCCTCACCGACTGGCTGGCCGCCCGCATGATCCGCCTGGGGTATGTGCAGAAACTGGACGCGTCCAATCTGCCGCACGCCTACGCCAACCTGTCGGACCAGTTCCGCAGCCCCGACTGGGATCCCGGCCGGGCGTACTCGTACGTGTGGCAGGGCATCTCGACCGTCATCGCCTACAACAAGAAGGCGCTCGACGGCGTCGAGGTGAAGTCGATCTCCGACCTGCTCGACAACGCCAAGCTCAAGGGCCGCGTCGGCTTCCTCACCGAGATGCGCGACAGCGTCGGCATGACCATGCTCGACATGGGCAAGGACCCGGCGAAGTTCACCACCGACGACTACGACGCGGTCATCGCCCGCCTCCAGAAGGCCGTCGACAAGGGCCAGATCCGCCGCTTCACGGGCAACGACTACACGTCCGACCTCACAAAGGGCGACTTCGCCGCGTGCGTCGCCTGGGGCGGCGACATCGTCCAACTCCAGTCGGACAACCCGGACGTCGGCTATGTCATCCCCGAGGCCGGCTACATGACGTCGACCGACAACATGCTGATCCCCAACAAGGCGCGCCACAAGACGAACGCCGAGCGGCTGATCGACTACTACTACGAGCCCGAACCGGCCGCCGAACTCGCCGCCTACGTCAACTACGTCAGCCCGGTCGCGGACGTGAAGCCGTATCTCGCGAAGATCGACAAGTCGGCGGCGAGCAACCCGCTGATCCTTCCCGACAAGGCCATGGCGGCCAAGTCCCACGCCTTCCGCTCCCTGAGCTCGAAGGAAGAGACGGCCTACCAGCAGAAGTTCGCAAAGCTCACAGGGGCGTGACGAGGATGAACACCAAGGACAACAGCGGCGACGTCCGCCTCTCCGGTATCAGCAAGACCTACGACAACGGCTTCACCGCCGTGCAACCGCTGGACCTGACCGTGCCCCAGGGCTCCTTCTTCGCCCTGCTCGGTGCCTCCGGCTGCGGCAAGACCACCACCCTGCGCATGATCGCCGGCCTGGAGGAACCTTCCTCCGGCACCGTCCACCTCGGCGACCAGGAGGTCACCAACCTCCCGCCGTACAAGCGGCCGGTGAACACCGTCTTCCAGTCGTACGCCCTCTTCCCGCACCTCGACATCTTCGAGAACGTCGCCTTCGGTCTGCGCCGACGCGGCATCAAGTCGGTGAAGCAGCAGGTCGTCGACATGCTCGACCTGGTCCAACTCGGCGAGCAGGCACGCAAGAAGCCGCACCAGCTCTCCGGCGGCCAGCAGCAGCGTGTCGCCGTGGCCCGCGCGCTGATCAACCACCCCAAGGTGCTGCTCCTCGACGAGCCCCTCGGCGCCCTCGACCTCAAGCTGCGCCGCCAGATGCAGCTGGAGCTCAAGCGCATCCAGACCGAGGTCGGCATCACCTTCGTCCACGTCACGCACGACCAGGAGGAGGCCATGACCATGGCCGACACGGTCGCCGTGATGAACGCGGGCCGCGTCGAGCAGCTCGGCTCGCCCAGCGACCTCTACGAGAACCCGAACACCACCTTCGTCGCCAACTTCCTCGGCACCTCCAACCTCATCGAGGCCGAGGTCGACTCCAAGTCCGGCGACGACATCGTCCTCAAGGCGGGCGGCGGCAAGCTGGTCCTCCCCGAGGCGCGATGTTCCGCGCCCACGACGACCGGCGGCAAGGTCCTGGTCGGCGTACGCCCGGAGAAGATCACCCTCACGCCCGCCGACGACGCGGGCGAGATCCCGGCCGGCCGCAACCGCATCACCGGCAAGATCGCCGACTCCAGCTTCATCGGCGTCTCCACCCAGTACGTCATCGACAGCCCGGTCTGCCCCGAGTTCGAGGTCTACGCCCAGAACATCGACCGCGACGCCCGGCTGCGGCCCGGTGCCGATGTCGTTCTGCACTGGAACCCGGCCCACACCTTCGGCCTCGACGCGGCGCAGGACATCGACGCGGGCGTCGACACCGAGGAGGAGGCCGCCTGATGGCCGCTGTCACCGAGGCGCCGCCCCTGGCGCCCGCGCCGGAGGAGAAGGCGCCGCGCAAGAAGCGGGGCCGCTGGACGCCGTACTGGCTGCTGCTGCCCGGCATTCTCTGGCTGATCATCTTCTTCGCGCTGCCGATGATCTACCAGGGCTCCACGTCGATCCAGACGGGCTCCCTGGAGGACGGCTACAAGGTCACCTGGCACTTCGCGACCTACTGGGACGCGGTGTCCGAGTACTGGCCGCAGTTCCTGCGCTCGGGCCTCTACGCCGCCGCCGCGACCATCCTCTGCCTGCTGCTCGGCTACCCGCTCGCGTACCTCATCGCCTTCCGCGCGGGACGCTGGCGCAACCTGATCATGATCCTGGTGATCGCGCCGTTCTTCACCAGCTTCCTGATCCGCACGCTGGCCTGGAAGACGATCCTCGCGGACAGCGGCCCGGTCGTCAGCGCCCTCAACACGCTGCACGTCCTGGACGTCACCAACTGGCTCGGCTGGACCTCCGGCGACCGTGTGCTGGCCACGCCACTCGCGGTCGTCTGCGGACTGACGTACAACTTCCTGCCGTTCATGGTGCTGCCGCTCTACACCTCGCTGGAGCGCATCGACGGACGGCTGCACGAAGCGGCCGGCGACCTGTACGCCAAGCCGTTCACCACCTTCCGCAAGGTCACTTTCCCGCTGTCGATGCCCGGCGTCGTCTCCGGCACCCTGCTGACCTTCATCCCGGCGGCCGGTGACTACGTCAACGCCGAACTCCTCGGCTCCACCGACACCCGCATGATCGGCAACGTCATCCAGACGCAGTTCCTGCGCATCCTGGACTATCCGACGGCGGCGGCTCTTTCCTTCGTCCTCATGGCCGCCATTCTCGCCATGGTGACCATCTACATTCGCAAGTCCGGGACGGAGGATCTGGTCTAAATGGCAGTCGTACGCTGGTTCAAGCGCCATTTCGTCGTCATCGCAGGCCTGTTGACCCTCGGGTATCTTCTCCTCCCGAACGTCATCGTCACGGTCTTCTCCTTCAACAAACCGAAGGGGCGCTTCAATTACGAGTGGCAGCAGTTCTCGCTGGACGCCTGGAAGCAGCCGTGCGGTGTCGCGGACATGTGCGGTTCGCTGAGCATCAGCCTTCAGATCGCCGTCTGGGCGACCATCGGCGCCACCGTCCTCGGCACGATGATCGCCTTCGCGCTGGTCCGCTACCGCTTCCGCGCCCGCGGTGCCGTCAACTCGCTGATCTTCCTGCCGATGGCGATGCCCGAGGTCGTCATGGCGGCCTCGCTGCTCACCCTGTTCCTCAACATGGGCGCCCAACTGGGCTTCTACACCATCCTGATCGCCCACATCATGTTCTGCCTCAGCTTCGTCGTCACCGCCGTCAAGGCCCGTGTGATGTCGATGGACCCGCGCCTGGAGGAGGCGGCCCGGGACCTCTACGCCGGCCCGGTGCAGACGTTCGTCAGGGTCACCCTCCCCATCGCGGCCCCCGGAATCGCGGCGGGCGCGCTGCTTTCCTTCGCGCTCTCCTTCGACGATTTCATCATCACCAATTTCAACGCGGGTTCGACCGTCACCTTCCCCATGTTCGTCTGGGGTTCGGCACAGCGCGGGACACCCGTTCAGATCAATGTCATCGGTACGGCCATGTTCCTCGTCGCCGTATTGTTGGTGCTCGCCTCGATGGCGATCACCAACCGCCGCAACAAGGTGAAGGCATAACCGCTAGCGCCCTGTAGGGAGTTGAAATCATGGCCCCAAGCGCCATGAGCCGTAACACCAATTGGACGAAGTCACTCTCCGAGGCCCGGCCGGTCCCGTACTGGCTGGACGACCCCGGCAAGCCCCACCCCGAGCCCGCGCTCACCGGCGCCGAGACCTGCGATCTGCTGGTCGTCGGCGGCGGCTACAGCGGACTGTGGACCGCGCTCATCGCGAAAGAGCGCGACCCGCAACGGGATGTCGTCCTGCTGGAAGGCCGCGAGGTGGGCTGGGCCGCCTCGGGCCGCAACGGCGGCTTCTGCGCCGCCTCCCTCACCCACGGCCTGTCCAACGGCCTCACCCGCTGGCCCGACGAGATCCACCAGCTGGAGGAACTGGGCGCCCGCAACCTCGACGCGATCGAGAGCGCGGTCGCCCGCTACTCCCTGGACTGCGAGTTCGAGCGCACCGGCGAGATCGACGTCGCCACCGAACCGCACCAGGCCGAGGAACTCCATGACTGGTACGGCGAGTTGGAGAGCAAGGGCCTCGCCGACGGCACCGAGTTCCTGGACGCGGAAGCGGTCCGAGAACAGGTCGCCTCACCGACCTTCCTCGCCGGCCTCTACGACAGCCGGGGCGTCGCGATGCTCAACCCGGCCAAACTGGCCTGGGGGTTGAAGCGCGCCTGCCTCGGGCTCGGCGTCCGGATCTACGAACACACCCCCGCCCTCGCCCTCAAGCCGTACGGCGCCGGCATGGCCGTACGCACGTCCTACGGCTCGGTCCGCGCCCGCCGGGTCGCGCTCGGCACCAACATCTTCCCGAACCTGGTCAAGCGCGTCCGCTCGTACACCGTCCCGGTCTACGACTACGCGCTGATGACCGAGCCGCTCTCCGCCGACCAGTTGGCGTCGATCGGCTGGAAGAACCGCCAGGGTCTTGGCGATTCGGCGAACCAGTTCCACTACTTCCGCCTGTCCGCCGACAACCGCATCCTGTGGGGCGGTTACGACGCGATCTATCCGTACGGCGGCCGGGTGCGCGCCGAGTACGACGACCGCCCGGAGACGTACGCCAAGCTCGCCGAGCACTTCTTCACCTGCTTCCCGCAGCTGGAGGGCCTCAACTTCTCGCACGCGTGGGGCGGCGCGATCGACACCTGCTCGCGCTTCTCGGCGTTCTTCGGCACCGCCCACCAGGGCAAGGTGGCCTACGCGGCGGGCTTCACCGGCCTCGGCGTCGGCGCGACCCGCTTCGGCGCGGACGTGATGCTGGACCTGCTCGCGGGGGAGCGCACCGAGCGCACGGAGCTGGAGATGGTCCGCAAGAAGCCGCTGCCCTTCCCGCCCGAGCCCTTCGCCTGGACCGGCATCGCGCTCACCAAGTGGTCGCTGGCCCGCGCCGACGACCACGGCGGCCGGCGCAACCTGTGGCTGAAGACGATGGACAAGCTGGGCCTGGGCTTCGACAGTTGAGCCCCCCTGCGGGGTGTGACCCGGTTCACTCCTTCGGGGTGCTGGAACCCGCGTAATGCCGACGGCCGCCCTCCCTCTCTCCTGTGACGCGACCAGCGTCGACAGGAGAAAGGGAGGTTTCCTCATGACTGGGGCGAAGACGGCCGTCGAGTGGCTGGCATCCGTGGCTCCGGATCCGGAGGCCTGTCGCTGGGAATGGGAGCGCAATCCCATGGGGATCGCGCTGCTGCCCGCCGGCAAGGCCTGGGACGTACTCATCCTGCCGGGTGAGCTCGGTTATCCCACGCTCGATGTGCTCACTCGGGTCATCGACCAACTGGGCCCGGTACTGGTCGACTTCGGTGACGCACGCATGGGTTTCCTGGTACCGCCCGGCACCGCGGCCCGCTGGCTCGGCACCGGGATCCGTACGGCGGGACCCGGCACCTGGATCGTCGTGCCGTACCCCGGCCGGTCGACCGGCGGAGTCCGCTGGCTGGTACCGCCGGACGGCTCCGGCACCCTCACCGATCCCGCACTCCTCGAACTCGCCATGCACGAGGCGGCGGCGGGGCTGGCCATGGAAGGGGAGGACGGTTAACAGGTCGAGGTCTTGACAAGCTAATTGGTCTGGACCAAATTGGGCGCGCTCCACCCCTCCAATTCCCCCATGCCCGGAGGCACTTGTGGAACGCTCCAGACCCGTCCTCGCCATGCTCACGGCCGCCCTGCTGGCCGTACCCGGCATCACCGCACTCTCGTCGGCCGCCCGTGCGGCCGACGCGGACCTGGCGAAGAACGGAGGCTTCGAGTCCGGCCTCGACAACTGGTCCTGTACCGCGAGCAGCGGTACGACCGTCAAGTCGCCCGTGCACGGCGGCAGTTCGGCGTTGCAGGCGACCCCGGCCGGCAACGACTACGCCCAGTGCGCGCAGACCGTGACCGTGAAACCGAACTCCTCCTACTCGCTCGCCGGTTACGTCCGCGGCAGCTACGTCTACCTCGGCGCGAGCGGCACCGGCACCACGGACGTCTCCACCTGGACCCAATCGGCCCCCGACTGGCAGCGGTTGACGACGAGCTTCACCACCGGCGCGTCCACCACCAAGGTCACGATCTACACCCACGGCTGGTACGCCACCGGCGCCTACTACGCCGACGACATCTCCCTCACCGGCCCGGCGGTCGACCCGGGCCAGCCGCCAACCACCCCCACAGGCCTCGCCGTTGGCACCGTCACCTCCTCCTCCGTCGCCCTCTCCTGGTCCGCCGTCACCGGCGCGACGAGCTACGCGATCTACCGCGGCGGGGTGAAAGTCCAGACGGCGAGCGGCACTTCGGCCACCGTGAGCGGACTGACGGCCGCGACGGCGTACAGCTTCCAGGTCACGGCGGTCAACGACGCGGGCGAGTCACCGAAGTCACCGGCGGTCACCGCGACGACATCCACCGGCTCAGGCCCCAGCAGCGGCCTCCCCATCCACGCCCTGGTCGGCTACCTCCACGCGAGCTTCGCCAACGGCTCCGGCTACACCCGCCTGGCCGACGTCCCCGACAGCTGGGACGTCATCGACCTGGCCTTCGGCGAACCCACCTCCGCCACCTCGGGCGACATCCGCTTCAACCGCTGCCCGGATGGGGGCCCCTCCCGCTCGAACGAAGCCGAGAGTGGGGGAGAGTGCGCGAACGTCGAGAGCGACGCCGACTTCAAGGCGGCCATCAAGGTCAAACAGGCGGCGGGGAAGAAGGTGTTGATCTCCATAGGCGGCGCCAACGGCCAGGTCCAACTCACCACGACGGCGGCGAGGGACACCTTCGTGTCGTCGGTCTCGAACATCATCGACACCTACGGCCTCGACGGCCTGGACATCGACTTCGAGGGCCACTCCCTCTCGCTCGACGCGAGCGACACGAACTTCAAGAGCCCCACAACTCCCGTGGTGGTCAACCTGATCGCCGCCCTGAAGACCTTGAAGGCCAAGTACGGCTCGAAGTTCGTGTTGAGCATGGCGCCCGAGACGTTCTTCGTGCAGATGGGCTACCAGTTCTACGGCACCGGAAAATGGGGCGGCCAGGACCCGAGGTGCGGCGCGTATCTGCCCGTCATCTACGCCCTGCGCGACGACCTCACCCTGCTGCACGTCCAGGACTACAACTCGGGCCCGATCATGGGTCTCGACGGCCAGTACCACACCATGGGCGGCGCCGACTTCCACATCGCGATGACCGACATGCTGCTCACCGGCTTCCCGGTCGCGGGCGACACCACCAACATGTTCCCGGCCCTGCGCCCGGACCAGATCGCCATCGGCATGCCGGCGTCGGTCAACGCGGGCAACGGCTACGTGGCCCCAGCCGAGGTCACGAAAACCCTGGACTGCCTGACGAAGAAGGTGAGTTGCGGCTCGTACCCGACCCACGGCACCTGGCCGACGCTACGCGGCCTGATGACCTGGTCGATCAACTGGGACCGCTACTCGAACTGGGAGTTCCAGAAGACGTTCGACGGCTACTTCGGCTGAGGCTCTCTCGCCAAGCGGCCGAGGAACAGCCGTAGCGACGCGAGCAGCGCGGTCCCGAGGCACCAACTGGCCACCACGTCCAGTGGCCAGTGGTAGCCCCGCCGGACCAGCCCGAAGCTCACGCAGGCGACCAGGAGGACGCAGATCGCGACGGCTCCGCGACGGGCGTACGACGTCCGGAGCCAAGGAAGGAGGACGAGCGTCGAGGCGCCGTACGCGATCATCGCGGTGGCCGTGTGGCCTGAGGGGTAGTAGCCGGTGCCGGGCGGGACGGCCGGGGTGCCGCCGCGGGCGATCAGTTCCTTGACGGGGACGGTCAGCGCCGGGACCAGGGCCATCAGCACGGCCGCCGCGAGAGGTGGCAGCCACCAGCGGTCCGTACCACTGGCACGGCCGCGCCGGGCGACGTAGCCGAGGACCACGACGAGAACAGGTACCGCGACCTGGACGTTGCCGAGGTCGGCGAGGAGTTCCGAGAAGCGGTCCGGGTGGACGAGTGCGCGGCTCAGGCGCTCGTCCAGGCGGAGGAGCGGGCCGTCGTGGGCGACCTGCCAGGTGATCACCGCGAAGAGCAGCGGGGGCAGGGCGAGAAGGAGCCAGAAAAAGGAGGTCGGCCGACCTGGAACAGGGGGGGTAGTTCCAGGCCGGCCGACCGGATCGGCGGATCGGCCGCCCCGGGGGGTTTGGGGCGGCCGACTGTCCGATCGGTGAGGAGATTCGGAGCCAGAGGCTCCTGTTGTGTGCGCGAGGGCACGACCAGGGCGAAGCTGGGGAGGCCCCGTCCTGAAATCGCCCACAGTCCCCTGTGGGCGGGGTGTATCTCTCATCTGGGTAGAACCTACGGCAGTGACTGGAGGGAAGACAGGCGGATTCGCGTCCCGTCATGTACCCCGCACACCTTCTTCACACGGCCTGACGCCCGCCGCCCCAGCCTGTGAATCATCGGGGATGAAACGGCTGGGGCGGGTGGGACGCGTGAGGCGCGGGAGAGGGTGGCTCAGATACGTGCGAACGCCTGCTCGATGATGTCGAGGCCCTCGCTCAGCAGGTCGTCCCCGATGACCAGCGGGGGCAGGAAACGGAGGACGTTGCCGTAGGTGCCACAGGTCAGGACCAGCAGCCCCTCCTGGTGGCAGGCCTTGGCGAGCGCGGCCGTGGCCTCCGGGTTCGGCTCCTTGGTCGTACGGTCCTTGACCAGCTCGATGGCGATCATCGCGCCGCGCCCGCGGACGTCCCCGATGATGTCGAACTTCTCCGCCATCGCGCCGAGCCGGGCCTTCATCACGGCCTCGATGTTCTTGGCCTTGGCGTTGAGGTCGAGTTCCTTCATGGTCTCGATCGCGCCGAGCGCACCGGCGCAGGCGACGGGGTTGCCGCCGTAGGTCCCCCCGAGGCCGCCGGCGTGCGCGGCGTCCATGATCTCGGCGCGCCCGGTCACGGCGGCGAGCGGCAGCCCGCCCGCGATCCCCTTCGCAGTGGTGATGAGATCCGGGACGACACCCTCGTCCTCGCACGCGAACCACTGACCCGTACGGCAGAACCCGGACTGGATCTCGTCGGCGACGAAGACGATCCCGTTGTCGGCTGCGAACTTGCTGAGCGCCGGCAGGAAGCCCTTGGCCGGCTCGATGAAACCGCCTTCGCCGAGGACCGGCTCGATGATGATCGCGGCGACGTTGTCGGCCCCGATCTGCTTGTTGATCATGTCGATGGCCTGCGCGGAGGCCTCGGCACCGGCGTTCTCCGGACCGGTCAACCAGCGGTAGCCGTAGGCCACCGGCACGCGGTACACCTCGGGCGCGAAGGGCCCAAACCCGTTCTTGTACGGCATGTTCTTCGCCGTCAGCGCCATCGTCAGGTTGGTGCGCCCGTGGTACCCGTGGTCGAACACGACGACGGCCTGCCGCTTGGTGTAGGCGCGAGCGATTTTCACGGCGTTCTCGACGGCCTCGGCGCCGGAGTTGAACAGCGCGGACTTCTTGGCGTGGTCGCCGGGGGTCAGCTCGGCGAGCGCCTCCGCGACCTCCACATACCCCTCGTACGGCGTGACCATGAAACAGGTGTGGGTGAAGTCGGCGAGCTGCGCGGCGGCACGGCGTACGACGGCCTCGGCGGAGGCGCCGACACTCGTCACCGCGATACCGGAACCGAAGTCGATGAACCGGTTCCCGTCGACGTCCTCGATGATCCCACCGCCCGCGCGCGCGGTGAACACGGGCAGCACGGAACCCACACCGGCCGCGACCGCCGCGGTACGGCGGGCCTGCAGCTCCTGGGACTTCGGGCCGGGGATCGCGGTGACGACGCGGCGCTCCTGCGGAAGTGCGGTCATGAGGGGCTCCTGGGGGTGGTGCGGACGCTTACGCGCATTCCTGTTTCTTTTTCTTCCTTTCTCGCAGGCTAGGACCGGGGGCGAGGGGTGGGCATGCTCCATGTGGGCGGTGTCGACGCCGCGGGTTGTCCGCCGTGGACAGTGCCGGGTTCGCGGAGCTTGTCGTGCACCCGGCCGCGTAAACGGTGAACTCCCCTTCTGGGCGCGTTAGATTGACTCGCCGACGGTGCACGGAACGGCTGGTCAAGGGGCGAGGGCGAGGACGGGACGATGGACAGCGACGGGACGCGGGACGCACGGGGTACGCACGCGAATCCTGTGCCGCGTCCGGCGGGGCCTGCGGAGGTGCCCGGAGTGCCGCCCCGGCCCACCTGGGAGCCCAGGGCGAGGGCCCCGCAGCCCTACGAAGCAGCCGCGCCGGGCGCGTTTTCCTCCAGCCCACCGCCGCCGTCCGGGTTCCCGCTCGTACCTCAGGAGGGCTCCGCGTTCCTTGCCTGGCTGCGCACGGCCCGACCGCAGGCCGCGCCCGGCATCTGGCGATTCGGCTACCGCCCGCGCGCAGCGGAGGAACCCGACCAGACCCCGGCCCGACAACTGCTGAGCGGGGCACTCGTCGCCTTCCTCGTGGGATGGCTGGTCTGGTCCCTGCTGCAGAACGGCTACCTGGGCAGCTGGTGGCTGCTCCCCTTCAAACTGCTCATCCCCGACGCCTGGCGCGGCGGCGACAGCGACGTCATGAACGCCCTCGTCTACGAAGGCTACGAACTCGTCATCGCCGTGATCATCATGGTGGCGGTGGGCAAACTGGGCCGGTGGGGGGAGATCTGGCGGCGGTTCGTGGCACCCCGGTTCAAGCGCCTCGAACCACGTCAGGCGCCCGCGCCGGCACCCGAAGAAGACCCTGCCCGCTGGAACCAGCTCCGCGCGGCCGGCGCCCACGAAGCCGCCGAACGACTCTCGGCCGCGGCAGAGACCGGCCAGATGCGCGACGTCGACCACGCGCGTATCGCCCGCGCCTGGCAGGGCGTACGCGGCGGCCGGCACAGCCTCGCCTCCTTCACCAGTGCCGTGCTCTCCGACGGTGCCGCCGCCTGCCTGCACCCCTCCGGCGACCGTGACCTGCCGATGCGCCTGGCTCGGCACGACATGGTCACCGGCCAGGTCAGGCTCGGCACCACCGCCGACGACGCACGAAATCCGTACGCCTACCGGGATACGGGACTGGCTCTCGGGACCGACCTGCTGGGCACCTCGCTGCTTGCCGTCGGCCCCGCCGGCTCCGGCAAGACGGCCTCCGTCGTACGCCCCCTGGCGGAGTCCCTGTGCCTGCAGGCACTCGTCGGACGCGCCGCCGTAGTGGTGCTCGCCACGGCCGGCACCGACCTCGGGCCCACGTCGGCCTACGACGTTGTCGTCCGCGTCGGGCATCCGGAATCGGTCTACGACCTGGACCTGTACGGAGGCACCACCGATGTGGACGAGGCAGCGGCCGTACTGGCCGAGGCGCTCGTCGGCGACCTCGTCGAACTCCATTCCGGCGGAGACGTCCGTCGAGCCGTCACGGTGCTCGCCCAACTGCTCGGACCGTACCGGGCCGTCCACGGCCGCTTCCCCTCCGTACCGGAACTGCGGCAGCTCCTCGAAGGCGCCCCCGCTCCGCTGGCCGGGCTGCGCAAGGGTCTTCAGGACTCCGGACAGGAGTCCCAGTTGCGTGAACTCGATGCCCGCGAGCGGCAGATGGGACAGCCCGGAGACCCCGCGGGTGCCCTTGCCGACCGTATTGCGCTGCTGGACCGGCCCGCGTTCGCCGAGTTCTTCAACACCTCCGGCCAGTCACGGCCCTTCTCGCTGCGCGCCCTCGACCACCCCGTCCGAGTCCGTATCGACCTCCCCGCCCGAGGTCACGCAGATGCCTCGCGGATGCTCGCTCGGCTGGTGCTCGCGCAGTTCACGGCGAGTGTGGCGGTGCGGGAGGACCGGTCGTTGTTCGCGTGTCTGGTGCTCGACGACGCCAGTGGAGTGGTGACACCCGAGGCCGTGCGCGGGATTCAGCGGCTGCGGACCGCCAACGCCGGCGTGGTCCTCACCCTCCGCACCCTCGACGACGCCCCCCGCCCCCTCCGCGGCCCGCTCCTCGGCGCCACCGGATGCCGTATGGCACTGTCCGGAGTGACCCCCTGGGACGGGCAGGACTTCGCCGAGGTGTGGGGCAAGGAGTGGACCGAGACACGGGACGTCACCGACCGGCAGATCATCGCGGAGACCCCGGCCGGCAAGGCCGTGCACATGCTGCGCCGGGTGATCACCGGCAAGGCGCCGACCGCCCGGGCCGTCACCGTCCGCCAGGTAGAGCGCGAGCGCTGGTCCGCGTCCGAGCTCGCGCACGGTGTCCCGGCCGGGCACGCGGTGCTGTCGCTGACCAGTGTGAAGGGGGAGCACGCGCCGCCGCTGCTGGTGGACCTGCGCGACCCCGGGCACTGACCCGGACATACGTGGGCGTCACGACCGTACGGTGAGGCAGAATCGGGGCAGGTCGTTCATACGTGGCGGCCAAAAGACCGCACTGATCGTCCGCGCCTGATCTTCTTCGACTGAAGGCCCCATGCCCCCCACCCTCGCCTCGCTCGTCCACCACTCCGCGCTCAAGCTCACCGTGCGCGCGGGCGAGGACCGTCTGGACGTGCCCGTGCGCTGGGCTCATGTCAGCGAGCTGGCCGACCCGGTGCCGTACATGGAGGGCGGGGAACTGCTGCTGATCACCGCGTTGAAGCTGGACGCGGAGGATCCCAAGGCCATGCGGCGGTATGTGAGGCGGCTGGTGGGGGCGGGGGTCGTGGGGCTCGGGTTCGCCGTCGGGGTCAACTACGACGAGATCCCGAAGGCGCTGGTCGACACCGCTGCGGAGGAGGGGCTGCCGCTGCTCGAAGTGCCCCGGCGGACCCCGTTCATCGCGATCAGCAAGGCCGTCTCGGCCGCCATCGCCGCCGATCAGTACCGGGCCGTGACCGCCGGGTTCGCCGCGCAGCGCGAGCTGACCAGGCAGGCGCTCGCCGACGGTCCGCAGGGGCTGCTCACCGTACTCGCCGCGCAGGTCGACGGGTGGGCCGCGCTCTACGACACGTCCGGCGCCGTCGTCGCCACCGCACCGGAGTGGGCCGGCCGCCGCGCCGCCCGGCTCACGGCGGACGTGGAGCGGCTGCGGGAGCGCCCCGCGCCCGCCTCCTCCGTGGTGGGCGGCCCGGACAACGAGGACCGCGTCGAACTGCACTCCCTCGGCACCGGCCGACGCCCGAAGGCCGCCCTCGCCGTGGGGACCGCCGCCGCGCTCGGGACGGCGGAACGGTACGCCGTCCACTCCGCGATCGCGCTCCTCACGCTCACCACGGAACGCTCCCGCTCCCTCCAGGCCGCCGAGCAGCGGATCGGCGCGGCGGTGCTGCGGCTGCTGCTCGCCGGGCAGCCGGACCACGCGCGGGCGGTCGCCGGGGACCTGTTCGGCGCGCTCCTCGACGCGCCGTTCCGGGTGATCGTGGGGGAGGGCACCGGTGCGGACCGTGATCCGCTGGGCGGGCTCGCCGAGGTCATGGAGTCGGCGGCGGCCCGCTCCGGGGAGGCCGTACTCGTCGTACCGGAGGGGCCGGAAGAGGCGGAGCGGCTCGTCGTGCTCGCCGTCGACGGCGGCGCGGCCGTCGACGCCTGCCGCGCGTACGCGGCGGCGCTGGAGGCCGAGCGCGCGTCCGCCGACGTACGGGAGCGGGGCGAGGACGGCGAACCGGTCGTCGGGCTCTCCGCACCGGCCGGGCCGATCGCCGCCGCTGCCGCCTACAAGCAGGCCGAGCAGGCGCTCTCGGTGGCCCGGCGGCGCGGGCGGGTGTTCGTCGAGCACGAGCAGCTGGCCGCCGGGTCGGTGCTGCCGTTGCTCGCCGACGACGCCGTACGGGCCTTCGCGGACGGGCTGCTACGGCCGCTCTCCGAGCACGACGCGACCGGGCGCGGCGACCTGGTCGCCTCGCTGCGGGCGTGGCTGTCCCGGCACGGGCAGTGGGACGCGGCGGCGGCCGATCTCGGCGTGCACCGGCACACCCTGCGGTACCGGATGCGGCGGGTCGAGGAGATCCTCGGCCGGTCCCTCGACGATCCGGACGTGCGCATGGAGCTGTGGCTCGCGCTGAAGGCGACAGCCGCGGCGGAGTGAGCGGGCCCTGCCGAACTGTAGTGTTCCCGTCCGGTACCACTACGACTCGGCTAAACGCACCGCGGCCTCCCCGCACCTACGGTGGAGGGAGAAGCCCCAAGACCACCCCCAACGCGGAAGGGCCGGGACATGACTTCCACCCACGCCTTCTGGCTCGCCGGCCGTCAGGCCGACGGCGAGGACACCTTCGACGTCACCTCCCCGTGGGACGGACGCCTCGTCGGCAAGGTCAGTGTGCCGACCGACGCCCAGGTCGAGGAGGCGGTGGCCGCCGCGTACGCCGTACGGGACGAGTTCGCCGCGACCCCCGCCCACGTCCGCGCCGCCGCCCTCGACCACGTCAGCCGACGCCTGGCCGAGCGCACCGAGGAGATCGCGCAACTGATCTCCGCCGAGAACGGCAAGCCCATCAAGTGGGCGCGCGGCGAGGTCGGCCGGGCCGTGTCCGTGTTCCGGTTCGCCGCCGAGGAGGCCCGGCGCTTCAACGGCGGCGAGGCCCAGCGCCTCGACACCGACGCCGGCGGCCAGGGCAGGCTCGCCCTCACCCGGCGCTTCCCGAAGGGCGTCGTCCTCGGCATCGCGCCCTTCAACTTCCCGCTGAACCTCTGCGCCCACAAGATCGCGCCCGCGATAGCGGCCGGCGTGCCGATCATCCTCAAGCCGGCCCCGGCCACCCCGCTCTCCGGCCTGATCATCGGCGACCTGCTCGCCGAGACCGAGCTGCCGGCCGGCGCGTGGAACATCCTGCCGGTCGCCAACGACCACATGCCCGCCCTCGTCCAGGACGAGCGGCTGCCGGTGATCTCCTTCACCGGTTCGGAGAAGGTCGGCTACGCGATCATGGACTCGGTGCCGCGCAAGCACTGCACCCTGGAACTGGGCGGCAACGGCGCGGCCGTGGTCCTCGGGGACTACTCCTCCGACGCCGACCTCGACTGGGCCGCGACCCGTATCGCCACCTTCTCCAACTACCAGGGCGGCCAGTCCTGCATCTCCGTGCAGCGGGTCATCGTGGATGCCGCCGTCTACGACCGTCTCCTCCCGCGCATCGTCGCGGCGGTGGAGGCCCAGGTCACCGGTGACCCGTCCGACGCCAAGACCGACGTCGGTCCGCTGGTGAGCGAGGCCGCCGCGCAGCGCGTCGAGTCGTGGGTCCAGGAGGCCGTCGACGCCGGCGCCACTCTCCTCACCGGCGGCAAGCGCGACGGCGCCTCGTACGCGCCGACCGTGCTGACGGACGTACCGGCCGACGTGACGATCTCCTGCGAGGAGGTCTTCGGACCGGTGCTGACCGTGACGAAGGTGGACGGTGAGGCCGCCGCCTTCGCCGCCGCCAACGACTCCAAGTACGGCCTCCAGGCAGGGGTGTTCACCCACGACGTGCAGGTCGCGTTCCGCGCCCACCGCGCGCTTGAGGTCGGCGGTGTCGTGATCGGCGACGTCCCGTCCTACCGCGCCGACCAGATGCCGTACGGCGGTGCCAAGCAGTCCGGTGTCGGCCGCGAGGGCGTGAAGTTCGCGATGGACGACTACACGTACGAGCGGGTGCTGGTGCTGACGGGCCTCGCGCTCTGACCGTCCTCTCACCCGACAGCCCTAGCTAATGGGAACCATTTTCATATAGTCTCCCTGTGGGGGCCCGGCGCCGATGCCTTCCGGTGCCGGGCCCCTACTTTCCGTCGGCCTGCTTCCGGACCCTCAGCCGGAGAAGCCGACGTGCGCGAGCCGCAACGGGCCGCGCAGCCTGATGTGCACGTCGTGCAGGCCCTCGGCGACGACCCCGGCGCCGAGCGTGGTGTAGTCGTACGGCCCGGATGTCGGTGCGGGCGGGGCGAGTCGGGTGAGTCGGGCGAGTGTCGGACCGCCGTCCAGGGACAGTTCTACGACCCCCTCGCCCGCCACTTCCACGGTCACCTCCGTGACCCCGGCACCGAAGTCGCAGTGCCGGTAGACCAGTTCGGCCGTGTCGCCGTCCACCGGGGTCACCGCGTCGCCCGCCGTCTTCGTCCGGTCGACGATCTCGCCGCCCGACTGCTCGTCGAAGTCGGCCGCCGGCAGGCCCCGTTGGAGGAGATCGCGGGGTGCGGCGGCCTCACCGGTGAGCGTCACGGTCGTCCGCAGGCGGATGTCCTCGCTGGAGGCGCCGACGAAGAGGTCGTACAGCCCGGGTTCGAGACGTCGGCCGCCTCGCTTCACATCCCAGAACTCGAAGGCGGACAGCGGGACTTCGAAGGAGAGTTCCGCCGTCTCGCCCGGGGCGAGGGTCACGCGGCGGTGTGCGACCAGTTCGCTGAGCGGGCGGGGTACCGACGGGTTCACCGCGCTGGTGTACAACTGCGCGACCTCGTCGGCCGTCACGTCCCCGGTGTTGGTGACCGTGAACTCCACGTGCACCGCGCCGAGTTCGGTCCGGAACCGCAAGCCGCCGTAGGAGAAGGACGCGTACGACAGGCCGTGGCCGAACGGGAACAGCGGGGTGCCCTCGAAGTAGAGGTACGTCTGCCCGCCGCCGATCACGTCGTAGTCGAGGAGGTCGGGCAGGTCGGCGTCGGCCGCGTACCAGGTCTGGGGAAGGCGGCCGGCGGGGGAGACGTCGCCGGCGAGGACGCGGGCCAGGGCGGTGCCCGCCGCCTGGCCGCCGTGGGCGGTCCACAGGATCGCGGGGAGGCCGGGGAGGCCGGGGAGGTCAGTGGGGTCGACCGTGTATGGGTACGCGGAGACCAGGGCCAGCACTGTGTTCGGGTTCGCGGCGCGGGCCGCGCGCAGCAAGCGCTGCTGGTGGGCGGGCAGTTGGAGGGTCGTGCGGTCCTCGGTCTCGCGGCCGTTGATGTGCGGGTCGTTGCCCGCGACGACGAGCACCACGTCCGCCGCCTCGGCGACCCGGGCCACCGCGTCCTCGCCGCGCTCCACGATCAGCAACTCGAAAACTTCCGCGCCCTCCTCGGCAACCTTCACGCCGTCGGCGGCGACAGAGACGTGGCGACCCGTACCGATGTGCAGCAGGAGGTGACCGTTCTCGTGGGGTTCCAGGCGGAATGTCTCCTGGACGACCCAGCCGCCGGGCTGGTCGGCGGAGGCGCGCACATAGCCGTCCTCGGCGACCGAGAGGTAACGGCCGTCCGGGGCGCGGAGGGTGAGGACGCCCTCGCCCCAGTCGACGAGCGCGAGTTCCGTGCCCGTGGCGTCCGTGGTGAGCGGAGGCAGATCGGTGCGGCCCGCGAGGAGGGCCGGGTCCAACGCGCCCTCCGCGCCCCGTACTTCGTCGGCCACGTCCGCCAACGGGACGTGCAGGTAGGCGCCTTGGGAGGTCTTCAGCCGGACCCGGTCCACGCCCTCCGCGAACTCGACGCGCTCGGCGCCGAACCGCTCGTACAGGCCCTCCAGCGGGGTGGAGCGGTGGATCAACGTGCCGCTGTACCAGTCGAGTTTGCACTCGTCGGCGAGCAGACCGACCACGGCGAGGCGGGTGTCGTGGGCGAGGGGCAGCAGGTCGCCGTCGTTCTTGAGGAGGACGACCGCTTGCTCGGCGGCCTCCTGGGCGAGGGCCCGGTGTGCCGGGGTGTCGAAGTCCTCGATGCCCGCGTGCGGGTCGTGCGCCGGGTCGAACTCGCCGAGCCGGAACCGGACCGAGAGCTGACGGCGCACCGCCGCGTCGAGGTCCGCCTCGGTCAACAGGCCCTGATCCAGGGCGCCTTGGACCCGCGCCACGATGATCGAGCCGTCCGTGCCGTGGTCGGTGAAGCTGTCCACGCCGGCGAGCAGCGAGGCCGCCGTCGCCTTCTCGTGCGTGTCGAAGTAGTGCTCGGAGTCGACCAGGTTGGAGGGCGCGCCCGCGTCCGAGCAGACCAGCAGGTCCTCGTCGGTCCAGGTGCGCAACTGCTCGCGCAGATACGGCGAGACGTGATTGGGGCGGCCGTTGACCAGGTTGTAGGCCGGCATCACCCCGGCGACCGCGCCCGCCTCGACCGTCTCGCGGAACGCGCGCAGGTCGTACTCGTGCAGCACGCGCGGGCGGACGGAGGACGAGGTGACGTCACGGCCCGTCTCGTTGTTGTGCGCCAGCCAGTGCTTGAGGACGGGCGCCGTACGCCAGTACGTCGGGTGGTCGCCGCGCAGGCCGCGCGTGTACGCGGTGGCGATCGCCGAGGTCAGCCTCGGGTCCTCCGAGTAGCCCTCCTCGTTACGGCCCCACAGCGGGTGGCGCAGCAGGTTCACCGTGGGGGACCAGACGTTGAGGCCGACGCGGTCGTCGCGGGCGCGCATCGCGCGGACCTCCTTGGACACCGCATCGCCGACCCGTCGTACGAGCTCCTCGTTCCAGGTCGCGCCCAGGCCCACCGCCTGTGGGAAGACCGTCGCCGGGCCCATCCAGGCCACCCCGTGCAGGGCCTCCTGGCCGGTGCGGAACGCGGCGACGCCCAGGCGGTCCACGGCGGGCGCGTACTGGTGCAGAAATCCGATCTTCTCGTCGAGGGACAGCCGCGCCAACAGATCGTCGATGCGCTTCGCGAACGGCAGCTGCGGGTCGCGGAAAGGCGGCGTAGGCGGCGTTTGTGCGGTCACGTGGGGTTCCCCTTGCGATGGAGCGGCGCGGCTCTTTCGAAGCGCTTCGATGCTGATTCGATGAGGAGCAGGTGTCAAGAGACCTTCACCGTTATTTCAAGCAGCACATACGGACAGGTCACCCCGCACACCTCGGAGGAATCTTGGAAGCGACCCTTGTGCACCCTTGGACGTTCACTTAACCTCGCAGCAACATCGAAGCGCTTCGACTAAGTGCTCTGTTCCACTCAAGACACCGCAGCCGACGGCTCCACCGCCGGGTGTCCTGGTGCGCCATGAAGGGTTGACGCAATGACGCCGAACGCCTCCGCCGCCTCCGCTCCCAGCCGGAGAAGCTTCCTCGCCTCCACGGCGGTCGTCGCCGCAGCGGTGGCGGGAGGGGTACCGCTGCTCTCCGCCTGCGGCGCCTCGGACAGCGGCTCGGGCGGTGGCAGTTCGCAGGGCAAGGGCGTCAAGAAACTGCTGCCGGCGTTCGTGGCCAGCAACGTGGTGACCCCGGACCTCCCCTCCAAGAACGGCTCCGCGATCGGCTTCTCCAGCAAGCTCGACCTCGCCACGCTGAAGACCTCGGTCCCGAAGAAGCTCGGCAAGGGCGGCAAGGTCTCCATCATGTCGCCGTTCTGGGGCTCCCCGCCGAAGAGCGACAACGCCTACTACAAGGCGATGAACGACCTGATCGGCGTGGATGTGGCCTGGCAGAACCAGGACGGCAACACCTACGACCAGAAGCTCGGCGCGGTCCTCGCCTCCAGCGACATCCCCGATGTCGTGGTCATCCCGGGCTGGAACATGGGCGGCAAGATACCGAGCGCCATCATCGGCAAGTTCGCCGACCTCGGCCCCTATCTCTCCGGCGACAAGGCCAAGGACTACCCGAACCTCGCCGCGATCCCCTCCGACGCCTGGCAACGCTGCATCTTCGGCGGCAAGTTGCGCGGACTGCCCATGCCGTCCTCGTACGTCCCCAACATCGTGCCGCTCTACCGCAAGGACATCTTCGACAAGGAGGGGTACCAAGTCCCCACCTCCGCCGACGAGTTCATGGCCCTGGCCAAGGAGATCACCAACGCCAAGGCCAAGCGCTGGGCCTGCCTGGACATGAAGTGGACCGCCTTCAACGCCTGGGGCGTGCTCTCCGGCAGCGAGAAGTCGCTCGGCTGGAACATGGTCGACGGGAAGCTGATCAACCGCGTCGAGACCCAGGAGTACCTGGAAGCGCTGGAGTGGACGCGCAAGCTGTTCGCCGCCGGATACGTGCACCCGGACGCCAAGTTGGGCAAGAGCGCGGCCACCGACCCGGGTCCCAAGTTCGCCGCCGGCGAGTTCCTCATCTACGCCCAGGACATCTCGCAGTGGTGGAGCCGCACCGCCGAACAGGCCACCCAGAACCCGTCCTACAAGATCTGGGGCATGGACATCTTCGGCCACGACGGCGGCGACCCGACGCTCTGGGCCGGCGAACCGGCCGGCATCTTCGCCTTCATCAGCAAGAAGGCCTCCGAGTCCGTCATCCATGACGCGCTGGCCGTCGCCAACGTCACCGCCGCGCCGTACGGCACCAAGGAGTACATGCTCACCAACTACGGCGTGGAAGGCACCCATTACACCGTCAAGAACGGTGTGCCCACCAAGACCGACCAGGGCAACAACGAGGTCATCAACGCCTACGTCATGGTCGCCAGCCCCGCCGCGACCATCGCCCACCCCGACTTCCCCGACGTCGCCAAGGCGCAGGTCGAGTGGCAGCAACGAATGGGCGCCTTCACAAAGAAGTCGACGTTCTACGGCCAGCAGATCACCGAACCGAGCCGCTACACCAACCTCTCCAACGACTTCGAGCAGTTGGAGGACGACATCACCCGCGGCCGCAAGAAGATCAGCGACATGCAGCAGGCCGTGTCGGACTGGAAGAGCAAGGGCGGCGACCAACTCCGCGCCTGGTACCAGAAGTTGCTCGACGACAACGGCACCGCGACGAGCTGACCCGGTACCGAGGCAAGGAGAACGGCCGTGTCCCACAGCACGGTGCCTCGGAGCAGGGCCGAGGCCGACACGACGGAAAAGACCCCGGTGGCGTCCGGCGGCGCCACCGGCACCCGGCGCAACCGCCCCAAGGGAAAGCTCGGTTGGCGCCTCAGGTTCAGACGCGACCGCGTCCTGCTCCTGATGACCCTGCCCGCCGTCCTGCTCATCCTGGTCTTCAACTACCTGCCGATCCTCGGCAACATCGTCGCCTTCGAGGACTACGACCCCTACGTCAGCGACAACGGCATCGTCTCGATGCTGCACAGCCCCTGGGTCGGCCTGGAGAACTTCCAGCAGATCTTCGCGGACTCCGCCTTCTGGAGCGCCGTACAGAACACGTTCGTCCTGTTCTCGCTCCAACTGGTCCTGTTCTTCCCGATCCCGATCCTGCTCGCGCTGCTGATCAACAGCGTGGTCAGGCCCCGGGTCCGGGCGATCTCCCAGGCCATCCTCTATCTCCCGCACTTCTTCTCCTGGGTGCTGGTCATCGCCGTATTCCAGCAACTCCTGGGCGGGGCAGGCCTGTTCTCGCAACTACTCCGTCAACACGGCTTCGACGGCCTCGACGTGATGACCGACCCCAACACGTTCAAGTTCCTGATCACCGCGCAGAGCGTGTGGAAGGACGCGGGCTGGGGGATCATCGTCTTCCTCGCCGCGCTGTCCTCCGTCAGCCCCGACCTCTACGAGGCCGCCGCGATGGACGGCGCAGGGCGCTGGCGCCGCATGTGGCATGTCACGCTGCCCGCGCTCCGCCCGGTGATCGCGCTGCTGCTGGTACTGCGCGTGGGCGATGCGCTGACGGTCGGCTTCGAACAGATCCTGCTCCAACGCGACGCCGTGGGACCGGGAGCGGCCGAGGTCCTCGACACCTTCGTCTGGTGGAACGGCGTCCGCAACCAGGACTTCGGCTACGCCGCCGCGGCCGGACTCGTCAAGGGCGTGATCAGCCTCGGCCTGGTCCTCGCCGCGAACAAAGTGGCCCACCTCATGGGCGAGCAGGGGGTGTACAAGAAGTGACCGCCGTCATCGACAAGCCCGTCGAGCCAGTCAAGTCCGTACGACAGCCGGGCCGTTGGGCCGCGCCGCCGCGCCCGACCTGGGAGGAGGAACCCAGCAGGGCCGGGCTCGCAGGCAAGGGGCTGGTCCTCACCCTCGCCTGCCTCGGCATCCTCTTCCCCCTGTGGATCGTCCTCGTCACCAGCCTCTCCTCCCGCAAGACCATCGACCAGGCGGGCGGCCTTGTCATGGTGCCCAAGGGCATCACCTTCGTCGCCTACAAGGAACTCCTCAGCGGCGGCCAGGTCACCCGCGCGGCGGTCATCAGCGTCCTCATCACCGTCGTCGGCACGGCGTTCTCCATGACGGTGTCCGTCCTGTGCGCCTACGGGCTCTCACGCATCGGGTCGCTCGGGCACCGGTGGATCCTGATGCTGCTGCTCGCCACGATGTTCTTCAGCGCCGGGCTCATCCCGACGTACCTGCTGGTGCAGTCGCTGGGCCTGACCGACAGCTATCTGGCGTTGATCCTGCCTAGTGCGCTCAGTGTCTTCAACATCCTTGTCCTGCGCGGGTTCTTCATGGGCATCTCGCAGGAACTCGTCGACAGCGCGCGGATCGACGGTGCCGGTGACTTCCGCATTCTGTGGCAGATCGTCATGCCTTTGTCGCGGGCGGTGCTTGCGGTTATCACGCTGTTCTACGCCGTGGGTTATTGGAGCGCCTGGTTCAACGCGTCCCTGTATCTCAACGACCAGGACATGATGCCGCTACAGAACGTCATGATCCAGCTGGTGCAGAAGCAGGAGGCTCCGGTGGGGCTCGCCCAGGCGATCAAGACGGGGGAGCTGTCGGGGCTGGCCGTGCAGATGGCGGTCATGGTGATGGCCTTGTTGCCGGTGGCTGTGCTTTCGCCGTTTGTGCAGCGGCACTTTAAGAAGGGGATGCTGACGGGCGCGGTCAAGGGTTGATTCGCTTATGTCCGCGGGCGCGTTGGGGCTGGTCGCGCCCACGCGGCGGAGCCGCAAATCGATACAGCACCGCGCCCCTTAGGTAGGAATCCTCACCCCATCTCAAAGAGCGAGGTATGTCTCATGCGCGCGTCCCGCCCGAGCCGGCGTGCCGTTCTCGCCAGTACCGCAGCCGTCGCCGCGCTTACCAGCTTGCCGACCCTCACAACGAAAGCTGACGCGGCGGAAGTTGACACCGTCAGCCCCTCCTACCGTTGGCGCAACGCCACCATCGGTGGCACCGGATTCGTCACCGGCGTTCTCTTCCACCCCTCCGTCCGTGGTCTCGCCTACGCCCGTACCGACATCGGCGGTGCCTACCGCTGGGACGACCGCACCGCCCGCTGGATCCCCCTCACCGACCAACTCGGCTGGGACGACTGGAATCTGCTCGGGGTGGAGGCTCTCGCCGTCGACCCGACGCATCCGAACCGGCTGTACCTCGCCGTCGGTACGTACGCGCAGTCCTGGGCGAGCAACGGCGCGATCCTGCGCTCCGAGGACCGAGGCGCCACCTGGACCCGTACCGATCTCACCGTGAAGCTCGGCGGCAACGAGGACGGGCGCGGTGCCGGAGAGCGGCTGCTCGTCGACCCGCGTGACAGTGACACCCTGTGGCTCGGCACCCGGCACGACGGACTGCTCAAGTCGGCCGATCGGGGCGCCACTTGGGCAGCCGTCAGCGGCTTCCCCGCTACCGCGAGCCCGTCCGGCCAGGGCGTCACCTTCCTCGTCGCCGTCGGTCGTGCCGTCTACGCCGGGTGGGGTGACGGCGACGGGAGCGCGACCGCCGTCAACCTTTACCGCACCACGGACGGCGGCAAGTGGGAGGCCGTCCCCGGGCAGCCCACCGGCACCTCCGCCAAGGTCCCGATCCGTGCCGCCTATGACCGCCACGCCCGCGAGCTGTACGTGACGTACGCCGACGCACCCGGGCCCAACGGCCAGTCCGCCGGGAGCGTCCACAAGTTCGGCCCCGGCAGCGGACGTTGGACCGACGTCACCCCCGTCCAGCCCGGCGGCAGCGACACCTTCGGCTACGGCGGGGTCGCCGTCGACGCCCGTCGCGCGGGCACCGTCGTCGTCTCCACCAACAACCGCTGGGCGGCCGTCGACACCCTGTACCGGACCACCGACGGTGGCCTCACCTGGACGTCCCTCAAGGACTCCGCTGTCTTCGACGTGTCCGAGACTCCTTTCCTCAAGTGGGGTGCGGACCAGCCGAAGTTCGGCTGGTGGATCCAGGCCGTCGCCGTCGACCCGTACGACTCGAAGCACGTCGTCTACGGCACCGGCGCCACGCTCTACGGCACCCGTGACCTCACCCACTGGGCACCGCGGATCCGTGGCCTGGAGGAGACGTCCGTGATCCAGCTGATCTCGCCCCTGGTCGGGGAGGCGCACCTGATCAGCGCCTCGCGGGACATCGGCGTGATGTACCACGAGCGGCTCACGGCGTCTCCGTCGCGCGGCATGGCGGCGAACCCCGTGTTCGGGTCGGCGACGGGGATCGCGCAGGCCGCGGGCAGGCCGGCGTATGTCGTCCGCACGGGCTGGGGCGACAACGGCAACGGTGCCTACTCTGACGACGGCGGCCGGACCTGGGCGCCCTTCGCTGCCCAGCCCTCCATCGCCCACGACGCACCGGGGCCGATCGCCACCAGCGCCGACGGCGGTACGCTGCTGTGGTCCTTCGTGCACTGGGACGGCACGAAGTACCCGGCTCACCGCTCGGCGGACAACGGCGCGACCTGGTCCGAGGTCTCCTCCTTCCCGAAGGGCGCCACGCCGGTCGCCGACCCGGCCGACTCGACGCTCTTCTACGCATACGACACCGACACAGGAACGCTATACGCCAGCACTGACAGTGGCCTCTCGTTCACTGCGCGTGCGGGTGGGCTGCCCGCCGGGGACAGCCAGTTCCAGCTGGTCGCGGCACCGGGCAGGTCCGGTGACCTGTGGCTGAGCGTGAAGTGGAACGGGCTCTACCGGTCCGTCGACGGTGGCGCGAGCTTCAGCAAGGTCGGGAGTTGCTGGGCCTCGTACACCCTCGGCTTCGGCAGACCCGCCCCCGCGCCCGCCCGCAGCGCCGACTACCCCGCGATCTATCAGGTCGGCTCCACCGAGACCACTACCGCCGTCTACCGCTCCGACGACGAGGCCAAGACCTGGGTGCGGATCAACGACGACCAACACCAGTGGGGTTGGACCGGTCAGTGCATCGTCGGTGACCCGCGCGTGTACGGCCGTGTCTACCTCGCCACCAACGGGCGCGGCATCCAGTACGGGGAGCGGATCTGATGCCCCGGCTCGGTGACGCCACCCGTGGACGCGTCCTCTTCGGCGGCGACTACAACCCCGAACAGTGGCCCGAGGAGACCTGGCAAGAGGACGTCCGGCTGATGAGGGACGCCGGCGTCAACTCCGTCACCCTCGGCGTCTTCTCCTGGGCGAAACTCGAACCCGCGCCAGGGGCAAGGGAGTTCGGCTGGCTCGACCGGCTGATGGACCTGATGCACGAGAGCGGCATCGGGGTCGTCCTCGCCACCCCCACCTCCTCCCCGCCGCCGTGGCTGGGCCGCCTCCACCCGGAGACCCTGCCCCGGGACGCCGACGGCCGGATCGAGTGGTGGGGCGGACGCCAGCACTTCTCGCACTCCAGCGCCGTCTACCGACACCACGCCGCCGCCATCACCGAGGCCCTGGTCGCCCGTTACGCCGACCACCCCGCCCTCACGATGTGGCACATCAACAACGAGTACTGCACCTTCGACTACGGCGACGAGGCCGCCGTCACCTTCCGCCGCTGGCTGCGCGCGCGGTACGGCACACTCGACGCCCTCAACTCGGCCTGGGGCACGGCGTTCTGGAGCCAGGGCTACGACACCTGGGACGGCGTCCTGCCCCCGCGCCACGCCCACTACCTAAACAACCCCACCCATGTGCTCGACTTCCGGCGCTTCACCTCCGACATGCTGCTGGAGTGCTACACCGCCGAGCGGGACATCGTCCGTCGGCACACCCCCCACCTCCCGGTCACCACCAACTTCATGCCGCTGTGGGTGGGTCAGGACGGCTGGCGCTGGGCCGAGGAGGAGGACGTCGTCTCGGTCGACCTCTATCCCGATCCGCGCGATCCGCTCGGTGCCCAAAGTGCCGCTCTGGTGCAGGACTTGACCCGTTCGCAGGCGCGCGGCCCGTGGATGCTCATGGAGCAGGCGGCCGGGTCGGTCAACTGGCGCGGGGTGAACCACCCGAAGCCGCGCGGCCTCAACCGCCTCTGGTCCCTCCAGGCCGTGGCCCGTGGCGCCGACGCCGTCTGCTACTTCCAGTGGCGCCAATCCCGGCAGGGCGCCGAGAAGTTCCACTCCGGGATGCTCAGTCACGCGGGGGAGCGGGGCCGTACCTTCCAGGAGGTCAAGCAGCTCGGCGCCGAACTCGCCCGTATCGGCGGCGAGGTGACGGGGGCTCACATCACCTCGGACATCGCGATCCTGCACGACTGGCACGCCTGGTGGGCCGGTGCCCAGGACGGCCGCCTCTCCACCGAGGTCGACCACCCCGAGGTCGTCCGAGCCTGGCACCGCGCCCTCTGGGAGTCCCACCTCACCACCGACTTCGCCCACCCCGAACACGACCTGTCCGCCTACGAGTTGGTGGTCGTCCCGCAGCTCTACGTCCTCACCGACACCGCGATCGGCAACCTCCTCGCGTACGTCCGCGGCGGCGGCACCCTCGTCTGCGGCTTCCTCACCGGCGTCGCCGACGAGGACGACCGCGTCCGTCCCGGCGGCATGGACGCCCGCCTCCGCGAACTGTTCGGCATCCGCACCCTGCACGAGTGGTGGCCGCTGGAACCGGGGGAGACCGTCGAGTGCGAGGGCTTCCGCGGGACGCTCTGGTCGGAGGAGATCGAGCCCGAGGACGGCGCCGCCGACGAGGCGATCCCGTACAAGGGCGGGGAGTTGGAGGGGCTACCGGCCGTGCTGCGCAAGGGCAGGGCCTGGTACGTCTCCACGCTCCCCGAGCCGTACGCGCTCCGCGCCCTGCTCGCCCGCGTCGCCGCGGAGGCGGGCGTCCGCCCGGTACTCGAAGGGCTACCGGCGGGTGTCGAGGCCGTACGCCGGGGCGAGCTGCTGTTCCTCCTCAACCACGGGCGCGAACCGGTGACCGTCGAAGTCCCGGGCCGCCACGACGACTTGCTCACCGACACGACCGTCGAGGGCGAACTCACTCTCGGCCGCTACGGCGTGGCGGTGCTACGGCCATGACCGGTCGGCCCGCGCAAGAGAGCCCCGTCCACGGCACCTGGGAACCTCTCCCTGCCGCCCGCTGGGAGGACGCCTACCTCAGTGGCAACGGTCGGCACGGTGCTCTCGTGTTCGGTGATCCGGACGACGACCGTGTCATCGTCACGCATCACACGCTCGTCCGCCCGAACGGCGCCGAGCGCGCCCGGCCCCCGCGCCTCGCCGGTCAACTCCCCGCGCTTCAGGACCGGTTGCTCGTCGGTGATCTCACGGCCGCCGAGGACTTCACGGACGGGCGTCCGCTCCAGTGGGTCCAGCCCTTCCACCCGGCCTTTCGGACCCGACTGCGCGGACGGCCGACGACCGCCGGCGCGGAACGCGACTACCGCCGCTCCGTCGACTTCACCACCGGTGAGGTCACCGCCCATCGCGGCGACTGGCGCAGCCGCGTCTTCGTTTCCCGCGCCGACGACGTGATCGTCCAGCACGTCACGGCCGCCGACCTCACCCTCGACCTCGCCCAGGAGCACGAACTCCCTGGTGCGCCATCGGGGTTGGTGGTCGGCCACGGCACGTTCCTCACCCCCGAGGGTGCTCTGCTCAACCTCCGTGTCCGCTACCCCGACAGTGACCGCGCCTACACCGGGGTGACCCTGGCCGTGGTCACCGGCGGCACAACCCGACTCGCGCCGAACGGAGTTCGTATCACCGGCGCCACCGAGGTCCTGCTCCTCACGCGCGTACGACGCCACACCGGCGAACTGGACGTCGCGGCGGAGACCCGCGCCCTACGCGCCCTGCTGCCCGACGGACGGCAGCCGGGCGAACGGCAGGCCGATAAAGGGCAGCCCTACGACACCCTCCTCGACCGTCACCTCGTCCTCCACCACACGGCCTACGCCCGCGTCACCCTCGACCTCCGGGGCGACACCACCGAACGCGCCCTCCCCGGCTCCGAGTTGCTCAAACGACCCAGCACCCCCGCCCTCCTGGAACGCCTCTTCGCCGCAGGGCGCTACCACCTTCTCTCCGCCAGCGGTCTGCTCCCGCCCCGCCTCACCGGCCTGTGGACCGGCGACTGGAACACGGCCTGGTCCGGCGCGTTCACCAACGACGCGAACCTCAACCTCCAGACCGCCTCCGCCGCGAGCGCCGCCCTCCCCGAAGTCACCGACGCCCTCGCCTCCCTGATCCACCGTCAGTTCGACGACTGGCGGGAGAACGCCCGTGCCGTCTTCGGCGCCCGGGGCGTCGTCGCGCCCGCGCACACCGACGGCGAGTCCGGGCTGTCGTACCACTTCAGCCGTGAGTACCCGCTGCATCTGTGGACCGCGGGCGCCGACTGGCTGCTCAAGCCGCTCGTCGACCACGACGAGACGCGGGGCGCGCGCGATCCCCGTACCGCCGCCGCGCTCGCCGAAGTCGCCCTGTTCTACGAGGACTTCCTGACCCGAACGGACTCCGACGGCCAACTGGTCCTCGTCCCCTCCTACTCGCCGGAGAACCGTCCCGCGAACGGCAGTTGGGGTGCCATCAACGCGGCGATGGACCTCTCCGCCGCCCGGCACGCGCTGCGCACCGCCGCCGACTACCACCCGGGCACCCCGCGGGCCGACCGCTGGCGCGCCCTCGCCGACCGGCTCCCGCCGCACCGGGTCAACTCCCAGGGCGCGCTGGCCGAATGGGCCTGGCCCGGCCTCGACGACAGCTACGACCACCGCCACCTCAGCCACCTCTACGGCGTCTGGCCCCTCGACGAGATCAACCCCTACGACACCCCGCGCCTCGCGGCCGCAGCGCACCGCGCGCTCCAACTCCGGGGCGCCGAGAACGATTCGGCGCACGGCCACCTCCACCACGCGCTCGTCGCCGCCCGGCTCCGCGACGGCGAGCGGGTCGCGCACGCCCTCGGCCAGGTCCTCGACGGCGACTTCTTCCACGCCTCGCTGATGAGCGCGCACTACCCCGACCGCGACGTCTACAACGCGGACGCCGCACACACCCTGCCCGGCGTGCTGATCGAGACGCTGGTGCAGTCCACGCCGGACCGGCTGGTCCTGCTGCCCGCCCTCCCGGCGGCGTATCCGCAAGGCCAACTCACCGGCGTACGCACGAGGTTCGGGGCGGAGATCGATCTGACCTGGACGCCGGACACGGCTGTCGCGGTCCTGCGCCCCACCCGCACCCACCGCGTCGAACTGCGGACTTCCTCCGGCACTCAGCCGCTCGAACTCGTCGCCGGAGAAGACCGCGTCCTCACCCTGGGGGCGCGGTAGCCACACACAACTCCCCCCACCCATGGAAGGGACACCATGGCAACACGCACCCGCAGCAGGCTGGTCATGGCCCTGCTGGCCCCCGCCCTCGCGCTCGGCGCCACCGTCGGCCTCGCCTCGGCCCCCGCCTCCGCCGCCGTCTGGAGCTCCTGCGACCAGTGGGGCAGCACGACCCTGAACGGCTACACGCTGTACAACGACATCTGGGGCTCCGGCGCGGGCACCCAGTGCATCTGGGCCAACTCCGGTACCAACTGGGGAGTTACCGCCAACCACCCCAACACCGGCGGCATCAAGGCCTACCCCAACGCCAAGAAGGTGATCGGGAAGTCGATCACCTCGCTCGGTTCGCTCAAGAGCAGCTACAACGTCACGGTGCCGTCGTCCGGCGCGTACAACACGTCGTACGACATCTGGGACACCAACTACGCCTACGAGATCATGCTCTGGGTCAACAAGACCGGCGCGGTCGGCCCGCTCGGCACCTCGCAGGGCAGTCTGACGCTGGGCGGTTCCACCTGGACCGTCTACAAGGGCAACAACGGCAGCAACGACGTGTTCTCGTTCGTGCGCAGCTCCAACTCCTCGTCCGGCACGATCGACATCCTGCCGATCCTCAAGTGGATCAAGGACACCAAGGGCTGGTTCGGCAACGTGACCATCGGGGACCTTCAGTTCGGGTTCGAGATCACGTCCTCGTCCGGCGGGCTCGCCTTCACCACCAACAGCGAGAGCGTCACCAGCAGTTGACCCACCCCAGTACCGCTCAGCCGCCCGGTCCCCGCACTCCGCGGGGGCCGGGCGGCTCCGCGACGACGAGCGCGGCGACCCAGCAGCCGAGCGCGGCGAGCACGAGGCCGCCCACGGCCGGGTTGACGTAGCCGGGAACCGTGCGGGTGACATAGCTTCCCCCGCCCGTCGTCTCGCAGACGAACCTGAGCGGGACGAAGTCCACGGAGTAGTCCACGACTTGGGCGGCTCTGGGGTCCTCCGGCCCGCCCTCCTCCCCGTTGGTCGTACGGCAGGGCAGTATCGGCGAGGAGTTGGCACCGCCGTCCTCGGCCTGGAACAGCGCGCCCAGCACGTAGAGCAGACCCCACAGATACAGGGCGAACGCGGCCAGGCCCGCCGCCCCGGCGAGCTTGCGTAGGACCATCGCAGGAGTCCACCAGAACAAGATCGGCACGGCTGTGACGGAGCCCACAGTTCCGCGCAACGGAAGCGTCACGGCCGGCGGGGCCGCCCGGAGGAGCGGTCCAACTCCCCTGCGGACGCGGCTACTCCGCGATCGGCAGCGTCGCCCCGTCCCGCAGGAACAGCGGGATACGGTCCAGCGGGGCGTCGACCGTCACGGCCGTGCCGCCCTCGTACGTCTCGCCCGTCCACGCGTCCGTCCACCAGGCGCCCGCCGGGAGATAGGCCGTACGGGCCGTGGCGCCCGCCGTGAGCACCGGGGCCACCAGCAGGTCGGGGCCGAAGAGATACGCGTCGTCCACCGACCAGGCCGCCGGGTCCCCGGGGAACTCCAGGAACAGCGGCCGCATCACCGGCAGCCCCTCCTCGTGCGCGGCCCGCATCACATCGAGGACGTAGGGCTTCAGGCGCTCGCGCAGCCGCAGGTACTTCTCCAGGACGGGGAGGGCCCGATCGCCGTACGACCAGACCTCGTTGGGGCCGCCCGTCATGTCGGGGCCGAGCGGCATGCCCGGGTCGCGGAAGCCGTGCAGGCGCATCAGCGGTGAGAGCGCGCCGAACTGAAACCAGCGGACCATGACTTCCTGGTACGCCGGGTCGTCCGGGTCGCCGCCGTGGAAGCCGCCGATGTCCGTGTTCCACCAAGGGATGCCGGACAGCGCGGTGTTGAGGCCCGCGGCGATCTGGCGGCGCAGGGTCGGGAAGTCGGTGCCGATGTCACCCGACCACAGCGCGGCGCCGTAGCGCTGACTGCCCGCCCACGCCGAGCGGTTGAGGGTGATGATCTCCGATTCCCCCTCGGACAGCAGTCCTTCGTGGAACGTACGGGAGTTCTCGGCCGGATAGATGTTGCCGACCTCCAGGCCAGGGCCCGCCCAGTAGCGCAGGTTCTCCTGGAAGCCCGGCTTCAGCTCCGGCTCGCAGGCGTCCAGCCAGAAGGCCGTGATGCCGTACGGCACAAGGTAGTTGTCGCGGATCTTCGCCCACAGGAACTCGCGGGCCCCGGGGTTGGTCGCGTCGTAGAAGGCGACCTGGACGGTCGACGCGACGCCCTTGTCCGGCCAGTCGGCGTGGGCCATCGGCCCGTACTGCGTGCCGATGAGGTAGCCGCGCTGTTCCAGTACGCCATGGTTCTCGCTCAGCGGCGACACCGACGGCCAGACGCTCACCACCAACTTCACACCCAGCTCGTCGAGTTCGCGCACCATGGCCGCCGGGTCGGGCCACTCCGCCGGGTCGAACTTCCAGTCGCCCAGGTGCGTCCAGTGGAAGAAGTCGCAGACGATCGCGGAGAGGGGCAGCTCGCGGCGCTTGTACTCCCGTGCCACGGCGAGGAGTTCGGCCTGGGTGCGGTAGCGCAGCTTGCACTGCCAGAAGCCCGCCGCCCACGTCGGCAGCATCGGCGTACGGCCCGTCACCGCGCTGTAGCGGCGCTGGCCGTCGGCCGGGTCGCCCGCGGTGATCCAGTAGTCGATCTGCCGGGCCGAATCGGCCACCCAGCGCGTGCCGTTGCCTGCCAGCTCGACCCGTCCGATCGCCGGGTTGTTCCACAGCAGGGTGTAACCGCGGCTGGAGACGAGTACCGGGATGCCGACCTCGGCGTTGCGCTGCACTAGGTCGAGGACCAGCCCCTTCTGGTCCAACTGCCCGTGCTGGTGCTGCCCGAGGCCGTACAGCTTCTCGTCCTCGTAGGCGGCGAAGCGCTGTTCCAGGCGGTGATGGCCGTTGCCGACCGCCGTGTAGAGGCGCGAGCCGGGCCACCAGAAGTGGGCGCGGGCCTCCGCGAGGAGTTCGGCGGAGTCCTCGGTGCGCAGGAAACGGATCAGTCCCTCGGCGTCGACGTGGACGGTCAACTCGCCCACGGTCAGCTGTGCTTCACCGTCGCCGATCTTGATCGAGCCGTCCGCGGCGGGAGGTTCGTCGAGAAGGGCACCGGGGAGCCCGTCGAGGATCGGTCCGCCGAGCCGGGCCCGTACCCGGACCGCGTCCGGACCCCAGGGCTCGATCCGTAGGGTCTCCTGACGGCCGCTCCACTCCAGCGCGCCGTCCCGCTCACGGAACGTGCCGATGGTGGGGGAGGACTGCGCGAGACTGACCTCGGACTGGATATCGGCAGGCAGATTCACGAGGAGTGCTCCTGGAGGAAAGCAGACAGGGGGAAACCGCACAAACACGTGGAGCGTGGCTGGTCAAGAAGCCGACGGCGCCGGCCCCGTACTCGCCCGCACCGTCAACTCCGGTGCGATCAGCACGACTTCGTCGCTGCCGCGGCCGTCCAGCTTGGCCACCAGGTGCTCCACGGCGTAACGCCCCATCTCCTGCGCGGGGATGGCGACGGACGTCAGCCGCACCGAGGCCTGGGTGGCGACCTGGTCGGGGCAGACCGCGACCACCGACACGTCCTCCGGCACGGCGCGGCCCTGCTGGCGCAGCAGCGCGAGCAGCGGCTCGACCGCCGACTCGTTCTGCACGACGAAGCCCGTGGTGCCGGGGCGCTCGTCGAAGATCCGGGCCAGCGTCACCGCCATCGCGTCGTACCCGCCCTCGCACGGCCGGTGCAGTACCCGGAGGTCCAACTCCCGTGCCCTGGACCGGAGTCCGTCGAGGGTGCGTTCGGCGAAACCGGTGTGCCGTTCGTAGACGGCGGGTGCCTCGCCGATGACAGCGATGTCCTGGTGACCGAGCTTAGCGAGGTGCTCGACGCACAGCGCGCCGGTCGCCCCGAAGTCGAGGTCGACGCAGGTCAGTCCGGTGGTGTCGGCGGGGAGGCCGATGAGTACCGAGGGTTGGTCGGTGCCGCGCAGCAACGGCAGCCGCTCGTCGGCGAGTTCGACGTCCATCAGGATCATCGCGTCGGCGAGCCCGCTGCCGGTGACCCGGCGGACCGCGTCGGGGCCCTCCTCGCCGGTGAGCAGCAGCACGTCGTAGCCGTGCAGCCGGGCGGTGGTCGCGACGGCGATGGCGATCTCCATCATCACCGGTACGTACATGTCCGTGCGCAGCGGCACCATCAGCGCGATGATGTTCGACCGGCTGCTGGCCAGGGCGCGGGCGCCCGCGTTCGGGTGGTAGCCCAGCTCGCGGATGCTCTGCTCGACCCGCTGCCGGGTGGCTCCGGAGATGGACCGCTTGCCGCTGAGGACATAGCTCACCGTGCTCGCCGAGACTCCGGCGTGCTGGGCGACCTCGGCGAGGGTGACCATCCAGCTCTCCAAGCTTTGTGAAGCGCTTCGACAGTGCGCGTTGCTGACAAGGGCGAGTGAGGGTGGTTCGACATTAGCTTCAGGCGGTGTGGGTGTCCATAGGTTGTCGAAGCGCTTCGACACTTTCTCGTCGAGGTCGGCTCCGAGGCCGGTTCAGCGAGATTCTCCGCGACGGAAGGCAACCTCCGGGTGGCTCGGCGGCCACTGGAAGGTCGTAACGGCCGCTGACGGGCCGTAGACGAACCGTCCCCCGGAAGGACCCCCGATGCAACACCGCAGACCCCGTCTCTCGAAGAAGGCGAAGGTGCTGGCCGCGGGCGCGGTCGCGCTCACGGCGCTCGCCGGCGTCACCGTCGCCCAGGCGGGCGAGACGAGCAAGAAGTGCGGGGCCTTCGACACCGTCACGCTCGGCAAGTACTACGTGAACAACAACCTCTGGGGCCAGGACAAGGCCACCGGCAGCCAGTGCGTGTGGGACAACTCCCAGTCGGGGTCCACGATTTCGTGGGGGACGTCCTTCAGCTGGGCCAACAACAGCAAGGGCACGGACGCGGACGTGAAGTCGTACGCGAGTACCGTCCTCGGCTGGCACTGGGGCTGGAAGGTCGACAAGGCGACCACCGGACTGCCGATCCGGGTCGGCGACCGCAAGCCGGTGAAGACGACCTGGGACTTCACGCTCAGCAGCAACCCCGGCACGCTCGATGTCGCCTACGACCTGTGGCTGCACTCGAAGAACACCGCCGACTGGGCCGACCAGCCCACCGACGAGATCATGATCTGGCTCAACCGGCAGGGCGGCGCGGGCCCGCTCGGCACCAAGTACGGCAGCGTCAGCCTCGACGGCGCGATGTGGGACATCTACCAGGGCGACATCGGCTGGAACGTCTACTCCTTCGTGCGCCGGGCCAACACCACCAAGGCCACCCTCAACATCGACGACTTCACCCAGGCCCTGGTCCGCCGCAAGCTGCTCAGCAACGACAAGTACCTCTCCGGCATCGAGTCCGGCACCGAGGTCTTCAAGGGTTCGGGGCGCCTTGACACAAAGGCGTACTCCGTCGACATCGGCTGAACGGACGCGCGAAGGGTGGCCGCTTCGCGGCGGATCGGGTACATACGAACGGGTAGCACCCATCGGTAACCACACGGCACCGAGGGTCCGATTCGCGGCGAGGTGAGCCTCATGTCCGCTCCACCCAGCAAACCCACCGTCACCGAGCGAGAGGCCCGGCAGGTGGCGGAGGCCGCCCGGGAACAGGACTGGCGCAAGCCCAGCTTCGCCAAGGAACTGTTCCTCGGCCGCTTCCGGCTCGACCTCATCCACCCCCACCCGCTCCCGCCCGACGAGGACGTGCGGCGCGGCGAGGAGTTCCTCGCGAGGCTGCGCGTCTTCTGCGAGACGGGGATCGACGCCGCCCGCGTCGAACGCGAGGCCCGCATCCCCGACGAGGTCATCGCCGGCCTCAAGGAGCTCGGCGCCCTCGGCATGAAGATCGACACCAAGTACGGCGGCCTCGGCCTCACCCAGGTGTACTACAACAAGGCGCTGGCGCTGGCGGGTTCGGCCTGCCCGGCGGTCGGCGTGCTGCTCTCGGCACATCAGTCGATCGGCGTACCGCAGCCGCTGAAGCTGTTCGGCACCGACGAGCAGAAGGCCGAGTTCCTGCCGCGCTGCGCCCGCACCGACATCAGCGCCTTCCTGCTCACCGAGCCGGACGTCGGCTCCGACCCGGCCCGCCTGGCGACCAGCGCGGTGCGGGACGGGGACGCGTACGTCCTCGACGGCGTGAAGCTGTGGACCACCAACGGCGTGGTCGCCGATCTGCTGGTCGTGATGGCCCGGGTGCCGAAGACCGACGAAGGCAAGGGCGGTATCACGGCGTTCGTCGTGGAGGCCGACTCGCCCGGCATCACCGTCGAGAACCGCAACGCCTTCATGGGCCTGCGCGGCATCGAGAACGGCGTCACCCGCTTCCACCAGGTCCGGGTCCCCGCCGCCAACCGCATCGGCCCCGAGGGCGCGGGCCTGAAGATCGCCCTCACCACCCTCAACACCGGCCGCCTCTCCCTCCCCGCGTCCTGCGTCGCGGCCGGCAAGTGGTGTCTGAAGATCGCCCGCGAGTGGTCGGCGGCCCGGGAACAGTGGGGCAGGCCGATCGCCGAGCACGAGGCCGTGGGCAAGAAGATCTCCTTCATCGCGGCGACGACCTTCGCCCTGGAGGCCGTACTCGACCTCTCCTCGCAGATGGCCGACGAGGACCGCAACGACATCCGCATCGAGGGCGCGCTCGCCAAGCTCTTCGCCTCCGAGATGGGCTGGCTGATGGCCGACGAGCTGGTCCAGATCCGCGGCGGCCGGGGCTTCGAGACGGCCGAATCGCTCGCGGCCCGCGGCGAGAAGGCCGTCCCCGCCGAACAAGTCCTGCGCGACCTCCGGATCAACCGCATCTTCGAGGGCTCGACGGAGATCATGCATCTCCTCATCGCCCGCGAGGCCGTCGACGCCCACCTCAAGGTCGCCGGCGACCTCATCGACCCGGACAAGTCCCTTTCGGACAAGGCGAAAGCGGGCGCGGGCGCCGGTGTCTTCTACGCCAAGTGGCTCCCGAAGCTGGTCGCGGGCAGCGGCCAACTCCCGGGCACCTACGGTGAGTTCCGCCACGGCATCGACCTCTCCAAGCACCTGCGTTACGTCGAGCGAGGTGCCCGCAAGCTCGCCCGCTCCACCTTCTACGCCATGTCCCGCTGGCAGGGCCGCATGGAGACCAAGCAGGGCTTCCTGGGTCGGATCGTCGACATCGGCGCGGAACTGTTCGCGATGAGCGCGGTCTGCGTACGGGCCGAACTCCTGCGCACCCAGGGCGAACACGGCCGCGAGGCCTACCAACTCGCCGACGCCTTCTGCGAACAGTCCCGCATCCGGATCGAGGAACTCTTCGGCCGCCTCTGGACCAACACCGACGACCTCGACCGCAAGGTGGTCAAGGGAGTCATGGGCGGCGCGTACACCTGGCTGGAGGAAGGGATCGTCGACCCGTCGGGCGAGGGCCCGTGGATCGCCGACACGACCCCGGGCCCGTCCAAGGCGGAGAATGTGCACCGACCCGTCAACTGACCTCGGATCAGCAGTACTTGTCGCTCGGATCCCGCGTCGTCCACGAACAGGTGTCGACCTTGCTGCCGGTCGCTCTGGTCAGCGCCGCCGTGTCGCTGGTGTTGTTCCAGACGTACCAGCCGCGGTTCTGGTACGTGTTCGACGCGGTGTCCGAGCCCTTGCCGGTGTGCACCTTGATGTACTTGCCGGCGCCGATCTTGATGTTCTTGAAGACATAGCGGTGGTTCGAGACGTCCTTGAGGACCCACCCCTTGAGCGAGATCGCCGACCGGCTGGTGTTCTTGATCTGCACCCACTCGGCGTTGAGGCTCGTGTTGGAGCCGTGGTCCGAGCCCGGGCTGTCGAACCAGACGTGGTAGATCGTGACCCCGCCGGCGGCCTCGGCCGGGGTGCTCAGCAGTGTGCCGGTGAGTATCGCGGCGCCCGCGAGCGCGGGCAGGGCAGTGCGTATCCGCATGGAGAATCCCCCCAGGATGTCGTCCACGCGCCGGTCGGCCACCGGCGCAGGACTGAAGTGTTATCACAAGACCTTCACGCCGTATTCACAAAGGGGGATTTCCCTTCAATCACCGACGAGAGCCGATAAGCCACCCGCCCGAGGGAACCGCTGTCCACCTGGCCACCCGTTGCGGCAACAATGGAGGGATGAGCGACAGTCCAGCACCCCTCGCCGACCCACATCTCGTCTACGACCCCGTCGTGGGCGACGGTCCCAAGGCCCTGGTGATCCTCGGCTCCACCGGGTCCATCGGCACCCAGGCCATCGACCTGGTGCTGCGCAACCCGGACCGTTTCCGGGTCACCGCACTCTCCGCCAACGGCGGCCGGGTCGGACTCCTCGCCGAGCAGGCGTACCGGCTCAGGGTGCGGACGGTCGCGGTCGCCCGCGAGGACGCCGTACCGGCACTGCGCGAAGCGCTCGCGGCGCAGTACGGCACCGGGGAGCCGCTCCCCGAGATCCTGGCCGGACCGGACGCGGCCACGCAGGTCGCCGCCTCCGACTGCCACACCGTGCTGAACGGCATCACCGGCTCCATCGGCCTCGCGCCCACCCTCGCCGCCCTGGAGGCGGGCCGCGTCCTCGCGCTCGCCAACAAGGAGTCGCTCATCGTCGGCGGCCCGCTGGTGAAGGCCCTCGCGAAGCCCGGCCAGATCATCCCGGTCGACTCCGAGCACGCGGCCCTCTTCCAGGCCCTCGCGGCAGGCACCCGCGCCGACGTCCGCAAGCTCGTCGTCACCGCGTCCGGCGGCCCCTTCCGGGGTCGTACGAAGGCGGAATTGGCGAACGTGACGGTCGAGGACGCCCTCGCGCACCCCACGTGGGCGATGGGCCCGGTGATCACGATCAACTCCGCGACCCTGGTGAACAAGGGGCTCGAAGTGATCGAGGCACACCTGCTGTACGACATTCCCTTCGATCGCATTGAGGTGGTCGTGCACCCGCAGTCGTATGTCCACTCGATGGTGGAATTCAACGACGGATCGACGATCGCCCAGGCGACGCCCCCCGACATGCGCGGGCCGATCGCCATCGGGCTCGGCTGGCCCGAGCGGGTCCCCGACGCGGCGCCCGCGTTCGACTGGAGCAAGGCCTCGACGTGGGAGTTCTTCCCGCTCGACACCGAGGCGTTCCCCTCCGTCGGCCTCGCCCGGCAGGTGGGACAGCTCGCGGGCACGGCCCCGGCGGTGTTCAATGCGGCGAACGAGGAGTGCGTGGAGGCGTTCCGCGCGGGCGCGCTGCCGTTCAACGGAATCATGGAGACGGTGACACGGGTGGTCGAGGAACACGGGACACCGGCCACGGGAACCTCGCTCACCGTGCCGGACGTCCTCGAAGCGGAGACCTGGGCGCGTGCCCGGGCCCGCGAACTGACAGCGCAGACGACCACGGCGAACGCGGAGGCGCGTGCATGACAGCCCTGATGATGATCCTCGGCATAGTCGTCTTCGCGGTCGGCCTGCTGGTCTCGATCGCCTGGCACGAGCTGGGGCATCTCTCGACGGCGAAGCTCTTCGGCATCCGGGTGCCCCAGTACATGGTCGGCTTCGGCCCGACCATCTGGTCCCGGAAGAAGGGCGACACCGAGTACGGGTTCAAGGCCATCCCGTTCGGCGGCTATATCCGCATGATCGGCATGTTCCCGCCCGGCGACGACGGCCGGATCTCGGCCCGCTCCACCTCGCCCTGGCGCAGCATGATCGAGGACGCCCGCTCGGCGGCCTTCGAGGAACTCCAGCCCGGCGACGAGACCCGCCTCTTCTACACCCGCAAACCCTGGAAACGGGTCATCGTGATGTTCGCGGGCCCGTTCATGAACCTCATCCTGGCGGTGGCGCTCTTCCTCACCGTCCTGATGGGCTTCGGGATCTCGCAGCAGACCAACACGGTCAGCTCGGTCTCCCAGTGCGTGATCGCGCAGAGCCAGAACCGCGACACCTGCAAGTCGACCGACGCCGCCTCCCCGGCCGCCGCGGCGGGCCTCAAGGCGGGCGACAAGATCCTCAGCTTCAACGGCGTCAAGACGACCGACTGGAACAAGCTCTCCGACCTGATCCGAGCCGCTCCCGGCAAGACGGTTCCGATCGTCGTCGAGCGCAAGGGCCAGGACGTCACCCTGCACGCGAAGATCGCGAGCAACCAGGTCGCCAAGAAGGACTCCAGCGGCCAGATCGTCCAGGGCCAGTACGTCACCGCGGGCTTCCTCGGCTTCAGCGCGGCCACCGGCATCGTCCGCCAGGACTTCGGCGACTCGGTCACCTGGATGGGAGACCGCATGGGCGAGGCCGTCGACTCCATCGCGGCCCTCCCCGGCAAGATCCCGGCCCTGTGGAACGCGGCCTTCGACGGCGCCCCCCGCCAGGCCGACTCCCCGATGGGCGTGGTCGGCGCGGCCCGCGTGGGCGGCGAGATCTTCACCCTCGACATCCCGCCCACCCAGCAGCTGGCGATGGCCCTGATGCTGGTGGCAGGCTTCAACCTCTCCCTCTTCCTCTTCAACATGCTCCCGCTGCTCCCGCTCGACGGCGGCCATGTCGCGGGCGCGCTGTGGGAGGCCCTGCGCCGCAATCTGGCGAAGGTGCTCAAGCGCCCGGACCCGGGCCCGTTCGACGTGGCGAAGCTGATGCCGGTCGCGTATGTGGTGGCGGGGATCTTCGTCTGCTTCACGTTGCTCGTCCTCGTGGCGGACGTGGTTAACCCGGTGAAAATCTCCTAGTCATTCGTAGTTCGTGGCGGCCTCACATCCTTGATGTGGGGCCGCCCTCCATTGAGTGGGTTTACGGCCGGGATGTGCTCGGGCCCGCACGGTTGACGTAATCTCGAAGCCTGGAGCCCGCTGTTCCGGGACCGGGGCCTTGATCCACGACTTGGGGTTGCACAGCAGATGACTGCGATTTCTCTCGGCATTCCGTCCGTTCCGACCAGGCTCGCCGAGCGCCGCAAGAGCCGGCAGATCCAGGTCGGATCCGTGGCGGTCGGCGGCGACGCGCCGGTGTCCGTGCAGTCCATGACGACCACCCGTACGTCGGACATCGGCGCCACGCTCCAGCAGATCGCCGAGCTGACCGCGTCCGGCTGCCAGATCGTGCGCGTGGCCTGCCCCACGCAGGACGACGCCGACGCGCTGGCCACCATCGCCCGCAAGTCGCAGATCCCGGTCATCGCGGACATCCACTTCCAGCCGAAGTACGTGTTCGCCGCGATCGAGGCGGGCTGCGCGGCGGTCCGCGTGAACCCCGGCAACATCAAGCAGTTCGATGACAAGGTCAAGGAGATCGCGCGCGCCGCGAAGGACCACGGCACGCCGATCCGTATCGGCGTGAACGCGGGCTCGCTGGACGCGCGACTGCTGAAGAAGTACGGCAAGGCGACTCCCGAGGCGCTGGCCGAGTCCGCCCTCTGGGAAGCGTCCCTCTTCGAGGAGCACGGCTTCCAGGACATCAAGATCTCGGTGAAGCACAACGACCCGGTCGTGATGGTCGAGGCGTACCGCCAGCTCGCCGCCCAGTGCGACTACCCGCTCCACCTCGGCGTGACGGAGGCGGGCCCGGCGTTCCAGGGCACGATCAAGTCGGCGGTGGCCTTCGGTGCGCTGCTCAGCCAGGGCATCGGCGACACGATCCGCGTCTCCCTGTCGGCCCCGCCGGTGGAGGAGATCAAGGTCGGCCTCCAGATCCTGGAGTCCCTGAACCTCAAGCCCCGCCGCCTGGAGATCGTCTCCTGCCCCTCCTGCGGTCGCGCCCAGGTCGACGTCTACAAGCTGGCCGAGGAGGTCACGGCGGGCCTGGAGGGCATGGAGGTCCCGCTGCGCGTGGCCGTCATGGGCTGCGTGGTGAACGGTCCGGGCGAGGCCCGCGAGGCCGACCTCGGCGTCGCCTCCGGCAACGGCAAGGGCCAGATCTTCGTCAAGGGCGAGGTCATCAAGACCGTCCCCGAGTCGAAGATCGTCGAGACCCTCATCGAGGAAGCGATGAAGATCGCCGAGCAGATGGAGGCGGACGGGGTGGCTTCGGGGGAGCCGACGGTCGCGGTGGCGGGCTGAAAAGGCTTCTGGGCTTCGCCCGAGGGTTCTTGGGCTCTACGCCTCAGCTCTCGGGCTTCGCTTGTCAGCGCCGGTCGGCATCATCAGCCCGTCCGGCGATTGAGGACGAGGCCGTCCAGGCCGACAGCGGGGGCCTGGGGGCGGCAGCCCCCAGACGCCCACCTACCCCACCCCCACTGAAAAGCAAGCGGTACGGGGCGGCACCGCTCAGCTTCCGCAGGTACAGTGCGGAGATCAGCAGACCCTCAGGGTGAGGTCCCGTACGTGTTGACCCAGACCACCTCTCGGGTGCTCGAACCGAGCGACCTGGAAGCCGCGCTCGCCGTGCTGGACCGCGAGCCGGTCACGAACGCCTTCGTGACCTCGCGGGTACAGGTCGCGGGCCTGGACCCGTGGCGCCTCGGCGGCGAAATGTGGGGCTGGTACGAGGACGGCATGCTGACGTCCCTCTGCTACGCGGGCGCCAACCTCGTCCCGATCTGCGCCACCCCCCGGGCGATCCGCGCGTTCGCGGACCGCGCCCGCCGGGCGGGCCGCCGCTGCTCCTCGATCGTCGGCCCCGCAGAGGCCACCGCTCAGTTGTGGCGCCTGCTGGAACCGAGCTGGGGCCCGGCCCGAGAGGTCCGCGCCCAGCAACCGCTCATGGTCGCCGACCGCATGCCCACCGACATCGCTCCCGACCCCTACGTCCGTCGCATCCGCAAGGACGAGATGGAGACGATCATGCCGGCGTGCGTGGCGATGTTCACCGAGGAGGTCGGAGTCTCCCCGCTGGCAGGCGACGGCGGCCTCCTGTACCAGGCCCGAGTGGCCGAACTCGTGGGCTCCGGCCGCTCGTTCGCCCGCCTCGACGACTACGGCAAGGTCGTCTTCAAGGCAGAGATCGGCGCCGCGACGACCCAGGCCTGCCAGATCCAGGGCGTGTGGGTGGCCCCCGAGTACCGGGGGATGGGCGTGGCGGCTCCGGCGATGGCATCGGTACTGCGCTACGCCCTCGCGGACGTGGCCCCGGTCGTCAGCCTCTACGTCAACGACTTCAACACCCCAGCGAGAAGGGCGTACTTGAGGGTGGGCTTCCAGGAGGTCGGCGCCTTCATGAGCGTCCTGTTCTAAAGGGCCTTTGGGGGCGCGGGGCTGTATCGATATGCGGCTCCGCCGCGTGGGCGCGACCAGCCACACAAGGCCCGCACCCGAACGACAACCGCTACCCCCCTGTACTCTCCCCACATGCGATTTCCCGGTCACGGCCACCGCCACCCCGAAGACGTCGTGATCGGCCCCTTGGACCTTTCGGCCCGTGTGGACGAGGCCCTCGCAGTCCAAGCCATCGCCTTCGGCCTCGGTGCAGACGAAGTGGCGGTACGTCGCCAAATCGTCCTGCGCCATATGACCTACCCCGGTGCGAGAGCCCTCGGCGCCACCTCGGCGGAGCGCCTCGTCGGCTTCGTCTACGGCATGCCCAACAACCGCACCCACTGGTGGTCCACGGTCGTAGAGCCGTACCTCCGCTCCGGCGGCCACGACACCTGGCTCGACGACTCCTTCGTGATCACCGAGCTGCACGTCCACCCGCACTTCCAGAACCGTGGCCTCGGCCGTTCCCTGATCACCACCATCACGGACGCCGCCGCCGAACCCCGCTCGATCCTCTCCGCGATCGACACGGACAGCCCGGCCCGGGGCCTGTACCACTCCCTCGGCTACGAGGACCTGGCCCGCCAGGTCCTGTTCCCCAGCGCCCCGAAGCCGTACGCCGTCATGGGCGCCCCACTGCCCCTCCGCCGTCGCTAACCGATTTCCACCGGCACAGCACGCCCGGCTAACCTCCTAGCCATCACCCTTTCCCGGCAGGAGTACAGGAACCATGGCGAACGCACCGGTCCAGCGCATGTCCCAGTTGATGGCGAAGACGCTGCGCGACGACCCGGCGGACGCCGAGGTCCTCAGTCACAAGCTGCTCGTGCGGGCCGGGTACGTCCGCCGTACCGCCGCCGGCATCTGGTCCTGGCTGCCCCTGGGCAAGAAGGTGCTGTCCAACGTCGAGCGGATCGTCCGTGAGGAGATGGACGCGATCGGCGCCCAGGAGGTACTGCTTCCCGCGATCCTGCCCCGGGAGCCGTACGAGGCGACCGGCCGCTGGGACGAGTACGGCCCCGAGCTGTTCCGCCTCAAGGACCGCAAGGGCGGCGACTACCTCCTCGGCCCCACCCACGAGGAGATCTTCACGCTGATCGTGAAGGACCAGGCGTCCTCCTACAAGGACCTGCCGGTCATCCTCTACCAGATCCAGCACAAGTACCGCGACGAGGCCCGCCCCCGCGCCGGCATCCTGCGCGGCCGTGAGTTCCTGATGAAGGACTCGTACTCCTTCGACACCGAGGACGAGGGCCTGGCCCACTCCTACGCCCTGCACCGCCAGGCGTACCAGAAGGTGTTCGCACGCCTGGGCCTCGACTACCGCATCTGCGCCGCCACCGCGGGCGCGATGGGCGGCTCCAAGTCGGAGGAGTTCCTCGCCCCGGCCGAGGCCGGCGAGGACACCTTCGCGGACTGCCCGAACTGCGACTTCGCCGCCAACACCGAAGCGATCACGTATGAGTTGACGTCCGTGGACGCGACCGACGTGCCCACGCTCGAAGAGATCCCCACCCCCGACACCCCCACCATCGAGACCCTCGCCGCCCACCTCGGCGTAGAGGCCTCCGCCACCCTGAAGAACCTCCTCGTGAAGGTCGACGGCGAGATCGTGGCCGTAGGAGTGCCCGGCGACCGCGAGGTCGACCTGGGCAAGGTCGAGGCCCATTTCGCCCCCGCCGCAGTGGAGTTGGTGACGGCGGAGGACTTCACCGGCCGCCCCGACCTGGTGCGTGGCTACGTCGGCCCGCAGGGCCTGGGTGACAAGGTCACGTACATCGCCGACCCGCGCGTGGCCCCCGGCACCTCCTGGATCACCGGCGCCAACAAGCCGGGCACGCACGCCAAGAACGTCGTCGCCGGCCGTGACTTCGAGGTCGACACGTACGTCGACGTCGTGGTCGTCAACGAGGGCGACCCCTGCCCCAAGTGCGGCACCGGCCTCAAGCTCGACCGCGCCATCGAGATCGGCCACATCTTCCAGCTCGGCCGCAAGTACGCCGACGCCCTCAAGCTCGATGTCCTCGGCCAGCACGGCAAGCCGGTCCGCGTCACCATGGGCTCCTACGGCATCGGCGTCTCCCGCGCGGTGGCCGCCCTCGCCGAGCAGACCGCCGACGACAAGGGCCTGTGCTGGCCCGCCGAGGTCGCCCCGGCCGACGTCCACGTGGTCGCCGCCGGCAAGGCCCTCCAGACCGAACTCGCCCTGGACGTCTCGGAGAAGCTGCGCGAGGCCGGCCTGCGCGTCCTGGTCGACGACCGCGCCGGGGTCTCCCCGGGCGTGAAGTTCACCGACTCCGAGCTGATCGGCGTACCGAAGATCCTGGTCGCGGGCCGCCGCTCCGCCGAGGGCGTCCTGGAGCTCAAGGACCGCAGGACCGGCGAGCGCGAGGAGCTGACCGTCGACGAGGCGATCGCCCGCCTGACCGCGCGGCCCGCTCTGTAAGAGATCTCTCAGGGAGTTCTGCGCAGGCGTATGGGCGCCTCACAGACTTCTCTCAGGCTGGTCCCCGACCGTAGTACGTGACAGAGCGTCACTGCGGAGGGGAACGGTCATGACAGTCAAGGAGCGTGGGGCCGCTACGGCGGTCCGCAGAGGCAGGCGGCGCATCGCGGCCGCCACGGCAGCGGTCACGCTGGCGGCGGCGGCCGGGGTGTTCGCCCTGGTCGGCACGATGCAGTCGGACGCGGAAGCGGACACGACGGCGAGCAACACCGGTACGACGACCAGTTCGTCGTCGCCCTCGCCGTCGGCCTCTTCTTCCAGTTCCTCTACGTCGGACAGCTCGTCCTCTTCGTCTTCCTCATCCTCCTCCTCGTCGGACCTCCAGTCGTCGTCGTCCGGTGTGACGTCCTCCTCCGGCGGCTCCACCGACTCCACGTCGGGAGCCTCGTGATGACGACAACGACCCTGCGTACGACGGCCGCCGCCGACTGGCGTGCCCTCGGCACCGGAGTCCGGCTGGTCGTCACCGACCCGGCCCTGCTGGACTCCTGCAACCTGCTCCTCGCCCGGCACCTCGCCGAGGTCGACGCGGCGTGCAGCCGGTTCCGTACCGACTCCGAACTGGCCGCCCTGGACGCCTCGTTGGGCCGCCCGGTCACCGTGAGCCCACTGCTCGCCGAGGCCCTTGCCGTCGCCCTGCGCGCCGCCGAGGCTACGGACGGCGCGGTCGACCCGACCGTCGGCTCCGCGATGAACGCCATCGGCTACGACCGCGACTTCACCCTCGTCCGCGAGGACGACCGCCCGGTCCGGCTCACCGTGAGGCGCGCCCCGGGCTGGCGCATGATCGACCTCGACCGTACGACGGGCACGGTCACCGTCCCGGCCGGCGTCCGCCTCGACCTCGGCGCCACCGCGAAGGCCTGGGCCGCCGACAAGGCCGCCGCGATGCTGGCCCAAGTGGCGGGCTGCGGAGTCCTGGTGAGCCTCGGCGGCGACACGGCCGTCGCGGGGGAGCCCCCGGCCGGCGGCTGGAACATCCGCGTCCAGGACGTCACCGGTTCCGTCGACGAGACGCCCGCGCACGGCACGTACGCCACGATCGGCCTGCGCTCCGGCGGCCTCGCCACCTCGGGCACCTCCGCCCGCAACTGGCGCCGCAGCGGCCACGAACTGCACCACATCGTCGACCCGCGCACCGGCCTCCCGGTCCGCAGCCCCTGGCGCACGGTCTCGGTGGCCGCCGCCACCTGCGCCGACGCCAACGCGGCGAGCACGGCGTCCCTGGTCAAGGGCGCGGGCGCCGAACGCTGGCTGACCCGCCTCGGCCTCCCGGCCCGCCTGGTCGCCCAGGACGGCACGGTCGTCACGACCCCGGGCTGGCCCACCTCCCAGGCGGCCGCCGCATGAGCTCCGAAACCCTCTGGTACGCCAACCGCGCCACCGGAGCCGTCTGCCTGGTCCTGTTCACAGTCGTGGTCCTGCTCGGCATCGCGGTCCGCCTGCGCACCCGGCTCCCCGGCCTGCCCCGCTTCGGCACGGTGAACCTCCACCGCACCCTCTCCCTCTCCGCGACCGCGTTCCTGGCCCTGCACATCGCGGTGGCGGTGATCGACGGCTACGTGAACATCACCGTCCTGGACGCGGTCGTCCCCTTCGTCTCCGACTACCAGCCGCTCTGGCTCGGCCTCGGCACGGTCGCCTTGGACCTGCTGCTCGCGGTCCTGATCACCAGTCTCCTGCGCGAACGCATCGGCCACCGCACCTGGCGGGCCGTCCACTGGCTGGCGTACGCCTCCTGGCCGATCGCCCTGATCCACGGCATCGGCATCGGCACGGACACCGGCACCGACTGGATGACCTGGCTGACGATCTCCTGCGTGGCCGCGGTGACCGCCGCCTTCGGCATCCGCCTGGCCCACTCCGCCCGCGCGGCCCGCCGCACCCCCGCAGCCCTGCTCCGCACCCCCGAAGGAGCCCGCTCATGACCACGACCACCTTCACCGACGTCTACATGTCCCCCCGCCTCCTCGCCCCCGGCGGCACCGCGGCCGACCTCGCCACCCACGAACAGCGCTACGGCCCACTGTCCTACGGCGATCCGGACGCCGTCCTGAGAACAGTCGCCGAATCCGGCCTCACCGGACGCGGAGGCGCCGCGTTCCCGACGTACCGCAAGCTCGTCGCGGTGGCCGACGCGAGCCGCCGTACGGGCCGCGCACCCGTGGTCGTGGCGAACGGAGCGGAAGGCGAACCGGCCAGCCGCAAAGACAAGACCCTGCTCCGCCTGTCCCCCCATCTCGTCCTGGACGGGCTGCAGTTGGCGGCCAGGGCGGTCGGCGCGGGGGAGGCCCACCTGGCGGTGGAGGACGGCGCGTCCTATCTGGAGTCGGCCCTGTCCCAGCGAAACGACCCGCTGAACGTGAAGGTGATCCGCCTCCCCAAACGCTTCCTCTCCGGCCAGGCCTCGGCCCTCGCGCAGTACGTCTCCGGGAACGCCCCGCTGCCCCGCCACCAGCAACCGCCGGTCCGCGAACGCGGGGTGCGCAAGGCGCCGACGCTCGTCCAGAACGTCGAAACCCTGGCCCACCTCGCCCTGGTCGCCCGCTACGGCGCCGAGTGGTTCCGCAGCGCGGGCACCCCCGCCCAGCCCGGCAGCACGCTCTGCACCCTGCATCTTCCGGGCCGTGAAGTCCGGGTCGTGGAAGCCCCGTTCGGACTCCCGCTGGACCGCCTGCTCCCGCTCCAAGGCATGTCGGCGGTCCTCGTCGGCGGCTACCACGGCACGTGGATGCCGGCCACCGAAGCAGCCCAACGCACGCTGGACGCGGGGAACTTGGGGGCGGGTGTGCTGGCCGCACTCCCCACCACGCGCTGTGGAGTGGCCGAAACCGCCCGCGTCCTGCGCTACTTGGCGCTCCAGTCGGCCGGCCAGTGCGGCCCCTGCCTCAACGGCCTTCCGCGCATCGCGTCCGCGTTCCGCACCCTGGCCACGCCCGGCCCCCAGTCCAACACCCGCCAGGACGTGGCCCGTTGGTCCGGCCTGATCGAGGGCCGAGGCGCCTGCCACCACCCCGACGGCACGGTCCGCCTGGTCCGCAGCGCGTTGACCACGTTCGCGGCCGAACTCGACGCCCACGCAAGGGGTTTGTGCACGGCGACGGACCCCACACCCCTGCTCCCGATCCCGAACGAGGCCCACTGACCATGGACCAACAACAGATCGACATCGACTGGACGGCGTGCCAGGGCCACGGATTGTGCGCGGAGTTGCTACCCGACCACATCACTCTGGATGAGTGGGGCTACCCGCTGGTGGACGGGTCCCCGATCCCACCCCGCACCGTGAAACGGGCTCGCAGAGCAGCGTCCGACTGCCCGGTGCTGGCCTTGAAACTAACGCCAGCTATCCAGGGGCGCGGGGAACTGCGCGACCAGCCACAACGCACCCGCAGATGAAACGCGACCTAAAGCCACCCAGCGAATTCCAGCAACAACTCAGCATCCCGAGGCCGCCCCACGCGCAGTGCCCGCACTCCCGACTCCACGGCCCGGAACAACGTCCACCCCCGCAACCGCTCCTGATCCACATCAAGCGACTCGGCAAGTCGCTTGACCCGTCGCCGAGTTGTAGACGCCCCGGATGGCGTGGCGATCAGATCCTCCACCCGATCCCGCACCAACCGAGCCAGATCGAAGGCGCACTCACCCACCACCGGATCCGGCCCCACGGCCAACCACGGCACCCGATCCCCGGCCAGCACCTTGCTCTGCCGAAACGTCCCGTGCAGCAACCGCACCTCAGGCGGCGCGGCCAGTAGCTCCTCACGCGCTTCGAGAGCCGAGTTCACCAGGGGTGCCACCTCCGTAGACGCTCCCCGCATCGCCGCCGCCTGCCGACCGGTCCGCTCGCTCACGGTCTCGAAGACATGATCCTCAGGCGGCTCCACCCACAGCCGCCGCAACGTCCCCGCCGCCTCCAGCAACGCCTTCGCCTCCGGCAACGACCGCACCGACACATCGGGATGCAACCGCTCCAGCACCAGCACACCCTCACCGGCCGCCGCCTCGACCAGTTGGACGGCCCCCCGCCCGCCCCAGTGCGCGAGCGCGGCCCGCTCGCTCTCCGGCCGGGCCCGGCGCGGGGCCAGCTTCAGCACCGCAGGGGTCCCGTCGGCCCGCCGTACCAGCACGACCAGGCTGCTGCGCCCACCGGGCACCTGTACTCGTTCCGCGGTCAACTCGCGTAGATCAACGGCCTGTTGGGCCACCTCGGGCAGCTTCTCCAACCAGTCGTCACCGCTCGGTGCCGTCTCACCGAGCGCCCTCACCAGACGCTGCGGCGGTTCGAAAGCCATGCGCGAGTCGTTCCCTTCAGCTGGTCCTGCGGCCCGGTGCGGTGTTACGCCGTGGGTGTCGCCGAGGCCGTGGGGGTCGCGGCCCGCTCGGCGAGACCAGGGAAGGGTACGCTCCCGCCGCGCCAGCGCACCGCGCGGACCGCCGCTTCCCGCAGGGCCTCCGCGGCCGTACCGCGCACCGCGCCGGTGGACGCCCGCACCAGGTCGGAGTAGATCCCGGCGACCCGTTCCTCCAGCTCGGCGGCGAGCCGTACCGCGGCGGCCGAGTCCGGTACCGGGAACGGCAGCGCGTACGCGGCCGACGCGGCCACCGGCTTGCCGCCCAGGTCCCGTACCTCCCGGACCAGCGCGTCCCGCCGGGCCCGGTGTCCGTCGTAGGCCGCCTTGGCCTCGGTGCGCCGGCCCTCGCGGATACGGCCGCCGACCACGCCGTAGCCGTAGACCGCCGCGTGCTCGGCGGCCAGTGCCGCCTGTAGTGCGGTCAGTTCGGCGGCCTTCTCCTCGCTCACTTGGCATCCTCCGTCAGCAGATACGCGTGTCCGGCCCCGGCCGCGGCCACCGAGGCCAGCAGCCGGGCCAGCTCGCCCGGTACGTCGAGCAGGGCCTTGGCCCGCTTGTCGGCGAGGCTCCGCTCGGCCGCCGCCAGCCCGGCCAGGGCGTCGCTCGCGGTCACTGGCACGGCGGCGGCCGTAGCCGATGTCGATGCCGACGGCGCGGCAGTGGCCGTAGGAGATGGCGGGGAATCGCTGCCCCCGAAGGCCGTCGTGTGCCGGACGACCTCCGCGCGGAGCGGGTTCAGGCGCTCCGTGAGTGTCGGGTGGGCGGCGAGTACCGCGTCGTAGTGCCGGAGCAGGGTCTCGCTGTCGGTGGCGGCACGCGCGCGTGCGCGTTCGGCGGCCGAGGGACTGCCCGCGGTGTTCTCGGTGTCGTCGCCGTCGGTGGAGCAGCCCACCAGGAGCGCGGCTCCGGCGGCCGAGGCGAGCAGGCTCCTTCTGCGCGGTCCCGTGAGGGTGCGCGGAGGTGGGGGGAACGGCACGGCGGATCGTCCTCGGGGGCTCGTACGAACGAAAAGGCGGAAGGGGTGCGCGGGTACCGTGATCACGGTACCCGCGCACCGGATGGCTGCCAGTCACCGGCACCGGTCTGTCCGCAGGTGGACGGCAACACACCCCGGGACCGGATACCCTTTGAGCAGACACGCGCCCTACCCACAACAGCACACGCGGCCGAGGAGTCACCCGGATGAGCACGACCCAGAGCGAGAGGCTGCGAGTACTGCTGGAACCGCTCGTCAGCTCCCAGGGACTTGATCTCGAAGAGGTCGAAGTGGACTCGGTGGGACGCAAGCGGGTGCTGCGCGTGGTCGTCGATTCCGACACGGGTGCCGATCTGGACCAGATCGCGGATGTGAGCCGCGCGCTCTCCGCGAAGCTCGACGAGACCGACGCGATGGGCGCGGGTGAATACACCCTGGAAGTCGGGACGCCCGGTGCCGAGCGCGAGCTCACCGAGCACCGTCACTACGTGCGGGCCACCGACCGGCTGGTGAGGTTCCAGTTGGCCGAGAGCGGTGAGCTGGTCGCCCGGATCCTCGACGTGGACGACGACGGCATCGATGTGGAGGTGCCCGGCGTGAAGGGGCGCAAGCCCACCGCCAAGCGGCTCGCCTTCGCGGAGGTCGTGAAGGCGCGCGTGCAGGTCGAGTTCAACCGTAAGAGCAAGAACGAAGACCACGAAGACAACGAAGACAGCAACGAAGAGAACGCAGAGGAGGCGTAGCCGTGGACATCGACATGAGTGCCCTGCGGGGCCTGGTACGGGAGAAGGAGATCTCCTTCGACCTGCTGGTCGGAGCGATCGAGTCGGCCCTCCTCATCGCCTACCACCGCACCGAGGGAAGCCGCCGCCACGCGCGCGTGGTGCTCGACCGTGAGAACGGCCATGTGACGGTGTGGGCGAAAGAGGACCCCGAGGACCTGGAGGAGGGGGAGGAGCCGCGCGAGTTCGACGACACCCCGTCCGGCTTCGGCCGGATCGCCGCCACCACCGCCAAGCAGGTCATCCTCCAGCGGCTGCGGGACGCCGAGGACGAGGTGACGTTCGGCGAGTTCGCCGGCCGTGAGGGCGATGTCGTCACGGGTGTGGTCCAGCAGGGCCGCGACCCGAAGAACGTGCTCGTCGACATCGGCAAGCTGGAGGCCATCCTGCCGGTGCAGGAGCAGGTGCCGGGCGAGGAGTACACGCACGGCACGCGCCTGCGGTCGTACGTCGTCCGGGTGGCCAAGGGCATGCGGGGTCCGTCCGTGACCCTCTCCCGTACGCATCCCAACCTGGTGAAGGCGCTGTTCGCCATGGAGGTGCCGGAGGTCGCCGACGGGTCGGTGGAGATCGCCGCCATCGCGCGTGAGTCCGGCCACCGGACGAAGATCGCCGTCCGCTCCACCCGCAGCGGTCTGAACGCCAAGGGCGCCTGCATCGGCCCCATGGGCGGCCGGGTGCGCGCGGTGATGGCCGAGCTGCACGGCGAGAAGATCGACATCGTCGACTGGTCGGACGACCCGGCCGAGATGGTGGCCAACGCGCTGTCCCCGGCGCGGGTCTCCAAGGTCGAGGTGGTGGACCTCGCGACCCGCTCCGCGCGCGTGACGGTGCCGGACTACCAGCTGTCGCTGGCGATCGGCAAGGAAGGGCAGAATGCCCGGCTCGCGGCCCGCCTCACCGGCTGGCGGATCGACATCCGTCCGGACACCGAACAGCCGTCCGACCAGCCAGGGGAATAGTTCTCGGCCGCCAGTGGCTTAGATCACGACAACAGCCGTTCGATTCTTGCCCCGAAGGGGTGAGGTCGGTGCGGGGAGGTAGACTTAGACGTGTCTGGCCGGACGCGAGCCCGCGCATGCCCTGAACGCACCTGTGTGGGGTGTCGGGAGCGAGCGGCCAAGAAGGAACTGCTGCGGATCGTGGCGGTCGAGGGCGAATGCGTCCCCGATCATCGCGGTACGCTGCCCGGCCGGGGCGCATATCTGCACCCCGCCCTGGTCTGTCTCGACCTGGCGGTACGCCGCCGGGCGTTCCCACGGGCGCTGCGTGCCCAGGGAACGCTCGACACAAAGGCGTTGCGTCTCTCCGTCGAGCAGGCAACACCGTAAGAGCGAGTCGTACGGAACCTCCGTGCGGCCCGGTATTCCGCGAGTTGGAAGTAGGTCGAGATTGCGATGAGCACTCGATGAGCACGCGATGAGTACGCCCATGAAGTAGCGACGGTCCGGACGCACCCGGACCTAAAAGGAGCGAAGTGGCTAAGGTCCGGGTATACGAACTCGCCAAGGAGTTCGGGGTGGAGAGCAAGGTCGTCATGGCCAAGCTCCAAGAACTCGGTGAATTTGTCCGTTCGGCGTCCTCGACGATCGAGGCGCCCGTTGTACGCAAGCTGACAGACGCCCTCCAGCAGGGCAGCGGAGGCGGCAAGCCCGCCCCCGCGCGCAAGGCTGCCCCGGCCCGTCCGGGAGCCCCCTCTCCGGCGCAGGGTGCCCGTCCGGGCCCCGCCGCGCCGCGTCCGCCGGCCCCGAAGCCGGTCGTCGCCGAGAGCGCCGCCGCGGCTCCCGCAGCCCCGGCCGCGCCCGCCGCACCGGCCTCCACCGGTGGTCCCCGTCCGGGCCCGCGGCCCGCGCCGCGGCCCGCCCCGGTCTCGCCCGCGCCGACCGCGCCCGAGTTCACCGCGCCTCCGGCGGCACCGGCGGCGGCTCCCGCCGCTCCGGCCTCCACCGGCGGCTCCGGTTCCGCGCCCCGTCCGGGCGCCCCGCGTCCGGCGAGCCAGGCCCCCCGTCCGGGCGCTGCCCGTCCGGCCGGTCCCGGCCAGGGCGGCCAGGGTCGTGGCGACCGCCCCGAGCGTGGCGGCGACCGTCCCGGCGCACCCCGACCGGCCGGAGGCCACGGCGGCCCGGGCGCACGCCCCGGTGCTCGTCCGGCGGGTCCCCGTCCGGGCAACAACCCGTTCACCTCCGGCGGTTCCACCGGCATGGCGCGCCCCGGCGCGCCCCGTCCCGGTGCACCCCGACCGGCCGGGGGCCACGGCGGCCAGGACCGCCCGGGCGGTGCTCCCGGTGGCGCCCCGCGTCCGCAGGGTGCCGGTCAGGGCGGTCCCCGTCCCCAGGGCGCCGCGGGCGGTGCCCGTCCGGGTGCTCCCGGTGGCGCGCGTCCGACCCCGGGCGGCATGCCCCGCCCGCAGGGCGGCGCTCCGCGTCCGGGCGGTGGCCCCGGTGGCAACCGTCCCAACCCCGGCATGATGCCGCAGCGTCCCGCTGCGGGTAGCCCCCGTCCCGGTGGCGGCCCCGGTGGCCGTGGTCCCGGTGCCGGCGGCGGTCGTCCCGGCGGTCCCGGTGGTGGCGGCGGCGGTCGTCCCGGTGGTGGCGGCGGCGGCTTCGCCGGTCGTCCCGGTGGCGGCGGTGGCGGTTTCGCCGGTCGTCCCGCGGGTCCCGGTGGCGGTGGCGGCGGTTTCGCCGGCCGTCCGGGTGCTCCCGCCGGTGGCGGCGGTGGCCGTCCCGGCTTCGGTGGTCGTCCCGGTGGTCCGGGTGGCCGTGGTGGCACACAGGGCGCCTTCGGTCGTCCCGGTGGTCCCGCGCGTCGTGGTCGCAAGTCGAAGCGGCAGAGGCGCCAGGAGTACGAGGCCATGCAGGCCCCGTCGGTCGGCGGTGTGATGCTGCCTCGTGGCAACGGACAGTCCGTCCGTCTGTCGCGCGGTGCCTCGCTCACCGACTTCGCCGAGAAGATCAACGCCAACCCGGCGTCGCTCGTCGGCGTGATGATGAACCTCGGCGAGATGGTCACTGCCACGCAGTCCGTCTCCGACGAGACGCTGAAGCTCCTCGCGGACGAGATGAACTTCGTCCTGGAGATCGTCAGCCCGGAGGAGGAGGACCGCGAGCTCCTGGAGTCCTTCGACATCGAGTTCGGCGAGGACGAGGGTGGCGAGGAGTTCCTCGTCGCGCGTCCGCCGGTCGTGACCGTCATGGGTCACGTCGACCACGGTAAGACCCGACTGCTGGACACCATCCGCAAGACGAACGTCGTCGCGGGCGAGGCCGGCGGTATCACGCAGCACATCGGCGCGTACCAGGTCACCACCGAGGTCAACGACGAAGAGCGCAAGATCACCTTCATCGACACCCCGGGTCACGAGGCGTTCACCGCCATGCGTGCCCGCGGTGCCAAGTCGACCGACATCGCGATCCTCGTGGTGGCGGCCAACGACGGTGTGATGCCCCAGACGATCGAGGCGCTGAACCACGCCAAGGCGGCCGACGTGCCGATCGTGGTCGCGGTCAACAAGATCGACGTCGAGGGCGCCGACCCGACCAAGGTGCGCGGTCAGCTCACCGAGTTCGGTCTGGTGGCCGAGGAGTACGGCGGCGACACCATGTTCGTCGACATCTCCGCCAAGCAGGGTCTCAACATCGACCAGCTGCTGGAGGCCGTGGTCCTCACCGCGGACGCCTCGCTCGACCTGCGGGCCAACCCGGAGCAGGACGCGCAGGGCATCGCGATCGAGTCCCACCTCGACCGTGGCCGCGGTGCCGTCTCGACGGTCCTGGTCCAGCGCGGCACGCTGCGCATCGGCGACACGATGGTGGTCGGCGACGCGTACGGCCGTGTCCGGGCGATGCTCGACGACAACGGCAACAACGTCGAGGAAGCGACTCCGTCGACTCCCGTCCTGGTCCTGGGTCTCACCAACGTCCCGGGCGCCGGCGACAACTTCCTCGTCGTCGACGAGGACCGCACGGCCCGTCAGATCGCCGAGAAGCGCGCGGCGCGTGAGCGCAACGCCAACTTCGCCCGGCGCGGAGTCCGGTTCTCCCTGGAGAACCTGGACGAGGCCCTCAAGGCCGGTCTGGTGCAGGAACTCAACCTCATCATCAAGGGCGACGCGTCCGGTTCGGTGGAGGCTCTTGAGTCCTCGCTGCTCCAGCTCGACGTCGGCGACGAGGTCGACATCCGCGTCCTGCACCGCGGTGTGGGTGCGGTCACCGAGTCGGACATCGACCTGGCGACCGGCTCCGACGCGATCGTCATCGGCTTCAACGTCCGCGCCGCGGGCCGAGCGGCGCAGATGGCGGAGCGCGAGGGCGTCGACGTCCGGTACTACTCGGTGATCTACCAGGCCATCGAGGAGATCGAGGCGGCCCTGAAGGGCATGCTCAAGCCGGAGTACGAGGAGGTCGAGCTCGGTACGGCGGAGATCCGCGAGGTCTTCAAGTCGTCCAAGCTGGGCAACATCGCCGGTGTCCTGGTCCGCTCCGGAGAGGTCAAGCGCAACACCAAGGCGCGCCTCGTCCGCGACGGCAAGGTCATCGCGGAGAGCCTCACCATCTCCGGTCTGCGTCGCTTCAAGGACGACGTCACCGAGATCCGCGAAGGGTTCGAGGGCGGTATCAACCTCGGCAACTTCAACGACATCAAGGTCGACGACGTCATCGCGACGTACGAGATGCGCGAGAAGCCTCGCGGCTGATCGTCACAGCACGCGATCGGGGCCGGTCGGCGGGGAGAGAATTCCGTCGATCGGCCCCGGCCGTTGCGTGTACGGTTCCTGTATCGGCGTCCAAGACCGGCGCCCATACCCCGAACCGGCGGGACATCCGGACACACATGTATGTGGGGACTCTGTCCTTCGATCTGCTCCTCGGCGACGTCCACTCGCTGAAGGAGAAACGCTCTCTCGTCCGTCCGATCGTGGCCGAACTCCAGCGCAAGTACGCGGTGAGCGTGGCCGAGACGGGCAACCAGGACCTGCACCGCAGGGCCGAGATCGGGCTCGCGGTGGTCTCCGGGGACACGGGACACCTCACCGACGTACTGGACCGCTGCGAGCGACTCGTCGCCGGGCGGCCCGAGGTGGAACTGCTCTCGGTTCGACGCAGGCTCCACAGCGACGAAGACTGAAGCAAGCAGCAAGACGTAGTTACTAAGGAGACGGACCAGTGGCCGACAACGCGCGCGCCAAGAGGCTGGCGGACCTCATCCGAGAGGTGGTGGCCAAGAAGCTCCAGCGCGGGATCAAGGATCCGCGGCTCGGCACGCACGTCACCATCACGGACACCCGGGTGACGGGCGACCTGCGGGAGGCGACCGTCTTCTACACCGTGTACGGGGACGACGAGGCGCGGGCCGAGGCGGCTGCCGGGCTGGAGAGCGCCAAGGGCGTGCTCCGCTCGGCCGTGGGTGCCGCGGCCGGCGTGAAGTTCACGCCGACCCTCACCTTCGTCGCGGACGCCCTGCCGGACACCGCCAAGACCATCGAGGACCTCCTCGACAAGGCCCGGCAGTCCGACGAGAAGGTCCGCGAGGTCTCGGCGGGCGCCGCCTACGCCGGCGACGCCGACCCGTACAAGAAGCCGGGCGAGGACGACGAGGACGACGCCGCCGAATGACGCAGAAGCCCCAGACGCCCGACGGCCTTGTCATCGTGGACAAGCCGTCGGGCTTCACCTCGCACGACGTGGTCGCCAAGATGCGCGGCATCGCCCGCACCCGCCGCGTCGGGCACGCCGGCACCCTCGACCCCATGGCCACGGGCGTACTCGTCCTCGGTGTCGAGAAGGCGACAAAGCTCCTCGGCCATCTCGCGCTGACGGAGAAGGAGTACCTGGGCACGATCCGCCTGGGCCAGAACACCCTGACCGACGACGCCGAGGGCGAGATCACGGAGTCGGTCGACGCCTCGAAGGTCACCCGGGAGGCCGTCGACGCCGGGATCGCCAAGCTCAGCGGCCAGATCATGCAGGTCCCGTCCAAGGTCAGCGCCATCAAGATCAACGGCGTGCGCTCCTACAAACGGGCCCGCGACGGCGAGGACTTCGAGATCCCCGCCCGCCCGGTCACCATCTCCTCCTTCGCGGTCTACGACGTCCGGGACGCCGTCGCCGAGGACGGCACCCCCGTCCTGGACCTGGTGGTTTCGGTGGTCTGCTCGTCCGGCACCTACATCCGGGCGCTCGCCCGCGACCTGGGCGCGGACCTCGGCGTGGGCGGCCACCTCACCGCCTTGCGCCGCACCCGCGTCGGCCCGTACAAGCTGGACTCGGCCAGGACCCTGGAGCAGCTCCAGCAGGAGCTGACCGTGATGCCGATCGCCGAGGCCGCCGAGGCCGCGTTCCCGCGCTGGTCGGTGGACGAGCGGCGGGCCAAGCTGCTGCTCAACGGCGTCCGCCTGGACATCCCCGAGGAGTACACGGGCGTCGGCGCGGTCGGCGTCTTCGACCCCGAGGGCCGCTTCCTGGCGCTCGTGGAGGAACAGAAGGGCAAGGCCAAGAGCCTCGCCGTCTTCGCCTGAGCGACACCCCCGGAGACCTCTCCGGGGGCTCAACTCCCGCCCGTGGAGCGGCGGTCACGGGGTCCACGTTCCCGCCGCTCCACGGTCCCCCCTCGGTTCCCCCACCCCTAGGGTGTATCCAACCCTCCGCTTCTATTCACCCGTCCGGGCAGGCGCTCGGAGTGAACCGAGGGAGCGGAAGGGGGCGCGTTCACCACGCGATCTGTCCCGCTGATCACGACCCGCCTACCGTCGAACACAGGGCAGGGGTTCAGCGGGGAGGTTCGACGATGGTGGGACGGGGCCCGCGGCGATCCACCGGGGGCGATGCGACAGCGCCCCAAAGGGGCGCGGGGAACTGCGCGACCAGCCACGACGGCGCCGCAGATGAACGACGGCACATCGCGGCCCCGGCGGAGCGCCTCGTGCGGATCCGCGATCTGGCCGGCCGCCCGCGCGGCACCGGATTCGTCGCCGACCACCACGGCACGGTGATCACCAGCCACGAGGCCGTCGACGGACTGCCCCGGCTCGTCCTGCACGCCGCCGGCGACCGCAGCTGCCTGGTCACCGCCGACGCGGTGACCCCGCTGCCCGCCCTCGACCTGGCCCTCGTCCGCACCGAGGGACTCGGCGTCGACCCGCTCCCCGTCACCGTCCGGGACCGGGTCGAGACCGGCACCTACGTACGCATCGCCGCGGGCCGCTGGCGCGAGGCCCGCGTCCTGGGCGCCGCCTCCGTCACGTACACGGCCACCGATCGCTTCCATCTCCTCGACGACGCCCTGGAGATGGCGATCGGCACGGCCGGCCGGGACGCGCTGCGGCTGGGCGGCGGAGCGGCCGGCGGACCGGTCCTCGACACGGAGACCGGCGCGGTGGTCGCCGTCCTCGGCACCGCGCTCCAGTCCGGCCAGCGGGACACGGGCTTCGCGGTACCCCTGCGCGCGCCCGACGGCCCCCTGGCCGACCTCCTCGCCCGCAACGCGGCGACCGTGCCCGCCTACGGCGCCGACCTCAACCTGGCGGGCGTGCTGGAACTGACGGCCACCTCGGTGGGCTCGGACGGTCCGCCGGGCACGCTCGCGGGCTTCGTCGGCCGCGACCGCGACGGCTCATACGTACCGCAGCCGGTCGAACGCCCCGCGGTGGCAAGGGAGTTCGCCGCCTTCGCTTCGGGCCCGGCCGCCGTCCTCGGCCTCGTCGGGCCCCCGGGCAGCGGTCGTACGACGGAACTCGCGGCGTTCGCCGCGCGGTGCGGCGGCGGAGCGGAACCGGCGCCCACGCTGTGGCTGCGGGGCGCCGATCTGCGCGACGGCGACGCGTCGGTGGCGGACGCGGTGCGCAGGACGGTGGAGCGGGCGGCCCGCATCCTGGCCGCGTCCATCGCCCTGCCCGGCGGCCTCGGCGACGTCGGCCCCGAACGGCTGGCGCGGGTCGCGGGTGACGCCGGGAGGCCCTTGCTGCTCCTGCTCGACGGGCCCGAGGAGATGCCACCCGTACTGGCCCACCGGCTGGACGCGTGGACCCGGGGGACGGGGGAGTGGCTGCGGGAGAGCGGGGCGCGGTTGGTGGTGGGGTGCAGGGTGGAGTACTGGGAAGGGGCGGGATTTCCAAGGGAGTTGCTGTACGGCGGGGACAACTCGGAGAACTGTGTGCGTCTCGGTGACCTGTGGGACGACGAGGCCCGCCGAGCCCGCGCGGCCTACGGCGTCCCGGAGGACGTCCTCGGCGACCCCGACGCCCGGCACCCCCTCACCCTCCGGCTCCTCTCCGAGGTGCTCGCCGCGCTGCCCGCCGCTCCTGCCGCCCGCGCGGTCCGGCTCCACCGCGACGACGTGTTCTCGGCCTACCTCGACCTCATGTGCCTCCGTATCGCCGTCCGGCTCGCCGCCGAGAACGGGCTGCGCGGCACCGCCGTACGACGGCTCGCCGCCAAGGTGTCCGGGCAGGTGCACGAGGCGGCTCGGCGCAGTCTCGGGCCGGGGCAGGGGGAGTTGGGGCGGGAGGCGTTCGAGGCGGTGTTCCCGTGGGGGCCCGCACCGGCGCGGCTCGGGGGCGGTACCGGGTGGGCGTCGGCCGTCCTCACCGAGGGGCTGCTCGTGCCGGCCGGCAGCGGATACCGCTTCGCCCACGAGGAGTTGGCCGACTGGATCCAGGGCACCCACCTCGACCTCGACGAAGCGCTGCACGCTCTCGTGCACCGCCCGCGCACCCAGCGGGCCGCGCACCTCCTCCCCGTCCCGCACCACCGCATCGGCCCCGTCGTACAGGCCCTGCTGCTCCTCGCCCGCGAGCATGGCACCGGTCAACTCGCGCTGCGGCTGAAGGAGTTGGCGCGGGCTCTCGACGCCGACCCGCACTCCTGGTGGGCCGCGCGGCTGCTCGCCGAGGTGCTGGCGCGAGTGCCCGACGCGATGCCGTACAGCGGGGTACTGCGGCTGCTCGCCGACCAGTTGGTGGCGCGACGGCGGCAACAGGACGACGTACCGCCGGAGTTCGCGCCGGAGTTCTGGACCGCGCTGGCGCTGCCGGTGGCCGAGCGGTTCGAGTTGCTGCGGCGGCTGGTGCTCGCGGACGGTGCTCCGCAGGACGGTGGCGGGCCCCGATTCCTGGACACCGCCGCCGAGTTGCTCGCCGCCGACCCCACCGCCGTACAGCCGTTGCTGACCGTGTGGTTCGACGACGAGCGGCCGTTGCCCGCGACCCCGCACGCGACCGTGGCGACGGCCGCGCAGGCCCTGCTGCACACGCATCGGCGGCGGGCGCTGGACGATCTGACCGAGGTGCTGGTGGGCTGCGCGCACGGGCGGGCCGACGAACTCCTCGCCGTACTCGCAGAGGAGGAACCGTCGGCCGTGTGCCGGGCGGTGGACCGGTGGGCGCACGACGAGCGGCCGGGGCGGCGGGTCGCGGCGGTGGCGTACGGACTGCGGGCCGCACCGCACGTACGGACCGAGGCCGACCGTGAACTCCTGCGCTACGCAGCCCAGTTCCTCCTCGCCCGCCCCGCCGACCGCTCCCTGCACGGCGGCGCGCTCGCCCTCCTCGTCCGCGATCCGCACACCCGCGCCCGCCATCTCCCGCAGGCGCTGCGGCACTTCGCGTCCGGCGACCCGCAGTTCCCGCCGAGCGCGCTGGCCGCCGCCCTCACCACCCACTCCGACCCCGTCCTCGAAGCCTTCCGGGCCCGGCTGCACGGACCGGACGCGGGCGAGGCGGTCCGCACCCTCGCCGACGTCACGACCCCCGCCCTCGCCCGCCGGGCCGCCGCCCTGGTCCGCGAGACCGTCGTACGGTGGCCGGAGACGGCCGCCCACCTCGGGGTCTACGTCGACCGGCGCCTCGACCACGGCCCCACCGCACGGGCCGACCTCCGCCCGCTGGTCACCGGTCTCCTCGACGGCGGCCCGGAACCGGTGCGGACGGTCCTCGCCGGCGTGCTCGCCGCGCCCGGCAGCCCCGATTCCCGGCCGCTGCGCCGCGAACTCCTGGAGTTCCTGCTCGCGCACGAGCACGACCCCGCCGTCCTGGACGCGCTGCTGCACGCGGCGGCCCGGCGCGACGACGACGAACTCCGGGACCTCGTCCACCGGACCGGGCGGCTGCTCGTCCGCACCCCCGCCGGAGCGACCCGTTTCGACCGCGGGCTCGTCGACCTCGGCCGCCAGGTACCGGGCTTCGCCGCCCTGATGGCCCGCTGGCTGGCGGACACCCCGGAGGACTGGGCCGCGGTGGTCGGACCCAGCACCCGGCGCATGATCGAGAACCTGGCCGGAGTGGGAGTTCCCGCGTAACGGGATTCGTACGTGCGCCCGGTCACAGCCTCCATGCCGATGCCGGGCCGACGCCCCTGGCATGGCACCCTTAGACCTGCGCATGAGGTCTTTGACTGTCTCGGACTGACTCGGACTGTCAAAGACAACAGGTCGACAACAGGTCTACATACGGACACGGGTTCGATGAGGAGCGGTCACAGTGCAGCGCTGGCGTGGCTTGGAGGACATCCCTGAGGACTGGGGGCGCAGTGTCGTCACCATCGGTTCTTATGACGGGGTCCACCGCGGGCACCAGCTGATCATCCGGCATGCCGTGGAGCGCGCCCGTGAGCTGGGCGTTCCCTCCGTCGTCGTCACCTTCGACCCGCACCCCAGCGAGGTCGTGCGCCCCGGCAGCCACCCCCCGCTGCTCGCCCCGCACCACCGCCGCGCCGAACTGATGGCCGAGCTGGGGGTCGACGCGGCACTGATCCTGCCGTTCACCAAAGAGTTCTCCAAGCTGTCCCCGGCCGACTTCGTGGTCAAGGTCCTGGTGGACAAGCTGCACGCGAAAGCGGTCGTCGAAGGCCCCAACTTCCGCTTCGGCCACAAGGCCGCGGGCAATGTGGCCTTCCTGATCGAGCAGGGCAGGACATACGACTTCGAGGTAGAGGTGGTGGATCTTTACGTGAGCGGTGCGGCGGGCGGTGGCGAGCCCTTCTCCTCCACACTGACCAGGCGCCTGGTCGCCGAGGGCGACGTCGAGGGCGCCCGCGAGATTCTCGGCCGCCCGCACCGGGTCGAGGGTGTCGTGGTGCGCGGCGCACAACGCGGTCGCGAAATGGGCTTCCCGACGGCCAACGTCGAGACCCTGCCCCACACGGCGATCCCGGCGGACGGCGTCTACGCCGGTTACCTCCACGTCGAGGGAGAGGCCATGCCGGCCGCGATCTCCGTCGGCACGAACCCGCAGTTCGACGGCACCGAGCGCACGGTCGAGGCATACGCCATCGACCGCGTCGGCCTCGACCTCTACGGCCTGCACGTCGCCGTCGACTTCCTCGCCTTCGTGCGCGGCCAGGCGAAGTTCGAGTCGCTGGAGGGCCTGCTGGAGCAGATCGCCCAGGACGTGAAGCGCTGCCGGGAGCTGATCTCGGCGGACGCGGGGTAACCACTCTCGCTTCTACGACGCCGAAGGGCGGCCGGTGCTTGTGGGCACCGGCCGCCCTTCGCGTTGGACGGGGGTTACCGCTACTGCTGCGGGGGTGCGGACGGCGGGGGCGGGGTGCCCTCCGGCGGCTGGGCGTAGCCCGGGTGCTGCGGGTAGGGCTGGGCCTGCTGTCCCGGGTGCTGGGGATAGGGCTGCTGGCCGTACGGCTGCTGGCCCGGCTGCTGTTGGGGTTGCTGTTGGGGTTGCGGTTGCTGCGGGGGGTACGGCTGCTGCTGACCCGGAGCGGGCTGGCCCGGGTACGGCTGCTGCTGTGCCGGATAGCCGTGGTGACCGGGGTGGCCCTGCTGACCGGGGTAGCCCTGCGCTCCCGGGTATCCCTGCTGGCCCGGCATCGGCGGGGCCAGCACCGGCGGGGGGTTGCCGTCGCTCGTCCACAGGCCGTGCATCTGCTGGTGGCGGACGAAGTCCTCGGCGACCAGGGCCGCGAGGTGGAAGTACGACTCCCGGACCTTCGGCCGCATCATGTCGAGGTCGACCTCCGCACCGGCGGCGAGATGCTCGTCGAACGGCACCACCACGACACCCCGGCAGCGCGTCTCGAAGTGGCTGACGATGTCCTCCACCTTGATCGTCTTGCCGGTCTCGCGCACCCCCGAGATGACGGTGAGCGACCGTGAGACGAGGTCCGCGTACCCGTGCGCCGACAGCCAGTCCAGCGTCGTACTCGCACTGCTCGCACCGTCCACGGACGGCGTCGAGATGATGATGAGCTGGTCGGCGAGGTCCAGCACACCGCGCATGGCGCTGTAGAGCAGACCGGTACCGGAGTCGGTGAGGATGATCGGGTACTGCTTGCCCAGCACGTCGATCGCGCGCCGGTAGTCCTCGTCGTTGAACGTGGTCGACACGGCCGGGTCGACGTCGTTGGCGATGATCTCCAGACCGGAGGGCGCCTGGGACGTGAACCGGCGGATGTCCATGTACGAGTTGAGGTACGGGATCGCCTGGACCAGGTCGCGGATGGTCGCGCCGGTCTCGCGGCGCACGCGACGGCCGAGGGTGCCCGCGTCCGGGTTGGCGTCGATCGCGAGGATCTTGTCCTGGCGCTCGGTGGCGAGGGTGGAGCCGAGTGCGGTGGTGGTCGTGGTCTTGCCGACCCCGCCCTTGAGGCTGATGACCGCGATCCGGTAGCAGGACAGCACGGGCGTGCGGATCAGCTCCAACTTCCGCTGCCGCTCGGCCTCTTCCTTCTTGCCGCCCAGCTTGAACCGCGAGGACCCGGCACCCGGACGGCCGCTCTTCGCCTTCTGCTTCTTGTTGCTGAGCAGCCGGTCCGACGACAACTCCACGGCAGCGGTGTAACCCAGCGGCGCGGCACCGGGGTTGACCGGCTGCCGGTGGTCGTGCTGCATGGGCTGCGGCCAGGCGGCACCGGTGCGGGGATCGATCGGGGGCGCGGCGGGAGCCTGGGGGTGAGCCTGCGGCGGCAGCGGTTGCGGCTGCGCCTGCGGGGGTTGGGGTGCCTGCGGGGGCTGGGGTGTCTGCGGCGGCGGGCCGGGGCGACGCGGGTCGTTGGCCGATTGTGGGTTGTGCTGGGGGTTGTGTTGTGGGCTGTGCTGTGGGTTGGGTTGTGGGTTGTGGGGCGTGTGCGGGGGCTGCGCCGGGTCGGACCAGGACTCCGGGGCGAAGGCGGGGCGGGGTGCCTCCTGCGCGGGGGCCTGGGGGAAGCCGTAGCCGCCCTGCTGACCGGGCGGCGGCGGGAAGCCGTAGCCGCCCTGCTGGTCCTGCGGGACGGGGGAGGGCCCGGCGTGCGGGGCGCCTTGCCGGTCCTGCGGCGCGGGGGGCGGGAAGCCGTAACTGCCCTGTTGGTTCGGCGGGGTGCCCGGCTGGTGCTGGGGTGTGGGCGGAACGGGTGGCTGGGGGAAGCCGTAACCGCTCTGCGGTGGGCCCTGTGGAGCGGGGGCGTGCCATGCGGTCGGTGCGGGTTGGGGCTGGGGCGTCTGGGGTGCCTGCGGCTGCTGGAACGCGGGCTGCTGCTGCGGCGGCGCCGGGTTCACGGCCGGGGGCTGCTGGGCCTGGGGCTGAGGTTGCGGCTGGGCGGGCCAGTTGTCGGCCGGGGCCGGGGCGGCGGGCTGGTAGGAGGGCGGCAGGGGCGGGACGCCGCCCTGCGGAGCCGGTGGGCGGGTCCAGGCGGGCGGGAGGGGCGGTACGTCGCCGGTGGCACCGTCGGCCGGGGCGGTGTCGGGCTGCGGGGCGTCGGGCTCGGGTTCGGGTGTGGACTCCGGGGTGTCGGTGTCGCTCGGTTCGTCTGCGGTCGCAGCGGGCGCGGCGGCGTCGTCGGTGCTCTCGTCCTGGGCCTGAGCCTGGGCCTCGGACTCGGCCGAGTCCGGGCTCTCCGAGTCGGCGATCGCGCCGTCCTCGTCCTGAGTGCTCACCTCGGCGGTGGCGTCGTTCTCCGGGGCCTCCGTCGGTTCACCGTCGGCCGGAATCGCTCCACCGGGCGCCTCACCTTCGGACCCCTCGGAGCCTTCGGCGCCCTCAGCGCCCTCGAACTCCCCTTCCCCGGAGCCCAATTCCGCACTACCGGCATCCCCCACCGAACCCTCGGCCGGAACCGGAGTGACCGGGGCCTGCGCGTCGGGCTGTCCCGGCGTGGGGCCGGTCACCCCGCCCAGTTCCGTGATCTCCCGCTTCAGCGCGGCGGCCGAGATCCGCATGGTCGCGCCGCTCACCAGGTCGCCGTGGTCCGCGTCCTCGTCGTCCTCGTCGGAGACCAGGGCCGCGGCTGTCCAGGCGGACGGGAAACCGGCGTTGCTCGGCAGCGACGGTGTCGAGAACGGGAGGCCGACCGCCGGGGACGGCGGAGGCGGTGTGGCCGTACCGTTCGCCGGAGTCGGCACCGTGGGCGGCGCAGGTGCCGTAGGCGGAGTGGGCGTCGGAGATGCCTGTGCGGGCGTGCCCGACGAGTTCTGGGTGTACCAGGCCGGCGGGGCGTAGTCGATCGTGAACTCGCCCGTCATCTCGATGGCGGACTCGTCATCGGGCTGGTCATCGCCGGGCGTGGCCCAGCCCCCGCGGATCCCGTCCCGATCGCTGCTCACAATTCCTCCTGGTGTGGTCGAGCACCCTCATGCCGTGCTGGGGCGACCGTTCGCGGCATCCGGTACATCCGATACGTCCGATGCGCCGGGTCGTCCCCCTGAGCCCCTGGCCCTGGGCGACGCACCACCCGCGCGCGGATACTCGTGACGTGCCCTGTCCCAGCCTAATCACCAAAACCGTGGACTCGGCAGGCCCGCCCACCCCTTCGTGCACACCCACACGACCGAGACCGGCGATAGCGGACCAAATCCCCCTGGAAATCGACCAATCGCGACAGCTCGGGCACTTCAATCCGCCGGATCCACCCCACGAGCGGTCCGTCGGTCCGTCGTCGCTCCGCTGTCAGTCCGCCGTTAGTCCATGCGGCGGGCCGCGCCCAGCAGCCCGACCTCGGCGTCCGTCGGCTGGGTCATCACGTACTGCCGGTCCCGCTCCGTGCACCACAGGGTGACGCCTTCGGGCAGCGTCGGCAGTGACTCCAGATCGGTGCGCGGCAGACCGATCACCCGCCCGATCTCGGCCGCCTCGTCCGGCGACACCCGCTGCACACCCACCAGCCGCGCCTGCCGCATCAACCGCGGTGCGACCGGGCTGAGATACGGCAGCAGGGTCAGCACGGACTGCCAGGGCGCCGAGGTCACCCGCCCGCGCGGGGGCCGCATACCGCAGTCCCGCACGACCAGCACGGGCGTCCCGGCGGAGGCGCCCTGCGGGGGGACGCGGCCGACGTCGTAGACCGCGAGGCCGTTCTGGCCGCCGCCCATCGCGTGCACCATCTGCATCCAGGCCTGCGGCCGTCCCGTCTCGACGGCGACGCGCGCGCCCGTGGCCGCCGCGCGCAGCGCCAGCACCTGGGCCGTCCACAGACCGCTGATGAGCAGGATGTCGTACGGCGTCGGGCGGTTGACCCCGAGCACGGCCGGACGTCCGTCGGGGTCGATGCCGACCACCACGCCGTCGTCGCCGATGGGCAGCGACAGCGCCTCCACCTGGTCGACGGGCAGCGAGTGCCGGGGGTGGCGGGGGCCGAGGAGTCCGAACCCGGTGCGCAGCCGCGAGGCGATACCGGTGGCGGCCGCGGGCAATGAGGTCGGCGTGGTCGACGTGGTCGTCACGGTCATCAGCGGGCACCTCCGAGGGGCAACGTGGCGAGGACGCCGGGGAGTTGTTCGCGGTCGAGACGGGCCAGACCGGTACGCGACTGCCGGGCCGCGTGCTCCAACTCGCGCCGGGCGTCGGTCAGTTCCTGGTTGCTGCGGCCGGTGATGCGCAGGTGTCCGGTGAGGGCCACGTCCCGCCGCTCGCCGCGGGCCAGGGTCAGACTGAAGGTCGTCGCCAGCGCGGGCACCGCCGTGAGTTGGGCCACGAGCTGTGCCAACGGGGTGCCGGACTCGCCCAGTTGGGGCCAGCGGCGCACCCAGTAGGTGGTGTGGCGGCGGTTGTCGCAGCGCCAACTGCGGCTGGACTCCTCGGTCCGCCGCTGCGGCGCCTCGCTCCGCCCGGCCTGCGCGGTCACCATCGGGTTGGCGCACGCGGAGGTGGCGATCGCGGCCGTCAACTCCTCCTCGGTGAGCACGTTGGCCCGCAGACCGGCGCCGGACAACCGGCTCGACAGATGCTCCGCCGACCGCACCAGGCACTTCTGCGCCCCGACGAGTCCGCCCCCGCGCGCGGCCACCGCCTCGGGGCACAGCTCGGGGTCGAGCTTCAGCGCGATCCAGGTGATACGGACGGCGGGGGAGCCCGTCTGGGCCTGTAGCGGCGCGTAGTTGCTCACCACGACCGACTGCTGCGGCAGATGCAGCGCGGGCGCGGGCTGGGTGTGCACAACGATCTGTGCCGATTCGAGGCGGATGCCGTCGACTTCGAGGGCGTCCCGGACCAGCCCCACGGGCAGCGGTCTGCGTCCGCGCTCGGCACGCAACGCGCCCGCGTCCGACTCCACTTGGAGCACCGCCGTGAGGAAGTCGCCGTCGCCGATCATCCCGACCGGCCTCTGGTCGCGGTCGTCACCGCGGTGGTAGCTGTACGTCCGAAGGCTCGGGTCGCACTCCACGGCGGGCGCGAGTCCGGCGTCCGTCCCGGGCGGCACCGGGGTGTTGGCGGCCCGCCGCACCCGGGACCGCAGCGCCAGCAGCGTGCCCAGCCACTCCGGCAGGGAGCGCCCCCGGCGTCGTACGACAGCGAGGATCACGAGGAGGGCGGCGACCACGGCCGCAGGCACGAGCGCGACCGGACCGACGAGCCAGCCGCAGACAACGAGCGCCGCCGCGACCTCCAGCAGCACCAGCCGCTGGGTGGTGAACGAACCCCCGCGCCCCGAGCGCGACTTCAGGTGCGGCGTGAAGGAACCGGATCCCGATGTCGGTGCTGATGCCGATGTCGGTGCTGACGTCGGTGCTGACGTCGATTGCGATCGCGACCGGTTCCGTGTTGCGGCAGCCATCACTCCAAATCCCCCGAACTCTCCCGAACTTCCCCGTGCTCCGCTCCCCGCAGGGTCAGAGCACCCTACCCGTGACACAAGCACACCCACGCAACAGGCATAGTAGGGGGCGGGTCTGACACCAGAGGTATCAGAGGCAATCGGGGGCAGGGGCCGTATCTCCACAGGTCCTCCACGGCTCCGCACGGGGAGAGAGCGGACACAGATGGCATCACGGCGCGACGAACTCAACGCCTACACCTTCGCGAAGCGCCGCACGCTCGCGTCCTTCCTGCAACCGTCCCCGACGGGCTCGGAAGAAGGCGCGCCGAAACCGCTGGGCGCACTGGTGCCCGGTGTCGTCGTCGGCGTGGTGATCCTCGCGGTGTTCGGCGGTATCGGCATGTTCAAGCCGACGGCGCCCCAGGGGTGGGCCGACGTCGAGTCGCACGTCATCGTCGCGAGCAAGTCGACCACCCGGTACGTGGTGCTGACCACCGGCAAGAACAAGCAGAAGCAGCTGCACCCGGTCCTCAACATGGCCTCCGCGAAACTCCTCCTGGATCCGAACAAGTCCGGTGTCATCACGGTCGACGAGAACGTCCTCGACAACGGCAAGCTCCCGCACGGCGCCACCATCGGCATCCCCTACGCCCCCGACCGCCTCCCCGCCTCCGACGAGGCCGAGGCGGCCAAGCGCTGGGCCGTGTGCGAGCGCCCCAGCGCCGGCGGACGCGCCATCCAGAAGGCGACGTTCGTCCTCGCGAAGAAGGAGTGGCCCAGGACGGAGGGCACCGGCAAGCTCTCCGGGGGCGACCTGATGTACGTCGTCGCCCCGGACGGCAAGACGCAGTACGTCGTCGACGCCCAGGGCACCGCCTACAAGATCGCCGATCCCTCGGACTCCGATCTCCTCAAGGCCCTCGACACCCGCAGGCGCGCCCCGCAACGCGTGTCCCAGGAATGGCTAGACACCCTCCACAAGGGCGACGAGATCTCCATCCCGAAGATCACCGGCGGCACCCCGGGCACGAAGGCCGACGCGTCCACCCTCCTGGGGGACTACGACAAGGTCGGCGAGGTCATCAAGGCCTACGCCGGCCAGGTCATGCAGTACTACGTGGTGCTGCCCGGCAAGGTGGCCCGTATCTCCGAGTTCACCGCCACGCTCCTGCTCAACAGCGGCGACCTCGTCGACGTCGGCCAGGCGGGCGAGGCCCAGCAGGTCAGCCCCGGCGCGGTCGCCGACAGCACCGCCTTCGACGCCGACAAGAACTGGCCGACGTACAAACCGAAGACGGTCAACGACGGCACCAGTGCCACCACCGGCCCCAACACCGTCTGCAACGTGCTGCTTTCGGTCGGCGCGAACAACAGGACCACGCTCTCCACCTGGGTCGGCACCGACTACCCGGCGCAGCTGCCCACCGGCTCCTCCAGCGCCTACGTCACCGCCGGTTCCGGCCAGCTCTTCCGCCAGGTCAAGGGCACCGAGGCGAAGGCGGGCCCGGTCTTCCTGGTCACCGACACGGGCCTGCGCTACGCCCTACAGTCCAACAGCGACAGCGCCACCGACGACAGCGGCATCGGCACCACGGCCGCGCAGCGCAAGCAGGAGTTGAGCGAGGCCGAGATCGCGCAGACCCGCCTCGGCTACGAGAAGGTCACCCCGACGCCCGTCCCCGCTGAGTGGTCGACGTTCCTGCCGATGGGCCCTCGCCTGTCGGAGGCGGCGGCACGGCAGCCGCAGGGTTCGTAAGAGAGACGGGCGAGGGGGTCAACTCATGCTGATCGCGCGGATGTTGAGGGTCACGGTGGCGGCCTCGATGGTGGCGGTACCGCTGTCGGTGTTGCCGTTGTCCCTGTCCACCCCGGCATGGGCGGACGACGGCCAGTGCACGTTCCCGTCGAAGGACTACACGGGCCGCCCCTGGGCCCTACAGCGCGTCAATCTCGACGAGTTGTGGGCGGAGTCGACCGGCAAGGGCGTCAAGGTGGCCGTGATCGACACGGGTGTCGACGTAAAGAACGAACAACTGAAGTCGGCGGTCGACGCGTCCAAGGGCGAGAACCTATTGCCCCCCAAGAACTCCAAGGGCGAGACGATCGACCGCGGCAACAGCCAGGGCACCACCGACACGGTAGGCCACGGCACCCGGGTGGCCGGCATCATCGCGGCCCGCCCCGCCAAGGGCACCGGCTTCGTAGGTCTGGCCCCCGAGGCGACGATCATCCCGATCAAGCAGAACGACGCGGAGGGCGACGGCACGGCCGCGACTCTGACCACGGCGATCCGCGACGCGGTGGCCAAGGGCGCCGACGTCATCAACATCTCCCAGGACACGGCGAACGCCGTGGCCCCCGACGACCGCCTCCGCCAGGCCGTGGACGACGCCCTGGCGCGGGGCGTAGTGGTGGTCGCCTCGGCCGGCAACGACGGCCTCGGCGGCAACGTCAAGGTCACCTACCCGGCCTCCTACGACGGTGTCCTCGCCGTCGCGGCCTCCGACCGCAACAACGAACGCGCCTCCTTCTCCCAGTCCGGCGAGTTCGTCGGCGTGGCCGCGCCCGGCGTCGACATGATCTCCACGGTGCCGGGCGGCGGCCACTGCTCCGACAACGGTACGAGCTTCTCGGCACCCTATGTCGCGGGCGTGGCGGCCTTGTTGAAGGCCAAGTACCCGCACTGGACGGCCCGCCAGATCGTCGCCCAGATCGAACAGACCGCGGAACGCTCGATCTCCGGCCACGACCGCCTCGTCGGCTGGGGCGTCGTAGACCCGGTCAAGGCCCTCACGGACGTCGACCCCGAACACCCCGTCGAATCCCCCGCCCCCGAGGGCGGAGTCTCCAAGGCCGAGGCCCCGACGGTGACCCCTCTCCACTTCGGCGAGACGGCGGACGAACGGAACACGCGGCTCGGCACGTATGTGGTCGTGGGCGGGTTGCTGGTGGTGGCGGGGCTTGGAGGGTCCGCGGTGGCTGTGCGGGATGCGCGGAGGCGCCGGGCCACTCGGGTCAAGGGCGGTGGCGGGGCGGGGAGTTGACGGGGGTGGAGGAGCGCGGCCCCGGCGGTCAGCCCCGCCACCCGCTCAGAAGGAGCTCCGCTTCTTGCAGGGCCCCTGCTTCTTGACCTTCGCCGTGTAGTCGGTGATCAGGCTCTTGATGGCCGACTCGTCCGACCGCGCGGGCTTGAGGACCTTGACGAGGGTGCTGATGTCCTCCTTCTGCACGTCGGTTCCACGGCACTTGAGCAGGGACACAGCGGCGTCGTCGGTGTACGCGATGCTGGTGCCTTCCGTGAACTTCGGCTCTGTGACGCGGAGTTGGGTGTAGAGGATGTGCCGCGCCGAGTCACCGGCGACGATGCGCTCCCTGCTCAACGCCAGCACCCTGACGTCGTCGACGTCGACCGTGCAGAGCAGTACATCGTCGGTCGACCCCTCCGCCTGAGTGGTGAGCGTTTTGCCGGAGGCGGGTAGCAGCCGGGACAGCGCGTCGACCGGCACGGACACCCCGCACAGGGCTTTGGGCACCGTGAACTCCCGACGCGGCTTGTCCGCCGAGCAGCCGGCCACGGCCACGGCGGCGACAGCGGCGACGACCGCGGAGACACCCCGCAGGATGTATGTCTTGTGCCTCACTTCGCGTCACTCTCCGAATTCCATTGGCCGTACAGGCGGGCGAGGAAAGCAGCCTGCGAGAAGGCGGTCACGGCTGAGGTGGGGGCGTCAGTCTCCGACGCGGCCAAGGCATCGGCGGCCCGGGCCATGATCCACAGCGGACTGTCCGCCGACGCGGAAGCACCTGGAGCCAGTAGCGCTGCACCCCGACCGCGGAGGTCGACTGCGTGCCGATCTTCTTCCCGGACGGCAGTACGGGTTCCGGCGCGGCGCTGGAGACTAAGGAGCACCGCTCCGAAGGCGATCACGGCGCGCCGTCGTCCACCGCCCGAGAGTCCCTTGCTTCGCGGTCTATTTTGGCGTGCTTCACGTACTTTCACCGATTTTATTCGGTGTATCGCATTTCGCCTTGGTGTGGGCATATCTGGAAGCATTCTTGGCGAGGGTGACGAGTCCGGCGCGCAGGGTCGAGTCGCTGGCATCGCCCTTTTTCTTCAGGTTGACGACGACGCTGAGGTGACGGTCGGCACCATGTGATGTGCAGGGAAGGTAGACCGCCGCGACCTTTGACGAGGCAAGCGCCTTGTCCCCGGCGGTGAACGGTGTCAGTGACGATACGGAGTCGTACTGCCCCAGTACTTCCTCGGCCCATGCCTCCGTGGTGTCGTACTCCAGCAACTCGGCCCCCGTCCAGGCGAGTTGTTCACCGTTCCCGTCCACGGTGCAGTCCGTCTGGTACGTGTCGTCGGTGGCGTCAAGGCGGAGGTCCGTCAGGCTGTTGTCGAACGAGTACGACGACTTCTCGGGCAGAACTCGCTTCAGGGCGGCGGCACTTGTGGGCGTGGATCCCATGGTCGCGCACACATCTGATGCCTGGATGTCGCCCACTTTCTTCTCGAAGGGCGGCAGCTTGACCGCGTAGGCGATGCCCGCGAGGAGAGCCAGCGAGACGAACGCCGCGCAGGCGAGAAGAGTCTTTGAACGAGTGAGATTCACTTTTTCAGTCTTCCGTGTCGAGTTGCCGAGGGATTCCCTCTCCGTCGAGATACTGGTGGACCTTCCGGCCTGCCGAGTCGAATCCGTCTTCCGCGGAGGTCGCGACGGACGCCTCGATCAGGGGATAGCGGTGACCGGTATTCTCGCCCGCCTTCCTGGCCGCCGCTTCGACCAACTTGTATGTCGAGTCGGAGGTGTCCTGGAAGCTCGCACCGTTGCGGTAGATCACTTCTCCCGAACTGTCCTTCATGGCTCCCTCGGTGATGGAACTGATGATCTCATCGGCGGCCGTCCCTGCCAGATCGCCGATGATGGCGCCCCCCGGACCAGTGAGCGGCTCCGTGGCCATGCCCACGCCGATACCGATGGCGGTTCCGCCCCACGTGCTCGCGTTCTCCAGAGCGGCGTTGTATTCGGCGTCCTTGGCACCGCCTTCCAACTCGCCCGCATAGGCGCGTCCGGCGCCGAGAATGCCCTCGATCTGGCCCGCGGTGCGCGCCGCGCCGTCGATCCCTTGCTTGAGGTTCTCGCTCTGGCTGAACGACGGATCCTGGACGTAGGCGTCCGGATGCTCGAAGTGGTGCTGCATCAACTGGGTCGTATAACTGTGCTGGCCCAGATTCACGGCGGCGTACCCCTCGGGATTCTGGCCGACCGTGTAGAGGAACCTCGTCAGATCCCGCTCGTCGGGGGCGGCGGCGGTTCCCGCGATGGGGAAGAGTGCCGTCTCATGGTCCTGCCCCGCGTGCAACTGGCGATTGATGTCAGGCATGTACTCCGCGGCGATCTGCCCCATGCTGTCCGACATATAGCTGTTCTTGCTCAGCCGGGACGGGTCCTCGGAGACCGACTGGACGATGTTCTCCATCAGCTTTGCCTGCTCCACATTGTGGGCCGGAGTGTCCGCCGTGGGCATTTCGGCCGCCGGATGCCCAGTGGTGGCTGCTTCCAGCGCGAGGGCAAGATTGTTCTGGCCGGTGTGGATGTCGTCGCCGTGGAGGTCCACCTCCTGGGGCCAGTCGCGTTCCTCGAACAGGTACTGGAAGTTGGACAGCGTGACCTTGCCCTTGTAGTCGTTCTCGTCGTCGGAGTCGCGCTCGAAGGGATTGTCCGGGTTGTCCTTTGAGACGTACTCCTGGTTGAAGAACGAGGTGGCCGCGTCAGGGCTGTTGGACAGGCCTTTGAGGTAACCGGTGAGCGGGTCGGAGCCGCTGTCGTCGCCGATGCGGTTCAGCCACGGGTCTCCACCCATGAGCTGCCAGAACCCGTTGCGGTGCGCGCCGTTGCCGGTGAGCTTGCGTTCGGTCTCCATGAGCTTGGTGCCGTAGTCCTGGAGGAACCGGTCGTCGTAGTCGCCGGCCCGCATCAGGTTGCTCATGACCTGGAAACCCATGGGACCGCCGCGGTCGCCGTACAGCGGCTTGTCGCCGATGTCGATCATCGTGCGCTTCCAGTCGGCCATCGCCGCCGAATCGCTCTGCGACGCGTGGGCCAGCGTCATGCCCAAGTTGCGCTGCAGATCGTCGAATTGATCGAGCCGCTCGCGCCCCAGCTCGTAGTTTCCTCTGTTGGCGTCCGTGATCCCGGTCCAGAACTCCAGGGTCTTCTGCGGCCCGAGACGCGTGGCGAACCGCTCCGCGAAAAGTTCGTCGCCGCCGTACTTCTTGAGCCCGGCGTTGAGCCGGTCGAAGTCCGCGACCGTCAGATCGTCGGGATTCTTCTTCGCGAGTTCGGCCAGTTCGTCGGCTTCCTTCAAGGCTGCCGCGGCATCGTCGCGGTTGGCGTAGGTGGCGTCCGTGAAGCCCAACTCGCTCTGATCCGCGATGGCTTGGAGGACCGTTTTGGCCGTCTCGTCACTCTCGGTCGCCTTGTTCAGAATCCCCTGGATCTGATCCCGGAGCGCGGTGATCTCGGTCGCGTTGTCCTTGTTCTCCTGGACACGGCCCTCGGGGGGAACATTCGTGGTGACCGTGAAACCGCCGTCGTAGCCGACGACTGTGAGGTTCTTCTTCCGGCCGCCCTCGATCGCATCGATCAACTGCCCGTGGTAGCCCTTGAGTTCGTCCCGGGTGTGGCTGAGGATGTTGCGAATCGACTTGGCCTGCGTGTGGGCGTCGGTGAATTCACCGGCGGTCTTCCCGATGAACTCCTTGGACACCTTCGCGTTCATGCCGGCCCAGTCGGCCTTGTTGGCGGCCTGGTGAAGGTCGTCCTCGGCGTCCTTCTTGAGTTCCTCAAGGTGCCTGACGAGCGTCGACCAGTCGGATACTGCGTCGTCGAGAAGCGTGAAATTCGCGTCGCGTAGAGCGTTGAGTTGCATGTGACTGTGTCCTTGGAGAGGGCGGGAGAACAGATGAAGGAGGGGAAGCGAATACGAGACCTGCGATGCGGCAGGGCTGCTGTCCGCCCCGGCGCTCGCTACTCCTTCTCGTCCTTCTTTCCCTTGTCTCCGGAATGGACCGGATTCCTCTCGCCCGGCACGCCGACCCGTTCGTCGAATCCGGCGTCCAGTGTGTCGATGCTGCTCATCTGCCGCTGGATATAGCCCTCGTCGCCGGCGTGCAACTTTGTCGTGGTGTGCATGTGGTTGGAGATCTGGGCGCACGCGTCCATCAGGGACTTGAGTTGCTCCTCCCAGCGGGTAGAAACGTGCTGGAGCCCGGCGCCGAGTGCGAACCCCTGCTTCGAGAGGTCGTCGGCTGCGGAGTCGCTGCTGGGTACGGCGACGCGGGCCTTGTCCCAGAGTTGGTTGTAGAGGGAGTTCGCGGCGCTGCCGATTTTCGCCAGGTCTTTTTGCCCGACCCGGAGATCGCCGTACTCCTTCGGCAAGACATAGGGTCCGTACGTACCGCCGCCACCGTCGACGTGGTTCAACTGCATGGCAGGCGACTGCCGGTCGGCGGCCTGAGCCTTGAGCTGCTCCCACTCTTCCCATGCCATGGACAGACCCTTCCCCCGTGCGCTCGACTCCGATCTCCGGTCAAACTAGCAACCCGCTCCGGGTAAAGTCCTGGCCAGGTCCGAAATGTGGTGATTATCGATACGTGAAGCTTCGAGGAAGACGCCGCCGGCTCAGGTGAGTTTTTCAAGTCGCCCAAGGATGCCGGGAGTTTGCTCTCTTGGCGGCAGTTCATCTGCCGGGTGAGTTTCACGGCGGCGCGCCGTAGCCGATGCGGGTCAGGTCTTCAGGGGCCTGGGCGTCGTGATTCTGGTTGAGTCTGTACGTTCCGATGGCCACGGAGAGCGCGGTGTTCTTCGTACGTCCGGGACCGACGGGACAGCGGAAGTCGAGGTGCGAGGTGTCGGACGCGGCGCTCGCGTACGGCGCGCTCGCGTCTCTGACGCCGTCGCCCACGAGGTCGAAAATGTGACGACGAAGGTGCCGTCGCCGGTATCCACCACGGGCAGGTGTTTCTTGCCGCAGTGGCCGATGGCGTCGTTCAACTGTGTGCGGTAATCCACGAGTTCACCGTGAGTGTCGCTGAGGATCTTGGTGATCGAGTCGGTCTGGGTGTGCGCGTCGCCGAACTCGGTGGCGGTCTTGTCCACCAACTCGCGGGTGACGGTGGCGTTGAGGCCGGCCCAATCGGCCTTGCCGGCCTTGGCCTTGAGGTTGTCCTCGGCGTCCTTCTTCGGATCGGCGAGCCTTCTGGTTATCTGCTGCCAGCCGGTGATGGCCTCGCCGAGTTGCTGGAAGTTGCCGTAGCGGAGCGTGTCCAGAGCCATCAGCTGTGCCCGCTCCGGTGGTCGAAGCCGTCGTCGAGAGTGGAGATGCTGCTGATGGTGTCGGCGATGTAGACCTCGTCACCGGCGTATGCGCCTTTGGCGTAGTCGAGGTGGTTCGAGATGTGGGCGGTTGTGTCGAGCCGGGACCGGGTCTGGTCCGCCCAGCGTTCGGCCACGTGGTCGAGGGCGGCGCCGAGAGCGAAGCCCTGCTTCTTGAGTCTGTCGGCCGCGGTGACGGAGGCGGAGCGGGCATAGGCGTTGTATTGGGTGAAGTCCTGGTGGAGTTGGTAGGCGGCATCGCCCACCGCGGCCAAGTCCTTGTTGGCTGACGCGCAGATCGCCCTGCGGGTTGTCCCCGCCACCGCTCCCGCCTGGGTCCGGCGGAAGCTGGTTCAACTCCATCTTCGTCGAGTGCCGCTCCGCCGCCTGGGCCTTGAGCTGCTTCCACTCGTCCCACGCCATGAGTGGATGCCTCCCCGTTGCCGCTGTATTCCGTTGTGCCCCGTAGTTTGCGCTTTGCCCAATGTGTGTGTCTGTAGCAGGGCAAAGCCGGCGTCAACCTAGCAATCGGTTTGTCAGGCTCAGGTTTCGTAGCCGCCAAGACTTTGCGATCTCATTGCGGTGGATCGGGCGGCCGCCGTCGAGGGGCGGTGAGCTTGGGGTGTTGCTCGGCGGGTGGTGGGATGTCTGACCCTGCTCTGTGGTCATGCCAGTCCGCTGATCGTGCAACTGGGTAGTCGGGTCGGGGGTGTTGGTAGCGCGACCCGTTCCGTCGCGTGTGGAAATTTGATGGAGATCGGGAAGCGTGCCGGGTCCGACGATGTCTGGCATGGTCATGCTTGGCTGCCCTCTGGTGGGGTAACGGCACTGAAGGTGCGTGATCCGGGAGCGGCGCAGCGGCAAAAAGGGCAAAATGTGACGCCTGGTTCGGTGCCGTAACTGAGTTAACACGCAGGCCGGTTGGACCCAATGGGCCGGTTGACTACAGTGGTAAACGCGTTGTCAGGCGCGGCTCACTTTGCGATCGTACGGTGAGTGGGCGATCGTCCTCGGTCGGGCCGCGACCAAAGGACGAACGGGGAAACGGGGAGGAGCGTCGTGCTTCCGGCAGACATGGTGGGGGACGTGTCGGCTACCAGGGCGGCGAACCTGGAGGCCAGCAATGAGGCGCTGACCACCTTCATGAAGCGGGTGGATGCAGTCCTGCGGGATCTTGAAGGGTCGGCCGGCAACCCGACGAAGGTGGGTGCTCAGGAGATCAAGCCGACCTCCCTGAGCAGTGGGGCGCACGCTCTCTTTCCTGAGGCTCGTGGGCTCTATCTGCAATACAACAGAGTGCATACCGAGCTGACTTCCCTGTCCAGGACTCTGCATCTTCAGATCGAGGCGATCGGCATCGCGGTTCAGGGTGCGCACCGAGGCTTCGACAATCTCGAAGAGGAGCAGCGTCGGCGCTTCTGGTCGATCCAGGCGCAGATCAGGGGCGACCAGGACGCGAAGCGCGAAAAGGTGCACGCCAATGACTCGAAGACCGGTGCGGGGCTCTGACGATGACGGACAAGCACGAAGCCGACCTGGATCGAATTTCCACACGTAACACCTATACGGACTTCACTCGGACCGCTGAGGAACTACCTCAGGGCGGTGGGTTCTTCGCCCGGATGGTGAACGGCACCTTGCGTGCTGCCGCCGAGAAGAGCCCCTATGCGAAGGCGGTGCACGACAGCACCGACTTCGACAGTACCGATCTGGGTCTCAACCAGCTGCTCGACTTGATCGAGCAGACGGACCCGGCAGACCTCGAATCCTCCGGGAAGGCCTTGTGGGATGCGCGCGACGCGATCAAAGCGGCGGCGACAGAGCTTGACGGCCACATCAACAGGGTCGAGTGGATCGGAGAGTCGGGCGAAGCGTTCCGTGTCTGGGGCAGCAACCTTGTCACCAACACGCAGCACCTGAGCGACTACGCCGGAGCTGCGGGCGATCAGATCACGGCTGCCGCTGTGGGGCTCGCGTCTGTACGTGGCGCCATGCCGTCCCGTGACATAGCAGCGGACCGGAAGCGCCCCCACGCGTTCACGGAAGCCGAGAAGGTGGCAAACAAAGCGGAGTACACCGCTGCCGTAAAGGTGGAGAAGGACCGGCAAGAGGCGATCAACCAGATGAATCGGTTGGCGTCGTACTACTCGGTGTCCGAGGAAGGCATGGCGTCGCTGCCGGTCAAGCAACCTGAGTTCAGCTCCATGCCTGACGTGGGCGTCCCTAAACCTACGGCGGAATATCGTGTTGAGCCGGTGTCCAGCACGCGTTCGGATGGAGTAACCGGACCGGCGTCTCCCACGAGCCATCACGCGACGGTTGTGACATCGGGCGATGTCACCGGACACGGAACAAGCGACACTCCAACGCCCGTCAAACACGTCCCTGACCGCCTTACGCACCCCGATGTCCCAGTAGGCACGAACATCGACAGTGTCGGCACGCTGCCGCCAGCCTCGCCTACGCCGGTGAACGGCCATACTCCGCCGGTCACCGGAACCCCTGCCACCGGCGCGGGCCCGGTCAGTGGGTTCGACAGCGGCTTCGGGGCGTCGATGCCCAACGGCACCTCAAGTCGGAACATGGGCGCAGGCGTTCGTACCCCCGCGTCTGCACAAGGCCGCGTGGGCACGTCCGGCTCCAATACCTCTGGGCGTTCTGTGGGGCGAGGGGCGACGAACCAGATGGGCCGTGCTGCGGCCCCCGGGCAGCCCGCCGGCAGGGGTGGTGCCACTGGAGCGAAGTCGTCCCCGATGGGCCGTGGTATCAGCGGCGGTACCCCGCGGGCTGGTGGTGCGTCGTCGTCACGGACCACTGGGGGTTCGGCCACCGGGGCGGGTCGCAACAACGGCGTGGTCGGAGGACGGCCCTCGAACGCTGCAGGCAAGTCGGCGCAGGGCGGGGCGAAGATGCCGCGCGGCACCATCATCGGCGCAGAGGAAGCGGCCAACTCCCGGTCGGCGACGAGCCGGCCTGGGCAACGCGGTGTTTTCGGAGCGCCGGAGCCGGCCGGTCGGACCGGTTCGACCAAGGGCTCGCCTCGTAGCGGTACAAGCAACCCTGAGGCTGTCACCGGCATGCCTGCCGAACGCAACACCGCGGCCCGAGCCGAGCGCAATGGCATGACGCGCGGAGGCGCCGGCCTCGTGCGCGGACCTGGCGGTCACGGAAAGCCCAGTGAAGACCGGAGTGCGCAAAGGGATCCACGCCCCGACTGCTTGACCGAGGACGAAGAGACCCACCTGCCGACCGACCCACGGCGCGATGTGCCGCCGGTCATCAACTGAGCGCGAGCGAGGACAGACAACGCCATGAAGTCAGGGACCAGCCGACGAGCCGAGCAGGCTGTGCTCCTCAGGGAGCGCTACGGAAGGCGAGCGCGGGCTGTAGGCGCTGCCGTCGGCGCCCTGGCCGCCGTGAGCATGGGCTTCGCTCCAAGTGCTGCTGCGTACGATGCACAGTCGAAGCAGTGGTACTTGGGCCCGATGCAGGCTGAGCAGATGTGGAAGGTCAGTACGGGGAAGGGTGTGAAAGTCGCTGTCATCGACAGTGGAGTGAATGCTGACACCGCCTCCCTGAAGGGGCAGGTTCTGGTCGACGAGGTGCCCAAGTCGGTGTCGTATCACGCTACGGACGACTACACCGGTCACGGAACAACCATGGCGGAGTTGATCGCAGGCACCGGAGCGGGAGGCGGCCTTCAGGGGCTGGCGCCGGGGGCGAAGATCGTGCCCTTTCGTATTGATTTGGAAGGTCTGAAGGGTGCGGAAGAGAAGCGGAAGACGCCCGATGACACAGAGGCGATCAGGGCTGCCGCTGACACCGACGTAAAGATCATCAATATGTCGTTCGGTTCGGAGGGACCGAGTTCAAAGGAGGAGGCAGCTGTCGAGTACGCCGCGGCGAAGGGCAAACTGCTCATCGCCGCGGTGGGCAACAGTGGCCAAACCGCAGGCACGATCGGCTATCCGGCGGCCTTTCCCTATGTGGTGGGGGTGTCGTCGACCGATGAGTCCGGCACGGTGTCCAAGTTCTCCTCGTACGGCGGCTATGTGGACCTCACGGCACCCGGGCAGGACTTCCCGGGCTGGTGTGATGCGAACTTCCGCTCGTACTGCGACGATGTGAACGGAACGAGTTCGGCGGCGGCCATCGCCTCGGCGTCCGCTGCCCTGATCTGGTCCGCTCACCCAGACTGGACGGTCAACCAGGTCACTCGGGCTCTGATCGATACGGCTGGTCGTGACTGGCCGAAGAACGATCCGAGTAAGTATCTCGGCTACGGTGCCGTTCGCCCCCGAGTGGTTCTCGCGGACTCGGGCTATGACCCGGGCTCCGCGAATGTAGACCCGCTCGCCAAGGAAAACGGTGGGGATCTGCTGGCCAAGTCCAGTTCCAAGTCCTCTTCGTCGTCCCCGTCCACCCCAACCGCATCGCAACCCCAGCAAAAGACTTCAACCGGCGGCACCTCGGCCGCAGGATCAAGCGCACAGTCGTCCAGCGACAGCAACACGCTCTGGATCGCGCTCGGCGGTGCCGCCGCCGTGCTTGTCATCGGCGGCGCGGGCGTAGCCGTCATGCGTGCGCGACGGGCGAGGTGACCCGGGGAATGACAACGAAGCGCATCTGCCCACCACGTCGCGACGTGATGCGCCGTCCGTTGCCAACTGGGCGCGAGCGAGGGCGGTCAATGGCGTTGACGCGTCATGTCGGACGAGCGCGCGCCGTGGGTGCGGTTGTCGGCGCCTTGGCTGCGGTGAGTGTCGGCTTTGCCCCGAGCGCCGCAGCCTACGACGCTCAGTCGAAACAGTGGTATCTGGACCCGATGCAGGCCGATCAGATGTGGAAGGTCAGCACGGGCGAGGGAGTCAAGGTCGCGGTCATCGACAGCGGGGTGAACGCCAACACGCCCTCGTTGAAGGGGCAGGTCCTGACGGACGAGGTGCCCAAGTCCGTGGCCTATCGAGCCACGGACGATTACAACGGCCACGGCACGACCATGGCTGAGCTGATCGCGGGCACTGGAGCAGAGGACGGGTTGCAGGGCCTCGCGCCCGGCGCCAAGATCGTTCCTTACCGGGTCAAGTTCGACGATCTGACGGGCGGGACGGACGAGAAGAAGGAGACACCCGAGCCTGCGGAGGCGATCAGGGCCGCAGCTGACACCGATGCGAAGATCATCAACATGTCCTTCGGGTCGGAGGGGCCGAGTTCCACTGAAGAGGCAGCGATCAAATACGCCGCTTCGAAGGGGAAGTTGCTGGTCGCTGCGGTTGGCAACGAGGGCCAGACCGAGGGTCGCATTGGCTATCCCGCCGCGTTTCCGTACGTGCTCGGTGTGTCGGCGGCGAACAAGTCGTTGACGGTGGCGAAGTTTTCCTCAAGCGGGAACTACGTTGATCTTGCTGCGCCCGGTGATGGGTTCCCTGGTTGGTGTGATGCGAACTTCCGCTCGTACTGCGACGACAAGAACGGTACGAGTGCGGCGGCAGCTCTCACCTCGGCCGCAGCGGCCTTGATCTGGTCCGCACACCCCAATTGGACGGTGAACCAGGTCACCCGCTCCCTGATCGACACCGCGGGCCGTACTTGGGCGAAGGGCGACCCGAGCAAGTACGCGGGCTATGGATTCATCAGGCCTCGGATAGTCCTTGAGAACGCCAACTACGATGCCGGCCCGGCGAACGTCGATCCCCTTGCGAAAGACAACGGCGGGGACCTGCTGGCAAAGTCGGCAACGACGTCGTCACCCTCCCCGTCCGCATCTGCCACCTCCCAACCCCAGCAAAAAACCTCAACCGGCGGCACCTCAGCCGCAGGGTCAAGCGCACAGTCGTCCAGCGACAGCAACACGCTCTGGATCGCGCTCGGCGGTGCCGCCGCCGTGCTCGTCATCGGCGGCGTGGGCGTGGCCGTAGCGCGTGCGCGGCGGGCCAGGTGACCGGGATTTCCAGCCAGACCGCGAATCAGTCAACACAAGAAGGGTGAGCTGACCATGTCCAACAAGCAGAAGCTCGAAGATGCCGCAGTAGTCGATATTCAGAAGCAGATGCTCGACAAGTACGACGGCATCGCCAAGCGTGTACACGGGCTTCAGGGTGTGATCGACGGGCTTGAGGGCCAGTGGCACGGTATCGGGCGTGCCGCGTTCGACAAGAAGCAGTACGAGATCAACGAGTCGTTGCAGAAGATCGGCACCATCCTCGGTGACGTCATCGAAGCGATGACCGCGACGCGCAACATCAAGGACAGCAAGGAAGACGAGGTCCGCGCGGCGGTCAACAAGATCGACCTCCAGGACGGCGCACCGACCGTGCCCACGTCCTCGCTGAGCTCCTACTGAGCCACGCCGCCCACAGCCCCATACGAACGAGACGAGGTACACACGCATGAGCCGTAACTCCGACGGCCTTTCCGTCACTTATGACGGGCTGGACTTCGCGGCCACCAAGATCGGCAACGAGGCGAAGCAGCTGGAGCAGGACCTTCAGGAGCTTCGCGCGCTGGTCGTGAAGAGCTTGCAGTACTGGGAAGGTGACGCGCAGAACACCTTCAACGAGAAGCTGCACCGGTGGGACAAGGAAGCCAACGACATCCACACCGCGCTGACCGGCATCGGCCACGTCGTGTACACGTCGGGCGGTACCTACATGGAGGGCGACAAGAAGGCCGCCAGCTACTTCCAGTAGGACGAGGCACGCAGCAACAGCAGTAACAACAACAGCAGCAAAAGCAACACAGGGTGGGTGCGCGCGGGAGGCGCCCACCCTGTTGCCGTACCGAGCCCCTGCACGAGAGGGTTGGGCACGCGCCCATGCCGGAGGGAGGGTAGCGAACTGTCCATGTCCATGGCTACGACGCGGCGGATCGGCCCCTACACGGTCGTCACCCGGTTCGACAGCAGCACCTCCACGCACGCCCCCGCCCAACCCCCCACCCCCGAACGCCGGTTCATCGCCCGCAGCCCGGACGGTGACCGCACCGTCCTCCTGAGTGCGCCCCTGCCGAAGGCCGACCCGGGGCGGTTCATGGCGGAGGCCGACATCTCGCGGTATCTGCTCGGGCCCTGGGTGCTGCCGGCCGTCGAACTCGCCGCCCCGGGTGGCGAGGCGTGGCACGCCCGGCCCTATGTGCCCGCGCTGCCCCTCCCCAGAGCCCTCGCGGTGAACGGCGGTCCGCTGCCCGAGCGGACCGTGCTCGCGCTCGCCGTAGCGCTGGCGGAGTCCCTCGCGGTGCTGCACGGGCAGGAGTTGACGCACGCGGGGGTGTGTCCTGCGGCCGTGCTGCTCGCCGCCGACGGGCCTCGGCTCGGTTGTTTCGGGGCGGTGCGGGCCGCCGGGCCGGACGGCGCGCCGCGGTGGGGAGCGCCGGGGCTGGACGCCGGGAGTCTTCCGCCCGAGCAGGCGGCCGGTGGGCAGCCGCGTCCGCTGGGTGACGTATATGCGCTGGGTGCGACGCTCGCGTACGCCGCCACGGGTCATACGGCGCCGGAGCGGGGGGAGTTGCCGGCCGTGCTGCGCTCGCTGGTGGCGCGGTGTTTGGCGCGTGATCCGGCCCATCGGCCTCAACTCTCTGACATTATCGGGGAGCTGGCGCCCGACTCCCGAACTGCCGTTCCCGCAGGGGGTGGTTGGCTCGGCGTCGGCTGGTTGCCCGCCCGGATCGTCGCGGCCGTCGCTCATCAGTCGGCCTCCGTGCTGGCTGCCGAGGTGCAGTTGTCCCCGTAGTCGCGGCCGGGAGTGAGCGTCGTATCGGCCGCGGTACGCAGTACCCACCACAGCCCCTGACGACAAGGGTCAGAAGCCCCATGCCGACCCCCCTCGCCCACGACGACCCCGTAACTCTCGGTCCGTACCGGCTCGTTGCCCGGCTCGGCAGCGGTGGCATGGGCACGGTGTACATGGCGCGGGGCATCGGCGGTCGTACGGTCGCGCTCAAGACCATGCACGCCCGGATCGCGACCGACCCGGGCATCCGTAGCCGGTTCCGGCTCGAAGTGGACGCGGCCCGGGTCATCGGTGACCGGTTCGGGGCCCGGGTCGTGGACGCCGATCCGTTCGCCGAAACCCCTTGGCTGGCAACGGAGTTCGTGCTCGGGCCCGCCCTCGACGAGGCCGTGCTGAGCGCGGGGCCGCTGCCGGAGAGGTCGGTGCGGGTGCTGGGCGCCGCACTCTGTGCCGCGCTGGACCAGCTCCACCGGTCCGACGTCGTGCACCGCGACCTGAAGCCGTCGAACATCCTCCTCACCGCCTACGGCCCGAAGATCATCGACTTCGGGATCGCGCGGGCCATCGGCGACGACCGGCTGACCCGTACCGGTGCCTCGGTCGGCACCCCCGCGTTCATGTCCCCGGAGCAGGCGGCCGGGCAGGAGCACGACGCGGCCGGTGACGTCTTCGCGCTGGCCGGTGTGCTCGTGTTCGCGGCCACCGGGCGGGCCCCGTTCGGCGGCGGGCAGCCCGCGGATCTGATGTACCGGGTGCGGTACGCGGAGGCGGACCTTCGTGGCGTACCGGCGCCGCTCGTACCGTTGTTGGACCGGTGTCTGGCCAAGGAGCCGGAGAAACGCCCCTACTTGGCCTACCTCGCGGCCCAACTGCATGACGGCAGCGGCGAGTTCGCCGAGCAGCTGCCCGATGCCGTGCTCGCGGAGATCGGGCGGCGGGCCGCCGACGTATGGCAGACCGTGCCGCCGCGGCTGCCCGCACCGGTGGCCGACGAGGTGGCCGTCGACGGGGCCGTCGAGGTCACATCCGTCTCCGGTCCCTCGCGCCGCGGGCTCCTCGCCGTGAGCGGGGCGCTCGCCGCGACCGCCGCCGCGGGTGGCGTCTGGTGGTACCGGGGACGTGGACATACCGCCACCCCCGCCACGAAGGCGCCGCCGCAGACGCGCAACCTCGACCCGCTGTGGCAGTACGGCGGCAAGGACCTCGATGTGCTGGGCTGGGGCCTGGTCGTGCCGTATCAGGCCGACGGGTCGATCTGGCTGCCGCTGAACGCGACCGCCGAACGCCTCGCACCGACCACCGGGCGGTCGCGGGGCGAGGCGCGCGTCACCGCCAACTGGTGGCAAACGGCCGTACAGGAAGGGCAGTTGTACCTGCTCGGCCACGACCCCGCCAAGGTGGCGGAGTCGGTGTACGTCGATATCTGGAACGGCAACGAGGACGCCACGCGACCGACCCCGGTCGCCCTCACGGACGCCACACCCACCCTCGTACCGAACCAACTCCTGTGCGTCGTGGGCGACATCGCCTATGTGGCGGTGGGTCAGGGGCAGGTCCCGGCGGACAAGGGCTTCCTGCCCGCGCAGAGTTGGACGCTGCGCGCCGCCGACCTCGGGACCGGCCGGACGCGCTGGACGCAGCCCCTGCCGCGGCGGTCGAGCGGGAGTCGGCGGCTGCACTTCGTCGCGGCGAAGGTCGTCGGGGAGCGCCTGGTGACCCTTCAGGCGACGGCGGAGACACAGACACACGTCGTCGTACGGGATGTCAACAGCGGTGCGGTGCTGTGGGACTTGCCGTACAACGTCAGCGAACCCGACGCGATCCGCGGCGAGTTGGCCGTGGACGAGACGTATCTCTACCTCGGTGGCACCCAGTTGCGGGCGCTGCGGCTCAGCGACGGCGCGCTGGGGTGGGCCACCGCGGCCGGGCAGATCTACGGCCCGCCGACGCTCGCGAACGGGGTGGTGTACACCGTCGGTTCAGGCATCGGGCTCACGGCGATCGACGCCGCGACCGGCAAGGTCCTGTGGACCGAGGCGACTTCGGAGGCGGCGGAGGCCTACACCCTCTGGCAGCCCGTCGTCGGCACCCGCTACGCGTACTACCGCAACGGGCTGCAACTGAGGGCGGTGAACCTCACGGGGCACAGAACCGTACTTACGTATCGGACGGCGGGAAAACACTTCCACGCGTTCCCGGAGGCCCGGTTGGTCCTCGCCGTGGACGACGACCGGCTGTCCGCCTACCCGCTCAGGTGACCGCCGCGCCCCACCCGCAGAAGGACACCCACGATGAACCCTCTCGGCACCGGTGACCCGATCCGCCTCGGTCCCTACCGTCTGCTCGGCGTCATCGGCGAAGGCGGCATGGGCAAGGTCTACCTCGGCCAGGACGGCCCCGGCACCCTCGCCGCCGTGAAGGTGCTGCGCCCCGAACTCGCCCACGACACCGAGCTCGCCCGGCGCTTCGTGCGCGAGGCGCAGGCCGCACAGGCCGTACGGGGCAAGGGAGTTGCCGCCGTACTGGAGGCCCGGACCGAGGGGGCGCGGCCGTGGATCGCCAGCGAGTTCCTCGCCGGACTCACCCTGGCCGAGGCGGTCGAGGCGCACGGCCCGCTCGCCGAGCCCGCGTTGCGCGCCCTGGGCGCCTCCCTCGCGGACACCCTCGCCGACATCCACGCGGCGGGCTTCATCCACCGCGATCTCAAGCCGCCGAACATCGTGCTCACCTCGGACGGGCCACGCGTCATCGACTTCGGCATCGCCCGCCCCGAACACGGACTGACCCTCACCACCACCGGCCAGGCCCCCGTCACCCCGGGCTACGGCGCCCCCGAGCAGGTCCTCGGCCAGCGCGTGACCCCCGCCGCGGACGTGTTCTCGCTCGGCGCGGTGCTCGCCTACGCGCTCACCGGACAGCGTGCCTTCGAGGGCTCCCATGTGGCCGTCGTGCAGTACGCGGTCGTCCACGGGGAGCCCCGACTCGACGGCGTGGAGCCGCAGTTGAGGGCGCTCGTCGGACCCTGCCTTGCCAAGGACCCGGCGGCGCGTCCCCAACCCGCCGAGATCGTACGGGCGATGGACGTCCCCAAGCGCGCCGGCCGGGCCTGGAAGCGGGGACGGCTCGCCGACTCCATCAAGGAGCGGGAGACCGGCGCCCGGCGCATGACCACCGACACGACCGCCCAACTCCCGCGCGAGAGACGATTGTTGACGCGGCGGCGGCTGGTCACCGGACTGTCCACCACGGGGGTCGTGCTCGCCGCCGGGGGCGGTACGACGGCCTGGCTGCTCGGTTCGTCGGACGGGGGTACAAGCGTCCGCCTGGCGAACAGCCCCTTCACCGTTCCGCCGGCGGTGCCCACCCCCACGGCGAGGATGGCCGTCATCGCCGACCGCGCCTCCGGCTCCCTGGGTCGGCCCACCGGCCTCTGGACACTGGAGAACGCCGCCGACGTCTACTCGCCGTATCTGCTGCCGGTGCGGGACGTCCTCGTCTTCGGTGCCGCGAGCGGTGGGATCGTGGCCTACGGCGTCAAGGACGGCAGGCGCCGCTGGAGCGCGCCCCGCGTCGTGACGAAGAGCGGCTATCTGTCGCTCTCCGACCGGCTTGTCGTGGGCACGGACAGCCAGGGCGCGCTGCGTACGTACGTCCCCTCCACCGGTGAGGCCAAGTGGACCTGCCCGGCGGCCGAGGCGGCCCAACTCCTCGGCGCCGACGCGGAGTCGGTGTACGTCATCACGAAGGACGACCGGCTGCGCAGCGTGCGCCGCGCGGACGCGAAGGTCGGATGGACGGCGACGGTCCCGGCCGACTTCCGCAAGAAGGTGTTCGCCCCGGCCGCCGTCGGCCCGGGCCGACTGGTCATGGGGACGACCGACGGCAACTTCCTGGCGGTCGACACGAGCAACGGCCGTATGGCGTGGAATCGCCTCGACCATGTCCCCATCGGGCTCCGGCCGGCCGTCCGGGGCACCACCGCCTACCTCGGCGGCTTCACCCTGGAGGCGGTACGGATCGCCGACGGGGAGCGGATCTGGAGCGTCAAGCCCCACGGGGACCCCTACCGGGAGCGATGGGGCCCCGTGACGGTCTCCGGGAACAGGCTCTACGCCACGGAGGGCATCTATCCCAGACGCCTGGACCCGCGTGACGGCGGCCAGTTGTGGTCCGGCTACTCCGAATCCGCGGGCACCGCTCTCTACGCGGGCCGTGTGCTGCCGCAGGGGCACGCGGTCTGGTCGATCGACAAGAGCGTGGTGCAGACCGAACCCATGGAACTCGACGCCGCGAAGGCGGTCGACGGGGGGAGGCTGTGGCGGTACGAGTTCCCCCGTACCGACTACACCCGCCTCGCCGCCGACGGAAACCGCGTCTTCCTCATGCACGACAGCAAAGTCGTCGCCCTCACCACGTTCTGAGGAACCGGGCCCTACTCGTCGCTGTCCGCCACCCGGCCGATCTGGACCAGCGGCTTGCCCCGCTTCCGGGACACGAACACACCCCGCCCGGCGGGCATCGGCCGCGGCCTGACCCCGCCCAGCAGGTCGCCCTCGGCCGGGTCGCCCGCCAACACGACGCCCTGGGCGCCGAGTTCCTTCATGCGCTGCATGAACGACTCGTAACCGGCGCGCCCCGCACCCGCCGTGGAGCGGGCGATGATGAAGCGCACGCCCACGTCCCGTGCGAACGGCAGGAGTTCGGTCAGGCCCGACAGCGGGTTGCCGCTGGACGTGGCCACCAGGTCGTAGTCGTCGATGATCACGAAGACCTGCGGCCCCCGCCACCAACTCCGGTCCCGGAGCTGCTGCGGAGTGACGTCCGACGTCGGCGTCCGGCGCTGCATCAGGTCGGCCAGCGCGTCCATGTGGTGCTGCATCTGGTTCGACATCGGGATGTACTCGGCCAGGTGCGAGGGCGGGGTAACGCCCAGCAGGGAACGCCGGTTGTCGACCACGAACAGCTTGCACGCGTTGCCGTCGTAGCGCTCGCCGAGGCGCTTGATCAGCAGCTTGAGCAGGTTCGACTTGCCGGACTCGCTCTCGCCGAAGACCAGGAAGAACGGGTCCTGGTCGAAGTCGACGAACACCGGCTCCAGGTTGTCCTCGTCGAGGGCGAAGGAGACGCCCCGGTTCGGGAACCGGTCGCCGGACGGCAGCCGGACCGCCGCGAACTCCCGTGGCAGCAGGCGGACTTCGGGCGCGCCGGGCTCCTGCCAGTGCCGGGCGACCTCGGCCGTGAGGGCCGTCGTCGCCTCCGCGAGGTCCGTGTCCGAGGAGAGGCCGTCGATCCGCGGGACCGCCGCCATGAAGTGCTGCTTCTGCGGGGTCTGGCCCCGACCGGGCACGCCCGTGGGCACGTTGGCGGCGACCTTGCGGTCGAACTCCGAGTCCATCGGGTCGCCGAGCCGCAGCTCCAGCCGGTTCATCAGGTGGTCCTTCATGTTCGCGCGGACCTCCATGGAGCGCGAAGCGGTGAGGATCACATGGATGCCGTATCCGAGGCCGCGGGCCGCGATGTCCAGCACGACCGGTTCCAACGCCTCATAGTCCGTACGGAAGTTGCCCCAGCCGTCGATGATGAGGAAGACGTCGCCCCAGGGCTGATCCGTCACGGAGATGTCGCCCCGCGCGCGGCGGGCGCGGAACTCGGCGATCGAGGAGATCCCAGCCGTACGGAAGTACTCCTCGCGGCGGGTCATCACGCCGTACACCTCGGCCGCCGTACGCCGGACCTTCTCGGGGTCGAGGCGGGAGGCGACCCCGCCCACATGCGGCAGACCGGCCACCGCCGACAGGCCGCCACCGCCGAAGTCCAGTGCGTAGAACTGAACTTCGCGCGGGGTGTGGGTGAGCGCGAACGACGCGATGAGCGAGCGCAGCAGCGTCGACTTGCCGGACTGCGGACCGCCGAGGATCTGCATATGACCGGCGGCGCCGCCGAAGTCGGTCCACAGCGGGTCGCGCCGCTGCTCGTACGGCTTGTCGACCAGGCCGACCGGGACGACGAGCCGGCCCGCGCCCTCGTAGCCGGGCTGTGTCATGCCCCGGCCGGGTACGGCCGCGAGTCCGGGCAGCAGGGAGTCGAGCGACGGCGGGCTGTCCAGCGGGGGCAGCCACACCTGGTGGGCGGCCGGACCCTGCGCCTCAAGCCGCCGCACGATCACGTCGAGCACGGTGTCGGCGAGCGCGTCGTCCTTCTCGTCCGGCGTCTCCGCCTGGCGTTGACGCGGCACGGGCGCGTACTGCACGGGCACCCGCGCCGCCGTGAACAGCACCGGCCTGCGGTCCACCGGGAGCGGCCCGCCGAGCGCGGCGGCCTGCTGCGAACCGGTGCGGTACACCCCGGAGACGTACGCCGCCTTGAAGCGGACCATCTCGTCGGTGCCGTACTTCAGGAAGCCGGAACCCGGCACGTTCGGCAGCTCGTACGCGTCCGGCACCCCGAGCGCGGCCCGCGACTCGGCCGCCGAGAACGTGCGCAGACCGATCCGGTACGAGAGGTAGGTCTCCAGGCCGCGCAGTCGGCCCTCCTCCAGGCGCTGCGAGGCCAGCAGCAGATGCACGCCCAGCGAACGGCCGATGCGGCCGATCTGCACGAACATCTCGATGAAGTCCGGCTTGGCGGTGAGGAGTTCGCTGAACTCGTCGATCACCAGGACGAGCGACGGCACGGGCTGCAAGGGGGCACCCGCGGCGCGCGCCTTCTCGTAGTCGTGGATGTTCGCATAGTTGCCCGCGTCGCGCAGCATCTCCTGGCGGCGGTTCAGCTCACCGCGGATCGAGTCACCCATGCGGTCGACAAGCGTCAGGTCGTCGGCCAGGTTGGTGATCACGGCCGCCACGTGCGGCATCTGCGCCATACCGGCGAAGGTCGCACCGCCCTTGAAGTCCGCGAGGACGAAGTTCAGCGTCTCCGAGGAGTGCGTCACCGCGAGGCCGAGGACCAGGGTGCGCAGCAGCTCCGACTTGCCGGAACCGGTCGCGCCGACACACAGGCCGTGCGGGCCCATACCCTCCTGGGCCGCCTCCTTGAGGTCGAGCATCACGGGCCGGCCGTCCTCACCGAGCCCGATCGGCACCCGCAGCCGCTCCGCCGTGGAGCGCGGGCGCCAGGTCCGCTTCGGGTCGACGGAGGCCGCGTCGCCCAGGTTCAGCAGATCCGTGAACTCCAGGTTGGCGAGCAGCGGTTCGTCGTCGTCACCGCCCGACACCATGCGCAGCGGCGCCAGTTGACGCGCCAGCGCCTCGGCGGCCTCGTACGACAGGACGTCCGGCGTGCCCTCGTAGACCATGCCGTGGCCCGACTCCAGGCGGAGTTCCTTCGGGTGCACGACCACCGAGAGGTCACCGCGCCCGCTGTTCAGGTCGCCGGGCACGACCTCGACGATCGTCACGCCCTGGAGGCCCTCGGGGCTGGCCAGGAAGGAGGTGGGCGGCAGGGAGACGCCGTCCAACACGACCACCAGGTGCGGCTGTTCGGGCACCGGCGCTCCGGCCGGGTGGAAACGCGGCCGGCCCTGGAGCCGCTCCGTGAGCATCTCCTCCAGCACCATCGGGTCGGTGGCGATCAGGCGCATGCTGCCCGCGCCGTCCGCGAGACCCGGCGCCTGCGCGTGGGGGAGCCACTTGGCCCACTCCCACTCGGGCACCGACTCGCGCCCGGTGGCGACGGCGATGACGAGGTCCTCGGGGGAGTGCAGCGAGGCGAGGGAGGCGGCGAGGGCGCGCGCGGTGCCGCGCACGGTGGCCGGTTCGCCGCTGACCGTCACGTGGTAGAAGGCGCGCAGCGAGACCGCCATCGGCAGGTCCTCAAGGGTGCCGTGCGTGGCCAGGAAACGCTGCATCGCGCCCGCGGTCAGGGGCTCCAGCTCGTCGACCGGGGCGGTCTCCGGCGGCACCAGGGGAGTGGCGAGACCCTGCGGGCCGAGGCCGACCCGCACCTGCCCGAAGTCCTCGTCACTGGTGCGGCGTTCCCACACGCGGCTGCCCTCGGCGACCAGCGCCCACAGTTGCTCCGGCGAAGGGTGCAGGTAGTACTGGGCGTCGCGCTGGGCCCGCGCGGTCTCCAGGGCCGTACGCCGGGTCTGGGACAGATAGCGCAGATAGTCACGGCGCATGTCGGCCATCTGCCCCTGGTTGCCCCGGCGGTAGCGGACCAGCATCGAGATGCCCATCGCTACCGTGGACGCGATCATCACCATGCCCATGATCTTCATGAAGGGCTGGGCGCTGGGGTTGAAGAAGAACACCACGGACCCGCCCATGCCGAGCATGGGCAGGAGCTGCATCAGGGCGCCCTCCTGCTGGCCGCGCGGCAGCTCCGGCGGAGCCTGAAGCATGACCTCGTCCGTGGGCACTTCCTTCGGCAGCGACCTCGGCGGGCGCTTGACGACGATCTGGCTCACTAAGCACCAATTCCCTTGCCGGACCGAGTTGTTTACGTCCGCCGCCCCGTGTCGGGCGGACGCCGATCCGCACTGCGCGATCCTACTGACAACCACTGACAACGACGGGCGGTAGGGTGCCCGTGAGACGTGTGAGCAGTTGCGAATCGTTCCGGGAAAACCGGGCAAAACCGCAGTGTTCGCGGCGGGCGAATCCCGCCGGATCCCGTTGAGCGCGGGGCGCTACGGCGCGGCCGACCGGCGGGACGGACGGTACGGCGCGACCTGCACAGGATCTTTACGGCGGAACTTCACGACGGACGCGCGCGGCACCTTTCGCGGACCGTCCGTCACTGACAAGGGGGAACAGCAGGTGAGCATCACGGCCTCCGCGCCGGCGGGCGCGACCGGCGGAACGGGCAGCGGAGCCCCATCCGGGGCGGGCACGGGCCTCGGCTTCTGCCGGGTCACCATCGTGGCGCCCGACAGCCGGATCGACGTGGCCCTGCCCGACGACGTACCCGTCGCCGACCTCTACCCCGAGATCCTGAGGCTCTCCCAGCAGAGCCTCACCGAGGGCGCCCCCGTCGGCTACCACCTCGTCCGCCGCGACGGCGCCGTCCTCGACGGCGCCCGCTCCTTCGCCGCCCAGCGCATCCTCGACGGCGAACTCCTCACCCTGCGCCCCTTCGCCGACTCGCTGCCGCCCGCCGTCTACGACGACGTCTCCGAGGCGGTCGCCGCCGCCGTCACCCGTGACCGCGCCCTGTGGAACGGCGAGTTGACGCGCGCCGCCGGTCTCGTCGCGGGCGGCGTCCTGCCCGCACTGCTCGCGTTCGTGGCCTGGAGCTCCCAGATCCACCACGACATGAACGGCCTCCAGGGCATCGTCGCCGGCCTCGCCGGCATCCTCCTGGTCACCATCGCCTGCGTACGCGCACGCGTGTACGACGACCGGGGCTCGGCGGTCGCCCTGGGCCTTGGCGCGCTCCCGAACATCGCCGTGGCGGGCTCCGGACTGCTCCCCTTCTCCGAAGGAGAAGGCATCGGGCGGCTCCAGTTCCTGCTGGCCTGCGCCGCCGTCCTCGTCGCGGCCGTCGTCCTCACCCTGGTGTCACCCGGCGGCGACGGCCCCTTCGTGGCCTTCGTCTTCGCCTCCGCCATCGGCCTGTTGACGACGTTCACCGCGATGCTCGCCCACCTGAAGCCCATCGAGACGGCCGCGATCTGCGCCCCGCTCTCCGTGTGCGCGCTCGCCTTCCTGCCGGGCCTGTCCATGCGCTTCGCCCGCCTCCCCATCGGCTTCGAACCGCCCAACCCCAACCGCGGCTACGGCGACGGCGAACCCGTCGCCCAGGAGCCCGTCGACGCCGAACGCATCGCCGCCCGCGCCCGCCGCGGCCACGAACTCCTCGTCGGCCTGGTCGGCGGCTGCGCCCTCGTCTCCGTGGGTGCCTCGATCGTCCTCGGCTTCTCCAGCGACGTATGGGCCCAGCTCCTCGCCCTCGCCACCGGCATCGCGATGCTGATGCGCGCCCACCTGTTCCGCTACACCGCCCAGGTCGGCGCCACCCTCGCCGCGGGCCTGGCCGCCCTCGTCTTTCTGGGCCTCGGCCTCGCGCTGAACCCGCCGCACGCGTACGTGCGGGACGCGTTCCTCGGCGACCCGAACTCCCTCGACATCCGCAGCGTCTGGCTCGCCGCGGCCGTAGCCGCATCGACCGCCCTGGTCACCGCCGTCGGCCTGATCACCCCGAAGCGTGGAGTCACCCCCTTCTGGGGCCGTTTCCTGGAGATCGCCGAGAGCTTCGTCCTGCTCACCCTGATCCCGCTGTCCCTGGCCGTCTTCGACGTGTACGCGCAGGCACGGGCGATGACCAGCTAAGAGTCGTAGGCATGCGAAAGGGGGCGGCACACACGCGTGCCCGCACCGACTTCGCCAAGCGCGCCCAGTGGTGGCAGAACAACTTCAACATCGCCGCCGACCCCACGGGCGGTTACATCGCCAACCGCAAGGCGGACGGC
>NZ_JBSFCQ010000006.1:374197-487274 GCF_053891435.1 Streptomyces sp. NPDC002276 | reverse complement strand
TGATTTTTGGCACGCTGTTGAGTTCTCAAGGAACGGACGCTTCCTTTGTACTCACCCTCTCGGGCTTTCCTCCGGGCTTTTCCCTTCGGTCTTGCGTTTCCGACTCTATCAGACCGTTTCCGGTCCCGATTCCCTGTCGGTTGGGATTGTCAAACGCTTTGGGCTTTCGCCTGTCGGCCTTTCGACATTCACTACGTTAGCCGATTCCCTCGCCAGCTCATAATCGAGTTCCGCAAGTTCGAATTCAGGCATGCGGGCATGCTGAACGCGCCCCTGCTGAGAGGGAGTCGTAGGTAGTGGGTTGGCCGCTTCCGGCTGCAGGCGAATGCCGTACCCGGGTCAAGCGGCTCGGGCCACATTACGCACCCCGCCACGGCGCGTCAACTTGACCGACGCCTTGGCGTATGGGCCCGATAAGGGCTCACCGTAGGGTCGTTGGTGATCCAGAACCGCCACGGGTGGACCGCTCCCTCGCCGGACACTCCGGTACGGGGACCGTTGCTTACCTGATGGGAGGGCACGGGTGTGCCGGCCAGCATCCTCAGGGGTGTGTCGCCCGTGGTGCACGCGTCCGTGCCGTCCAGAGAGCGGTCGACGTCGAGGGCGGTGGCCAGGCGTGCGGGGCCTTTGGCCAGTTCTTTGTCATTTCGGGCCGAGAGTCGACGTTTGCGGGCCAGTTCGGCGCCCTCGACGATCTCGCCGGCGCGGAGCAGGACCGCCCTCGCCGTGCCCTCGGGGCCGCACACCAGGTTCATGCAGTGCCACATGCCGTAGGTGAAGTAGACGTACACATACCCGGGTGGGCCGAACATCACGCCGTTGCGCGCGGTCGGGCCGCGATAGGCGTGGGAGGCGGGGTCGTTTCCGCCGTCGTAGGCCTCGACCTCTGTGATGCGCAGGACGATCGGACCGTCGGGGGTCGTGCGGACGAGGATGCGGCCCAGGAGGTCGGGGGCGACCTCCAATACGGGGCGGTCGAAGAAGTCTCTGGGGAGTGGCTTACGGTCCGGGGGCGCGATCATGGCGTCCGAGCGTAGTCCAGACGCACTTGTGCCAAGGGGTGGTCAAGGTTCGGTCCGCTTGCCAGGGTGTGGCGCGGAACCGGTCGCGGTCGGATCGCGTTTGTAGGGATCAAGGGTCCATTCGTAAAGGGAGAGTCATGGCGTTCAAGAAGCTGCTCGCGAGCCTGGGGGCCGGCGGGGCTTCGGTGGAGACGGTGCTGACCGAGGTCAACGTCGTTCCTGGTGGTGTCGTCCAGGGCGAGGTGCGGATCCAGGGCGGGTCCGTGAACCAGGAGATCCAGGGGCTCTCGGTCGGACTACAGGCCAAGGTCGAGGTCGAGAGCGGCGACCAGGAGTACAAGCAGGACATCGAGTTCACGAAGGTGCGGCTGGGCGGTGCCTTCGAGTTGCAGGCGGGGAGCGCGCACACCGTGCCGTTCGGTCTGGAGATCCCCTGGGAGACGCCGGTCACGATGATCGACGGTCAGGCGCTGCGCGGGATGCACATCGGGGTGAGCACCGAGCTGGCGATCGCGCGGGCCGTGGACTCCAGTGACCTGGACCCGGTCAACGTGCACCCGTTGCCCGCGCAGAAGGCGATTCTGGACGCCTTCATCCAGCTGGGTTTCCGGTTCAAGACCGCGGACATGGAGCGGGGTCACATCCGGGGGACGCGGCAGAAGCTGCCGTTCTACCAGGAGATCGAGTTCCAGCCGCCGTCGCAGTACCGGGGGCTGAACCAGGTCGAGCTGACGTTCGTCGCCGATGAGAACGCGATGGACGTCATCCTGGAGATGGACAAGAAGCCGGGCCTCTTCAGTGAGGGCAGTGACACCTTCCGCTCCTTCCAGGTGGGCCAGCACGACTTCCACGGGACCGACTGGGCCGCGTACCTCAACCAGTGGATCTCCGAGGTCGGCAGCAAGCGCAACTGGTTCTAGGCTCGGGACGTACTGAAGATTCCGATCAGGAGGTACCAAGGTGACCGAGCTGAAGCGGCGACCCCTCCCCCATGACTTCCATCCGCCCGTGCCGTCGTTCACGGTGACGAGCGATGACGTCGAGCCGGGGGCGACGCTCAAGGACGCTCAGGTCTACGCGGCCGGCAACACCTCGCCCCAGCTGCGCTGGGAGGGCTTCCCGGCCGAGACCAAGAGTTTCGCCGTGACCTGCTACGACCCGGACGCCCCTACGGGGAGCGGGTTCTGGCACTGGACGGTGTTCGACATCCCGGCCTCGGTGACCGAGCTGCCGACGGGTGCGGGCAGCGGCAAGTTCGAGGGGCTGCCGGAGGGCGCCGTACAGGTGCGGAACGACTACGGGTCGAAGGACTTCGGTGGGGCCGCTCCGCCGCCCGGGGACGGGTCGCACCGTTATGTGTTCACGGTGTACGCCGTGGACTCGGAGAAGCTGGGTCCGGACTCGGACGTGTCTCCGGCGGTCGTCGGTTTCAACCTGCGGTTTCACGCGCTGGCACGTGCCCAGCTGATCGGTGAGTACGAAGCGCCCACGGAAGACTGACGTTCATTGAACGTTTGCCCGCCTCTGGTCTTGGAATTGATCAGGGGCGGGCAGTTTTTATTGCGTTGTCCATCTCGGCGTGCCCGGCCAGAGTTGATCCAAGCCCGCCAGGCGGTGGGCCGATTGCACACGGGAGGTGGGCTGGATGCGGGACACGCTGGTGCTGAACGCGAGCTTCGAGCCGCTGTCGACGGTGTCGTTGAATCGAGCCGTCGTTCTGGTGCTCCAGGACAAGGCTGTCGTCGAGCAGGCCCACCCCGAACTGCGCATGCGCGGAGCCGCGGTTGATATACCGGCTCCCCGGGTGATCCGGTTGTGCAGGTATGTGAGGGTGCCGTTCCGAAGACAAGCTCCGTGGTCGAGGCGGGGTGTGCTGGTCCGGGACCGGCACCGGTGCGCGTACTGCGGCAGGCGGGCGACGACGGTGGACCACGTGGTGCCCAGGGCGCAGGGTGGTCAGGACTCCTGGCTGAACACGGTGGCCTCGTGCGCGGAGGACAACCACCGCAAGGCGGCGCGGACTCCGGAGCAGGCCGGAATGCCGCTGCTGCGGCGGCCGTTCGAGCCGACGCCCGCGGACGCGATGCTGTTGGCGCTGGGGACCGAGGACTTCGACGCGCTGCCGGAGTGGCTGGTGCAGCCGGCGGCGTAGGGCACGTGAACAGAACTGGGGCCCATCTCCCGCGGGAGGTGGGCCCCAGTGTCGTAGAACAGGCCGGTCAGTCGATGGACGGCTTCTCTCGGCGTTCCGAATTGCCGCCCGAGTTGCCGGAGTTGCCTCCGTCGTTGCTCGAACCGCCGCCGAACGGGCCGACGTTGCCCATGGCGCCGGAGAGGCCCTTGAGGGCGTCGCCGATCTCGCTGGGCACGATCCAGAGCTTGTTGGCGTCGCCTGCGGCGATCTTCGGGAGCATCTGGAGGTACTGGTAGGAGAGGAGCTTCTGGTCGGCGTCGCCCGCGTGGATGGCCTCGAAGACCGTACGGACGGCCTGGGCCTCGCCCTCGGCGCGCAGGGCGGCTGCCTTGGCCTCACCTTCGGCGCGCAGGATCTGGGACTGCTTCTCGCCCTCCGCGGTGAGGATGGCCGCCTGGCGCGTGCCCTCCGCGGTGAGGATCGCGGCGCGCTTGTCACGGTCGGCGCGCATCTGCTTCTCCATCGAGTCCTGGATGGAGGTGGGGGGCTCGATTGCCTTGAGTTCGACGCGGTTTACGCGGATGCCCCACTTGCCCGTCGCCTCGTCGAGGACTCCGCGCAGGGCCGCGTTGATCTCCTCGCGGGAGGTCAGCGTGCGCTCCAGGTCCATGCCGCCGATGATGTTGCGGAGCGTGGTGACCGTGAGCTGCTCAATTGCCTGGATGTAGCTGGCCACTTCGTAGGTCGCGGCCCGCGCGTCCGTCACCTGGTAGTAGATGACCGTGTCGATGTTGACGACCAGGTTGTCCTGGGTGATCACCGGCTGCGGCGGGAACGGTACGACCTGTTCGCGCAGGTCGATGCGGTTACGGATGGTGTCGATGAACGGGACGACGATGTTGAGTCCCGCGTTGAGTGTCCGTGTGTAGCGGCCAAATCGCTCCACGATCGCGGCACTTGCCTGCGGGATGACCTGGATCGTCTTGATCAAAGCGATGAAGACCAACACCACCAGGATGATCAAGACGATGATGACCGGTTCCATCGTGCTCCCCGTACCCTTCTCCGCCTCGGCGCTTTCGGAAGATCTTATGGTTGTTGAAGATCTTGCTGGTCGAGTCTGTCAGACCGTCATGCAACTCGTGTGCTGTTCGGTTCAGTTGAGTCCTGCGAGGTCAGATGACGATCGCGGTGGCTCCCTCGATCTCCACGACGTCCACCTCCTGGCCCGGTTCGTAGGCGCGATCGGTGTCGAGTGCGCGGGCCGACCAGACCTCGCCTGCGAGCTTGATCCGGCCGCTGCCGGAGCCGTCGACGCGTTCCAGGACGACGGCCTGTTTGCCCTTCAACGCGTCCACGCCCGTGGCGAGTTGGGGTCGTTGGGAGCGGTGCCGGTTCGCGATCGGCCGTACGACGGCGATGAGGGCGACCGACACGACGGCGAAGACCAGGACCTGGAGGACTACGTCCGCGCCGAGCCCGGCGGTGGCAGCGGCGGCGCCCGCGCCCACGGCGAGCATGCCGAACTCCGGCATCGCGGTCACCACGAGCGGGATCCCGAGTGCTGCCGCGCCGACGAGCCACCACACCCATGCGCCGATGTCGTTCACAAGGTCATGGTAGGGCGGTGGGTCGGGTCGCGGACAGGGCGCATATGCCCGTACGACCCGTATTTTTCAGGGGAGTTCGGTCAGGACATGGGGAGACCGTGTGCGGTCCAGCGGTCGCCGACCTGCTCGACGATCAGCGGGAGGCCGAAGCAGAGGGAGAGGTTGCGCGCGGTGAGTTCGAGCTCCAGCGGACCCGCGGCGAGGACCTTGCCCTGACGGATCATCAGGACGTGGGTGAAGCCGGGGGCGATCTCCTCGACATGGTGGGTGACCATGATCATGGAGGGGGCGATCGGGTCGCGGGCGAGGCGGCCGAGACGGCGTACGAGGTCCTCGCGTCCGCCGAGGTCGAGGCCGGCGGCGGGCTCGTCGAGGAGGAGCAGCTCGGGGTCGGTCATCAGGGCGCGGGCGATGAGGGTGCGCTTGCGCTCCCCCTCGGAGAGGGTGCCGAACTTGCGGTCCAGGTAGTCGCTCATGCCGAGGCGGTCGAGGAAGGCGCGGGCGCGCTGCTCGTCGACGTCCTCGTAGTCCTCGTGCCAGCCGGCGGTCATGCCGTAGGCGGCGGTCAGCACGGTCTGGAGGACGGTCTGGCGCTTGGGGAGCTTCTCGGCCATGGCGATGCCGGCGACGCCGATGCGGGGGCGGAGTTCGAAGACGTCGACCTTGCCGAGGGTCTCGCCGAGGATGGTGGCGGTGCCGCTGCTGGGGAACAGGTAGCTGGACGCGACGTTCAGGAGGGTGGTCTTGCCGGCGCCGTTCGGGCCGAGGATGACCCAGCGCTCGCCCTCCTTGACCGACCAGGAGACCTGGTCCACCAGAGCCCGGCCCTCCCGGACCACGGTTACGTCCTCCAGCTCCAGAACATCGCTCATGAGCGCGCTGTCTCCCATTGCATCGTCGGCCTGTCTCGGCTGTCGCGTGCGCCGGTAGGCGCAGCCCTCGAAGAAATCTACGCCACCGGCCGGGCGGTCCATCCCATCGGTCCGGTCCTTAGGGTGGGGGGCATGCTTTCGGAACCACGTTCAGGGCGGCTCGCCGCCTGGGGAAACGCCCTTTTGGCCGGGCTTGTCTCACCGGACGACGCCGTACTCGCCATCGTGGGCGAGGACGCCGTGCACCGGGTGGAAGGGCTGCCGGGCGAGTCGGCGCCCGTCGGACTCACACTCGCGCTGGGGCGGCTGCGCACCCTCGGGGTGACCGGACTTCGGGTGGCGCTGCCCACCTCGGGACACCCGCTGGGGCTCAGCGGCCCGCCCGCGTTCAACGCGCGGGCCCTGGAGGCCGAGGAGGCGGTGATCTGCTACGGCGCCGCGCTCGGCCTCATTCCCGAGGTGTACGAGGCCGGTCCCCCCGGTGACGTACATGTCGAGGTCGTCTGGCACTGCCTGCCGGTGCGGGAGGCGCCGCCCGCCGATGTGCCCTCGCTCGGGGAGGCCGAGCGGGAGCTCGCGGAGGCGCTGCGGGACGCGACGGCGGTGTTGTCGCGGCTGGACGTGGCCGGGTCGGGGCCGGTCGCGGAGGCCGCGCTCGACGCGTATCGCGCGCGGGCCGAGCGGGGGCGGGAGGTGTTGGCGCCGGGGTATCCGCCGCGCGCGGTGCGGGTGTTGGAGCTGGCGCAGCGGGTGGGGTTGCTGGTGTCCCTGGCTCGTGAGAGTGGGCACGGGGGTGCGGTGAGCGCGTCCGAGATGGCGGTGCGGGCGGAGGCGTTGCGGCCTGTGGAGCGGACGGCTCGGCGGGCGCAGGTCGCGGCGTACAACTCCGTTGTGGAGGAGCGGGAGAAGGGGGTGCGGTGAGCGTCGGTCTGTGTGGTGACCGGTGTTGGTGTGGGCGTCTCTGGGGGCTCCGCCCCCAGGCCCCCGGTCGGCCCTGAGGGGGCCTCGTCCTCAAACGCCGGACGGGCTGATTTTGCGGGCCCGCGTTGAAAGGCACCGGACGGGCTGAAGACACAGAAGAGGCCCCGGGAGTCGTCGTTGACTCTCGGGGCCCTTTCTTACGGCTGTGGGTGTCAGCCGTTGATGCCCTTGTTGCCGAACGCGGGGTTCAGCAGGCCGATGACGTTGATGCTGTCACCGACGACGTTGACGGGGACGTGGACCGGGACCTGGACGACGTTGCCGGAACCGACACCCGGCGACTTCACGGCCGCGCCGTCGGCACCCGCGTCGGCGACAGCGGCACCGGCGGAGGCGCCAGCGGCGATACCAGCGACGGTGAGGGCCACGGCGGCCTTCTTGGCGATGTTCATGAGAAGCGTTCCTCCTGCGATTGCGTGACCGACCCGGCCGCGGGTCGTGCGCTGAACAACGCGGGTGGTGCCGGAAACGGCACGGGAATGCGCGTTTGACTGCCCGATCGGATCATTGGCGCGACAAGCCGACCGAATGACCAGGTGACGAGCGGACCGGCCTCCCAGGGAGCGCCCTGGGAGGCCGGAGGTCACTGTCGCGGAGCGACGTGCGTCAGTGGTTGACGCCCAGGTTGCCGAAGGCGGGGTTCAGGACGCCGATGACGTTGACGCTATTGCCGACGACGTTCACCGGGACGTGCACCGGGACCTGGACGACGTTGCCCGAGCCGACGCCGGGCGAGCCGGCGGCCTGGCCGTTCGCCAGGCTGTCGGCGGAGGCCAGCCCGGCACCGGCGGCTACCAGCCCGCCGGCCACCATCGTCACGGCCGCTGCCTTCTTCAGGTTCTTCACTTCTGAGCCCTCCTAGCGATCACCGCGGCAGGCGCCGCGGCACGCATGGGAGAACGGCGGAGATCCACGAAGGATGCGCCATCCGGGGGACATTCCCACGACGGTATGAATCTCGGCCCGGAACAGGACGCTCCGGGTTGCCGCCGCGCCCCTCCCACCTCGCCGATCCCTATCGCGTCAGGCCGTGACGTACCGCGAACAGTGCGGCCTGCGTGCGGTCCGCCAGGTCGAGTTTCATCAGGATGTTCGAGACATGGGTCTTGACCGTCTTCTCGGAGAGCACCAGGGCGCGGGCTATCTCGCGGTTGGAGCGGCCGTCCGCGATCAGGCCGAGCACCTCGCGCTCCCGCTCCGTGAGCGAACCGCCTCTCCCCTGGCCCGAGTTGGACTCCTCCTGGGACAACAGGACGCCGGCGACCTCGGGTTGGAGCAGGATGTGGCCGGCGTGGACGGAGCGGATGGCGCCGGCCAGGGCGTCCGGGTCCACGTCCTTGTAGACGTAACCGGCGGCGCCCGCGCGCAGGGCGGGTATCACCGTGCGCTGCTCGGTGAAGCTGGTGACGATCAACACACGCGCGGGGTGGTCGAGTTCGCGGAGTCTGCGCAGCGCGTCGATGCCGTCCATGCCCGGCATCTTGATGTCCATGAGGACGACGTCGGGCTTCAACTCCTCGGTGCGGGCGACCCCTTCGGCGCCGTCGGCCGCCTCTCCGACGACCTCGATGTCGTCCTGCACCTCCAGGAAGGTGCGCAGGCCCCGGCGGACGACCTGGTGGTCGTCGACGATCAGTACCTTGATTGCGTCAGCCACCGGGGACCTCCATCTCGATCGTGGTGCCCTTTCCGGGCGCCGATTCCACGGTGAGCGTGCCGCCGACGCCGTTGGTCCGGTCCCGCATGGAGACCAGGCCGAGATGGCGTCCCGCGCGGCGGATCGACTGGGGTTCGAAGCCTCGGCCGTCGTCGGTGATCCGTAGGACCGCGCCGCAGCCGCTGCGCTCCAGGGTCACGGCGACGTGCTCCGCGCCGGAGTGCCGTAGCGCGTTGTGCAGGGCCTCCTGGGCGACGCGGAGCATGGCCTCCTCCTGGGCCGCGGGCAGGGCACGGAAGCCGCGGCCGGTGAAGGTCACGCGCGCGGTGTGGGCGCGGTCGAGGACCTGGATCTGGGTGCGCAGGGTGGCGCTCAGTCCGTCCTCGTCCAGGGCGGCGGGGCGCAACTCGACCACTGCGGCGCGCAGTTCGTCGGCTGCCTCGGCGGCGAGCGCGGCGACCTGCTGGAGTTCGCCCTTGGCGCGGGAGGGGTCGCGGTCGACGAGGGTGGCGGCGGCCTGTGCGGTGAGGCGGAGGGAGAACAGCTTCTGGGCCACCGCGTCGTGCAGCTCGTGGGCGAGCCGGGAGCGCTCCTCGGCGATGGTCAGCTCGCGGCTGCGCTCGTAGAGGCGGGCGTTGGTGAGGGCGATGGCCGCGTGCTGGGCGAGGATCGAGAGGAGTTCCTCGTCCTCCTCGGTGAAGCCGCAACCGCCGTCCGGCTTCGGGCAGTTCTTGTTGGCGAGGAACAGGGCGCCGATGACCTCGTCGTCGTCGCGGATGGGCAGGCCCAGGAAGTCGGACATGTCGGGGTGGGCCGAGGGCCAGCCCTCGAAGCGCGGGTCCTTGCGCACGTCCGCGAGGCGTTCGGCCTTGGCCTCGTGCAGCATCGCGGCGAGGATGCCGTGCTGGCGCGGGAGCGGGCCGATGGCCTTCCACTGGGCGTCGCTGACGCCGTCGACCACGAACTGGGCGAAGCCGCCGTGGTCGTCGGGGACGCCCAGGGCGGCGTACTGGGCGTCGAGCAGCTCGCGGGCCGAGGCGACGATCGTCTTGAGGACGTCGCGCACCTCCAGGTGCCTGCTCATGGCCAGCAGCGCTGAGCTCACCGCCGCGAGGCCGGACCGTGGACCTTGACTCATGTCCTCACGGTACCGGCGGGGTGTGACAACGCGGATCGGGCTGATGGCCGCAGCGTCTGGTCCGGAAGGCCTAGGGCGAAGGACCCCGGTGGACTGCGGCCGACGTCCGACGCGGCGGGGGCGGTCCCGTTCCTACGTTGGGGGCACGCCGACGGAGGCGTAGTGGACGAGGGGACGTGTGTCATGTCGGTAGCGATCATCACGGGGGCGTCGAAGGGGCTGGGGCGGGCGCTCGCCGAGGCGCTGGCCGCGCGGGGCTGGGACCTGGTGCTGGACGCCAGGACCGAGGGGGTGTTGAGGGGGACCGCGGGGGCTGTCGGCGCGTACGGCACGCGTGTGGCGGCCGTCCCGGGGGATGTCACGGACGCGGTGCACAGGGCCGAGCTGGTGGCCGCGGCGGAGAAGCTGGGCGGCCTCGACCTGGTCGTGAGCAACGCGAGCGCACTGGGTGCCGAGCCACTCGTACGGCTCGACGAGCTGCCCCTGGACGGGTTGCGGCGGGCGCTGGAGGTGAACGTGGTGGCCGCGCTGGGGCTGGTCCAGGAGGCGCTGCCGTTGCTGCGGGCCTCGCGGGCCGGTGCGGTGATCGCGGTCAGTTCGGACGCGGCGGCCGAGGCGTACGAGACGTGGGGCGGCTACGGGGCGTCCAAGGCGGCCCTCGACCAGCTCGCGGCGGTGCTCGGCGCGGAGGAACCCGGGCTGCGGGTGTGGGCGGTGGACCCCGGGGACATGGGCACGGACCTGTACGCGGCGGCCGTACCGGACGACGACGATCCGCGGCCGGAACCGGTCGCCGTGGTCCCGGCCTTCCTGCGACTGCTGGACGAACGTCCGGCGAGCGGGCGCTACGGCGCCCCGGCCCTGCTGGAGGAGCGATGACGGTGGCCGTGCGGGTGCCCGAGGAGCTGTCCGCGCGCGTGCCGGTCGAGCAGCGCGGGCCGGGGCTCGACCGGGATGCCGTACGACTGCTCGTGTCGCGGGGTACCGAGGTGTCGCATCACGGGTTCGGGGAGTTGCCGCGGTTGCTGCGGGCCGGGGATCTGCTGGTCGTGAACACGTCGCCGACGCTGGCCGCCGCGGTGGACGGGTGGATCGGGCACGCGCGCGTGGTGGTGCATTTCTCGACCCGGGGCGATGACGGGCGGTGGGCGGTCGAGCTGCGGGAGCCGGACGGGAAGGGCACCTCACGCGCGCGTGCGGGCGGCCCGGCGGGGACGGAGGTGCGGCTGCCCGGGGGCGCGCGGCTGACCCTGGAGGACCCGCTGAGCGCGCGGGGTGAGCGGTTGTGGTGGGCGCGGGTGTCCGGGGTGGAACGGGTAGGGGTGGGCAGGCCCGGGATCGGGCTGCCGGCGGCCGGAGGGGCGGGCCCGGGAACGCCCGAGGCCTCGGCACCGGGGCCGGGGGTCACGCGGCCGGGAGCACCGAGGCCCGTGCCCGGGACGGGAGCCCTGGAGCCGGACGTGTCGCGTCCAAAGGTGTCGGAACCGGAGACATCGGACGCGGCGGAGGTCTCGGGAGCGGGTGTGCTCGCGCTGCTGCGTGAGTACGGGCGGCCCATTCGCTACTCCTATACGGAGCGGGATCAGCCGTTGTCCGTCTATCAGACGGTGTTCTCCTTGCCGTCGGAGGACGGGACGGGCAGTGCGGAGATGCCGAGTGCCGCGCGGCCCTTCACCGCGCGGATGGTGGCGGAGCTGGTGAGTCGGGGGGTGCAGTTCGCGCCGATCACTCTGCACACGGGGGTGGCGTCGGCCGAGGTGCACGAGCCGCCGTATCCGGAGCGGTTCGCGGTGTCGGAGGCGTCGGCCCGGTTGATCAACGCGGTCGGGGCCGGGGACGGGCGGGTGATCGCCGTGGGGACCACCGCGGTGCGGGCGGTGGAGTCCGCGGCCGGGGACGACGGGGTCGTACGCGCGCGTGCCGGGTGGACGGATCTCGTCGTCACGCCGGAGCGGGGGGTGCGGGTGGTGGACGGGCTGCTGACGGGGCTGCACGAGCCGGAGGCCTCGCATCTGCTGATGCTGGAGGCGGTCGCCGGGCGGGCCGCCGTCGACCGCGGTTATGAGGAGGCGCTGCGCGGGCTCTACCTGTGGCACGAGTTCGGGGACGTGCACCTCATCCTCCCGGAGGAGGATCCTCACGCAGCGCGTTGCGCAAGCAACTGCAAGTGAGGTTGCCGTGCCGCCGGTGTGAGCCCGCACATAGGGCGCAGATCACGTACTAGGGCACATAGGAGATAAACCCGACCCGCTTGAGCGGGACAGACGGTCCTGTCTGTCCCGTTTTGCCCTTCCCTGCTCCACTACCGGGGATCGTACGTCACACCTTTGCCACAGGTTTTTGCGACCGCTAAGAATTGCAGCCGTCGCTCAGCGCCGCGGATCCCGTCCGCGGCGTTTGTGCCGGAAGCACCCGCGTCCCCGCCGGACGGTGAGCGACCTCCGCGCCATTCGAAGAGGTCCATCCGCCATGCCCGAGAACACGAACACTCCCGGTCGTAGTCGCCTGACCAAGCTCAACAAGCTGACGAAGCAGCACAGGATCGCGCTCGCCGGTGTCGCCACGCTCGGCGCCGCCGCCCTCGCCTTCTCCGCGGTGCCCAGCGACGCGGGGACGACCACCACGGACGCCGCGTCCACGGCGAAGGTGGCGTACAGCACGGAGCCCATCAAGGGCGTCAGGGCCAGCGTCACCGACCAGCTCGCCGGTGCCAGCCTCAAGACCGAGGCGATCCAGGCGAAGGCCGACGCCAAGGCGAAGGCGGCGAAGGCCAAGGCGGACGCCGCCGCGAAGAAGAAGGCCGCCGAAGCCGCCGCCGCGAAGAAGGCGGAGGCCGCCCGCAAGGCGAAGAAGGCCGCGAGCCGCTCCAGCCAGCGCGTCAAGCTCCAGCCCGTCGCCGCGACGACCTACGCCAACAACCTCAACGGCTGGATCAACCACGCCCTGGCGATCATGAAGCAGAAGGGCATACCGGGCTCGTACTACGGCCTGTACAAGAACATCATGCGGGAGTCCTCGGGCAACCCGAGCGCCGTCAACGGCTGGGACGTCAACGCGGTCAACGGCACCCCGTCGATCGGTCTGCTCCAGGTCATCCAGCCGACGTTCAACGCGTACCACGTCTCCGGTACCTCGATGAGCATCTACGACCCGGTCGCCAACATTACCGCCGCGGCGAACTACGCGGCCGACCGGTACGGCTCGATCGACAACGTCAACAGCGCGTACTGAGACGCGTATCGAGGCCTCCGGCGGACCTCTGGGTCTCGGTATCGACGGCGAAGGGCGGCACCCGTGTGAGGGGTGCCGCCCTTCGGTGTCGTACGGGAACTGCTACTTGCGCATGACCTCGGGCTCGTGGCGGCGCAGGAAGCGGGCCACGAAGATGCCGCAGATGATGCCGAGGGCGATCAGGGCGGCCATGTCCATGCCCCAGGCGCCGACGGTGTGCTCCCACAGCGGGTCGTTGCTGTCGCCGGGCTTGGGCGGGCTGATCTTGTTGAAGTCCAGCGTGGCGCCCGCGGCACCGACCGCCCAGCGCGAGGGCATCAGGTACGAGAACTGGTTGACGCCGATCGCGCCGTTCAGCGTGAACAGGCAGCCGGTGAACACGACTTGGATGATCGCGAACATCACCAGCAGCGGCATGGTCTTCTCGGCCGTCTTCACCAGCGAGGAGATGATCAGGCCGAACATCATCGCGGTGAAGCCGAGGCCCATGATCGGGATGCAGAGTTCGAACATGGTCTGGCTGCCGAGGACCAGGCCCTGCTTCGGGATCTCCCGGCTGGAGAAGCCGATGACACCGACCATCAGCCCTTGCAGCGCGGTGATCACGCCGAGCACGAACACCTTGGACATCAGGTACGCGGACCGGGACAGGCCCGTCGCGCGCTCCCGTTCGTAGATGACCCGTTCCTTGATCAGCTCACGGACCGAGTTGGCCGCGCCGGCGAAGCAGGCGCCGACCGCGAGGATCAGCAGGACCGTGGTCGCCGTGCCGTTCGGGATGATGGTGCCGTTCGCCCTGGCCGGGTTGGGCAGCAGGCTGTTGCCCGAGTCGATGAGCAGGCTCACCGCGCCCAGCACGCCCGGCAGGATCACCATCAGGGCCAGGAAGCCCTTGTCGGAGGCGATCACCGTGACGTAGCGGCGGACCAGCGTGACGAACTGCGACATCCAGCCCTGTGGCTTCGGCGGTTTCATCGCCTGCATGGGCGGCATCTGTACGGACTGCGGTGCGATCGCGTCGATGTCGGCGGCGTACATCTGGTAGTGCTGCGAGCCCTTCCAGCGGCCCGCCCAGTCGTAGTCGCGGTAGTTCTCGAAGGCGGAGAAGACATCGGCCCAGGTGTCGTAGCCGAAGAAGTTCAACGCCTCCTCGGGCGGCCCGAAGTAGGCGACGGCACCGCCCGGAGCCATCACCAACAGCTTGTCGCAGATCGCCAGTTCGGCCACGGAGTGGGTGACGACGAGGACCGTGCGGCCGTCGTCGGCGAGGCCGCGCAGCAGCTGCATGACATCGCGGTCCATGCCCGGGTCGAGGCCCGAGGTGGGCTCGTCCAGGAAGATCAGCGAGGGCTTGGTGAGGAGTTCCAGAGCCACCGAGACACGCTTGCGCTGCCCACCGGAGAGAGAAGTGATCTTCTTCTCCTTGTGGATGTCGAGCTTCAGCTCGCGCAGCACCTCGTCGATGCGGGCCTCGCGCTCGTCGCCGGTGGTGTCGGCGGGAAAGCGCAGCTTGGCCGCGTACTTGAGGGCCTTCTTGACGGTCAGTTCCTTGTGCAGGATGTCGTCCTGCGGGACCAGACCGATGCGCTGGCGCAGCTCGGCGAACTGCTTGTACAGGTTGCGGTTGTCGTAGAGGACGTCGCCCTGGTTGGCGGGCCGGTAGCCGGTGAGCGCCTTGAGGAGGGTCGACTTGCCGGAGCCCGACGGGCCGATGACCGCGATCAGCGACTTCTCCGGTACGCCGAAGGAGACGTCCTTGAGGATCTGCTTGCCGCCGTCGACCTCGACCGTCAAGTGCCGGGCGGAGAAGGAGACTTCACCGGTGTCGACGAACTCTTCGAGCCGGTCCCCGACCAGGCGGAACGTGGAGTGGCCGACGCCGACGATGTCGTTCGGGCCGAGCAGCGCCGAGCCGCCCTTGGTGATCGGCTGGCCGTTGACGTACGTGCCGTTGTGCGAGCCGAGGTCACGGATCTCGAAGCGGCCGTCGAGTGTCGCGTGGAACTCGGCGTGGTGGCGCGACACTTGGAGGTCGGAGACCACCAACTCGTTCTCCAGCGCACGGCCGATGCGCATCACACGGTCCAGCGAGAACTGGTGGAACGTGGTCGGGCTGCGGTCGCCGTAGACCGGCGGCGCCCCCGCGCCGACACCGGCTCCCGGCTGCTGCGGAATCTGCGCGGCGGCCGACGGCTGGAAACGCTGCTGCTCAGGCGTCTGCTGCGGCGGCGCCTGCTGGGCCCAGCCGGGGCCCACGCCCTGTGCCGCGTACGGCTGTTGCCGCGGCTGGGCCTGCGGGCTCGCCACCGCGGCGGCGGCGCCGGACAGGCTCAGGCTCGGGCCGTCGGTCGCGTTGCCCAGATACACGGACGAGCCGGGGCCGATCTCCATCTGATGGATGCGCTGGCCCTGCACGAACGTGCCATTGGTGCTGCCGTGGTCGTCGATGACCCAACTCCGGCCGCTCCAGCTGATCGTGGCGTGCCGCCAGGAGACCCTGGCGTCGTCGACCACGATGTCCCCCTGCGGATCACGTCCGAGGGTGTAGGTCCTGGACGCGTCTAGCGTCCAGGACCGTCCATTCAATTCCAGTACGAGTTCCGGCACTCCATGCCCCACTGAGTAGTCCCCCGAGTTACCCCCATCACAGGGAGTCTAGGGATGTCGAACATCGTCGGGAACTATTTCAGGCTGCACCCCCTGACCGAAAGTCGGGCCTTGTGAAGAGCACGCCGTTACACGTTCGGCGGTTCCGTTGACGGGGTTGAAACCGACCCGGAGAGTGGTAATCCACGCGAGGGGGACATGCGTGGTGTCCGCACCACGCCGTGCCGCGGATCGGGGGGTCTGCCATGAACTCAGCGACGAGTGTCAGGACGGCGCACTACGACACGAGGGTGCCCTGGGGTGACGTCCTGCTGTCCGCGATCGCCGCGGTGAGTTGGGCGTTGATCGGCATGGCGGGCACGGCCGCGCTCGGCCTGCACCTGCTGGGCGCCGACGCGACGGGCTCGCTCGGGCCCATGACCGCGGCGGTGGTGGCGCTCGGCGCGGGCGGTTCGGTCACCCCGACCGGCGACGTCTCCGCCTTCGGCCTCACTGGCGCCCAGGCGACCACGGCCGTCACGATCACCCCGCTGGGCGTGAGCCTGGCAGGAGCACTGCTTCTGTCGTACTTCTTCCTACGGTCCCTGCGGTCGGGGGCAGTTGTGATCGCGCCGGCCGAACTCCTCGCGCGCGCGGGCTCGGTGGTCGCGCTCTTCGTGGCGATGCTCGGCGGCCTGGCCTGGGCCGGGCACGACGTCATCACGATCGACGGCGGCAAGCTGGGCCTCGACAAGATCACGGGCGGCGGCGGTAGCGGCGGCGGGGTGAACATCCCCGGTATCGGCGACATCGGTGACATCGGCGGGCTGTTGCCCGGCAAGATCAGCGACCTGGTCAAGGCGAAGGCCGCGGTCGGCTTCACCGTCGACACGGCACCGACCCTGCTGGGCGGCCTGGCCTGGTCGGCCGGCATCCTGCTCATCGCCCTGCTGGCCTCCCGCCGTACGCCCCTCCCCCGTGGCTGGGAGGCCGTCCACCGTGTCGTACGACCGGCCGTGTCCGCGCTCGTCGCGGTGCTGCTGGTCGCGGTGGCGGCGGGGCTCGCGGCGGCGGCGTACGCGGCGATCGGCGACGACCACCCCAAGCGGATCGCGGGCGCCGCGCTGCTCGGCGCGCCCAACGGGGTCTGGCTCGGCATCCCGATCGGCCTCTTCGTCCCCTGGGACGGCAAGGCGACGGGTGAACTGGCGAAGCTGCTCCCCCATCCCCTCGACGACCTCCTGAGCGCGAAGTCCGACCAGCCGGTGACACTGGGACGACTGGCCGAACTGGACAACCGCGTATGGCTGTTGGGGGTCGCCGCGGCCCTGATGATGCTGCTGGCGGGGGTACTCACCGCGGCACGGACACCACTGGGCGCGAAGGGCCTCGGTGGTGGTCCGGGGGCGCTCGGTTTCGCCGGGCGGTGCACCTTACGACTCGGGGTCGTGACCGCGCTGACGCTGCCGCTGCTGGCCTGGCTGACGGATGTGTCGGTGGACGCCTCGCTGTCGGTGCTGGGATTCGACGCGTTCGGCGCCGGGATCGAGTTGCACGGGCATCTGGGCATGGCGCTGCTGCTGGGCGCGGTGTGGGGCGCGGGCGCGGGAGGCGTCGGCGGGCTGCTCGCGTACGCGACGGGAGCGGCGGGACGACGTGCCGCGCCGCTGGCACTGGGTGACTTGGGGGCGCCGGTTCCGGGGGTGGGGTCGGCGCCGGACGCCGGGGCGCCCGGATACGAAGGCCATCCGGAGCACGCGCGGCCCGCGGGGAGCACGGGACACACCGGCCGCACCGGCTCCACCGGCCCCTACGTGCCGAGCGCGCCGTACCGCGCGCCCAACCCCGCGACCAACCCGTATCTCCAACTGCCCGATGAGCTACGGCAACCCGAGGTCGGCGGGCCGCCGGGGGGTGCGGGGGCGGGAGGCGGGCGGCCCGGTGCCGGTGCTCAGCCTCCTGGCCCTGGGTGGTCGCCGGACTCGGGCCCACCCCAGGAAGGCGCGTGGCCGCCGGGTGCGCGGTCGTCGCACGGCGGCGGTCGGTCGCCCGCCGGAGACTCACGGCCGTCCGGTGCGCCGGGCGGCGCGGGGCGGTCCGGGGCCGTCCCGGCGAACGACGGCACTCGTCCCTACGGCGACCGTCCTTACGGCGACCCGCAGTCCTACGGCGAGCCTCCGTCCTACGGCGACCCGCAGTCGCCCGGCACCCCTGTGCCGCCCGTCGACCTGTACGGCGCTCCGACCATGGCCCAGCCCTACGAGCCGCCGTCCCGGCCACCCCGGCGTCGGCCCGGGGCGCCCTCGCGGGACTGGCCGGGCGACGACTCGGACGACGGACAGCAGCCGCCCCCGCCACCGCCACCGCCTCCTCCGGGGAGGCCCAAGGGGCGCCGATGATCCAGTGGGGACGTCGGTGATCCGCTGCGGTGTCACGCGAACCGTCGCGCCCCACCCTTCGCGCCCCACCCGTCCGGCCGTATCCCCCGCGCCCCGCGCCCGGCGCCGTACCGGTCGCCCGCTGCCCGGCGCCGTACCGGTCGCCCGCTGCCCGGCGCCGTACCGGTCGCCCTCTGCCCGACGCCCCGCCAGCCAGCTCCTGATCGGCAGCGCACCCCACCGCGACCGCCTCGGCGCGTCTCCTGACCGTCCTCGTACCGGCTCGTGACCGCCCACCGGCGCCTTCGTGATCGGCCCGTAAGATTCCCGCCACCGATCCGACACCCACTGTTCCGTGTCCGCTAGGCGGACCTCTGCGGCATAAGGCACTCCGTGCCGGATACGGTGGGTACACCATGAGCGCTTCGCAGACCTCTGACGTACCCACTCTCCTCGTCAAGATCTTCGGCAAGGACAGGCCGGGCATCACGGCCGGACTCTTCGACACCCTCGCCGCCTACTCCGTCGACGTGGTCGACATCGAGCAGGTCGTCACCCGTGGCCGGATGGTGCTGTGCGCACTCGTGACGCCGCCGCCCGCCGGGCTCGAAGGGGATCTGCGGGCCACCGTGCACAGCTGGGCCGAGTCGATGAAGATGCAGGCGGAGATCATCTCCGGCCTCGGCGACAACCGGCCGCGCGGGCTCGGGCGTTCGCTCGTGACCGTGCTCGGCCACCCCCTCACCGCGGAGTCCACCGCCGCGATCGCCGCCCGTATCACCAAGGCGGGCGGCAACATCGACCGTATCTTCCGGCTCGCCAAGTACCCCGTGACAGCGGTCGAGTTCGCGGTGTCCGGGGTGGAGACCGAGCCCCTGCGCACCGCCCTCGCCACCCACGCGGCGGCGCTCGGCGTCGATGTCGCCGTCGTGGCGGCGGGGCTGCACCGGCGGGCCCAGCGACTCGTCGTCATGGACGTCGACTCCACGCTCATCCAGGACGAGGTCATCGAGCTCTTCGCCGCGCACGCCGGCTGCGAGGACGAGGTCGCCGAGGTGACCGCCGCCGCGATGCGCGGGGAGTTGGACTTCGAGCAGTCCCTGCACGCGCGCGTGGCGCTGCTCGCGGGGCTGGACGAGTCGGTCGTCGACAAGGTGCGCAGCGAGGTGCGGCTGACGCCCGGCGCCCGCACCCTGATCCGTACGCTCAAGCGGCTCGGCTATCAAGTCGGCGTCGTGTCGGGCGGGTTCACCCAGGTCACCGACGACCTCAAGGACCGGCTCGGGCTCGACTTCGCCCAGGCGAACACGCTGGAGATCGTCGACGGGAAGCTGACCGGCAGGGTCACCGGCGAGATCGTCGACCGCGCGGGCAAGGCGCGGCTGCTGCGCCGGTTCGCCGCCGAGGCGGGCGTACCGCTCGCGCAGACCGTGGCGATCGGCGACGGCGCCAACGACCTGGACATGCTCAACGCGGCCGGTCTCGGCGTCGCCTTCAACGCGAAGCCGGTCGTACGGCAGGCCGCGCACACGGCGGTGAACGTGCCCTTCCTCGACACCGTCCTGTATCTGCTGGGCGTCACCCGCGAAGAGGTCGAGGCGGCGGACACCCACGACGAGGACTGACCTCGGACCCTTCAGGACCTTCATCAGGACCTTCAGGGGCCCGGCACCGCTCGGTGCCGGGCCCCTTGTCGTGCGGGTCCGCGGGACTGCGGATGTATGGGTCCGCGGGTCTACTCGGACGGCGCCCAGTAGTCGGTCAGGGTCGCCGCGCCCGGCTCCAGCGACTTCCAGGAGCCGTCGAAGGTGAGGACGGCGAAAGCGGCGGTCGAGAAGCCGCGGCGGGTCAGCCGCTCGCGGGCTTCGCCGGTGTCCGGTCCGGAGAGGATCTCGGTCAGGCCCTGGACGCCCGGGTTGTGGCCGATGAGGATCAGGTTCCGCGAGTCGTCGGGCGTCTCGTTCAGTACGGCGATCAGCTCGCCGGGCGAGGCCTCGTAGAGCCTCTCCTCGTAGACGGTTTTCGGCCGGTGCGCGAGTTCGTGGACGGCCAGCTTCCAGGTCTCCCGGGTGCGGGTCGCGGTGGAGCAGAGGGCCAGATCGAAGGGGATGCCGGTGTCGGCCAGTCTGCTTCCGGCGGTGGCCGCGTCCAGGCGGCCCCGCTCGGCGAGCGGCCGCTCGTGATCGGTCACCTCGGGCCAGTCGGCCTTCGCATGCCGGAAGAGGACAATCCTGCGGGGTTCTGCGACGCTCATGGGATCCAGCTTCGCATGAAACAGGCCACGGGGCGCAGGGAGTTGACGGGCGGCTTCGCCCGTGCTCAGCGGGCTATGAGCTGCTGCGCGCGCTCGAAGAGGTGGGTGATCATCGGGTCCGAGGCCGCCGCTTGCGCGTCCGTCGGGTTGAGCATCATCACGAGCAGCACGCCGAAGGCGAGCGCCGGCAGGGCGAGGGCCCACCACGGCAGCCTGATGTCGACGCCGCCCGTGGTCGCCGAGTGGGGCGGGGTGTGCGTTGGGGCCGACATGTGTGCCTCCGCTGGTCTCCGAGTGGTCCGCGATCCGCTTCTCGCGGTCACACTTCGAAGTTACGGAACGCGCGGCCCTCAACCCATCCGGAGATCCACCCACTTGACCCTGAGCCTCGCCCCCTAGGGGATGGTGGGGAGAACCCCACCATCGACTCGGGCGCGTGTGGTCACGGGGACGCGATCGTCGCGATGATGGCGATGACGATGAAGATGGCGAAGAACGAGCCGAAGACGATGAGCATCTTCCGCTGGCCGTTCTGGGGGTTCGGGTCGAGCACTGGCATACGGCAAGTCTCGCACCCCCCGTCCGTGCGACGTCCGCCGGGGCGGGTTCAGCGGGCCGCCTCGTCCTCCACCGTACGGTCGCGGCCCGCGAGGACGCCCACGGCCATCTGCGGGACCATCAGGCCGGCCATGAGGGCGATCGGCAGTCCCCAGCCGCCGCTGTGCTGGTAGAGCACGCCGACCAGGAGCGGCCCCGGGACGGAGATGAGATACCCGGCGCTCTGCGCGAAGGCGGACAGCTGGGCGACGCCCGCGCCGGTCCTGGCCCGCATGCCGACCATCGTCAGGGCCAGCGGGAAGGCGCAGTTGGCGATGCCGAGCAGCAGGGCCCAGGCCCAGGCTCCGCCGGCCGGCGCGAGGTACAGGCCCGCGTATCCGGCGAGACCGCAGACGCCGAGCACGACGACGACCGGCCCCTGGTGGGGCAGCCTGGTGGCCACGCGCGGGATGACGAAGGCCAGGGGCACGCCCACCGCCATGGTGACGGCCAGCAGCAGCCCGGCCGTGCTCGCGGAGACGCCCGCGTCCCGGAATATCTGTGCCATCCAGCCCATCGTGATGTAGGCGGCGGTGGCCTGGAGCCCGAAGAACACGGCGAGCGCCCAGGCGGTACGGCTGCGGGTGATCCGCAGTTCGGGCCGCGCCCGCTCGGTCTCCCCCGCGCGGGAGGGCGGATCCGCGGGCGCCTCCCGGTGCCGCGCGAGAGCGATCCACGGCAGTACGGCGGCCGCGGCCAGCCCCGCCCACACGGCGAGGCCGGAGCGCCAACTGCCGCCCAGGGCATCGGTCATGGGCACGGTGACCGCGGCCGCGGCGGCCGTACCTAGGGCGAGGGCCATCGAGTACAGGCCGGTCATGGAGCCGACCCGGTCGGGGAACCAACGCTTGACGATCACCGGCATCAGGACGTTGCTCACCGCGATGCCCATGAGCGCGAGCGCGCTGCCGGCCAGGAAGCCCGCCGTACCGCCGACGTACGGCCGTATCAGCAGGCCCGCGGTGATGGCGACCATTCCGGCGCAGACCACCGTGCCCGGGCCGAAGCGGCGGGCGAGGCGCGGGGCCATGACGCCGAAGGCGGCGAAGCACAACGGGGGTACGGACGTGAGCAGTCCGGCGACGCTGCCGCTCATGCCGAGGCCGTCGCGGACCTCTTCGAGGAGGGCGCCGAGGCTGGTGATCGCGGGACGGAGGTTCAGTGCGGCCAGCACGATGCCGACGACGACCAGACGCGTCGTCCACGCGCGCGTGGACGGTCCTCCGCTTGATGTTGCAGGGTCGCTTGATGTCGCGGGGTCGCTCGCGGCCGGGCCGCCGGTGTTCGTCGTCGTGGACTTCGGTGTCCGGGTTTCCTCGCTCGCCATGCCGCCCATCATAGAATCATGGGATGATTGGTTGTCCATCCCCGGGTGGCCCGTTCCCGCCCCGCACATGCGAAGGTGTGCCATGCCCCTGAGCCACCCCCGTCGTTCGGCGCTGTCCGAGCAGGTCATCGCCGCGCTGCGGAACGAGATCACCTCGGGCGAATGGCCGGTCGGCTCCCGGATCCCGACCGAGCCGGAGCTGGTCGAGCAGCTCGGGGTCGCCCGCAACACGGTCCGCGAGGCCGTCCGCGCGCTCGCGCACAACGGTCTGCTGGACATCCGCCAGGGCTCCGGCACCTACGTCGTGGCGACCAGCGAGCTGGCGGGCGTGATGCACCGCCGGTTCGCGGACGCCGACCCCCGGCACATCGCCGAACTGCGTTCCACCCTGGAGTCGGCGGCTGCGCAGCTGGCGGCCGAGCGGCGCACCGAGAAGGACCTCAAGCAGCTGGACGCCCTGCTCGTACGGCGCGAGGAGGCGTGGGCGTCGGGGGACGCGGAGGCCTTCGTGACGTCCGACGCGACCCTGCACCTGGCCGTGGTGGCCGCCTCGCACAACGACGTCATGACGGCGATGTACGCCGACCTCGGCGAGGTGCTGCGGGACTGGCTGCGCGCGGACGTCGGCGAGGAGCTGACTCCGGAGTCGTACATGGACCACACGCGGCTCGTGGACGCGATCCGCGCGGGTGACGCGCGGGCGGCCGCCGCGGAGGCCGCGGGCTATCCGTTCCTGTGCCGCCCTGGGCGGTTGGACCCGCCCGCTCCCGAGGGGCTCAGCTCGCCCGCTTCTGGTGGCTGACCCACACCGCGCGGACGTCCTCCCAGCAGCGGCCTGCCAGCCGTACGGTCTGCGCCGGACCCGCGTCGATGCCGGTGCCGTCGCTGTCGATGTCCCACCAGCGGTCGCACTCGATGTGCAGGGCGACGCGGTCGGTCAGGGGGTACGGGTTGTGGCAGTACGCGATCACGTGCGAGCCGTGGACCGCGGTGCGGCACGCGGCGCCGAACAGTTGGGGGGCGGCGGCCGGTTTCCGGGCCTCCACGCGTGCGTGGGGCATCGCCTCGTACGCCAGGGAGATGACGAGCGCGACGGCGGCGGTCACTGAGGCCAGGCTGCGGGACAGGCGCACAAGGGGAACCTCCTCGGTGGTGCTGGGGAGGGAATCGCGTGGTGAACGCGTAATCCAGAGTGCGCAGTTGTGGCCCGACCCCGCCCGGTCTACGGGGCCGAACGGGTGACGCCCCGCTGCCCGCGCGGTGCGGGAAACGGGGCGTCGACGCGGTGGGAGAAGTCGGGCCGGGAGATCAGGCGCCGATGGCGTGCAGACCGCCGTCCACGTGGATGATCTCGCCCGTGGTCTTCGGGAACCAGTCGCTCAGCAGGGCGACGATGCCCTTGCCGGCCGGCTCCGGGTCCTTGAGGTCCCACTCCAGGGGGGAGCGGTTGTCCCACACGGCGGCCAGCTCGCCGAAGCCCGGGATGGACTTGGCGGCCATCGAACCGAGCGGGCCCGCGGAGATGAGGTTGCAGCGGATGTTCTGCTTGCCCAGATCACGGGCGAGGTAGCGGCTGGTGGCCTCCAGGGCGGCCTTGGCCGGGCCCATCCAGTCGTACTGCGGCCAGGCGAAGGACGCGTCGAAGGTGAGGCCGACGACCGAGCCGCCGTTCTGCATCAGCGGCAGGCAGGCCACGGTCAGCGACTTCAGGGAGTACGCCGAGACGTGCATGGCCGTGGCGACCGACTCGAACGGCGTGTTGAGGAAGTTGCCGCCGAGCGCGTCCGGCGGCGCGAACCCGATGGAGTGCACGACGCCGTCCAGGCCGCCCAGTTCCTCGCCGACGACGTCGGCGAGACGCGCGAGGTGCTCGGCGTTCGTCACGTCGAGCTCGATGACCTTGGTGGGCTTCGGCAGCTTCTTGGCGATGCGCTCGGTCAGCGTGGGCCGCGGGAACGCGGTCAGGATGATCTCCGCGCCCTGCTCCTGGGCCTGCTTGGCGGCGTGGAAGGCGATGGAGGACTCCAGCAGCACACCGGAGATCAGGACGCGCTTGCCCTCAAGAATTCCGCTCATGGTGATCAGTGACCCATTCCCAGTCCGCCGTCAACAGGGATGACGGCTCCAGTGATGTACGAGGCGTCGTCCGAGGCGAGGAACCGCACCGTCGCGGCGATCTCCTCGGGCTGCGCGTAACGGCCGAGCGGCACCTGCTTCACGATGCCCTCGCGCTGCTCGTCGGTGAGCACCTTGGTCATGTCGGTGTCCACGAAGCCGGGCGCGACGACGTTGAAGGTGATGTTGCGCGACCCCAGCTCACGGGCGAGCGAGCGCGCGAAGCCGACCAGGGCCGCCTTGGAGGCGGCGTAGTTCGACTGGCCGGGACCGCCCATCAGGCCGACGACCGACGAGATCAGGACGACACGGCCCTTCTTGGCGCGCAGCATGCCGCGGTTGGCACGCTTGACGACGCGGAAGGTGCCGGTGAGGTTCGTGTCGATGACCGAGGTGAAGTCCTCCTCGGACATGCGCATCAGGAGCGTGTCCTTGGTGACGCCCGCGTTGGCGACCAGGACCTCGACGGGGCCGTGCGCGGCCTCGATCTCCTTGTAGGCCTGCTCCACCTGCTCGGTGTCGGTGATGTCGCACTTCACCGCGAGGAAGCCGGCCGGCGGCTCACCCGAGCGGTACGTGATCGCGACCTTGTCGCCGGCGTCGGCGAACGCATGGGCGATGGCGAGGCCGATGCCCCGGTTGCCTCCGGTGACGAGAACCGAGCGGCTCAACGGATCACCCTTTCGATAGCTGTCCTGCGCGCCTGCCCGGTGCACCCTGGTCGACAGACGGCCTTATCGAAAACCTATCGGTCGGCCCGCGCCACGGGACAATCGGGCACCGACAGTGGCTTGGGGGACTCGCTGTCGGGTCTCTACAGAAAGTGCCGACGCCGAGCGGAAACGTGTGGTCCCCGCACCTGTCCGCGCGACATGATCGGACTCCACAGGCCACGACAGCAGGGAGACCTCCGTGCCTCATTCCATCGACGAAGCCTTCACGGCGCTTCCGCTACGCGCCCTGGCCGACGCCGCGCTGGCACGCGCGCGTGCGCTCGGTTCCGAGCACGCGGACTTCCGGTTCGAACGGGTGCGCAGCGCGTCCTGGCGGCTGCGGGACGCCCGCCCGGCCGGTACGTCGGACACCACCGACCTCGGGTACGCGGTGCGGGTCGTGCACGGCGGCACCTGGGGCTTCGCGTCGGGCGTGGACCTGAGCCTCGACGCCGCCGCGAAGGTCGCCTCGCAGGCGGTGGCGATGGCGAAGCTCTCCGCCCAGGTGATCAAGGCGGCCGGGTCCGACGAGCGCGTCGAGCTGGCCGCCGAGCCCGTGCACGAGGAGCGGACGTGGATCTCGTCGTACGAGATCGATCCGTTCTCGGTGCCCGACGACGAGAAGGCGGGGCTGCTGGCGGACTGGAGCGCGCGGCTGCTCGCGGCGGACGGCGTCAACCATGTGGACGCGTCGCTGCTCACCGTGCACGAGAACAAGTTCTACGCCGACACCGCCGGGACGGTGACCACCCAGCAGCGGGTCAGGCTGCATCCGCAGCTGAACGCGGTGTCGGTCGACGAGTCGAGCGGTGAGTTCGATTCGATGCGTACCATCGCGCCGCCCGTGGGCCGTGGCTGGGAGTACCTGACGGGTACCGGCTGGGACTGGGACGAGGAGCTGGCGCGGATCCCCGAGCTGCTCGCCGAGAAGATGCGGGCGCCGAGCGTCGAGGCGGGCCTCTACGACCTCGTCGTCGACCCGTCCAACCTCTGGCTGACGATCCATGAGTCCATCGGCCACGCCACCGAACTGGACCGCGCGCTCGGCTACGAGGCCGCCTACGCCGGCACCTCCTTCGCCACCTTCGACAAGCTCGGCAAGCTCAAGTACGGCTCCGAGCGGATGAACGTCACCGGCGACCGCACCGCCGAACACGGCCTCGCGACCATCGGCTACGACGACGAGGGCGTCGAGGGCCAGTCCTGGGACCTCGTCAAGAACGGCACCCTGGTGGGCTACCAACTCGACCGCCGCATCGCGAAGTTGACCGGCTTCGACCGCTCGAACGGCTGCGCCTACGCCGACTCCCCCGGCCATGTGCCGGTGCAGCGCATGGCCAACGTGTCGTTGCAGCCGGACCCGGCGGGGCTGTCCACGGAGGATCTGATCGGCGGGGTCGACCGCGGGATCTACGTGGTGGGCGACCGGTCGTGGTCGATCGACATGCAGCGCTACAACTTCCAGTTCACCGGACAGCGGTTCTTCAAGATCGAGAACGGGCGGATCACCGGACAGCTGCGGAACGTCGCCTACCAGGCGACGACCACCGACTTCTGGGGGTCCATGGCGGCCGTCGGCGGTCCGGGGACCTACGTCCTGGGCGGCGCCTTCAACTGCGGCAAGGCCCAGCCGGGCCAGGTCGCGGCGGTCTCGCACGGCTGCCCCTCGGCCCTCTTCACGGGCGTCAACATCCTCAATACCACGCAGGAGGCCGGTCGATGAGTCCTCGTACGAACAAGCCGCACGAGATCGTCGAGCGCGCCCTCGAACTGTCCCGGGCCGACGGCTGTGTCGTCATCGCCGACGAGCAGTCGACCGCCAACCTCCGCTGGGCGGGCAACGCGCTGACCACGAACGGTGTCACGCGCGGGCGCACGCTCACCGTCATCGCGACCGTCGACGGCAAGGAGGGCACCGCCTCGGGGGTCGTGTCCCGGTCCGCCGTCACCCCGGAGGAGCTGGAGCCGCTCGTACGGGCCGCCGAGGCAGCCGCGCGCGGGGCCGCGCCCGCCGAGGACGCACAGCCGCTCGTCACGGGCGTGACGGCGTCGCCCGACTTCACGGACGGCCCCGCCGAGACCTCGTCCTCCGTGTTCACCGACTTCGCGCCGGCGCTCGGCGAATCGTTCGCACGCGCGCGTGCGGGCGGTCGCGAGCTGTACGGCTTCGCCAACCACGAGCTGGTCTCCAGCTACCTGGGTACGTCGACGGGCCTGCGCCTGCGCCACGACCAGCCCAACGGCACGCTGGAGCTGAACGCCAAGTCCCCGGACCGTACGCGCTCGGCGTGGGCCGGCCGCTCGACCCGGGACTTCAAGGACGTCGACCCGGCCGCGCTGGACGCCGAGTTGGCCGTACGGCTGGGCTGGGCGGAGCGGAAGATCCAGCTGCCCGCGGGCCGGTACGAGACACTGCTGCCGCCTACCGCGGTCGCGGACCTGTTGATCTACCAGATGTGGTCGGCGTCGGGGCGGGACGCGGTCGAGGGGCGCACGGTGTTCTCCAAGCCGGGCGGTGGCACCCGCGTCGGCGAGAAGCTCAGCGAGCTGCCGCTGACGTTGCGCAGCGACCCGAACGAACCGGGCCTGGAATCCGCCCCGTTCGTGCTCGCGCACACCTCCGGGGGCGACCAGTCGGTGTTCGACAACGGGCTGCCGCTGACGGCCACCGACTGGGTGCGCGAGGGCGAGCTGCGGCATCTGTTGACGAGTCGGCACAGCGCGGGGCTCACCGGGCTGCCGGTGGCGCCGTCGATCGACAACCTGATCCTGAGCGGGGGCGAGGACCGCTCCCTGGAGGAGATGGTCGCGAACACCGAGCGCGGGCTGCTGCTCACCTGCCTCTGGTACATCCGCGAGGTCGACCCGGCGACCCTGCTGCTCACCGGGCTCACCCGGGACGGCGTCTACCTCGTCGAGAACGGCGAGGTGGCGGGCGAGGTGAACAACTTCCGGTTCAACGAGTCGCCGGTGGATCTGCTGGGGCGGGCGACCGAGGCCGGGCGCACGGAAAAGACGCTGCCCAGGGAGTGGAGCGACTGGTTCACCAGGGCTGCGATGCCCGCGCTGCGGGTGCCGGACTTCAATATGAGCTCTGTCAGTCAGGGCGTATAACCTCGTACCTGATTCACGTCATACGTGCATCACGAGATCGAGAGACCACTCAAGGAGATACGAGAACCGTGACGGACATCGTCGACGAGCTGAAGTGGCGCGGGCTGTTCGCCCTGTCCACCGACGAAGATGCTTTGCGCAAGGCGCTCGCGGACGGTCCCGTCACGTTCTATTGCGGTTTCGACCCCACCGCGCCCTCCCTCCACCTGGGACACCTGGTGCAGGTGCTCACCGTGCGCCGGCTGCAACAGGCCGGCCACCGGCCGCTGGCGCTGGTCGGCGGCGCCACGGGTCAGATCGGCGACCCCCGCCCGACGGCGGAGCGCACGTTGAACGACCCGGAGACGGTCGCCGGCTGGGTCCAGAAGCTGCGCCACCAGATCGAGCCGTTCCTGTCCTTCGAGGGCGAGAACGCGGCGGTCATGGTCAACAACCTGGACTGGACGGCGAACCTCTCCGCGATCGAGTTCCTGCGGGACATCGGCAAGCACTTCCGCGTCAACAAGATGCTGACCAAGGACTCCGTCGCCCGACGTCTGGAGTCCGACCAGGGCATCAGCTACACGGAGTTCAGCTACCAGATCCTCCAGGGCATGGACTTCCTCCAGCTCTACCGGAGGTACGGCTGCACCCTCCAGCAGGGCGGCAGCGACCAGTGGGGCAATCTCACGGCGGGCCTGGACCTGATCCACCGCCTGGAGCCGGACGCCACGGTGCACGCGATCGCGACCCCGCTGATGACCAAGGCGGACGGCACGAAGTTCAGCAAGTCCGAGGGCACGGCCATCTGGCTCGACCCGGAGATGACCACGCCGTACGCGTTCTACCAGTTCTGGCTGAACACGGACGACCGGGACATCACCACGTACATGCGCATCCTGTCCTTCAAGTCCCGTGCGGAGCTTGAGGAGTTGGAGCAGCAGACCGAGGAACGCCCCCAGGCCCGTGCCGCGCAGCGCGCGCTGGCCGAGGAGCTGACGACGCTGGTGCACGGCGCCGAGCAGACGGCCGCCGTGACCGCCGCGTCCAGGGCCCTCTTCGGGCAGGGCGAGCTGGCGGAGCTGGACGAGAAGACGCTGGCCGCGTCCCTCTCCGAGGTCCCGCACATCCAGGTGGCCGAACTCGGCCCGGTCGTCGACCTGTTCGCCGAGGTCGGCCTGGTGGCGAGCAAGTCCGCCGCGCGGCGGACCGTGAAGGAGGGCGGGGCCTACGTGAACAACGCGAAGGTCACCGCGGAGGACGCCGTGCCGGGCACGGAGGATCTCCTTCATGGACGGTGGCTGGTGCTGCGGCGGGGGAAGAAGAATCTGGCGGCCGTGGAGGTCACCGGCGCGTGAGCACAGGGCGAAGGGGCGGTTTCCCGGTTCGGGAGGCCGCCCCTTCGTCGTACGGATGTCAGGCTCGTTGTTTGTTCTTGCCGATGGTCGCCATGTAGGCCATGTCGACCACGAAGACGATGATGATCGCGGCGATGAGCTGGAACGCGTGGCGGCTCCAGTCGATGCCGCTGGTCGCGTCGACGCCGGCCGCTCGCGCGATCGCGTTGCCGACGATGGCTCCGAGAATCCCGCAGATGGTGGTCAGCCAGAGCGGACTGTGCTGCTTGCCCGGGATGATCGCCTTCGCGATCAGGCCCAGCACGAATCCCACGATGATCGCCCACAACCAGCCCATGGCTGCCTCCTTGTACGGCTCGACGTGAGCATTACGCCAAGTGTGGGCCCGGTCGCGGTACGCCGCATGTCGGGTGCGGCCGTACGTGGTGCGGCGCAGTCCGCTCGCCCGGACCCGGGGTGCCCCGGTCTCGAAGGCGGCGCAGGCGCGGCGTAACGTTGGAGGTGTCGGGGCCCGGTTCCCGGATCGGGTGCGAACCGGGGTCGCGGGCCGGGGAGAGTCCGATGCGGGCGGATGGTGGAATGTGATGCGGAAGCTGCACGGCGAAGGCAACGCCCAGGTGTTCCGGATCACCGGAGCCCGGACGGGACTCGCGGAGGATGTCCGCGGTCGGCAGCGCCGGTATGTCATCTCGATGTCGATCCGTACGGTGTCGGTGATTCTCGCCTGTTCGCTGTGGAACGTCGAACGGCACGTCGCGATCGTCGCGTTGGTGCTCGGTGTGCTCCTCCCCTATGTCGCCGTGGTGATCGCGAACGCCGGGCGGGAGAACGCGCCCGGTCTGCCGTCGACGTTCGTCACCGCGCCGCCGCGGCCGATGATCATGCCGCCGCGGTCGGACGAGGGGGTCGCGGAACCCGTCCCGGAAGAGGTCGTACCCGAGCCTACGCCGGGTGTCCGGGGCGAACCGCAGGGCCGGTCGTGACCATGGCGAACGTGCCACAAACGGAAGTCGGCTCCGCACCAAGCTCAAGAAAAGCTCAGATCAATCATGTTGTTCCGGTGCCGAGCGAGCGGTCACCCATGACATACTTCGTACGCGCTCCGCATCCCCCGTCGGAGCGACAGACCGACGCCGGGCAGCTCCCCCCGTGGCTGCTCGGCGTCGCCTTTTCAGCGCATCTGTGAGACGGATTCCGTGAGTTCCCGTGAGTGACGAGACGCCCATCTGCTCCGCGAAGGGCTGCCGCGCCGACGCCGTGTGGGTCCTCGCGTGGAACAACCCGAAGGTCCACACGCCGGAGCGGCGCAAGACGTGGCTCGCGTGCGAGGAGCATCGCGAGCATCTGTCCCAGTTCCTCGGTGTGCGCGGGTTCCTGAAGGACGTCGTCAAGTTCGAGGACTGGGAAGCGCCCGAGATCCCGTAGGGCTCACCTCATCGGAAGTTTCGTAGCGCTCCTTCGTCCACGACCGCTGGTCAGCCGCCGATCGCCGACATCGGTCGGTCCGGCTGGAGGAACGACGGGTCGTCCAGGCCCGAGCCCGCCTTCTTGCCCCACATCGCCAGGCGCCAGATGCGGGCTATCTCCTCGTCCGGGGCGTCGGAGCGCAGGGCGGTGCGGAGGCTGGTCTCCTCGCGGGCGAACAGGCAGCTGCGTATCTGGCCGTCGGCGGTGAGGCGGGTGCGGTCGCAGGCTCCGCAGAAGGGGCGGGTGACCGAGGCGATGACGCCCACGCGGTGCGGGCCGCCGTCCACGATCCAGCGTTCGGCCGGGGCCGAGCCGCGCTCGTCGGTGCCTTCGGGGGTCAGCTCGAAGCGGGTGCGGAGGGAGGCGAGGATGTCGCCGGCCGTGACCATGCCCTCGCGCTTCCAGCCGTGCTGGGCGTCCAGGGGCATCTGCTCGATGAAGCGCAGTTCGTAGTCATTGGCCACGGCCCAGGCCAGCAGGTCCGGGGCCTCGTCGGCGTTGAGTCCCGGCATCAGCACCGAGTTGACCTTGACCGGGGTCAGGTCGGCCTCGCGGGCGGCTTCGAGGCCGTCGAGGACGTCCTGGTGGCGGTCGCGGCGGGTGAGGGTCTTGAAGACGTCCGGGCGCAGGGTGTCCAGCGAGACGTTGACCCGGTCCAGGCCCGCCTTCTTCAGGGCGGTCGCCGTGCGCTTGAGGCCGATGCCGTTGGTGGTGAGGGACATCCGGGGGCGGGGCTCCAGGGCCGCGACCCGCTCGACGATGCCGGCCAGGCCGGGGCGCAGCAGGGGCTCGCCACCGGTGAAGCGGACCTCCTCGATGCCGAGGGAGGTGACCGCGATGTCTATCAGGCGGACGATCTCGTCGTCCGTGAGGAGGTCGGGCTTCGCCAGCCATTGCAGGCCCTCCTCGGGCATGCAGTACGTGCACCGGAGGTTGCACCGGTCGGTCAGCGAAACCCTCAGGTCGGTGGCCACTCGGCCATAGGTGTCGATGAGCACGTGGGCCTCCTCCCTCGATTCGGATCGCATGTTTTCCGACACCTGCGAGCGTACGCGACACCTCTGACAACGAGAGCGGCCCGATCCCACGAGGTACGACGAGGCCGCGTCGTAGGGATCTACGACGCGGCCGTCGGTGTGCGGGGGCTCAGTGGGCTCCGGTGCCGGTCAGGGACCGTACCTCCAGCTCCGCGAACTTGGCGGTGTCGGGCTCCTCCTTGGAGAGGATCGTGCCGAGCCAGCCCAGCAGGAAGCCGACCGGGATGGAGATGATGCCCGGGTTCTCCAGGGGGAACCAGTGGAAGTCGACGTCCGGGAACATCGAGGTGGGCTTTCCGGAGACGACCGTCGAGAACAGGACCAGGCCGACCGCGGTGACGAGGCCGCCGTAGATCGACCACAGGGCCCCGGACGTGGTGAAGCGCTTCCAGAAGAGGCTGTAGAGGATCGTCGGGAGGTTGGCGGAGGCGGCGACCGCGAAGGCGAGGGCGACCAGGCCGGCGACGTTCAGGTCGCGGGCGAGGGCGCCGAGGAGGATGGAGACGGCGCCGATGCCGATCGTGGCGTACCGGGCGGCGGCCATCTCCTGTTTCTCCGTCGCCTGTCCCCGCTTGATGACATTGGCGTAGATGTCGTGGGCGAAGGAGGAGGACGAGGCCAGGGTGAGGCCGGCGACGACCGCGAGGATCGTGGCGAAGGCGACCGCCGAGATGGTGGCCAGGAGGATGGCGCCCCAACTGGAGTCGACTCCGCCCAGATGGAGGGCCAGGAGGGGGGCCGCCGTGTTGCCCGCCTTGTTGGAGGCGATGATCTCGTCCGGTTTGATCAGTGCCGCGGCACCGAAGCCGAGGGCCAGCGTCATCAGGTAGAAGGCGCCGATGAGGCCGATGGCCCAGTTGACGGACTTACGGGCGGCCTTGGCGGTGGGCACCGTGTAGAAGCGGATCAGGATGTGCGGCAGGCCCGCGGTGCCGAGGACCAGGGCGATGCCCAGGGAGATGAAGTCCAGCTTGGTCGTGCCTGTGGCGCCGTACTTGAGGCCGGGGTTCAGGAAGGCGGAGCCCTTGCCGCTGTTGTCGGCGGCCTTGCCGAGCAGGTCGGAGATGTTGAAGTTGAACTTGAGCATCACCAGGAAGGTCAGCAGCAGGGCGCCGGCGATGAGCAGGCAGGCCTTGACCATCTGGACCCAGGTGGTGCCCTTCATGCCGCCGATGGTGACGTACACGATCATCAGGACGCCGACCAGGGCGACGATGCCGATCTTGCCCGCGTCGGATGTGATGCCCAGGAGCAGGGAGACCAGGACGCCCGCGCCTGCCATCTGGGCCAGCAGGTAGAAGATCGACACCACGATGGTGGACGTACCGGCCGCCGTGCGGACCGGGCGCTGGCGCATGCGGTAGGCGAGGACGTCGCCCATGGTGTAGCGGCCGGAGTTGCGCAGCGGTTCGGCGACCAGGAGCAGGGCGACCAGCCAGGCGACCAGGAAGCCGATCGAGTACAGGAAGCCGTCGTAGCCGAAGAGGGCGATGGCGCCGGCGATGCCGAGGAAGGACGCGGCGGACATGTAGTCGCCGGAGACGGCCAGGCCGTTCTGGAAGGCGGTGAACTGCCGGCCGCCCGCGTAGAAGTCGGCGGCGCTCTTGGTCTGGCGGCCCGCCCAGACGGTGATGACGAGCGTCGCGGCGACGAAGACCGCGAACAGGGTGATGATCAGCGGCCGGTGCTGGCTTGCTTCTCCGGCGGCCAGGGTGATCGCGGGGCTCATGCGCCGCCCTCCATCCGGGACTTGATGGCTTCGGCCTTGGGGTCGAGCTTCGCGGCGGAGTACCGCGCGTACCACCAGGCGATGAGGAACGTGGTGAGGAACTGGCCGAGGCCCAGGACGAGGGCGACGTTGATGTTGCCGACGACCTTGGTGTCCATGAAGTCGTCCGCGTAGTTGCACAGCAGGACGTACAGGAGGTACCAGGCGATGAAGGCGACGGTCAGCGGGAAGGCGAAGGAGCGGTGGGCGCGGCGCAGTTCGGCGAACTCCGCGCTCTCCTGGACCTGTTCGAACTCCTCGGTACTGGGGAGTTTGTGTTCGGCATTCGAGGGCGGTGGTGTCTCGGTGGCCACGGTGTCTCCTCGCGTTGCGGACATGCTGGTTGCGACCTCACAGACCTACGGATCACGCCACCAGGAGTGATCGGGCGACTCCCTTGCGCGACATCGAGGGGTCCTCGATCCTGCTGGCGCTTCCTGCCCAGGGTCACGGCGCCACGCGTGGACCGGTTCAACTCCTTTGACTTCTTTCAGGACTCGCCTTTGGGAAGTCATTGCTGGCCAGCCCTCGCGGGAGATAACTTCAGCTGGCACCACTCGTCATGTACCTGCCCGGGAGGCACCACGTCTCGGGCCTTTTCGTTTCCGGATGATGTGGAGATCCCATGGCTCATCTGCGCCCCAGACACCGGCTCGCCCTCGCCGTACCGGTCGTGCTGTCGCTGACCGCCTCGCTCGGTTTCCTCCCGTCGGCGGCTTCGGCGGTCCCGATCACGGAGACCACCGCGCAGACCGCCGACGCACCCAACCTCGCCTATGTGGTCAACACTCGACTGGACCACCGGACGATCAACACGGTCAAGAAAGCGATCAACGCGGCCGGCGGCACCATCGTGGTGACGTACGAGAAGATCGGTGTGATCGTCGTGCACTCGGCGAACCCCGGCTTCGGGCCGATCATCCGCAAGGTGCCCGGTGTGCAGTCGGCCGGTGCCACGCGCACCGCGCCGCTGAGCCCCGCCTCGACGACCGACGAGGGCGCGGTGCAGTACCTCTCCAAGGAGCAGGCCGCGAAGGCGGCGAAGGCCTCCGCCGCGGCCGGTGACAGCGAGCCCCTCGAAGCCGACCAGTGGGACCTGCCCGCGATCGGCGCCGACAAGGCCGCGAAGATCAACCCGGGCAGCAAGAGCGTGACGGTCGCCGTCATCGACGTCGGCGTCGACGACACCCACCCGGACATCGCCCCGAACTTCTCCCCCTCGCAGTCCGCGAACTGCGTGGGCGGCAAGGCGGACACGACGTACGGCTCCTGGCGCCCCGTGGACTCCGCGCACTACCACGGCACACATGTCGCCGGTGAGATCGCCGCCGCCCGCAACGGAATCGGTGTGGCGGGGGTCGCGCCGGGCGTGAAGGTCTCCGGGATCACGGTGGCCGAGCCCGACTCGACCCAGCTGTTCTACCCGGAGAGTGTGGTCTGCGCGTTCGTGTTCGCCGCGGATCACGGCGTGGAGATCACCAACAACAGCTACTACGTTGATCCTTGGCTGTACAACTGCATGGACGACCCCGATCAACGTGCCATCGTCGACGCGGTCAACAGGGCCCAGCTGTACGCCCAGAGCAAGGGCACGCTCAATGTCGCCGCGGCCGGCAACTCCAACGACGACCTCGACTCCCACGCCCTGGTCGACGCGTCCAGCCCCGACGACTCGACCGCGACGACCCGTACGGTCGACCCGCACGAGTGCTTCGACGTACCGACCCAGCTGCCCGGTGTCGTGACGGTGAGCTCGGTCGGCGTCACCAAGGCCAAGTCGTACTTCTCCAGCTACGGCAAGGGCGTGATCGACGTGTCGGCGCCGGGCGGGGACGCCCGGCAGATCCCGGACACCCCGTCGAAGAACGGCCGCATCCTGTCCACGCTGCCGAACAACACGTACGGCTACCTCCAGGGCACATCGATGGCGACCCCGCACGTCGCCGCCGTCGCCGCGCTGCTGAAGTCCACGCACCCGCACGCCTCTCCGGCCCAGTTGCAGGCGCTGCTGAAGGCCGAGGCGGACAACCCGGGCTGCCCGACCGGCGTGTACGACACCAACGGCGACGGCATCGCGGACGCGACCTGCGTCGGCGGCAAGCGCGTCAACGGCTTCTACGGGTTCGGCATCGTCAACGCACTGCGGGCGGTCAAGTAACCCGTACACCTTCTCTGCTGACGCGGGCCGGGCGGATCTCCGCCCGGCCCGTTCGTGTCTGCATCGCCATCTGTATCGCCACCCCAGATATATTGATTGAATCAATAATGCATAGTGCAGTCATGACTGACATCAAGGTGGCATGGGCCGCGCTGGGCGGCGATCCCTCCCTGGCCCCGCGTGTCTCGACCGTCGCGCGCCAAGGAGCCCTCGAAGCACGGCTTCCCGTACGGGAGTTGGCGCGGGCCTGTGTGGGAGCGTGTGCGCTGGCCGCCGCCGAGTTGGGGGCGCGGCGGGCCGGGCGCACGGAGGTGCCCGGGGTGCGGGTGGACGACGGGGCCGTCGCCACGGCGTTCGTCAGTGAGCGGCATCTGCTGATCGACGGGCGGGCGCCGGTCTCCTTCGCGCCGCTGTCGCGGTTCTGGCGGACGGCCGACGGCTGGGTCCGCACCCACGCGAACTATCCGCACCACCGGACAAGACTCCTGGGCGCGCTGCGGCTGCCGGGAGACGCCTCCGTGGACAACGTGGCCGACGTGCTCGCCGAACGGTCCGCGTCCGAGGTGGAGGAGACCGTGTACGGCGCCGGAGGCCTCGCGGTCGCGCTGCGGACGGCGGCGGAGTGGGCCGTACACCCGCAAGGGGTCGCGGTGGCCGGGCGGCCTCTCGTCGAGCGGGAGCGGCTCGGCACGGCACGCGCGCGTGCGCTGCCGCCGCTGAACGGAGATCCGTTGTTGCCTGCCGCCGGGCTGCGGGTGCTCGATCTGACCCGGGTGATCGCGGGCCCAGTCGCCACCCGCACGCTCGCGCTGCTGGGCGCGGACGTGCTGCGCGTGGACGCCCCGCGGTTGCCGGAGGATCCCGACGCGCACGCGGACACCGGTTTCGGGAAACGGTCGACCCGGTTGGATCTCGGGGTGGCGGCGGACCGGCGGACCTTCGAGGAACTGCTCGGGCGGGCCGATGTGGTCGTCACCGGGTACCGGCCGGGCGCCCTGGACCGGTTCGGCCTCTCCCCCGAGGCGCTGGCCGACCGGCGGCCCGGGCTGATCGTGGCGCGGTTGTCGGCGTGGGGCGCGTACGGGCCGTGGGGCGGGCGGCGCGGGTTCGACAGCCTGGTGCAGGTCGCCACCGGCATCGCGGCGATCGAAGGGTCGCCGGAGCGGCCCGGAGCGCTGCCCGCGCAGGCCCTCGACCACGGGACCGGGTATCTGCTGGCGGCCGCGGTGTTGCGAGCGCTGACGGAACAGACGGAGCAAGGTCATGGCCTCGTCCTGCGACTGGCGCTCGCACGAACCGCCGCCTGGCTGATGACACCCGGAGGAGTCGGGCCCTCGTACGAGGAGTACGAGGAGAGTGGGACGGCGTACAACCAGCCGGATGCCTGGCTGGTCGAGACGGACAGCGGTATCGGGCGGCTGCGGCACGCGCTGTCGCCGGTCTCCTTCACCGGCGGTCCCGCGAACTGGGCGCGTCCGCCGGGCCGTTGGGGCACAGACCCGGCTCGTTGGGCTTGATCCGAGGGCGGACCGGAAACGTAACTATGAGCGGAATCCGGTTCCGCCAGTTGTTTTGTTGCACTTGCCCGGTTCTGTGACGGCTGGTGAAGATCTTGGGGTGACCTTGATACGACCGACTGTCGAAGCGGCCGACACCAGTGGCCCCGGGCGGCGCCCCGGTATCCGCCGGGCCGTCGCCGTACTGGCCCTGGTGCTGCTCGCCGCGCTGATCCCGCTGCTCGGCCCGTCCGCCGCGCTGCACGGCACCGGGGAGGCCGCCGCGCCCGGTGTCGGCGGCATCGCGCTGCTGCGGGCGGTGTTGTTCGCCGCGCTGTGCGTGCCGTTGGGCGAGTTGTTCGTGAACCGGCTGGCGCGCACCGTGCCCGGCGCTCCCCCGAACGGCCCCGGGAGTTGGGCCCTGTACGCGGCCGGTGCCGGATTCGTCGCGGCGCTGGGGCTCGCGTCGGTCGTGGCGACGGGCAATCTGGTGCCGCACAGCCTCGCCGAGATCGACGTCGGCGGCCTCTACCAGTCCCGCGACGGAAAGCTGGCGCTCCTGGAGGTCAACGCGTTCGCCGTGGCGGCCCTGTGCGCCCGGTCGCGCCGACCCGCCGTACAGGTGTGGCCGCTTGCCGCCGTGGTCCTCGCGGAGGCACTGCGCGCGCACCCGGTGGGCGAACACAGCCCGCTGGTCGGCTCGGAGCTGACCTTGGTGCATCTGACGTGCGCGGCGCTGTGGGTCGGCGGGCTGCTGCATGTGCTGCGGACGCTGCGGGAGTGGCCGGGCACCGAGGCGGGGGCCGCATTGTTGGGCCTCTACGCGCGCGTGGCCGCCGTGCTGCTCGCCGCGATCACCGCCACAGGGGTGTGGAGTTCGCTGCGCAGGATGCCGGCCGGCACGATCCTGGACCAGCTGACGACGACGGCGTACGGGCGCACCCTGCTCGCCAAGGTGCTGCTCGTCGCCACCGTCGCCGTACTCGCGCTGTGGGCGCGCCACCGGCTGCGGCGGGCCACCGATCCGTTGGCCGCCTGCTCACCCGCGCGGGCCGAGGTCGTCGTCCTGGGGGTGGTGGTCGTGGTCTCCGGACTGTTGACCGCATTGCCGGTGCCGATCCGCTGGCATTGATCGAATCCAGTGTTGACCGGCACCGGCATTGATCAACCTGGCATCGATCAACTGTTGACGACCAGGACCTTCAGGGCCGTGCGCTCGTCCATCGCCTTGTAGCCGTCGGGTACGCCCTCCAGGTCGACCGTCAGGTCGAAGACGGGCGAGGGGTCGATGGCGCCGTCCAGGATGTCGGGCAGCAGTTCCGGGATGTACGCGCGGACCGGCGCGACCCCGCCGCGCAGCGCGATGTTCCGGTCGAACATGACCCCGAGGTCGAGGCCGGTGCCGCTGCCGTGCGGCACGCCGACGAAGCCGATGGCCCCGCCGTCGCGCGTGATGTTGACGGCCGTACGCATGGACTGCTCGGTGCCGACGGCCTCGACGACGGAGTGCGCGCCCTGGCCCCGGGTGAGTTCGCGGACGGCCTCGACGGCGGCCTCGCCGCGTTCGGCGACGACGTCGGTGGCGCCGAAGTCGCGCGCGATGGCCGTGCGGGCCTCGTGGCGGCCGAGGGCGATGATCCGCTCGGCGCCGAGGCGCTTGGCGGCGAGCACGGCGCACAGGCCGACCGCTCCGTCGCCCACGACGGCGACGGTGGCACCCTTGCGGGCGCCCGCGCCGAGGGCCGCGTGGTGGCCGGTGCCCATGACGTCCGACAGGGTCAGCAGCGCGGACAGCAGGCGGTCGTCGGAGGCCGCCTCCTTGGGGAGCCGTACGAGCGTGCCGTCGGCGAAGGGGACGCGTACCGCCTCGCCCTGGCCGCCGTCGTAGCCCACGGCGCCCCAGAAGCCGCCGTGCACGCAGGAGGTGGTGAGGCCCTCGCGGCAGTAGGCGCAGACGCCGTCGGACCACATGAAGGGCGCGACCACGAGGTCGCCGACCCGGACACCGTTCACCTCGGAGCCGGCCTCCTCGACGATCCCGAGGAACTCGTGTCCGATCCGCTGGCCCGGCTGCCGGGCCGCCTCGCCGCGGTACGCCCACAGGTCGCTGCCGCAGATGCAGGCGCGCAACACCCGGACCACGGCGTCGGTGGGCAGTTGCACCATCGGCTCGGGCACGTCCTCCACGCGCATGTCGAACGGGGCGTGGATGGTGGTGGCGCGCATGGCGAGGGTCCTTCTCGTCGCTGGTCTGCTTGGTGCGGTGCGCTCAGGGGGTGGTCGAGCGCACTTCACGGTACGCCGCCGCCGGTGCGGGCCGCGCATCGAGGGCGCCCCGGACCAGCAGGAACTGCGCTGCCGCATAGGTGAGCATGATCCAGAAGTCGGGCCGGGGCGGCTGCGGCCAGTCGGCGACGCCGGTCGCGATGAGGGTGTCGGAGAGGACGAAGAGCGCCCCGCCGAGCCCGGCGACCGGGCCGAGCCTGGTGGCCGCGGTGTACGCCATGGCGGTCAGGAGGGTGCTGTAGCCGGCGACGGGGACGCGGAGGCCGGTCGGCAGGCCGGGCCACAGCAGGACGACCAGGGTGACGAGGGCGACGGCGTAGCCGACGGCGAGCAGACCCGCACGCGCGCGTGGCGGACCGTGGCGCCGGAACAGGACGAGGTAGCAGACGTGACCGGCGGCGAAGGAGGCCATCCCGGCCATGAACGCGGGGTCGGTGTCGGAGAGCAGCAGGACGTCGCCGCCCCAGCCGCACAGCAGGGCGGCGACCAGGAGCCGGGGACCGCCCGCGCGGGCGGCGAACGCGGCGAGCAGCGGCACGATCAGCGGCTTGGCGACCAGATGGCCGATGTGGAAGCCCGCGGCGAGGGAGACGAGGTCGAGGGCCGTGGCGAGGACGAAGGCAGCCAGGAGCGCCCGGGACGCTCTCACGCGGCCACGGACTGCTCGGTCTGCTCCACCGCGACCGCAGGCTGCCAGCCCGGTCCGCGGAACACCCGCCCCGCGCGCTCGCGCCAACTGGTCGCCGCCTTCAGGTCCTTGGCGATGGCGACGTACTCATGGGTGGCGACCTTGATCGGGTTGAACGTGTTGATGTTCTTCGTCAACCCATAGACGGGCCGATCAACCTCGGGGACGAACGACCCGAAGAGCCGGTCCCAGACGATGAGGATGCCGCCGAAGTTGCGGTCCAGATAGCCGCCCTGGGAGGCGTGGTGGACCCGGTGGTGGGACGGCGTGTTGAAGACGAACTCGAACCACCGGGGCATCCTGTCGATCCGCTCGGTGTGGATCCAGAACTGGTAGACGAGGTTCACCGAGGAGCAGAACGCCAGCGCGGCGGGATGCACGCCCAGGGCGACGAGCGGGACGTAGAACGGCCATACCGTGAGGGTCGTCCAGGGCTGGCGCAGGGCCGTCGTCAGGTTGAACCTGCGGCTGGAGTGGTGGACGACGTGGCAGGCCCAGAGGATGCGGATCACGTGGTGGCCTCGGTGGGACCAGTAGTAGAAGAAGTCCTGCCCGAGGAGCATCAGCGGGATCGTCCACCACAGCACGGGCACGCGCAGCGGGGTGAGTTCGTAGATCGCCGTGTAGATCGCGACGATCGGGATCTTCCAGAGGAAGTCGAAGACGAGGCTCCCTAGGCCCATGCCGACGCTCGTGGCGGCGTCCTTCGCCTCGTAGCCCGCCGCGTCCTCGTCGGGGTGGACGCGCACGCTGATCATCTCGATCACGGTGAGCAGCACGAAGGCGGGGATCGACCAGAGCACGGCATCGGGCAGGTTCGGCATGGATGAACCGTAGGACCACGAATCGGTCACGACTAGACGTTGTTACCCACAAGTATTTCCTGGGGTACGCGCTTGCTTGTTGGCGATCTCCGCCAACCGGTCACGCGCCCGCCGCCCCCAGCAGCGTTCCCGCCGCATACGTCACGGCCATCGCCAGCGCGCCCCCGGCCACGTTCCGCACCATCGCCGTCCTCGGACCGGCCGCACCGAGCCGTGCGCTGGTCCAGCCGGTGAAGACCAGGGCGGCCAGGGACGAGACCACGGTGACGCCGAGGCGCCAACCGGCCGGGGGCAGGACGATCGCCAGGAGGGGCAGCAGAGCACCGGCCGTGAAAGACAGGAAGCTCGCCCAGGCCGCGTGCCAGGGGTTGGTGAGGTCGTCGGGGTCGATGTTGAGCTCCACGCGCGCGTGGGCGCGCAGGGCGTCGCGTTCCGTGAGCTGGGCCGCCGCCTCCATGGCCACCTCACGGGTCAGACCGCGGTCCTGGAGGAGTTCGGTCAGCTCCTCCAGCTCGGCCTCCGGCTGCTCCCTCAACTCGCGCTTCTCCAGAGCCAGTGCGGCCTTCTCCGAGTCGCGCTGGGTGGAGACGGACACGTACTCCCCCGCCGCCATCGACATCGACCCGGCGAGGAGACCGGCGAGGCCGGCCGTCAGCAGTGCCGAGCGGTCGTCCGTGGCGCCGGCCACGCCGACGACGAGACCGGCGGTGGACAGGATGCCGTCGTTGGCGCCGAGGACCGCGGCCCGCAGCCAGTTCAGCCGCGAGCCGAGGCTGCCGCCGTGCGCCTCGGCGTGGGACTCGCCGTTGGTTTCAGTCACCCCCGGAGGATTCCATCCCCGGCCTCACCACACCCGTACCGACGCCCCCCGCGCGAACACCGGGCTCGTGGCGTCCGCCGGCGGTTCCGCGAGCGGCTCGGCGATCTCCGCCACCGTCGGTCCCACCCTCGCCGCGATCGGGTCCAGGAGGTCCAGGTCGAAGCCGTACACGCGGGCCGCGTTGCCCCCGAGCATCGCGGCGACCTCGTCGCTCGGCACGCGCGCGTAGGCGAAACGCAGGCCCTCCCTGGAGTACGGGTAAGTGCCCTCGTCGTGCGGGTAGTCGCTGCCCCACATGATCTTCTCGACGCCGATGCGGTCGCGCAGGGGCACCTCGTGCGGGCGCATGAAACTGGCTCCTACGAAGCAGTTGTCGCGCCATACCTCGGAGGGACCCTTGCCCATCGAAGTGGCGAGCCCCGCGCCGAACTTGGACTCCGCCGTGGCCGCCTTCGACGCCGCCGCGACCAGGCGCCCGTGGTAGTAGTCCAGCATGTCGAGCACCCCGGGTATCCAGCCGGAGCCCTGCTCGGTCAGCACCAGCTTCAGGTCCGGGTGCCTGCGGAAGGCACCGCCGAAGATCAGGTGCCACAGGGCGCGGTGCGAGAACCAGGTCGTCTCGACCATGTACACCGCGCGGGCGGCCGGTTCCTCGCCGAGGGGCGGGGCGGCCGAGCCCGCGTGATGGTTGACGGGCACGCCGAGTTCCGCGCACACGGCCCAGATCGGGTCGTACGTCGACGAGTACAGCTCCGGCAGCCCCGAGCCCGGTGGGGTGCCGGGGAGCAACAGGCCGCCCTTGAGGCCGACTTCGACCGCCCACCGGATCTCCTGGACGGCCTCCTGGACGTCGTTCAGGAGGATCTGGAAGACACCCACCCGCCGGCCCGGCGCGGCCGCGCAGAAGTCCGCCAGCCAGCGGTTGTGGGCACGCAGGCCGGCCCAACGGCGCTGGAACTCCTCGGCGGTGGGCGCCGGTGCCATCAGGGAGCCGGACGGGAAGAACGGCGGGACGGTGTTCGGGAAGACCACCTCGGCGACGATCCCGTCCTGCTCCAACTCCGCGATCCGCCGCGCGGAGTTCCAGTTCCTGTCCGCCGTGTCGGCGACCAGGTCCTCGTACGGGTTGACGTACGTGGCCGCCCACGCGTCGAACTCGTCGTGGTAGCGCTTCTCCAAGTAAGGCCGGTAGTCGAGGAGATCGGCGCCCGCGTGGCAGTCGGCCGAGATCACCGTGTACCGGTCCTCGCTCGCGGGCCTCACGGCTCCTGTGGCGGTCATGGCGTCGCCCCCAGGACCGGGAAGTCGTGGTCGGTCAGCCAGTGCCGCCCCACCTCGCGGGAGCGCGCCCAGGACGCCGTCACGGCCTCCTGGTCGTCCTGCTGGCCGAGTTCGGCGGGGGTGGGACCGATCCGGCGGGCCAGGGGCTCCAGGGCCGCCACGTCGAAGCCGAAGGCGTCGGCCGCCGCCAGGCCCAGCATGCGGCGGGTCTCGTCGACCGGGATGTCATGGAACGTGCGCTTCAGCCACGCGCGCGTGTCGGGCCAGGTGCCCTCGGGGTGCGGGAAATCGCTGCCCCAGAGGATGTTGTCGACGCCGATCTCGTAGCGCTGCGCCAGTTCACGGCGCTTGGTGTTGGTGGCGCAGATGAACACCTGCCGGTCGAGGTACTCGCTCGGCGGCCGTTTCAACTCCGCGAAGGGCGACAGCTTCTTGCCGCCGTGAGCACCCAGGTAGAGGCGGTCCATGAACCACAGCTGGTTCGGCAGCCACCAGCAACCCGACTCCGCGACACCGAACTTGAGCCCCGGGTGGCGTTCGAAGACCCCGGACCAGAGCAGGAACCAGAGCGGCCGGGCGGGCCACCAGGTCACCTCGCTGACGTAGATGCCCAGGTGGTCGCCGTACTCGTGGCGGGGCGCCGCCCCGGAGTGGGTCAGTACGGGCATCGCGCACTCGGCGGCGGCAGCCCACACGGGGTCGTAACGGCGGTCGTGGTAGGGCTCCTTGTCGACCCACATGGAGGGGATCATCAGGGCGCCGAGGCCCGACTCCTTGGCGCGGTGGATCTCCGCGACGACCTTCTCCGTAGGGGCCGTCACCGGCAACAGGGCGACCCCGCAGTGCCGTTCGGGGTTCTCGGAGACGAACTCGGCGAGCCAGCGGTTGTGCGCCCGCGCGCCCGCCATGCCCAACTCGGGGTCCTGGTCCCCGGAGAGGCCGAGTCCGACCCCGAAGGGCGCGGCCGTCCGGCTGTCCACGGCGTCGGCGTCCGGGAAGACCACCTCGGCGGCCACCCCGTCGCCGTCCAGCTCCTTGAGGCGCTGCGCGGTGTCCCAACCCCCGCGCAGGCCCTCCTCGTTGTCGTGGAACCACTTGGTGGCGAACGCCTCGTTGCGGATGCCGAGCCGGGTCATCTCCTCGCGGCGCCGGTCGCGTCCGGCGAGGAACTCGTCGAAGTCCCGGTGGAACCGGGCGTCCAGATAGGGCCGGTACTCCTCGGTGGGCAGTCCGGCGTGGCAGTCGGAGGAGATGATCAGGTACGGCTCCTGGTCGGTCACAACAGCCCCCTCAGTCCAGGATGAAGCTTTCGAGGTACGACGGGTTCGCCCGGTCGAGCATCGAGGCCGCCCGGGCCCGGATCTGGGCGTCGCTGTGCTCGCTCTCGGGGAGTATCCAGAAGCGGTCCGCGCGGATGCCGTCCACGACGAGGTCGGCGACCTCCTCGACGGGCGTGAAGGCGACCTCCTTGCCCGCCGCCTTCATCGCGCCCTCCCACTGGTCGAGGCTGCGATAAGGGGTCCTACGGGGGCGCTCTTTGGCGTACCGGTCGGGCCGGTTGCGGTGCGACTCCCACAGACCCGTGCGCAGCATGTGCGGCCCCGGGAAGAGCACCGAGGCACCCACGCGCGCGTGCTCCGCCTTCAGGTGGGCGTACAGGGACTCGGTCATCGTCACGACGGCCGCCTTGGTGACCGCGTACACGGAGGCAGTGGGCAGCGGGGCGATACCGCCGTCCCCGGAGGACGTGTTGACGACATGACCGGGTTGACCCGACTTGATCATCCTCGGCACGAACGCCTGGATGCCGTTGAAGACGCCCCACACATTGACGGCGAACGCCCATTGCCAGTCGTTGGGTTCGTGCTCCCACATCCGGCCCTCGGCGCCCGAACCGACCCCCGCGTTGTTGCACAGGACATGGACGGCGCCGTACGTGTCGTACGCCGACTCGGCCAGATCCAGGACCTGTTGGCGTACGCCGACGTCAACCACGCGCGCGTGCACGTCGGCGCCGTCGGCGCGCAGATCGGCGGCGGCCTTGTCGAGGGCGCCCTGCTCGACGTCGGCGAGGACCACCTTGAGTCCGTCGGCGGCGAACCGCCGTGCCATCGCGAGCCCGATCCCGCTAGCGGCCCCGGTGACGACGGCGACCTGACCCTCCCTCAGCTCCATCAGACGCTCCCCTCCGGCGGGCCGTCATGCACCTGTTGCGGGTCGTCGTAGCGCTGGTGGATGTACGGCAACAGGGCCCGCGCGTCGACCCGTTCGACGACCCTGCCGCGCTGGTCGCTGGTCTTCTCGCCGATGGTGATGTCGACGAGGGTGCGTACGGGGAGGTCGGCGACCGGGTCGTACATGGACTCGCGCAGAACGACGTCCCCGGTGACGCGTTCGAGGCGGCGGACCTTCTCGTTGCGCAGGCAGTGCACGAGCACCGGGTCGGCGTCGAAGCCCGAACCGTCCACCGCGGGAAGGAACTTGAAGTAGAAGTCGGTCTTCTGCGTCGGCCCCGGGAGGGGCAGTTGCTCACTGACCGCGCCACGGACCTCGACGAAGGCGATGCCGTGCCGGGCCAGGGACGCGTGCACGACGAGGCCCACGCGGTCGACGGTGACCTCGCCGAGCTTCTTGGGTTCGCCGAAGACCTCACGGCCGCCGGTGAGGGCCCGTTCGTGGGTCATCGGCATGACCAGCGGGTACCAGCCCTCGACGCCGTCGTGCGCGGCGGCGACCGCGAACGAGCCCGCGCCCAGGGGGTATCCGGTCAGTTCGACCTTGCTGATGTTCACCCGGACCAGGGGCCGCCCGGTGGGCTTGAGGGGCGGCGGGAGGACCGCCGCGACCGCGTCCGGGTCGCTCTCCCAGACGGCCACCACACCGGTGGACCAGATGTCGGGGAGCTTCGCGCTCGCGGTGCGTGCGGCGGCGATCTCCGCCTCGGTCCGTGCGCCGTACCGTACGCGTGCCATACGCCGTACCGCCCTTCGTAGGCCGTCATCCGTCAGGCGGGCAGCACGCTTGCACCGGGCGGGCAAAAGGTCCATAGCCACGCGCGCGTGCGTTCGGCGGACCCGAACGGGCGGGCGGGACAAGGCACCTGAGGGACAGGGCTGTCAGTGACGGCCCGTATCCTCAATGACCATGCTCGAAGACCACTCGCCCGCAGTGTCCGCAGCCGCTCCGTGGCCGGCCGCGTATCCCCAGGGGTATGCGGTAGTTGACGTGGAGACCACCGGTCTGGCCCGGGACGACCGGATAATCTCCGCGGCCGTCTACCGGCTGGACGCGCTCGGCGAGGTCGAGGACCACTGGTACACGATGGTCAACCCGGAGCGCGATCCCGGCCCCGTGTGGATCCACGGTCTGACGAGTGACGTACTGGAGGGCGCGCCCCTCTTCAAGGACATCGCCGAGGAGTTCGCGACCCGCCTGGAGGGCCGGGTGCTGGTCGCGCACAACGCGGTCTTCGACTGGCAGATGATCGCGCGGGAGTACGCGCGCGTGCAGATCGAGCCCCCGGTCCGGCAGCGGCTGTGCACCATCGCGCTGTCGAAGGAGCTGAGCCTCCCGCTGCCCAACCACAAGCTGGAGTCCCTGGCGGCGCACTTCGGTGTCGTGCAGCAGCGCGCGCACCACGCGCTGGACGACGCGCGCGTGCTCGCCGAGGCGTTCCGGCCGAGCCTGCGGGCGGCGGCGAGCAGCGGCGTACGGCTGCCGCTGCACGAGTGCCGGCCGCTGACCGAATGGACCGCCGACCGGCCCGCGCCCCGGATCGGCCAGCAGTCCGGGGGCTACAGCGGCTACGGGGCGGGCAGTTGGCGTCCCGCGCGCAAGCGGCCCGCGTGCCCGTACCCGAACCCGGGGCGGTTCGAGGACGGCAAGCCGCTCAAGCAGGGGATGCGGATCGCGTTCTCCGGGGACACGTCGATCGAGCGAGAGCTGCTGGAGGACCGGGCCGTGGAGGCCGGGCTGCATGTCGCCACGAGCCTGTCCCGGCTGACCAGCCTGCTCGTGACGAACGACCCGGACTCGGGCACCTCGAAGGTGGTCAAGGCCCGCCAGTTCGGCACACCCGTGGTGGACGAGGCGGCCTTCGGGCAACTGCTCCGGGATGTCGAGCAGGCGGACTGAGCGCGCCGCGGAGAGCCGTACGGACGGGTGATTGGGGCGCGACTCGCCCCGCGTCCGCTCGCCCGTGCCGGGCGGACGGCCCACCCTGTGGCGCATGGCGAGATGTGAAGTGTGCGGCAATGACTACGGCATGAGCTTCGAGGTGCACGCGCAGGGCGCGGTACACGTCTTCGACTGCTTCTCGTGCGCGATCCATCGCATGGCCCCGATCTGCGAGCACTGCCGGGTGCAGATCATCGGCCAGGGCGTGGAGGTCGAGGGCCACTGGTTCTGCGGCGGCCACTGTGCGCGGGCGGAGGGGATGGTGGGGATCGTCGACAAGGTGTGAGCGTGCTCCCCGCCTGCGCGGGGGTGATCCACGGTAGACCGCTCGACCGTGCGACTCGGTCGCGTGCTCCTCGCCGCTGCGGGGCTACGGCCCTCGACGGGACCCTCCCGTCGAGGGCCGATCCGTGCCAGGTACCGTCAGTGTGGTGTACCGCTTCCTGATGTCCCGGCAGTGGGTGATCCTCGCGTTGATCACCCTTCTCCTGATCCCCACGATGATCAGGCTGGGCATCTGGCAGATGCACCGCTACGAGATGCGCAGCGCCCGCAACCAGTTGGTCGCGAACGCGCTGCACGCCAAGCCGGTCCCCGTGGAGCAGATCAGCACCCCCGGGCACGCGGTGACCCGTACGGAGAAGTACCGCACCGTCACCGCGACGGGCACCTTCGAGACCTCCAAGGAAGTCGTCGTCCGGCGCCGCACCAATGACGACGACGAGGTCGGCTTCCATGTACTCACCCCGTTCGTATTGACGGACGGCAAGGTGGTGTTGATCAACCGTGGATGGATCCCGGCGACCGGCGCACAGACCGCCTTCCCGAAGATCCCCGCGCCGCCGAGCGGCAGGACCACGATCACCGGGCGTCTGATGGCCGACGAGACGACCGCGGCGAGCGGCATCAAGGACATCAAGGGCCTGCCCGACCGCCAGATCATGTTGATCAACAGTGCGGAACAGGCGAAGCGGCTCGGCGCCCAGGTGCTCGGCGGCTATGTCGAGCAGACGGCGCCCGAGGCGAAGGGCGGCACCCCGGAGCAGATCTCCGACCCGGGCAAGGAAGACGCCCCGCTGAACTACGCGTACATGATCCAGTGGTGGCTGTTCGCGGCGGCCGTCCCGGTCGGCTATGTCGTCCTGGCGCGGCGCGAGGCCCGCGACCGCCGGGAGGCGGCGGCCAAGGAGCAGGACACGGAGCAGGCCGAACCGGCGACGGTCTGACCCGCCGCTCGTCACCCGCCCGGCCCCGAACCTTGATTGCGTGGTCCATACTCCGGGAACCCGCACCCCGTGCACCCACGTATCGAGGACTACGCCCTCATTGGCGACGAACAGACCGCGGCCCTGGTCGGCATGGACGGCTCGGTCGACTGGCTGTGTCTGCCGCGCTTCGACTCGGCGGCCTGCTTCGCCCGACTGCTCGGTGACGAGGACAACGGCCACTGGCGCATCGCCCCCAAGGGCGCCGACCGCTGCACCCGCCGCGCCTACCGCCCCGACACCCTGGTCCTGGACACGGAGTGGGAGACCGCCGAGGGGGCGGTGCGCGTCACCGACCTGATGCCCCAGCGCCACCGCGCCCCCGACGTCGTACGCGTCGTCGAAGGCCTGAGCGGCAGGGTCACCGTCCGCAGCACGCTCCGCCTGCGCTTCGACTACGGCGCGGTCGTGCCGTGGGTGCGCAGGTCCGACGGGCACCGGGTGGCCGTCGCGGGCCCCGACTCGGTGTGGCTGCGCAGCGAGCCGGAGGTGCGCACCTGGGGCGAGGACTTCAGCACCCTCTCGGAGTTCACCGTGGAGGCCGGGCAGAAGGTCGCCTTCGTCCTCACCTGGCATCCCTCGCACGAGCCGCGTCCGCCGCTCGTCGACCCGTACAAGTCGCTGCGGCACAGTGTCGCGGACTGGGAGCGCTGGGCGGCCCGCTGTCGCTACGACGGCCCCTACAGGGACGCTGTCGTGCGTTCCCTGATCACCCTCAAGGCCCTCACCTACCGTCCGACCGGTGGCATCGTCGCCGCGGCCACCAGTTCGCTGCCCGAGGAGATGGGCGGGGTACGCAACTGGGACTACCGCTACTGCTGGCTGCGCGACTCCAGTCTCACCCTCGGCGCCCTCGTGGCCGCGGGCTACCACAAGGAGGCCGAGGCCTGGCGCGACTGGCTGCTGCGCGCGGTCGCGGGCGATCCGGCGGACCTTCAGATCATGTACGGCGTGGCGGGCGAGCGGCGGCTGCCCGAGTTCGAGCTGCCACACCTGACCGGCTTCGGCGGCTCGGCCCCCGTACGGATCGGCAACGGCGCCGTCAACCAGCTCCAACTCGACGTCTACGGGGAGGTGATGGACTCCCTGTGGCTGGCCCGGCGCGCGGGTCTGTCGCCCAAGCCGCACATGTGGTCATTGCAGAGCGTCCTCCTGGAGTGGCTGCGCGCGCAGTGGCAGCAGCCCGACGAGGGCCTCTGGGAGGTGCGCGGCGGGCGCCGGCACTTCGTGCACTCCAAGGTCATGGTGTGGGTGGCCGCCGACCGGGCCGTACGCACTCTGGAGGAGTACGCCGACCTCCCGGGGGACCTGTCGGGCTGGCGCGAGCTGCGGGACGCGGTGCACAAGGACGTGTGCGAGAAGGGCTTCGACCCGGTGCGCAACACGTTCACGCAGTACTACGGGTCGCAGGAACTCGACGCGGCCCTGCTGCTCATCCCCCGCTTCGGTTTCCTGCCGCCCGACGACCCCCGGGTCGTCGGCACGGTCGACGCGGTCCGCGCGGCGCTGGGCCACGACGGCTTCGTACGCCGCTACGACACCGCGGCCGACACTCCCGTGGACGGGCTGCCGGGCGACGAGGGCGCCTTCCTGGCGTGCTCGTTCTGGCTCGTGGACGCGCTGCACCTGACGGGCCGTACGAAGGAGGCCCGGGTGCTGTTCGAGCGTCTGGTGGGGCTCGCGAACGACGTGGGGCTGCTGGCGGAGGAGTACGACCCGGTGGCCGGCCGTCAACTGGGCAACTTCCCGCAGGCGTTCAGCCACATCGGGCTGGTGAACACCGCCCTCGCCCTGTTCGGGGACGAGAAGGCAGGATAGGAACCATGGATCTTGGACTGAAGGACCGCGTGTACGTCGTCACCGGGGCCACCCGTGGACTGGGCAACGCCGCCGCGCGCGAGCTGGTGGCCGACGGCGCGAAGGTCGTCGTCACCGGGCGGGACCAGCAGCGGGCCGCCGAGGCGGCGGCCGGACTGGGGCCGAACGCGGTGGGCGTGGCTGTCGACAACGCCGACGAGGACGCGCCGGCCCGGCTGATCGCCGCCGCGCGGGAGCACTTCGGGGGCTTCGACGGCATCCTCGTGAGCGTCGGCGGGCCGCCGCCCGGGTTCGTCGCGGACACCACCGACGAGCAGTGGCAGGCCTCGTTCGAGTCGGTGTTCCTGGGCGCGGTACGGCTCGCCCGCGCGGCGGCCGGGGAACTGGAGGCGGGCGGGGTCATCGGCTTCGTGCTGTCCGGTTCGGTGCACGAGCCGATCCCCGGGCTGACGATCTCGAACGCGCTACGGCCCGGCCTGGCCGGTTTCGCCAAGTCCCTCGCGGACGAGCTGGGCCCGCGCGGCATCCGTGTCGTCGGACTGCTGCCCGCCCGCATCGACACGGACCGCGTGCGCGAGCTGGACGGCCTCTCCGCGGACCCGGAGGCCACCCGCGCGGCCAACGAGTCGCGGATCCCGCTGCGGCGCTACGGGACGCCGGACGAGTTCGGGCGTGCGGCCGCGTTCCTGCTGTCGCCAGCGGCGTCCTATCTGACGGGGATCATGCTGCCGGTGGACGGCGGGATACGGCACGGATTCTGACGCACCGTCAACTGACCCGCTCCGCGCGGTGCTTGACCCCCGTCAGCTGTACCTCCGTAGGGAGTGCGTCCAGGCCCGCCGAGTCGCGGGCGTGGGCCAGGGCGTTGGCCGTCAGGTGATCGAGGGCGACTCCGGGGTCCACGTGGGGTTCCAGGCTGAGCTGGACGCGGGCCTCGGGTGCCGTGCGGGTGCCGGCGAGCCGCACGTGCGCGTGGGCCACGCCGTCCAGGTCGCCCGCGTCGGTGGCGAGGACGCCTTCCAGGGCCCGGCCCCTCAGCAGCGCACCCTCGCCGTCGCCGGTGCGGACGGCGACCTCGGTGAGCCGACGCCGCCGTAGCACCGCGACGAGCCACCACAGGGCCAGCAGGACGAGGACCGCGAGCGCGGCGAGGACCGTCGGCCACCACCAGCCGTCGGACCGCCAGCGGGTCCGCTGCGCGTCACTCAGCAGGACGTCGTGGCGCCCGTCGTGGATCCACCACGACGGTGGCTTCACGCCGAGTCCTGCGGCCAGCACGGAGCCGCCGAGCACGAGCAGCGCGAGCCCCACGACACCGATCACCACGCGGTTGACGACCCTCAGCACCGCGCTCACCCCTTCCGTCCGGGATGGCCCACGTGCAGCGACAGGGCGAGCGGCCGGGCCAGCCCGAGCCCGGTGATCGCGTCGCTGAGCACGGCGTCCAAGTCGGCTCGTACGTCGTCGAGTTCACGGAAATGGGACACCGCGCGGACATCGGCTTTCGTCCGGCTCGTCCTTACTCGGACCGACTGCACGCCCGAGACCTCCATGGCCCGGTCGCGCAGCACCATCGCGGCGGCGGCGCGTCGCAGGCCGGCCCGGACGTCGGCGTGGGTGCGGCGCATCGGCAGCACCTGGCGCAGGCCGGGCGTGAGTGCGAGCACGATCAGCCAGAGGCCGAGAGCGGCGGCGATGCCGGCGCCGACGAGGACCCAGGTGTCGTCCAGGGGCCGTTCGGCGAGTTGCCGGGTCAGTTCGCGGCGCCAGTGCGCGGCGGGCCGCTTGGCGCGCACGGCGGTGATGTCGTAGAGCAGGGCGCCCGCGCCGACGAGCAGCAGGACGGCAACGATCCCTGCGGGGACGCGGCGCGTCGACCAGAAGCGGCCGTCCTTGCCGCCGCCGTCGACCAGGGGTGCGGGACCGCGGTCCGCCGCCGGGTCGTACCCGCCGTGTCCGGGGTCGGTCTCCTTCTCGATGACCGGTAGTCGTTGGGTCGTGCCTTCGGAGCCCTGGGGCTCGCTCATCGCGTCCTCCCCTGTGCCGCGCGGTGTGTCTGTGCCGGATGCAGCCGTTCCACCTGGACGGCGACCTCGGGCACCTCCATGCCCACCAACGCGCGTACCCGCTGAACCACCTGTCGACGCACCCGAAGACAGCGGTCGCCGATGTCGCAGGGATAGTCGAGTTCGAGGTGCACGCGCACGCGTGCCGTGTCGTGGTGTACGACCACGGTGGCGTGCGGCGGCGCGGCCTCCGGGGGCAGCGGTCCCAGCGCCTCGCGTGCGGCCTGCGCGGCGATCTTCGCCACGACCCGGTCGGCGATCCGGGTGGCGCCCCGCTCACCGCGCGGGACGGCCGCCAGGGGTCTGCCGCGTTCGTCGACCGCGCCGTCCCCGCCGCTCACGGACGTCACCGCCGCCGGTCGTCGCGCGAGCGGAAGAAGTCGCCGAGTTCCAGGTCCCCTTCGAGGAACCGGCCGACGACGAACCCGATGGCGCCCAGGGCGGCCACCAGCAGGAACGCGCCGAACCCGCCGAAGTATCCGGCGAAGCCCAGCGCCATTCCGGCGATCATGCCGACCACGGCCCTGCTCATCCTGCGCTCCTCAGCTCGTTCGTCGGCCCGCTGTCCATGGGTTCATCCGTCGGTTCGGTCACTGGAGACGGGGCTCCGGCTCGTCGTCCTCCTCGTCGGGCAACTTCACGTCGCTGACCGCGATGTTGACCTCGACGACTTCGAGGCCGGTCATCCGCTCCACGGCCGCGATGACGTTCTCCCGTACGGCCCGGGCCACATCCGCGATCGACACCCCGTAGTCGACGACGATCTCCAGATCGAGGGCGGTCTGCACCTCGCCGACCTCGGCCTTCACGCCCCGGGACACCGACTTCGAACCGCCGGGCACCCGGTCGCGCACGGCTCCGAAGGTGCGGGACAGCCCGCTGCCCATGGCATGCACGCCCAGGACGTCCCGGGCGGCCAGCCCGGCGATCTTCTCCACGACCCCGTCGGCGATGGTGGTACGCCCTCGGGACGCCGGGTCGCCTCCGCCGCGTTTGGTGGGGGTCTTCCGGGTCTGTAGGGGCTCCCTCTCGCCGTCGGGGTCCTGCGTCCGGTTCCGCTCCGTCATGTCGGTCATCGCCGTACGTCCCTTTCGGTCGTCGTCCTTCGACCACGGTAAGTGCGGTTGCATTCTCCCGCGCCGGGGATGCGGCAGGCTGGAGGAATGACGGCGGACGCGTGGACTGGGAATCAGGGGCGGCGCGCAGCGCCTTCGAACAGGGCGGTGGTGGGCGACGGGCGGGCGGTACGGCAGCAGTTGGGGCTCGGCAGGCTGTTGCCCCTGGGTGACCGGCGGGACGGCGCGTGGATCGCGGAGCGGGCGGCGGAGGCCGTGCTGCGGGGCGTGGCGGAGCACGTACGGGGCGTGCGGCTGGGCGCGCTGCGCGTCGCGCTCGCCGATCCGGAGGACGTGTACGAGCCCGCCGTACCACCACCGCCGGGGGCCCTGCCGCCCGGGCCGCTGCGGATCACGGCCGACTTCGCGGCCGTGGCGACCGACCCTCTTCCGGCGACCGCTTCCCGGCTGCGCGCGGCGCTGGCGACGGCCGCGGCTGAGCGGCTCGGGCTGGTGGTGACGGAGGTTGATCTACAGGTGACAGCCCTGCTGGACCACATGGACGATGTTGACCATGTGGACGATGTGGATCATTCCGCCGCCGACATTGACCACATTGATGAAATCGACCTGATGGTCAATGTTGACGACGGCGGCGAGTCCCTGATCGTCGCAGCCGTGCTCCGCGCCCCCGGCGTGGTCCGGCTGACCGGTGCGTTGGGCGGGCTGGGGCGGGCGGTGCACATCGAGGAACGGCAGGGTGAAGGCGCGCTGCCACGCCTGCACGCGCGCGTGGAGATCGCCGTACGCGCGGACCACCGGGCCCTGGATGTGGCCCGGGAGGTCCGCGCGAGGGCCGGCGAGGTGCTGCCCGGTCACCCGACCGTGGCGGTGCTCGTCACGAAGATCGACTGAACCAGGATCGGCCGAGGACTTAGAGGACTTATTCGCCGACGCCGGCGAGGTCCCGCAGCCGTCGGGCCTGGGCGGCGCGCTCGGCGGCGCGCTGGTCGTCGTACGCACGCCCCTGGACGCCCTGGAGCAGCGCCTTGGTCTCGATGACGGCGTCGCGCGGCGCGGCCAGCAGGGCTGTCGCCAGATCGCGTACGGCGTCGTCGACCTGGTCGGCGGGCACGGCGATGTTGGCCAGGCCGGTGCTCACCGCCTCCTCGGCCGCGACGAAGCGCCCGGTCGCGCAGATCTCCAGCGCGCGGGCGTAGCCGACGAGCCCCACCAGGGGGTGGGTGCCGGTCAGGTCGGGCACCAGTCCGAGGCTGGTCTCGCGCATGGCGAACTGCACATCGTCGGCGACGACGCGCAGGTCACAGGCGAGGGCGAGCTGGAAGCCGGCCCCGATGGCATGCCCCTGCACGGCGGCGATGGACACGATGTCGCTCCGTCGCCACCAGGTGAATCCCGCCTGGTACCCGGCGATGGCCTCGTCCAGCACGGCGTCACTGCTGTGCGCGAGGTCGATGAACGACGGCTCGCCGTCGAAGCCCTCGGGCGTGAACGCCTGCCGGTCGAGTCCGGCCGAGAAGGACTTGCCCTCGGCACGCAGCACCACGACTCGGACGGAGCCCGGCAGCAACCGCCCGGCCTCCGCCAACGCCCGCCACAGAGCAGGACTTTGAGCGTTGCGCTTGGCCGGGTTGGTCAGCGTCACCGTGGCGATCGCGTCGTCGACGGTGAGCCGTACGCCGCCCTTGTCGAGTACGGGACCGAGGTCCTTGTCGTCCTGTTCGGGCGAAGCCATGGGGCGCCTCCGATGTGTGCGGTCAACAGAGCAGAGCTAAGTGACTGCACAGTAACCACCCGGCCGGTCAGTCATCCGACCGGGTGGTCACCATCGAAGCCGTTGAGCCGCTCGGGGTCAGGCCGAAGCCTTCTTGCCCCGGGTCGCCCCGCCACGCCCACGGAGCGTGACGCCCGACTCACTGAGCATCCGGTGGACGAAGCCATACGAGCGGCCGGTTTCTTCGGCCAGCGCCCGGATGCTCGCACCGGAGTCGTACTTCTTCTTCAGGTCTGCCGCGAGCTTGTCGCGCGCGGCGCCGGTTACCCGGCTGCCCTTCTTCAGAGTCTCGGCCACCCGTGCCTCCTCATGGGAAGTGCGCTCTTGGTCTCCTCATGATCACCCCTCCAAGCGTTCATGGCCACCCATTCGGCAAGGTCCGTGAGACAAGGTTTTGACGACAGGAGCGCGTCCCCACAAGTGGAATGTGAAATTCCATACGGCCGTATCCGCACGGTCGAACGAGTTGCTCCGCGAAATACCTGGTCAGAGACGCGGAACGGCCGAGCCCTTGTCGATAAAGGACTCGGCCGGAAAATCGATGTACGACACACCTCGGTACGAGGAGATCTCACACAGATGGTGGATCACCGGTAGGCCGAATGATCCATACGCCGTGGATCAAGCATTCGATCAAGCCGCTTCGATCAGGCCAGGGCGATGAGATCCGCGTAGTCCGCGCCCCACAGGTCCTCGACTCCGTCCGGCAGCAGGATGATCCGCTCCGGTTGCAGCGCCTCCACGGCACCCTCGTCGTGGGTGACGAGAACGACGGCACCCTTGTAGGTGCGCAGCGCCCCGAGGATCTCGTCGCGGCTGGCCAGGTCGAGGTTGTTCGTCGGCTCGTCCAGGAGCAGGACGTTCGCCGAGGACACCACCAGGGTGGCGAGCGCGAGGCGGGTCTTCTCGCCGCCGGAGAGGACCCCGGCGGGCTTGTCGACGTCGTCGCCGGAGAACAGGAACGAGCCGAGCGTCTTGCGGACCTCGACCAGGTCCAGGTCGGGGGCGGCGGAGCGCATGTTCTCCAGGACCGTGCGCTCCGGGTCCAGGGTCTCGTGCTCCTGCGCGTAGTAGCCGAGCTTGAGGCCGTGCCCCTCGATGACCTCGCCGGTGTCGGGCTTCTCGACACCGCCGAGGAGCTTCAGGAGGGTCGTCTTGCCGGCGCCGTTCAGGCCGAGGATGACGACGCGCGAGCCCTTGTCGATGGCCAGGTCGACGTCGGTGAAGATCTCCAGGGAGCCGTAGGACTTCGACAGACCCTCCGCCATGAGCGGGGTCTTGCCGCAGGGCGAGGGCTCCGGGAAGCGCAGCTTGGCGACCTTGTCGGAGACGCGTACCGCCTCCAGCCCGGCGAGCAGCCGGTCGGCACGCTTGGCCATGTTCTGCGCGGCGACCGTCTTGGTGGCCTTGGCGCGCATCTTGTCGGCCTGCGAGTGCAGGGCGGCGGCCTTCTTCTCGGCGTTCTGCCGCTCGCGCTTGCGGCGCTTCTCGTCGGCCTCGCGCTGCTGCTGGTAGAGCTTCCAGCCCATGTTGTAGACGTCGATCTGCGCGCGGTTGGCGTCCAGGTAGAACACCTTGTTGACGACGGTCTCCACGAGGTCGGCGTCGTGGGAGATCACGATGAAGCCGCCGCGGTACGTCTTCAGGTAGTCGCGCAGCCAGACGATCGAGTCGGCGTCGAGGTGGTTCGTGGGCTCGTCGAGCAGGAGCGTGTCCGCGTCGGAGAACAGGATGCGGGCCAGCTCGATACGGCGCCGCTGACCGCCGGAGAGCGTGTGCAGGGGCTGGCCGAGCACCCGGTCGGGCAGGTTGAGCGCGGCGGCGATGGTGGCGGCCTCGGCCTCGGCGGAGTAACCGCCCTTGGTGAGGAACTCGGTCTCCTGGCGCTCGTACTGGCGCATGGCCTTGTCGCGGGTGGCGCCGCTGCCGTTGGCGATGCGCTGTTCGTTCTCCCGCATCTTGCGGATCAGGGTGTCCAGGCCGCGCGCGGAGAGGATGCGATCGCTGGCGAGCACGTCCAGGTCGCCGGTGCGGGGGTCCTGCGGGAGGTAGCCGACCTCGCCGGAGCGAGTGACGGTGCCGCCGGCGGGCTGTCCCTCACCGGCCAGGACCTTGGTCAGGGTGGTCTTGCCGGCGCCGTTACGGCCGACCAGACCGATGCGGTCGCCCTTGGCGATGCGGAAGGTCGCGGACTCGATGAGGACACGGGCACCGGCGCGCAGCTCGATACCGGAGGCGGAGATCACGGTCAGACTCCAGAGCGGGGTCGTAGGCGGAAGGGGCGGCTGAGGACGTTCCCGCCGTCTAATGCGCGAGGAGAATGGCCATGGGCCAAGTCTAACGGGGCGATGCAAGCGCTTTTCCGGTGCGCGGGTGTGTTCGGCGCCACGAAGGGCGTCCCCCGTTCGGCCGCTCGCCCGGCGCCCCCGCGCGGGCTGCGGGCGAGGATGGGCGCCAGGGGGTCCACACGCGCGGAGAGCGGGGCCCATGCAGTTCGACGACGATGCCGATCTGGACACCTCCGAGGTGCAGGACGTGCGCGGCAGCCGGATTCCGGGCGGGCGCGCGACCGTGGGCGGGGGCCTCGCCGCGCTGATCGCACTCCTCCTGGGGCTGTTCTTCGGCGTCGGCCCCGACAACCTGGGGTTGTCGTCGGGCGGTGACGCGCCGGCGGCGACCGCGTCCTCGCTGGCCCAGGTGCAGTCGTCCTGCCGTACCGGACAGGACGCGAACACCAAGGAGGACTGCCGCATCGTGGCGGTGGTCAACAGCGTGCAGGACTTCTGGGCGCAGGAGTTCCAGCGGCGCAGCGGGACCTACACCCGCTCCCCCACGGTCTTCTTCAGCGGGCAGGTCGCCACCGCGTGCGGGACGGCGACCTCGGCGGTGGGGCCGTTCTACTGTCCCGGCGACCGGAAGGTCTATCTGGACTTGGGCTTCTTCGACGAGCTGCGGACGAAGTTCGGCTCCAGTGGCGGCCCGTTCGCGCAGGCGTATGTCGTGGCCCACGAGTACGGGCACCACGTGCAGGACCTGATGGGCACGCTGAGCAGGTCGCAGGACGGACGGACCGGCGCGAACAGCAACGCGGTGAAGGTGGAGCTACAGGCGGACTGCTACGCGGGGGTCTGGGCGCATCACGCGACGACCACGAAGGACGAGTCGACCGGACGGCCGCTGATCACCAGCCTCACGGAGGCCGACATCCGCGACGGCCTGGACGCGGCGGCGGCCGTGGGCGACGACCGGATCCAGGAGCGGTTCCAGGGCCGGGTCACGCCGGAGACCTGGACGCACGGATCGGCGGCGCAGCGCCAGCAGTGGTTCCACCAGGGTTACCAGACCGGGGACATGGCGCGGTGCGACACCTTCCGCTGACGGCCGGGAGGCCGGTGCGCGGGGCGTTGTCAGTGGCGGGTGCAAGACTCGTCGAAGCGGTCAAAGCAGCAGAAAAAAGCGAAAGCATCCGACGCACAAGGAAATGCACACGACACACAAGGAAGTGATCGGCATGGCAGGCAAGGACAGCGGGCGTCCCAGCATCTACCCGTCCCTGCTGTACACGGACGCGAAGGCGGCGATCCGGCAGCTCACGGAGGCCTTCGGCTTCACCGAACTCGCGGTGTACGAGGGCGAGGACGGCTCGGTGACGCACGCCGAGCTGGTGCAGGGCAACGGCGCGGTGATGCTCGGCTCCAAGGGCCGCGGCGGCCGTTTCGACGAGGCGATGAAGAGCGCGGGACCCGTCGGGGTGTACCTCGTCGTGGACGACGTCGACGCCCACCACCGACGGGCCGTGGAGCACGGCGCGGAGATCCTGACGCCCCCGACGGACCAGGACTACGGATCCCGGGACTACGTGGCCCGGGACATCGAGGGCAACATCTGGAGCTTCGGTACCTACGCCCCGGAGATACCGGGGCCGGCAGGCGCCTGACCCCTCCTAGCTGCCCCCTGTGTGCACCTGGAAGGCGGCCCGGCGCACGGCCTTGGCCAGCGCCGGGTCGGGGTGGGCCGCGGCGAGCGCGACCAGGACCTGCACGGTGCGCGGGTGGCCCACGGCACGCACCTCGTCGAGGAGCATGGGGACGGTCGGCTGGATCGCGGACTCCAGGTGGCGCACGAGCAGCGGGGCCTCACCGTGGTCGGCGACCGCGGCGGCGGTGTCGACCCACATCCAGGTGGCCTCTTCACGGGTGAGGACCTCGTGGGCGTCCTCCGGGTCGATCCCGTCGTGCTCCGCCAGCCACAGCAGGGCGTACGGCCGCAGTGTCGCCTCGTCCACCGCCGCGCGGACGTCGGGCTCGGCGGGGGCGCCGACGACGCGCAGCGCCTCGAAGGCGAGGCCGCGCAGCAGGGCGTCCTCACCGCGGGCGGCGTCGATCAGCTGGCCGACCGCGCTGCCCACGGTGCGGGCGGCGAGCCAGGCGCGGTACTCGGCGCGGGCGGCGTTCGGGCGGAGCTGGGAGCAGCCGCGGAGCATGTTCTCGGCGGACTGCTCGATGTTCCCGGCGGGGCTCTGCGCGGCCACGCAGATCTGCTCCAGCTTGACCCAGACCGCCCAGCTGCCGAGCGGGGTGAGGGTGGCCTGGGCGTCGCCGTAGGTGAGGGCACCGACGGAGGCGAGGGCGTGCAGGGCCCAGTCGAGGAGGGGGTCGAGAGGGGCATCGGCGGCGGCCGGCGGCTGCTGGACCGGCTCGGGCTGCGGGCCGTAGGGGATCTCGCAGCGCTCGGTGCGCAGTTCGGTGACGCGCTGTTCGAGGAGGTCGAGGAGCTGGGCGACGGGGACGGGCCCGGCGGACAGCTGGAGGAAGGAGAGCACCTGAGGCATGGCCGAGACGACCTCGGCGACGGCTGAGGGCTCGTGCTCCCGGGGTTCCGGGTGGGCGAGCGACCAGGCGTCGAAGAGGGCGACCCAGCCGCGCAGTACGGCGCTGTCGTCGCGGTCCCAGGCGCGCAGCCGCCAGCCGGGGCGGGCGCTGTCGCCGTGCACCTCGACGAGGCCGGCGAGGCGGGCGGTGTCCCAGTCGGCGCGGACCTGGGCCGGGGTCAGACCCAGGTCCTCGGCCGCGAGTTCGGCGGTCGCTTCGGAGAGGGTGCCTTTGCCGTCGGGGCTCGCGCCGTCACGGCCGGGTCGTAGTGCGGCGTCGGCCCAGTGGGCGACGCGGGCCGCTCCGGCGAGGCCGGAGCGTGCCATTCTGGCCAGTTCCGCGGGGGCCGGTGTGCCCTCCGGAGGGCGGGGTGCGGGGCGGCGCGAGCGCCGCTGGTTCATCGCTCGGGGGGCGGCGGCCAGGGGTCGCGGGCGGACGAGTCGAAGCCTGGAGTCGCGCGGGATACGGGACGTCACGGGTGCAGTCTTCCGGTTGACGGTCCGAAAACCCAAACGGAATGTCACGGCGGGCGACGGGGAGGGCCAAGGGAGGGGGTCCCGCGGGCTGCTGGGGGCCTGGTTCAGGCCAGTGGTACAGGGCTAAACGGAAGGTCGGAGGGGGGTGGGCCGGTGAGTGGGCCGGGGTCACATCAGCGGAGTCAGGAAGCGGCGCAGGATCTCCTCGTAGGTTGCCGGGTCGGCGTTCCACATGGCGCTGTGCGGGGCCCGGGCGACCGGCTGGAGGGTGATCAGGTCGGGGCGGCGGGCGGCGAGGCGGCGGGAGAGGGACCAGGGGGCGACGGTGTCGTCGGGTCCGTGGAAGATCAGGGTCGGGACGGTGAGCCGGGCGGGGTCGGCGGCCTCGGCGATGCGGTCGCCGTGCAGACCGGTGCGGCCCTGGGCGGCGCGGACCGCGAGCGGCAGCAGCGCGCCCGGGGTGTGCCGGGCGGTGGCGAGGGCGCGCAGCGTCGTCTCCCAGTCGAGCACCGGCGAGTCCAGCACCAGTCCGGAGACGCGGTCGCGCATCCCGGAGTGGGCGGCGGCGCGCAGCGCCATGGTGGCGCCGGTGGACCAGCCGTACAGGACGACGTGCTCGGCGCCGTAGCGCACGGCGTAGCGGATCGCGGCGTCCAGGTCGCGCCACTCGGTCTCGCCGAGATGGCCCAGGCCGTCGGGGTTGCGGGGTGCGCCGAGGTCGCCGCGGTAGGAGGGGGCGAGGACCGGGAAGCGGTTGCGGTGCAGGAACTCCATGACGTTCAGGGTGAGTTCGCGGGTGGCGGCCAGGCCGTGCACCGCGATCACCCAGGTGCCGCGCGCTCCGGGTACGAACCAGGCGGGCAGCGAGCCGAGTTCGCCGGGGATGTCGATGTCGGCGTGGTCGAGGCCGAGGGCGGCGCTCGGGTTGCCGATGTGGACGTTGGGGGTGAGCCACACCTTGTCGCGGGGGTGCAGGGTGCCGTGGGTGACGCGTTCGAGGCGGCGTACGACGGTGTCGGCGGAGTGGGACGCCGTGTCGATGACTGGGCCGACGACCGCGTGGGAGCCGTCACCGGCGAGGCCGTAGGTGCCGGGGCGCAGGGAGGCCAGGTCGCGGGTGAGGGTGATCTGTCCGGCGGCGGTGGCGTGCACCGTGAGCCGGGGTTCGGTCGGCAGGGGGCGGCCGGGCGGCGCCTTGAGTGCGGCGTCGCTGGCGTACCGGCCGGCGGCGACGCCCACCGCACCGGCCGCGAGGGCCACGGAGACGGCCGCGGCCGTCGCTTTGACTGTGCGCACGGCTCCAGTGTCCCGGCGGACCGGGCTACCGGCCAGCGGGAGGAGGCGCCCGGTGGACACGAGCCCTGGAGGAACCAGGGCGGGGCGGGAGCAGCCGCGTCGGCCGTCCCGGTTCGGTCGGCCCCGCCGACCCCGCCAGCCCGTCGACCGACCTCAGCCCACCACCCCCGGTCAGCGCACCCGACCCCGCCAACCCAGCCGCCTCGCCGACCCGCCGCCCCACCGCCCCGCCAACCCCACCGCCCCGTCAACCAACCTCAGCCCACCACCCCCGGCCAGCGCACCCCACTCACCCCGCGCACCCCACTCACCCCACTCACCCCGCTCACCCCGCTCACCCCACTCCCGTCACCCCCGCCGCTGCCCGTACCCCCGCAACCGCTCCCCCGCCTCAGCGACCTGCTCCCCCGACAGCAGCGTCGGCGACAGCCCCGGTACCGACGACGCCGTCAGCCACAGGCGGCACATCCACTCCAGCTGGGCCGTGCGGTCGAACGCCTGGTCCAGGGAGTCGCCGTAGGCGATCGTGCCGTGGTTCTGGAGGAGGCAGGCGGAGCGGTCGGCGAGGGCGTGGAGCATGTTCTCCGCCAACTCCTCGGTGCCGTATGTCGCATACGGGGCAACCCGGACCGGGCCGCCGAGGGCGCCGGACATGTAGTGGACCGAGGGGAGTTCGGGGACGAGGGTCGAGACGGCCGTCGCGTGGACGGCATGGGTGTGGACGACGGCCTGGGCGTCGGTGCTGCGGTAGACGGCGAGATGCATGGGCAGTTCGCTCGTCGGGAGGAGGGTGCCGAGGACCTGTCGGCCGTCGAGGTCGACGCCGACCGTGTCGTCGGGTGTCAGCCGGTCGTAGCGGACACCTGAGGGTGTGACCAGGACGATGTCGCCGACGCGCGCCGAGACGTTCCCGGAGGTGCCGACCACCAGGCCGTCGGACACCGTCCGGCGGGCCGTCACGACGAGTTCGTCCCAGGCGTCCGCCTCCTCGGCGTGCACCCGCCGCCGCCACGGCTCCCCCACAGCCCGTGCGTCCTCCCGGGCATCCGGCCCGCCCCGCTTGCCCCGCTCGTCCCGCCGCCGCTCAGCCATGCCGCGATCCTGCCAGCCGGTTCCCCAACACGCGCTCGGGCCGGGGCACTTTAAGCCGGAAGCCACACATCCGAAAGAGTACATATAGGCATGCAACACCCACTCAAGCCGCTTGGCTGGAGACCGATCGGCGTCGACAGATCTTCCAATAGCCTCTGGGGGATTTGTCGTGCACGTCGCCATTCCCGGGGGAAACATGGCCCGTGATCGCAAACCGCCCCGCCACCGCGCCCGCCTCACCGCGGTCTCCATGACCGCCCTGGCCGTCGCCGGAGTCGCACTCGTCGAGATCCCGGCCTCGGCCGCGCGCCCGGTCGCGGACCCCGCCAAGGGCCACGACGTCTCCTCGCACCAGAAGAACGTCGACTGGCCGAGCGCGAAGGCGAAGGGCGCCACGTTCGTCTACGTCAAGGCGACCGAGTCCACCGACTACGTCAACCCGTACTTCGCCCAGCAGTACGACGGCGCCCGCACCGCGGGCATCATCCGGGGCGCGTACCACTTCGCACTTCCGAACAAGTCGTCGGGCGCGACCCAGGCCGCGTACTTCGTGGCGCACGGCGGCGGCTGGAAGGCGGACGGCTGGACGCTGCCGCCGGCGCTCGACATCGAATACAACCCGTACAACGGGAGGCACGGCTGCTACGGCCTGAGCAAGGCGAAGATGGTCGGCTGGATCAAGGCCTTCAGCGCCGAGGTGAAGCGCGAGACCGGCCGCCGTCCGGTGATCTACACGACCGCCCACTGGTGGAACACCTGCACGGGTGGCAGCACCGCGCTGGCCTCGACACACGCGCTGTGGATCGCCCGCCACGAGTCGGCGGACGCGGGCTCGCTGCCCGCCGGCTGGTCGTACTGGACCTTCTGGCAGTACGGCAACAGCGGGAGCCTGCCGGGTGATCAGAATCTCTTCAACGGGACGACGAGCCAACTGAAGAAGTTCGCCCGGGGTTACTAGCCCGTACGGACACCCCAGAGACCCTCCTAGTTCACTTTCCGTTCATCCAGGTTGCCTACGGTCAACGCGCCAATGACCTCGAACGATTGCCTGGGTAAATGGAAAGCTTCTCGCTGATTCTCGCGATTGTGGTGATCACCGCACTCGCGTTCGATTTCACGAACGGTTTCCACGACACCGCCAACGCGATGGCCACCACCATCTCGACCGGTGCACTCAAGCCCAAGGTCGCGGTGGCCATGTCGGCCACCCTCAACCTGGTGGGCGCTCTTCTCTCCGTGGAGGTCGCCAACACGATCTCCAAGGGCCTGGTCGACGAGAGCGGCATCCGTCCCGAGGTCATCTTCGCCGCCCTGGTCGGCGCGATCCTCTGGAACCTGGTGACCTGGCTCGTCGGCCTGCCGTCCAGTTCCTCGCACGCCCTCATGGGCGGTCTGATCGGCGCCACCATCGCCTCGGCCGGCACCGGCGCGGTCCACGGCGACGTCCTGGTCACCAAGGTGCTGCTGCCCGCGGTCGCCGCCCCGATGGTCGCGGGCGTCGCGGCGCTGCTCGCCACCAGGTTCTCGTACGCACTGAGCAGGAACGCGGAGGGCGCGAACGGCAAGGCCGCCGACAAGGGCTTCCGTGTCGGCCAGATCGCCTCGGCGGGCCTGGTCTCGCTGGCCCACGGCACGAACGACGCGCAGAAGACGATGGGCATCATCACCCTCGCGCTGATCGCCGGCGGTTCCATCGCCCCCGACTCGGACCCGCCCACCTGGGTCATCCTCTCCGCGGGCCTCGCCATCGCGATGGGCACCTACATCGGTGGCTGGCGCATCATCCGCACCATGGGCAAGGGCCTGACCGACCTCCGGCCGCAGCAGGGCTTCGCCGCCCAGACCAGCGCCGCCGCGGTCATCCTGGCCTCCTCGCACATCGGCTTCTCCCTCTCCACCACGCACGCCGTCTCCGGCTCGGTGATGGGCGCGGGCCTGGGCCGCAAGGGCGGGGTCGTCCGCTGGTCGACCGCGACCCGGATGTTCGTCGCCTGGGGTCTGACGCTGCCGGCCGCCGCGCTGGTCGGCGCGCTCGCCGAGTCCGTGACCGACCTCGGCGACTGGGGCACCGCGCTGGTGGCCGTCTTCCTGGTCGCCTCCAGCACCGCGATCTGGCTGCTCTCCCGCCGCCAGGTGGTCGACGCCTCGAACGTCAACGAGTTCGAGGAGCCGGCCGGCGTGGTCACCACCGCGATCGCCGCCGTCACCCCGCCGCCCCCGTCGGTCGCCCTCTCCGAGGGCCTCACGGCGACGATCCCCTCGCCGCCCACCGCCGTGAAGTCCGACCCGGCGACCCCGGCGCCCCCGCCGGCCGCCGCCGTCTGAGCCGGACACCCGGTCCCCCGGCCCCCCGGTCACTCAAGGAAGCAGGAACATGGACATCGACTGGGCAGCCCTCGGCTCCGTCTTCGGCGTCAGCCTCGTGGCCACCGTGGCCCTGGTGGCCGTCTTCACCCTCGGCATCACCGCCCTCTCCCGCCGCGAACGGGCCACCGCCCAGGGCGACTCCGCGCCCCTCGCCCTGACCGGCGCGTACGCCTGCTTCGCGGCCTGCGCGGCGGCGGTGGCGTACGGGATCTACATCATCGTGGCCTGACCTGCCGTCAGCACCGACCGTGCCCCCTGGACATCACGTCCGGGGGGCACGGTTTTGTATTGCCGTCCCGACCCTTGGTCATCCTTGCTATGGTCTGCGTCACATTGGAACGTACCGAATCGACATGTGTCATACTGAGTACTACTCGACCGACAATCATCTATACGGATAGCAGCCAAAGAACGGGTATCTATCCGCCGCTGTCGCTTCGATGCCTTCCGATCCGCCCATGCATCGAGCAGCACGGAAGAAGGAAAGCCATGGCCAGGGAAGTCGATCCGAGCCTCAACCGCCGCAGGCTCCGCATCGAGCTACGCCGAGCCCGTGAAGCAGTCGGCTTGACCCAGCGCGACGCAGCCGAGGCCGTGGAATGGTCGTTGTCCAAGATCATCCGAATCGAGGCGGGCACCGTCAGCGTGTCCGTCACCGACCTGCGCGCACTGCTCCAGCAGTACGAGGTCACCGACGAGACCCTGATCGCCGAGCTGGAGGAGGCGGCACGCGGATCGAAGGGCCAGTCGTGGTGGGCGCCGTACGCCGACCTGGTCAGCCCGCAGTACGCCCAGTACCTGGGATACGAGAGTTCCGCGACCACTGTCCAGGCGTTCAACCCGCTGGTCGTACCCGCCCTGTTGCAGACAGAGGACTACGCCTCGGCGCTGATGAAGGGCCAGGCCGTCGAGTCCCAGGTCCGCCGGGCGGTCGAGCTCAGGACCGCCCGTCAGGAACGCATCTTCGAGCAACCCGACGGTCCACGGACCTACTTCATCGCCGACGAGTCCACGCTCCGTCGGTATGTCGGCGGTCCCTCCGTGATGCGGCGCCAACTGGAGCACGTCAAGGCGATGGCCCACCACCCCCAGGTGAGCCTGCAAGTCCTTCCGTTCACGGCGGGCTCCTTCTTCGGCACAACCGCGCCTTTCGTGCTCCTCGCGTTCAAGGACGACGACGACCTGCTCTACATCGAGGGCAGTACCGGCAGCGTGGCCAGCCGTGACGACCTCGAACTCATCGCCCGTTACCAGGAGAGCTACGCGGAGATCAGCAGCGCCGCGTACGAAGGTGATCAGGTCATCGAACTGATCGACGAGATCATCACAGGCATGCGTTCCAGCTGAGCCCGGGACGACGACGTCATCGGGCGGTGTCAAGGAGGGCCTATGTGGGTCTTCGACAGGTTTCGCGAGGGGTTGCGGTGGCACGACGCCGCGAGAGCCCTTCCCGGGACCGAAGAGCCACCTTCCGGCGCAGCCGAAGACCCCGAGGGCACCGAGCCGCCCGCTGACGACGTCGCCCTGCGGTCGGCCGCGATGCGCGACACCGGATGGACCCACAACCTGGCCCGTATCGAGGAGACCCGGGTCCAGCAGGACATACAGAAGGAACGCGCGGCCACCGACCAGCGGATCAGGCAGCGCACAGCGGGCTGGCTGCTGGGGTCGGGCACCGCTCTGCTCTTCCTGATCGCCGGCGTCCCGGTCGCGAAGGCCGTTCAGGGCCAGGCCGTCACGACCCTGGGCGTCTGGACGCTGCTGCTGCTTCTGGTGCTCGGGGCGGGCGTCGTGGTGGGCATCTTCTTCCTCATCGGCCGTCTGCTCCGGGACGGTGCGCAGCACACGGCGGACGGCCGGGTCAGCGACGCCACTGCCTGGTCAGATCCGCCGCGACTTCCCGATCAGCGGGCGGCTCCCGCCGGCTCTCCCGCACCCGGGGTCGATACCCAAGAGTCCGGAGGCGGTCGGTGAGTGGTGCGCTGCCCCACCACAGGCCGGCCGCCGCCGCCAGCACCAGCGTGACGCTCGCCCAGACCACCGCTCTTGTGTCGCGTCCCGGCGCCAGGAGCGCGGCCAGGGCCCCGCCCGCCACCGCTACCGCTCCCGACGTCAGACACACCAGTACCACCACGGCCGTCTCACGCCTCTTCGGATCCCTGGTGGAACGCCGGACCCGTGGTGACGAGACGCCTCTGGTCCACCCACCGTGCATCTGCCCACCCCTCCCGTCACACGGGACGACCTGTCAGAGGTCGTCCCGGCCCCGCGACACCAGCCGCTCCAGGAAAGCCGCCCAGGCCGTACGACCGACGGTCAGCCCGAGCCCCTGGCGCCGCTTCGAGTCACGGACTCGTACGGTTTCCGCGTCAACCGCCCACTCCACGCACTCCCCCGAAATTGACGTGGAGTAGCTGCTCTTGCACCAGTGCAGGTGCACCTGTCCCGGCTCGTTCGACTGTGTACGCCACGTGGATGGATACCCATCGACCACACCGACCTCCCCTACCGAGTGTCAGCGCCTCGACGTCGACCGGTCTCCGCGCAGCAGCGTATCGCTCCGCTGAGGGGCCGCGAAGGTGGCTCGTGACCGTCGCTCGAAACAGGGGGCGCCCGATCGCATCAGCTCTCGCCCCCGTCACGAAGTCACCCCACGTCGTTCCTCGGCGCTCTCCAATTGTCCTGACCGCTCGCTCTGTTCGCCGGTCCGCTGTGCGGCTCTCCCCGGTCTCTTTCCCACTCCACCGAGTGGGGACGCGTCATGCCCCGCGACATCCCTCCCCTATGAGCCTCGGCACACTCCTCCGCCCCAGGTCAACAGCAAGTTGACGCCCCTTCCAACACCGTGGTGGACTGCCGGAGCCATGTACGGCGGCAGGAGAGGAAGCCGGTGCGAATCCGGCGCGGTCCCGCCACTGTCACCGGGGTAGACAACCCCGGGAGCCAGGAACTCTCACCGCCGGTCTCGTCGAACCAGGGCGTGGACACCCTGAGTGAGGACATATCGCCATGCTCGGCTGCCGTTCGAGGTCCCGTACCAGCACAGTGCCCGACTCAGCGATCGGCTGACCCGATGCGTGCCGATCGCGTCTTCGCGTACGGCGCCGCCGCCGGCCTTCTCGGTGACCACCTGCTCGGCGATCCCCGCCGCGGGCATCCGGTCGCCGCGTTCGGCCGTGCCGCCGGTGCCGTGGAACAGCTGCTGTGGCGCGACCACCGAGGCTGGGGCGCCCTGCACACCGCCGTGTGCGTGGGCGGCACCGTCTCCCTGGCCGCCGTAGCCACTTCGGCCCTACGACCCTCCCGTACGGCCTCTGCCGCCCTCACCGCCGCCGCCACCTGGGCGGTCGTCGGCGGGACCTCCCTCGCGCGCGAGGCCGGGGTCATCGGGCGGGCGCTGGAGGCCGGTGACATCGAGGCCGCGCGGGCGCGCCTCCCGCACCTCTGCGGACGCGACCCGCAGGCCCTCGACGCCGACGGGATCGCCCGGGCGGTCGTCGAGTCCGTCGCCGAGAACACCTCCGACGCGGTGGTGGGCGCCCTGGTGTGGGGCGGCATCGCCGGTGTCCCGGGTCTGCTCGGCTTCCGCGCGGTGAACACCCTGGACGCCATGGTCGGCCACAAGTCGGCCAAGTACCGCCGCTACGGCTGGGCTTCGGCCCGCCTCGACGACGTGGCCGGCTGGCCGGGCGCCCGCCTCACCGCCGTCCTCGCCACCGTCGCGGGCGACGACCCGCGCGGAGCGGTACGCGCCTGGCGCACCGACGCCCCCAAGCACCCGAGCCCCAACGCCGGTCCCGTGGAAGCCGCTTTCGCGGGCGCCCTCGGCGTGCGACTGGGCGGCACGCTCTCCTACGGCGGCCGGGTCGAGCACCGGCCCGTACTCAACGGCGCCGGACGCGCCGTAGCCGTACCGGACATCGACCGTGCCGTACGACTGTCCCGGCGCGTCGGCTGGCTCGCGCTCGGAGTCAGTGTCGCCGGGCGGCTGTTGCTGCCGAAGGGACGGAAGTCATGAGCGGCGGCGGGCTGTTGGTCGCGGGCACCACCTCGGACGCCGGGAAGAGTGTCGTGACCGCCGGGATCTGCCGGTGGCTGGTGCGGCAGGGCGTGAAGGTGGCGCCCTTCAAGGCCCAGAACATGTCCCTGAATTCGTTCGTGACGCGCGAGGGCGCCGAGATCGGCCGGGCGCAGGCCATGCAGGCGCAGGCCTGCCGCATCGAGCCGACCGCGCTGATGAACCCCGTTCTCCTCAAGCCCGGCGGCGACCGCACCAGCCAAGTCGTCCTGATGGGCAGGCCAGTTGGCGAGATGAGCGCGCGCGGGTTCTTCGGGGGGTCTGGGGGGTCGTCCCCCGGGGAAGGGCTGCACGGCGGGCGACAAGAGGCGCTGCTCGGCACGGTGTTGGACTGTCTCGCCGAGTTGCGGGGCACGTATGACGCGGTGATCTGCGAGGGCGCGGGTTCGCCCGCCGAGATCAATCTGCGGCGGACCGACATCGTGAACATGGGCATCGCGCGCAACGCGCAACTGCCCGTTCTCGTCGTCGGCGACATCGACCGCGGGGGTGTCTTCGCCTCCTTCTTCGGGACGGTGGCGCTGCTCAGCCCTGAGGATCAGGCCCTCGTCGCCGGGTTCCTCGTCAACAAGTTCCGGGGCGATGTGTCGCTCCTGGAACCGGGGTTGGACATGCTGCACGGCCTGACCGGGCGGCGGACGTACGGCGTGCTGCCGTTCCAGCACGGGCTGGGGATCGACGAGGAGGACGGGCTGCGCATCTCGTTGCGCGGCACCGTGCGCGAGTCGAACACCGCGCCGCCGGTCGGCGAGGACGTGCTGCGGGTCGCGGTCTGCGCGATTCCCCTCATGTCCAACTTCACCGACGTGGACGCGCTGGCCGCCGAACCGGGCGTCGTGGTGCGGTTCGTGGACCGGCCGGAGGAACTGGCCGACGCCGACCTCGTCGTGATCCCCGGGACCCGGGGGACGGTGCAGGCGCTGGAGTGGCTGCGGGAGCGGGGACTCGCGGCCGCCCTCGTCCGCAGAGCCTCGGAGGAACGGCCGATCCTCGGCGTCTGCGGCGGCTTCCAGATCCTCGGCGAGCACATCGACGACGAGATCGAGAGCCGACGGGGCTCGGTCGACGGACTCGGAGTACTCCCCCTGCGCGTGCGCTTCGCGCGCGAGAAGACCCTCACCCGGCCGGTGGGCGAAGCCCTAGGCGAGCCGGTCGAGGGGTACGAGATCCACCACGGGGTTGCCGAAGTCCTGGGCGGAGAAGCCTTCTTGGACGGCTGCCGGGTCGGCCAGACCTGGGGCACGCACTGGCACGGCTCGCTGGAGTCGGACGGGTTCCGGCGGGCGTTCCTGCGCGAGGTGGCCGCCGCCGCGGGGCGCCGGTTCGTACCGGCCGCCGACACCTCGTTCGCCGCGCTGCGCGAGGAGCAGCTCGACCGGCTCGGCGACCTCATCGAACAGCACGCGGACACGGACGCGCTGTGGCGGCTCATCGAGTCCGGCGCGCCACAAGGACTGCCTTTCATTCCACCGGGAGCGCCCGCATGAGCACAGTGTTGTTGTTGTCGACCGCCGACACGGATCTGCTGGCGGCCCGCGCCTCCGGCGCCGGGTACCGGATCGGCAACCCGTCCCGCGTGGACGCCACCGACGAGTTGCCCGCGCTCATCGCGGCCTCGGACATCGCCGTCGTACGACTGCTCGGTGGCAAGCGGGCCTGGGAGGACGGGCTCGCCGTGCTCAAGGCCTCGGGCATCCCGACCGTGCTGCTCGGCGGAGAGACCGTCCCCGACGCGGAGTTGATGGCCGAGTCGTCGGTACCGGCCGGTGTCGTCGCCGAGGCGCTCAGGTACCTCGTCGAGGGCGGGCCGGACAACCTGACCGAACTCGCCCGCTTCCTCTCCGACACCGTGCTGCTCACGGGCGAGGGCTTCGAGGCGCCACAGCAGATGCCCGAGTACGGCGTCCACGGCGAACCCGAACTCGACACGGTCCGCCCGACGGTCGCCGTGCTCTTCTACCGCGCCCACGAACTGAGCGGAAACACCGCCTTCGTGGACACCCTGTGCGAGGCGATCGAGGCGAAGGGCGCCAACGCCCTTGCCGTGTACTGCGGTTCACTGCGCGGCGCCGCATCAGGTGTGTACGAGCTCCTCGACGGAGCGGACGCCCTGATCACCACCGTCCTCGCGGCCGGCGGCACGCACGCCTCGGAGGCGTCCGCGGGCGGCGAGGAAGGGGCATGGGACGTCGAGGCGCTCAGCATCCTCAACATCCCTGTCCTGCAAGGGCTTTGCCTCACCACTTCACAGGCTGCGTGGGAGGCGTCCGACGCCGCGCTCTCCCCCATGGACGCGGCGATGCAGGTCGCGATCCCCGAGTTCGACGGGCGGCTGATCACGGTCCCGTTCTCCTTCAAGGAGCAGGGACCGGACGATGTCGCGGTCTACGTCGCCGACCCCGAGCGGGCCGCGCGGGTCGCCGGAATCGCCGTACGGCACGCGAAGTTGAAGCACAAGCCGAACGCCGAGAAGAAGCTCGCGCTCGTCTTCACCGCCTACCCGACCAAGCACTCGCGCGTCGGCAACGCGGTCGGCCTTGACACCCCCGCCTCGGCGATCCGGGTGCTGGACGCGCTGCGGGACGCCGGTTACGGGGTCGACGGACACCCGGACAACGGGGACGAGTTGATCCACCGGCTCATCAACGCCGGTGGCCACGACGTGGAGTGGCTGACGGAGGAGCAGTTGGCCGCCGCGCCCGCGCGGGTGCCGCTCGCCGACTACCAGGCGTGGTTCGACAAGCTCGAACCGTCCCTCAGGCAGGGCATGTTGGACGCGTGGGGCGAGCCGCCGGGCAATCTCTACGTCGACGGCGACGACATCGTGCTGGCGTCCCTCCAGTTCGGGAACGTCGTCGTGATGATCCAGCCGCCGCGCGGCTTCGGCGAGAACCCGATCGCGATCTACCACGACCCCGACATGCCCCCGTCGCACCACTACATGGCCGCGTACCGCTGGCTGGACAACAGCTTCGGCGCGGACGCGATCGTCCACATGGGCAAGCACGGCACCATGGAATGGCTGCCCGGCAAGGGACTTGGGCTGAGCGGCGGCTGCGCGCCGGACGCCGTCCTCGGCGAACTCCCCCTGATCTACCCGTTCATCGTGAACGACCCGGGCGAGGGCACCCAGGCCAAGCGGCGCGGCCACGCCACGGTCGTCGACCACCTGGTGCCGCCGATGGCGCGTGCCGACACGTACGGCGACCTGGCGAAGCTGGAGCAACTCCTCGACGAGTACGCCCTGGTGTCCGACCTGGACCCGACGAAGGCACCGGCCGTGCGCGCGCAGATCTGGACGCTGGTGAAGGCGGCCGAGCTGCATCACGACCTGCATGTGGACGACCAGCCGGACGACGCGGCGTTCGACGAGTTCGTGATGCACATCGACGGCTATCTGTGCGAGATCAAGGACGTGCAGATCCGCGACGGTCTGCACATCCTCGGCGGCGGGCCGGTCGGCGAGGCACGCGTGAACCTCGTACTGGCCGTGCTGCGCGCCTCGCAGGTGTGGGGCGGACAGGCCAACGCGCTGCCCGGGCTGCGGGCCTCGCTGGCCGAGCATTTCGGGCTGGTCGAGAAGGAGTTGCTGGCCGAGCCGGGCGCGCCGGTGAAGGTCCCGGTGGAGCTGAGCGAGTTGGTCGAGGGACCGGCGCGTTCGGCGGCCGACGCGATCGACCTGCTGGAGCAGCTGTGCCGCCGGTTCGCGGAGGGCATGGAGTCCCAGGAGTGGGAGGTCACGGCCGTCCCGGCACTGGTCCGTGCCGTCATCGGAACCGAACTCCCGGCCGCCGTCGCGGTGTTGGAGTTCGCCTGCGACGAGGTGGTCCCCCGCCTCGCCCGCACCACCGACGAGATCGACCACATCCTCAAGGCGCTGGACGGCGGTTACGTCCCGGCGGGGCCCTCGGGCTCCCCGACCCGCGGTCTGGTCAACGTCCTGCCGACCGGCCGGAACTTCTACTCCGTCGACCCCAAGGCCATTCCGTCCAGGCTGAGTTGGGAGGTCGGGCAGTCCCTCGCGGACTCGCTCGTGCAGCGCTACCTCCAGGACAACGGCGAGTTCCCCAAGTCCGTCGGCCTCACGGTGTGGGGCACGTCCGCGATGCGCACCCAGGGCGACGACATCGCCGAGATCCTCGCGCTGCTGGGCTGCCGTCCGGTCTGGGACGACGCCTCGCGCCGGGTGACCGGCTTCGAGGTGGTCCCCGTAACGGAGTTGGGCCGCCCGCGCATCGACGTCACGGTGCGCATCTCCGGCTTCTTCCGGGACGCGTTCCCGCACGTCGTCGCACTGATCGACGACGCGGTACGGGCCGTGGCCGACCTGCCGGAACCGCCCGAGTCCAACTACGTCCGCGCACACGCCGACGAGGACACCGCCGAGCACGGCGACCGCCGTCGCGCCACGGCCCGTATCTTCGGCTCCAAGCCGGGCGCGTACGGCGCCGGTCTGCTGCCGCTGATCGACGCCCGCAACTGGCGCAGCGACGCGGACCTCGCCGAGGTGTACGCGGTGTGGGGCGGATACGCCTACGGTCGCGGCCTCGACGGGCGAGCGGCGCGCGGGGACATGGAGACGGCGTTCAAGCGAATTGCCGTGGCCGCCAAGAACGTTGACACCCGTGAGCACGATCTCGTCGACGCCGACGACTACTTCCAGTACCACGGCGGCATGGTCGCGATGGTCCGCCACCTGACGGGCACGAGCCCCGAGGCGTACGTCGGCGACTCCGCCACCCCGGACCAGGTGAAGACGCGCACTCTGGGCGAGGAGACGCACCGCGTCTTCCGCGCCCGGGTGGTCAACCCCCGCTGGATGGCGGCGATGCGGCGGCACGGCTATAAGGGCGCCTTCGAGATGGCGGCGACCGTCGACTACCTCTTCGGCTACGACGCGACGGCCGGGGTCGTGGACGACTGGATGTACGAGAAGCTCAGCGCCGAGTACGTCTTCGACCCGGAAAACCGCGACTTCATGAAGAAGTCCAACCCCTGGGCGCTGCGCGGCATCACGGAACGGCTCCTCGAAGCCGCCGAGCGCGGTCTGTGGGCCGAGCCGGACGCGGACACGCTGGAGCGACTGCGGGCCACCTATCTGGAGCTCGAAGGCGACCTGGAGGGCGACGACCAGTGACAACTCCCTTTCCGTTCACGGCCGTTGTCGGCCAGGACGATCTGCGGCTCGCGCTGCTGCTGAACGCCGTGTCGCCGGCGGTCGGCGGTGTGCTGGTGCGCGGCGAGAAGGGCACCGCCAAGTCGACGGCCGTACGCGCGCTTTCGGCGCTGCTGCCGGAGGTCGCCGTCGTGGCCGGGTGCCGTTTCTCCTGCGACCCCGCCGCCCCCGACCCGGCCTGCCCGGACGGCCCGCACGAGACCGGACCCGGCACCCAACGCCCGGCCCGCATGGTCGAGTTGCCGGTCGGCGCCTCCGAGGACCGGCTCGTCGGCGCGCTCGACATCGAGCGGGCACTCGCCGAGGGCGTCAAGGCCTTCGAGCCGGGTCTGCTGGCCGACGCGCACCGGGGGATCCTGTACGTCGACGAGGTCAATCTCCTTCACGACCACCTCGTGGACCTCCTGCTGGACGCCGCCGCGATGGGCGCGTCCTACGTCGAACGCGAGGGCGTCTCCGTCCGGCACGCCGCCCGCTTCCTCCTCGTCGGCACGATGAACCCCGAAGAGGGCGAACTGCGGCCCCAGTTGCTCGACCGGTTCGGGCTGACCGTCGAGGTGGCCGCCTCGCGGGAACCCGACCAGCGGGTCGAGGTCGTACGGCGCAGGCTCGCCTACGACGACGATCCGGCCGGTTTCACCGAGCGCTGGGCGGACGAGGAGTCCTCCGTACGGGCCCAAATCATCGCCGCGCGTGCCCTGTTGCCGTCCGTGCGGCTGGGCGACGGGGCGCTGCGACAGATCGCGGCGACCTGTGCCGCCTTCGAGGTCGACGGTATGCGCGCCGACATCGTGATGGCGCGTACGGCGACCGCGCTGGCCGCCTGGGCCGGACGGACCGACGTGCTCGCCGAGGACGTGCGGCAGGCCGCGCTGCTCGCGCTGCCGCACCGCAGGCGGCGAAATCCCTTCGACGCGCCGGGACTTGACGAGAACAAGCTCGACGACACGTTGGAGGAGTTCGCCGAGCAGGAGCCCGAGGACGACGGCCCCGGGCCGGACGGTCCCGATGACTCCGGTGGGGGTGGCGGGCAGCCGCCGGCCTCAGACTCCGACGGCCCGCAGGGCGGCGACACCGGCGCACAGCCGGAAGCCGGCGAGGGCGGGGAACCGCAGCCTTCCGGCGCGGGCTCCGGTGAGCAGCAGCCCGTACGCGCCTCCGAACCCTTCCGCACCAAGGCGTTGAGCGTGCCGGGGATCGGTGAGGGTGCCGCCGGGCGGCGTTCGCGGGCGCGGACCGAGCACGGGCGGACCACCGGGTCCCGGCGGCCTCAAGGGGCGCTCACCAAGCTGCACTTGGCGGCGACCGTACAGGCGGCGGCGCCGCATCAGCTGGCGCGCGGTCGGGCCGGGCGCGGGCTGGTCGTGCGCCGGGACGATCTGCGGCAGGCGACGCGGGAAGGGCGTGAGGGCAACCTCGTGCTGTTCGTCGTGGACGCCTCCGGGTCGATGGCGGCCCGGCAGCGGATGAGCGCGGTGAAGGGGGCTGTGCTGTCGCTGCTGCTGGACGCGTATCAACGGCGGGACAAGGTAGGGCTGGTGACCTTCCGGGGGTCGGCCGCGGATGTGGCCCTCCCTCCCACCTCCTCCGTGGACGCCGCCGCCGTACGGCTGGAGTCGTTGCCGACCGGTGGGCGGACACCGCTCGCGGCCGGGCTGCTCAAGGCGCGTGACGTGCTGCGGGTGGAGCGGCTGCGGGATCCGGCCCGGCGGGCGCTGGTGGTCGTGGTGACCGACGGGCGGGCCACCGGTGGTCCCGAGCCGGTCGCGCTGGCCGGGCGGGCGGCGCGGTTGTTCGCGGCGGACGGGGTCGCCTCCGTGGTCGTGGACTGCGAGTCGGGGCCCGTACGGCTGGGCCTGGCAAGGCAGTTGGCCGGTGAGCTGGACGGCACGGCGGTGACGCTCGACGAGTTGCGGGCCGACTCCATCGCCGGGCTGGTCAAGGACGTACAGAGGAGGGCCGCGTAATGCCGCAGGGGCAGCCAAGTGTCGTACCGGACGACGGTTTGACGACTCGTCAGCGGCGGAATCGGCCGCTGGTGATCGTGCACACCGGCATCGGCAAGGGCAAGTCCACCGCCGCGTTCGGGCTGGCGTTGCGCGCCTGGAACCAGGGGTGGCCGATCGGGGTGTTCCAGTTCGTCAAGTCGGCGAAGTGGAAGGTCGGGGAGGAGAACGCCCTCCGGGTGCTGGGCGCTTCCGGCGAGGGCGGGTCCGTCGACTGGCACAAGATGGGCGAGGGCTGGTCGTGGGTCCAGCGCGACTCCCAGATGGACAACGAGGAGAAGGCCCGCGAGGGCTGGGAGCAGGTCAAGCGGGACCTCGCCGCCGAGACGTACCAGCTGTACGTGCTGGACGAGTTCGCGTACCCGATGCACTGGGGCTGGGTCGACACCGATGAGGTCGTGTCCGTGCTGCGGGACCGGCCCGGGACCCAGCATGTCGTGATCACCGGTCGGAACGCGCCCGAGAAGCTGGTCGACTTCGCCGATCTCGTGACCGACATGTCGAAGGTCAAGCACCCGATGGACACGGGGCAGAAGGGGCAGAGGGGCATCGAGTGGTGAATCCGTGACGACTTCCTCGACCTCCGCGTCCTCCGTCCCTCGGCTGGTCATTGCCGCGCCCTCGTCGGGCAGCGGCAAGACCACCGTCGCCACGGGGCTGATGGCCGCGTTCGCCGCACGGGGGCTCGCCGTGTCCCCGCACAAGGTCGGGCCGGACTACATCGACCCCGGGTACCACGCGCTCGCCACCGGGCGCGTGGGGCGGAACCTCGACGCGTACCTGTGCGGACCGGAGTTGATCGGTCCGCTGTTCGCGCACGGGGCGCGCGGGTGTGAACTCGCCGTCGTCGAGGGCGTGATGGGGATGTACGACGGGGCCGCGGGCGAAGGGGAGTTGGCGTCGACGGCCCAGGTGGCGAAGCTGCTGCGGGCGCCGGTCGTGCTGGTCGTCGACGCGTCCGCGCAGTCCCGGTCCGTCGCCGCGCTGGTGCACGGGTTCGCGTCCTGGGATCCGGAGGTGCGGGTCGGGGGCGTGATCCTCAACAAGGTCGCGTCGGACCGCCACGAGGCGCTGCTGCGCGAGGCGTTGGACTCGGCCGGGGTGCCGGTGCTCGGTGTGCTGCGCCGGGCACCGCAAGTGGACACGCCGTCCCGGCACTTGGGGCTGGTACCGGTGGCGGAACGGCAATCGGCCGCCGTTGAAGCCGTCGCCGCGATGGCGGCGCAGGTACGCGAAGGATGCGACCTGGAGGCCCTGTTCGCCCTGGCACGCAGCGCGGGCGCGTTGACGGGCGAAGCGTGGGAAGCCCCGGTCGCCGGCACGACAGAGCGTGAAGTCGTCGCGGTCGCCGGAGGCCCCGCCTTCACCTTCTCCTACGCCGAGCACACCGAACTGCTCACCGCGGCCGGTGCCGAAGTCGTCGTATTCGATCCTCTCCGCGATGAACAACTCCCGGACGGGACACGCGGGTTGGTCATCGGAGGCGGGTTCCCCGAGGTGTACGCCGCGGAGTTGTCCGCCAACGAGCCGTTGAGGAAGGCCGTCTCAGCGCTCGCCGAGAGTGGCGCTCCCGTGGCCGCCGAATGCGCCGGACTGCTGTATCTGTGCCGGGAGTTGGACGGTCGGCCGATGTGCGGGGTGCTGGATGCCACCGCGCGGATGAGCGAACGGCTGACCCTGGGGTATCGGGACGCCGTCGCGCTGAGCGACAGTGTGCTGGCCGTGGCCGGGACGCGGATGCGCGGGCACGAGTTCCACCGGACCGTCGTCGAGCCCGGCTCGGGGGCGGCTCCCGCCTGGGGGGTGCGCGCCCCTGACCGGCGGGTCGAAGGTTTCGTACAACAGGGTGTGCACGCGAGTTATCTGCACACGCACTGGGCGGCCGAGCCCGGTGTGGCCCGTCGGTTCGTGGAGAGGTGCCGGACGTCATGAGCAGCAGCAGGTTGATCGGAGTCGGGGTGGGTCCCGGCGATCCGGAGCTGGTGACCGTCAAGGGCGTCAACGCTCTGCGCGCCGCCGATGTCGTCGTCGTACCTGTGATGGATACGGGTGAGCGGGGGCGCGCCGAGGCCACCGTGCTGCACTACGTACCCCAGGAGAAGGTCCTCCGGGTCGTGTTCGCGCTCAACGAGCGGACCGACCGGGCCCGGCGCGAGGCCGCCTGGGATGCCGCCGGGGCGAAGGTCGCCGAGCTGCTCGCCGCGCACGACGTCGTCGCGTTCGCGACCATCGGGGACCCGAACGTCTACTCCACCTTCACGTATCTCGCCCTGACCATCGGGGAGTTGGTGCCGGGGACGGTCGTCGAGACCGTGCCCGGGATCACCGCGATGCAGGATCTCGCCGCGCGTTCCGGGGCCGTACTCACCGAAGGGACCGAACCCCTCACCCTCGTGCCGGTGACGGCCGGGTCCGCCGTGCTCAAGGACGCGCTGGCGGGGCCGGGGACGGTCGTGGCGTACAAGTTCGGGCGGCAGGCGGCGGAGGTCGCCGAGGCGCTGCGGGAGACCGGGCGGATCGAGGACGCGGTGTGGGGGTCGGCGCTCGGGCTGCCCGAGGAGTCGATCCGGCCGGCCGCCGAACTGGACGGGGAGCCGTTGCCGTACCTGTCGACGCTGATCGCACCCGCGCGGCGCGAGGGCGGGCGGGGCGGGAAGTTGTGACCGGTCGTAGAGGACGTGGACATGGACGTGGCTCAGGCCGCGAGGCCTACCACCAGCCAGATGAACGCCGCTCCGGCGACCGTGCACAGCAGGGTCGCGGGGGCGGGGTGTTCGTGGTGGGCCTCGGGGAGGATCTCGGCGGCGGCGAGATAGAGGAGCACGCCGCCGAAGAAGCCGAGATAGCCGCCGAGCAGCCCCTGGGGGATGGTGAGGAACGCCGTCGAGGCGGCGCCTGCCACCGGGGCCGCCGCGTCCGCGAACAGCATCGCGATGGCCTTGCGGCGGGCGTTGCCGTACAGGCTCGTGATCGTGTACGTGTTGAAGCCGTCCGCGAAGTCATGGGCGATGACCGCGAGCGCGACCGCCGTGCCCATACCGCCGCCCACCTGGAACGCGGCGCCGATCGCGACCCCGTCCATGAAGCTGTGGCCGACCATCGCGGCGGCGGCCGTGAGGCCCACCTCGGGCGCGCGGCCGTTGTGCTCCTCGGCGCCGTGGGAGGCCTGGCGGGCGGCGAGCAGCCGTTCGACCAGATGGGCCACGAGGAAGCCGGCCACGAAGAGCAGCAGCGCGGCCGGTACGCCGAAGACCTCGCGGCCCGCCGCGCGCAGCGCCTCCGGCAGCAGATCGAGGCCCACGACACCCAGCATCAGGCCGCCGGCCAGGCCCAGGACGAGATGGCGACGGTCGGTCACCCGCTGTGCCGTCCAGCCGCCGGCCAGCGTCATCAGGAACGCGCCGAGCGCGACGAAGACCGCCATAGTCCCCTTGCTATCCGATCAACCCCTGTTCGCGCACATCCTGGGCCACTCCACCCCCACGTGCACTGACGTTCCCGTTCTATTTATTCCGTTTGAGAGGATCCGACCCCATGGCCGCTGCCGATACCGCCGCCGCCCCCACCGGCAAGGTGACCTTCGTCGGTGCCGGTCCCGGCGCCGCCGATCTGCTGACGTTCCGTGCCGCGCGCGCCATCGCCGAGGCCGACGTCGTGATCTGGGCGGCCAGCCTGGTGCAGGCGGAGGTCCTCGACCACGCGCGCGAGGGCGCCGAGATCCTGGACTCGGCGACGATGTCCCTGGAGGACGTCGTCGCCGTGTACGAGCGGGCGGTGACGGAAGGGCTGCGTGTCGCGCGCATCCACTCCGGCGACCCGGCCCTCTGGGGCGGCACGCAGGAGCAGCTCGACCGGTGTGCCGCGATCGGCATCGAGACCGAGATCGTGCCCGGTGTCTCCGCGTTCTCCGCCGTGGCCGCCCTCGCGCAGCGCGAGCTGACGATCCCCGAGGTCGCGCAGTCCGTCGTCCTCACCCGGCTCGGCGGCGGCAAGACACCGATGCCGCCCGGCGAGGAGGTGCGGGAGTTCGCGCGCCACGGCACGACCATGGCGATCTTCCTGTCGGCCGCCCGCAGCGGGCAGTTGGTGCGGGAGCTGCTGGAAGGTGGCTATCCGACGGACACCCCGGTCGTCGTCGCCTACCAGGCGACCTGGCCGGAGGAACTGATCGTCAAGTGCACGATCGCCACGCTGGAGGAGACGGTCAAGGAGCACAAGCTCTGGAAGCACACCCTCTTCCTGGTCGGCCCGGCCCTCGACGCCCACGGCACCCGCTCGCACCTCTACCACCCGGGCCACTTCCACGGCTACCGCAAGGCCGACCCGGAGGCCCGCAGGGAGCTGCGCTCGCGGGGTGCGAGCACATGATCACGGTCGTCGGTACGGGGACGGGCGCACGGGTTCCGGACGAGGTCCTGTCCGGCGCCCGCCTCGTCGTCGGCGGCCGGCGCCATCTGGCCTCCGCCACCGTCCCGGAGGACGCCGAACAGATCGTCCTCGGCCCGCTCGCGCCCGCCCTCGACACCATCGAGGCGTACATCGGGAAGGGCGAGCCGGTCGTGGTGCTGGCCTCGGGGGATCCCGGGTTCTTCGGGATCGTCCGGGCGCTGGCGGAACGCTTCGGCGCCGCTGCCCTCGACGTCCGCCCCGGTGTCTCCTCCGTCGCCACCGCCTTCGCCCGAACCGGCCTGACCTGGGACGACGCCGTCGTGGTCAGCGCGCACGGCCGCGATCTCCGTACGGCGGTCAACGCGTGCCGCGCGCATCCCAAGGTGGCCGTGCTGACCGGGCCGGGGGCCGGACCCGCCGAACTCGGCGCCGCCCTCACCCACCGCACCACCGGCCGCGTCCTCGTCGTCGCGTCCGCGCTCGGCTCCGGGGAGGAGCGGGTGGAACGGGTCACGCCCGCCGAGGCCGCCGTCCGCGACTGGGGTACGACGGTGAGTGTGGTCCTGTGTCTGGACGAGACCCGCGTTCTCAGTGCCGTGCGTACGGTCGCCGGTACCGCCGTAGGTCCCGCCCAATGGGCCCTGGACGAGCGGGAGTTCGAGCACCGGGACTCGATGATCACCAAGTTCGAGGTTCGGGCGCTGGCGCTGGCCCGGCTCGGGCCGCGGCTCGGTGAACTGGTCTGGGACATCGGCGCGGGCTCCGGCTCCGTGGCCGTCGAGTGCGCGCGGCTCGGCGCCGCCGTCACCGCCGTCGAGAAGACCCGGGACGGTGTCGAGCGGATCCGTGCCAACGCCGAGGCGCACGGCGTCGACGTGCACACCGTGCACGGGGCCGCGCCGACCGTGCTGTCCGATCTCGACGACCCCGACGCCGTGTTCATCGGCGGCGGCGGGCGCGAACTGCCCGCCATCGTCACCGCGTGCGCGCGCCGGGCCCGGCGGACCGTGGTCGTCGCGATGGCCGCGCTGGACCGGGTACCGGCGGTGCGCGAGGCACTCGGCGGTGCCGGGTTCGCGGTCGACGGCGTGTTGTTGCAGTCGTCCCGGCTCGCGCCGCTGCCGGGTGATGTGACCCGGCTGGCGGCGACCAATCCCGTTTTTCTGCTGTGGGGCGTCCGGCCTCCGGCATCTGTCGAAGGAGTTGCTCAGTGATCGGCCTCATCTCCGCCACCGCGGCGGGAGCGACGGCGCGCGACCGGCTGGCCGCCGCGTGGCCGGACCGTACGCGCGTGTACGAGGGTCCCGTCGGGGACGCCGTCCGGGCCGCGTTCGCGGAGTGCGAGCAGCTCGTCTGTTTCCTCGCAACGGGGGCCGTAGTACGGCTGATCGCCCCGCTGTTGGACGACAAGCGGACCGACCCCGGGGTCGTGTGCGTCGACGAGGGCGGCCGGTACGCCGTGTCGCTCGTCGGCGGGCACGGTGGCGGGGCCAATGAACTCGCGGTGGAGGTGGGCGAGTTGCTGGCCGCGCAGCCCGTCGTCACCACGGCCACGGACGCGGTCGGTGTGCCCGGCCTGGACACGCTCGGGTTCCCCGTGGAGGGGGATGTCGCGGGCGTCTCGCGGGCACTGCTCGACGGCGAACCGGTCGCCCTGGAAGCCGAGTTGGCGTGGCCGCTGCCGCCGCTGAAGGTGTCCGCCAACGGCTCCTACGTCATCAGGGTCACCGATCGCGCCCTCGTCACGCCCGCCGAGCGGGAGGTCGTACTCCGGCCGCCGTCGCTCGTCGTCGGGGTCGGCGCGTCCAAGGGTGCTCCGGTGGACGAGGTGGTGGCGCTCATCGAGGGCGCGGTGCGTGATGCGGGGCTTTCGTTGAAGTCCCTCGCCGAACTCGCCACCGTGGACGCCAAGTCGGACGAGCCCGGCATCGTCGAGGCGGCGCGGCGACTCGGTGTTCCTCTGGTGACCTACTCCGCCGAGGAGTTGGCGGCCGTGGAGGTGCCCAACCCCTCCGAGGCACCCCTCGCGGCCGTCGGCACACCGTCGGTGGCGGAGGCCGCGGCTCTCGCGCTGGGCGGCGAACTCCTCGTCCCCAAGCGGAAGTCGGTACGCGCCGACGGGCGGCCCGCGATGGCGACCTGTGCGGTCGTACGGCGGCTCGCGCGCGGTCGGCTCGCGGTGGTCGGGCTCGGGCCCGGCGCCCGGGACCTGCTCACGCCGCGCGCCAAGGCCGAACTCCGGCGCGCCGCCGTGCTGGTGGGGCTCGACCAGTACGTCGACCAGATCCGCGATCTGCTGCGGCCCGGGACGCTGGTCCTGGAGTCGGGGCTCGGCGCCGAGGAGGAGCGGGCCCGTACGGCCGTGGCCGAGGCGCGGAAGGGGCAGGCGGTCGCGCTGATCGGCAGCGGGGACGCCGGTGTGTACGCGATGGCCTCGCCCGCGCTCGCGGAGGCGTCGGACGACATCGACGTGGTCGGAGTCCCGGGCGTGACCGCCGCGTTGGCCGCCGCCGCGATCCTCGGGGCGCCGCTCGGCCACGACCATGTGTCGATCAGCCTCTCCGATCTGCACACTCCGTGGGAGATCATCGAGCGCCGGGTGCGGGCCGCGGCCGAGGCGGACATCGTGGTGACGTTCTACAACCCCCGCAGCCGGGGCCGTGATTGGCAGCTCCCGAAGGCCCTCGCGATCCTCGCCGAGCACCGGGAACCGGGCACGCCGGTCGGTGTCGTACGGAACGCCTCGCGGCCGGACGGATCCAGCCGACTGACGACACTGGCGGCGCTGGATCCGGCGACGGTCGACATGATGACTGTGGTGACCGTGGGCAACACGGCCACCCGGGACATCGCCGGACGCATGGTGACACCGCGCGGGTACCGCTGGCAGGAGGTGGCCGAATGATCCCCGTGGACCGGGTGGTTCATCCGATCGAGGTGGAGTCCTACCGGCGGATGCGCGCCCGCCTGGACACCTCGCACCTTCCGCCCCTGACCCGCACGGTCGTGGAGCGGGTCGTCCACTCCGCCGCCGATCTCGCGTACGCGTCCGATCTCGTCCTGGACGAGGGCGAGTTGGCGAAGGCGCACGGCGCGCTGCACGCGGGGGCGCCGGTGGTGGTGGACGTGGCAATGGTCGCGGCCGGTATCACCCGGCTCAAGACCGTGTGCCGACTCGCGGACGCCAAGTCCGGTCCCGGGCTCACGCGTTCGGCGCACGCGATCCGGCTCGCCTACGAGGAGGTCGGGCCCGGCGCCCTGTGGGTGATCGGCAACGCGCCGACCGCCCTTGAGGAGTTGCTAACCCTGGACGCCTCCCCCGCACTCGTCATCGGGCTGCCCGTCGGCTTCGTCGGCGCCGTCGAGTCCAAGGCCGCGTTGCGCGAGAGCGGGCTGCCCGCCGTGAGCAACGTGTCCGAGAAGGGCGGTTCGGCGGTCGCCGCGGCTGCCCTCAACGCCCTGCTCTACCACCCCGTTTCACATCTCAAGGAGAAATCGTGACCACCCCGCCGCCCGCCCTGCTCATCGCCGGACACGGCACCCGGGACGAGGCCGGAGCCGAGGCGTTCCGGTCCTTCGTACGGGAGTTGGGCCGCCGTCACCCCGAACTGCCCGTCGCGGGCGGGTTCATCGAGCTGTCGCCGCCGCCGCTGGGCGACGCGGTGACCGAGCTGGTGGAGCGCGGGGTGCGCCGGTTCGCCGCCGTACCGCTGATGCTGGTGTCCGCCGGGCACGCCAAGGGGGACATCCCGGCGGCGCTGGCCCGGGAGAAGGAGCGGCACGCGGGGATCTCCTACACGTACGGCCGTCCGCTGGGCCCGCACCCGTCGCTGCTGAAGGTGCTGGAGCGGCGGCTCGACGAGGCGCTCGGCGAGTCGGCGCGGACGCCCGAGGACCGGGCCGATGTGACCGTGCTGCTCGTGGGGCGCGGGTCGACGGACCCGGACGCCAACGCCGAGGTGCACAAGGCGGCGCGGCTGCTGTGGGAGGGGCGCGGCTACGCGGGCGTGGAACCGGCGTTCGTGTCGCTGGCGGCGCCGGACGTGCCGAGCGGTCTCGACCGGTGTGTGAAGCTGGGCGCGCGGCGGATAGTCGTGCTGCCGTACTTCCTGTTCACGGGCATCCTGCCGGAGCGGGTACGGCAGCAGACGGAGGGCTGGGCGGCGGCGCACCCGGAGACCGAGGTACGGTCGGCCGAAGTCATCGGTCCGGAGCCGGAGTTGCTCGACCTGGTGATGGAACGGTACCGGGAGGCGGTCAAGGGTGATCTGCGGATGAACTGCGACTCGTGTGTGTACCGCATCGCGCTGCCCGGTTTCGAGGACAAGGTGGGGCAGCCGCAGCAGCCGCACTTCCACCCCGACGACGACGGTCACGACCACGACGGTCACCATCACGGGCATCACCATCACGGTGGGCACGCCCATGCACACTGACAGAGCCCACGATCCCGCCCGCGACACCCATGATCTCCGTCATCACGGCGACGCCGAAGTCCGGGACGACGGCGCCCAGTTGACCGACTTCGCGGTGAACGTCCGCACGGACACGCCCCCCGCGTGGCTGCGCGAGCGCATAGCCGCCTCACTGACCGGTCTCGCCGCCTACCCCGACGGGCGGGCGGCGCGGGCGGCGGTCGCGGCGCGGCACGGGCTGCCGGTGGACCGGGTGCTGCTGACGGCGGGCGCGGCCGAGGCGTTCGTGCTGCTCGCCCGCGCGCTGAAGGTCCGTCAGCCGGTGGTCGTGCACCCGCAGTTCACGGAGCCGGAGGCGGCGCTGCGGGACGCGGGGCACGCGGTGGAGCGGGTGCTGCTGCGGGAGGCGGACGGTTTCCGGCTGACCCCGGGGGCCGTTCCCGAGGGCGCTGACCTGGTGCTGATCGGCAACCCGACGAACCCCACGTCCGTCCTCCACCCCGCGGCTTCGATCGCCCGACTCGCCCGCCCGGGGCGGACGTTGGTGGTGGACGAGGCGTTCATGGACGCGGTGCCGGGTGAGCGCGAGGCGCTCGCGGGCCGGACCGACATCCCCGGCCTGGTGGTGTTGCGCAGCCTCACCAAGACATGGGGTCTGGCGGGACTGCGGATCGGCTACGTCCTGGCCGCCCCCGAGACGATCGCCGAACTCGAACGGGCCCAGCCCCTGTGGCCGGTGTCCACGCCCGCGCTCGCCGCGGCGGAGGCGTGCATGGAGTCACCGGCCCTCGCGGAGGCCGCCCACGCGGCCCACCGCGTCGCCGCCGACCGGGCCCATCTCGTCGCCGGGCTCACCGAGTTCGCCCCCGACGGCCTCCAGGTCATGGAACCGGCCGAGGGCTCCTTCGTCCTCGTCCGTGTCCCCAACGCGGTTGCCGTACGCCGACATCTGCGCGACCTGGGCTTCGCGGTCCGCCGCGGGGACACGTTTCCGGGGCTGGGCGAGGAGTGGCTCCGCCTGGCGGTACGGGACCGGACGACGGTCAACAGGTTCTTGCAGGCGCTGGACCAGGCGGTGACGTTGTCGGGGAAGTGACAGGTGGGTGGGTGGGAAAGGTAGTTGGCTCAGCCACGACGGCGGCGCGCCATGGCCACCGTCCCCCCGCCGAGCGCCAGCAACAGCACCGCTCCACCCGCGACATACGGCGTCATGGAGCTGCCCCCCGTCTCGGCCAGCCCAGCCTCCACCGGAGCGCCCTGCGGCCTCACGTCGGGGGCCGGGTCGGCGGACGGCGTCGAGGCGACCTCGGGTGCCTCACACGTCGCCCCCGCCAGCGTCAACGTCCCCTCCACATCGGCCACGTTCAGCTTCAACGGGTTGACGGACACCTTGAGTTCAAGCGCGGTGGCCGCGGCTGTACGGGACGTGGTCGAGGTCTTGGACAGGTCGAGCCGCACCGACCCGACCCCCGGCACCTGAACCTCCGTAGGACCACTGGCGGTCACCGTGACCCGCTTGCCGAGCACTGTCACGGAACCCGGCAGATGCGACGTGGCGACCGGCGCCTTCCCCGCCTCGCACGTCGCCTTGGACGTGACCGCGTCGACCTCGATGAGCGAGAGCAACGGCAACCCGGGGACGTGGAGCCGGACATGGGCGAGGTTGGTGTACCCCTCGGCCTTCGTCGCGGACACCGTCGCCTTCGCCGTGGCGACGTCCGCGCCGAGCACACTGAACGGCTGTCCGCTGTTCACCCCGTCCAACTGGGCGGTGAGCGCGGTCTTTTCGGCGCTCTGCGGCGCCTGGACCTCGTTGAGGGAGACCGTGAGCGGGACGTCCACGGTCTTGTTGAGCAGGGACACGTCGAGCCCGGTACGCAGGACGACGGCGCTCGCGCGCCCCTCGTCGGTGGTCGCGTGGGCGGACCCCGCGCCGGCCAGCGTCGCGGGACCGGCGGCGAGGACGGTGGCCGTGGCCACGGTGGCCCAACGGCGTGCGGGCATGCGGAAGTTGGTGCCGTTCAAGGTGTGGGACCCCCAGAAGAGACATGCTTGGGACCCGGTAAGAATTACCCACGAAGGGTGAACCGTCAGCGATCCCGCGTCACTTCACCCCATCGTGGGTTTTCCGTGAACGCATTCGAATCGACTGGCGACTATTCGACCACCAGCCCGTTCAGCACCACTCGTCGTGGCGACGCCAGGACGCGGACATCGGCGCGCGGGTCCGCCTCGTACACGACGAAGTCCGCCGCCGCGCCCTCCTCAAGCCCGGGCCGCCCGAGCCACCCGCGCGCGCCCCACGCGGTCGCCGAGAGCGCCGCTACGGCCGGGATCCCGGCGGTGACGAGTTCGGCGACCTCGGCGGCGACCAGGCCGTGGGCCAGCGACCCCCCGGCGTCCGTGCCGACGTACACCGGGACGCCCGCGTCGTAGGCGGCGCGCACGGTGTCGTAGCGCCGCTCGTACAGTCGTCGCAGATGGGCGGACCAGCGTGGGTACTTGGCGTCGCCGCCCTCGGCGAGCTTCGGGAAGGTGGCGATGTTCACGAGGGTGGGGACGATCGCCACGCCCCGCGCGGCGAACAGCGGGATGACGTCCTCGGTGAGGCCGGTCGCGTGCTCGACGCAGTCGATGCCCGCCTCGACCAGGTCGCGCAACGCGTCCTCCGCGAAGCAGTGCGCGGTGACGCGCGCGCCGAGCCGGTGGGCCTCGGTGATCGCCGCCTCGACCGCCTCGCGCGGCCAGCAGGCGGACAGGTCGCCGAGGTCGCGGTCGATCCAGTCGCCGACCAACTTGACCCAGCCGTCGCCGCGTTGGGCCTCCTGGCCGACGTAGGCGACGAGTTCGTCCGGTTCGATCTCGTGGGCGAAGTCGCGGATGTAGCGGCGGGTGCGGGCGATGTGCCGGCCGGCGCGGATGATCTTCGGGAGGTCCTCACGGTCGTCGATCCAGCGGGTGTCGGACGGCGAGCCGGCGTCACGCAGCAGCAGCGTGCCGGCGTCACGGTCGGTGCGGGCCTGCGTCTCGGCGGTGGCCGCGTCTACGGGCCCGTGGGGGCCCAGTCCCACATGGCAGTGGGCGTCGACCAGGCCGGGGAGGGTCCAGCCGTCGACGGTCCGGATGTCACTGGCGCCGACGGGACGGTCGTAGGAGATGCGGCCGTCGATGACCCAGAGTTCGTCGCGGATGTCCTCGGGGCCCACCAGGACCCGGCCCTTTACGTGCAGGACGGCTTGATCGCTCATGCCACGCACGATAGTTCGTCGGGTGCGGGTCCTCTCAAGGTGCGCTGTCCTCGTCGTGTACTTCGGCCATCGCGGGATCCAGCAGGCGTGACAAGAAGTGGCGGGTGCGCTCGTGTGCGGGGTTGGCGATGACCCGGTCCGGCGTGCCGTCCTCGACGATCACCCCGCCGTCCATGAACACCACCCGGTCGGCCACCTCGCGCGCGAACGTCATCTCGTGAGTCACCACCATCATGGTCATGCCCTCGTTCGCGAGCATCCGCATCACCGCCAGTACGTCGCCCACCAGTTCCGGGTCGAGCGCCGAGGTCGGTTCGTCGAAGAGCATGACCTCGGGGTCCATCGCCAACGCCCGTGCGATCGCGACGCGTTGCTGCTGTCCGCCGGAGAGGGACGCGGGGTAGGCCGTGGCCTTCTCGGACAGGCCCACGCGTCGCAGGTTCTCCGCCGCGACCCTCTCCGCCGCCGCCTTGTCCCGGCGCAGGACCCGGCGCTGGGGCAGGGTGAGGTTCTCGGTGACGGTCAGGTGCGGGAAGAGGTTGAACTGCTGGAAGACCATGCCGATACGACGGCGTACGGCGTCGATGTCCACGTCCGGGTCGGTGACTTCGGTCCCGCCGACGAACACCCGCCCCTTCGTGGGTTCTTCGAGCAGGTTCACGCAGCGCAGCAGCGTCGACTTGCCGGAGCCGGACGGGCCGATGACGCACACCACCTCGCCCTGCCCGATCTCCAGGTCGATGCCCCGCAGTACCTCGTTCGTGCCGAACGACTTGTGCAGGCCGCGCACTTCGATCTCGGGGTCCCCGGGATTCCCTGGATTCCCTGACAGGGCGGTCATCGCACGGCCTCCCCGGTCTTCGTCTCCATGCGGCGCACCACGAAGCTCAGCGGGATCGTGACGAGGAGATAGCACAGGCCCGCGACCAGGATGGGCGTGGAGTTGGCGGTCGTACTCGCCAAGTCCCGTCCATATTTGGACAGTTCGCGCTCCTCCAGGGTGACGCCGAGGAACAGGACCAGGGAGGAGTCCTTGAAGAGGAGGACGAGTTCGTTGGTCAGGGGCGGCAGGATGATCCGGAACGCCTGCGGGACGACGATCGACACCATGGCCCGCGCCTGCGAGAAGCCGAGCGAACGGGCCGCCTCCAACTGCCCCTTGGGCACCGCCTGGATGCCGGCCCGGATCGTCTCCGCCATGTACGCGGCCGACACCAGGCCGAGCGCGAGGGCGACCTTGCCGTAGGTACCGCCGATGATCTCCGTGCCCGGGAAGGCCAGCGGCACGGCGACGCCGACGAAGATGAAGATCAGCAGGGCGGGCAGTCCCCGGAAGATCTCGATGTAGATCCCGGCGAGCCAGCGGTACGGTCCGACGGACGACAGCCGCATCAGCGCTACGACCATTCCCAGCACGAGCCCGAAGACGAAGCCGGAGAGGGTGTAGAGCACGGTGTTCTTCAACGCCAGCGTGATGACGTCGGGGAACATCTGCTTGGCGATGCTCCACTGCGCGAACTGGTTCTTCAGGCGCCCCCAGTCGGCCGTGACCGCGAAGGCGATCACCACGCCCAGGAACACGACGTACTGAACTCCCCTGGACAGCCTGCGCCGTTGACGACGCGTCAGGCCCTTTGCCGTCGGCTGGAGTTGCAGGTCGGTCATGAGGCCGAGGGTGAGGGCGAGGCGGCCGAGGCGTCGTACGGACCGATCCACTTCTCGTACAGCTTCTTGTACGTCCCGTCGGCCTTCGCGTCCTTGATCGCCTTGTTGATGGCGGCGAGGAGTTTCGTGTTGCCCTTCTTGACCGTGAAGCCGTACTGCTCACCGGTGTTGAGGTTGTCGACGACCTCGAAGGCGTCGGCGTTGGCCTTGGTCTTGAGCCAGCCCTGTACGACCGGGTAGTCGATGATGACCGCCTGGACCTGGCCGGTGCGCAGGCCGTTGAGGACGGCGTCGGAGGACTCGAAGGAGACGGGGTCGAAGCCCTTGCTCTTCGCGTAGTCCTCGCCGGTGGTCTGCGCCTGCGCGCCGAGCTTCTTGCCCTTGGTCCTGACGTCGGCGAGGGAGGTGATATCGCTCTTCTTGTCGACGAGGACGGCCTGGGTTGCGTCGAAGTAGGGGTCGGAGAAGTCGACGTTCTTCATGCGTTCGGCGGTGATGGTCATGCCGGCGGCGGCCAGGTCGCACTCGTCGGCGTTGAGGAAGGCGCCGGTCTTGAAGTTCTCGAACGGGGTGTCGAGGATCTCCTGCTTCACCCCGAGGTTCTTGGCTACGAGGTCGATGAGAGAGACGTCGAAGCCCTGCACCTTGCCGTCGATCTCGGACTGGAAGGGCGGGTAGGGCAGGTGGGTGCAGGTGGTGAGCTGACGGGCCTTGACGAGTTCGACGCCACCGGCGGCGGTCTTCGAACCGCTGCCGCCGCTGTCGCTCGACGTGCACCCGGCCACGAGGACGAGTGCGGCCGTCGCGGCCGTCGCGGTGGTGGCGGCCAGGGTGCGGGCCCGGCGGCCGAGGAGCGTGTTCACGGAGGCCTCCTGTGACGGAACTGTGGCTTCCGATTATTCGGAGGGGCGGGGCGCCCCGCTCGCGGTGAGGCGCCGCCCAGGGGGCCGTACGGGCTAAGAAGTCGCCGGTCAGAGGGGCCCGAGCGACGCCGGTTACCCTCGTTCCCATCGATCCCCAGGATCCCGTCGATCCCCGCGAGTGAAAGAGCACCGCCGTGACGCACCCCTTCCTCGACCTGGCCCCGCTGAGCGCCGCGCACTTCGCCTCGATCGAGGACCGGGTGGCCCGGCTGCTCGGCACCGAGCAGGATGTCGTGATCATGCAGGGCGAGGCGTTGCTGCCGCTGGAGGGGGCGATCCGTTCGACGGCCGGTCCGGGCACGGTCGCGCTGAACGTCATCACCGGCCCCTACGGGCAGACCTTCGGGAACTGGCTGCGGGACTGCGGCGCCGAGGTGATCGACCTGGCGGTCCCGTTCCACACGGCGGTCACGGCGGACCGGATCAGGGAGGCCTTCACGGAACACCCGGAGATCGACTTCGTCTCCCTGGTCCACGCGGAGGCGGCGACCGGCAACACCAACCCGGTCGCGGAGATCGGCGAGGTCGTACGCGCGCACGGCGCCCTCTTCTACCTCGACGCGGTGGCCTCCATCGGCGCGGAGCCGGTGCTGCCGGACGCGTGGGGTGTCGACCTGTGCGTGATCGGCGCACAGAAGGCGATGGGCGGCCCCGCGGGTGTCTCGGCGGTGTCGGTGAGCGCACGGGCATGGGCTCGTATGACGGCCAACCCCGGGGCCCCGCGCCACTCCTACCTCTCCCTCCTCGACTGGAAGGCCCGCTGGGTGGACGCGGGCCGCAAGACCCTGCTCCACGCCCCGGCCCAGTTGGAGATGCTGGCCCTGGAGGCGTGCGTCGAGCGGATCGAGTCGGAGGGCCTGGACACGGTGATGCGGCGCCATGCGGCGGCGGCCGCGGCGACACGGGCAGGTGCCCTGGCGCTGGGCGGCGGCCTGGAGCCCTACGTCCACAACGCGTCCGAGGCCGCCCCGGTCGCCACGACCCTCAGGACACCGCCGAACGTCATCGCCTCGGACCTGGTGACGAGCGCCCTCGCATCGAACCCGACCCTGCCCCTGGCAGCGGGCGGCGGCCCCCTGTCCAAGGAGATGATCCGGGTCAACCACTACGGGGTCGACGCGACGGTGGACGCGGTACAGAACTCTCTGACGGCACTGGGCACGGCGTTGGCCGAGCAGGGGGTGGCGGTGGACCTGGAGGGGGCTCGGGCGGCCGTAAATGGGGCATGGCTGTAACTCGCGTCCCGTCCAGCACCTCGCCGAGGTCGAACGGAACTGGTTCCAGCGGGTGTTCGGGCTCGACGTGCCGCCGGTGTACGGCACGGAGGTCGGGTACGCCCTCGACTCCGGGCGCGGCATCGAGGAGGCGTTGGACGATCTCGGCCGGATCCCCGACGGGCCGATGGCCGGGATCGAGGTCAGTCTGCGGTGGGTACTTATTCATATGGTCGAGGAGTACGCGCGACACAACGGTCACGCCGATATCTTGCGGGAAAGCATCGACGGCACGACCGGCGCCTAATTCAGATTCCCATCCGATCCAATCCGATCCGATTCCGGATGTAATTCCAGAATTCTTCTGCCCGATTTCCGTGCACCTAAACGCAAATAATTCGCGCAGATCTCGTGAGGGTCACACCCTTGTGACCCGTTACACAGGCAGCCCGTTTCACCCTTTATGCACGGGTCAAATCTACGCATACCTCACACACTCGCACGCGTGATAACACAGCACAGCCTCACACGTAACCCCATCCCTCCATGCAATTTCGAATTTCCCTCGGTAAATTCAATTTGCATGACCGCCACCCGAGCAGACCTGCACATAGACCGCCCCACGGTGGCCGACGGCGCCGCGCTCTGGCGTATCGCCAAGGACTCGAACGCCCTCGACCTGAACTCGTCGTACAGCTATCTGCTGTGGTGCCGGGACTTCGCCGGCACCTCCGCCGTCGTGCGGGACGAGCGCGGCGAACCGGTCGGTTTCGTCACCGGGTACGTGCCGCCGGACCGACCCGGCACCCTGCTCGTGTGGCAGGTCGCCGTCGACGCCGCGCAGCGTGGCCGCGGACTGGCCGCCCGACTCCTGGACGGCCTCACCGAGCGGGTCTCGGCCGAGTACGACGGACTGACCGCGATCGAGACCACGATCACGCCCGGCAACACCGCCTCCGAGCGCCTCTTCACCTCCTACGCCGAACGTCACGGCGCCACCGTCGAGCGCACGGTCCTCTTCGAGGCCGGTGACTTCCCGGACGGACCGCACGACCCCGAAGTGCTGTACCGGATCGGCCCGTTGAGTCTCTGAGCCCCCCACACATATTCCTTTAGGAGCGATTCGCGTGACCATCACCCAGCCCGATCTCAGCGTCTTCGAGACCCTGGAGTCCGAGGTCCGCAGCTACTGCCGCGGCTGGCCCACCGTCTTCGACCGGGCCCGGGGCAGCCGTATGTACGACGAGGACGGCCACGCCTACCTCGACTTCTTCGCGGGCGCCGGCTCGCTCAACTACGGCCACAACAACCCTGTCCTGAAACGCGCGTTGATCGACTACCTGGAACGCGACGGCGTCACCCACGGGCTCGACATGTCGACCAGCGCCAAGCGCGCGTTCCTGGAGACCTTCCAGGACCTGGTGCTACGGCCCCGCGACCTCCCGTACAAGGTGATGTTCCCGGGCCCGACCGGCACCAACGCCGTTGAGTCCGCACTGAAGTTGGCGCGGAAGGTGAAGGGGCAGGAAGCGATCGTCTCCTTCACCAACGCCTTCCACGGGATGTCGCTCGGCTCACTCGCCGTGACCGGCAACGCCTTCAAGCGGGCCGGTGCCGGTATCCCGCTGGTGCACGGCACCCCGATGCCGTTCGACAACTACTTCGACGGCCAGGTCCCCGACTTCCTGTGGTTCGAGCGGCTGTTGGAGGACCAGGGCTCCGGCCTCAACAAGCCCGCCGCCGTGATCGTCGAGACCGTGCAGGGCGAGGGCGGCATCAACGCCGCCCGCCCCGAATGGCTGCGCGCCCTCGCCGAGTTGTGCGAACGCCAGGACATGCTGCTCATCGTCGACGACATCCAGATGGGCTGCGGCCGCACCGGCGCGTTCTTCTCCTTCGAGGAGTCGGGCATCGTGCCCGACATCGTCACCGTCTCCAAGTCCATCAGCGGCTACGGCCTTCCGATGTCCCTGTGCCTGTTCAAGCCCGAGCTGGACATCTGGGAGCCGGGCGAGCACAACGGCACGTTCCGCGGCAACAACCCGGCGTTCGTCACCGCCACCGCCGCCCTGGAGACGTACTGGGCGGACGGCTCCGCGATGGAGAAGCAGACCCGGACCCGCGGCGAACAGGTCGAGCAGGGGCTGATCTCCATCACCGAGGAGAACCTCGCCGACATCAAGGAGTACCGGGGCCGCGGACTGGTCTGGGGCATCGAGTTCAAGGACCCCGAGCGCGCCGGACGGATCTGCGCCCGCGCCTTCGAACTCGGCCTGCTCGTCGAGACGTCGGGCCCGCAGGGCGAGGTCGTGAAACTCCTCCCCGCGCTGACCATCACCCCGGAGGAGCTGGACGAGGGCCTGAGCATCCTCGCCCGCGCGGTACGCGAAACCGCGTAAGCACAGCCCCGACCATCTGACACCACATCAAGGAGGCGTCACAGCACCGTGATTGTCCGTTCGTTCAAGGAACTCGAAGGCACCGACCGGCACATCAAGTCCGCGTCCGGCACCTGGGAGAGCAAGCGCATCGTCCTCGCCAAGGAGCGGGTCGGCTTCTCGCTCCACGAGACCGTCCTCTACGCGGGCACCGAGACGTCGATGTGGTACGCGAACCACATCGAGGCCGTCGTCTGCGTCGAGGGCGAGGCCGAACTCACCGACAACGAGACCGGGATGACGTACACGATCACGCCCGGGACCATGTACCTCCTCGACGGGCACGAGCGGCACACGATGCGGATCAAGGAGGACTTCCGCTGCATCTGTGTCTTCAACCCGCCCGTCACCGGACGGGAGGATCACGACGAGAACGGCGTCTACCCGCTGCTCACCGAGCCCGAGGAGGTCTGAAGAGCATGACCACCGCCACCGACATCACCGACCTGTACCCCAGCCGCAGCACCACCGAGGTGTCCGTCCCGCGCAAGGACCCCGTCGTCTGGGGCTCCCCCGACACCCCCGGACCGATCCCGACCGCCGACCTCCACTCCTTCGAGCGCGACGGCTTCCTCGCCATGCCGGAACTCCTCCGGGACGACGAAGTCGACGTCTACCGGCGGGAGTTGGAACGCCTGGTCGTCGACCCCGCGATCCGGGCCGACGAGCGGTCGATCGTCGAGCCGAAGTCGAAGGAGATCCGGTCCGTCTTCGAAGTGCACCGGATCAGCGAGGTGTTCGCGCGGCTCGTGCGGGACGAGCGGGTCGTCGGGCGGGCCCGGCAGATCCTCGGCTCGGACGTGTACGTCCACCAGTCGCGGATCAACGTCAAGCCGGGCTTCGGCGCGAGCGGCTTCTACTGGCACTCGGACTTCGAGACCTGGCACGCCGAGGACGGTCTGCCGAACATGCGGACCGTGTCCGTGTCGATCGCGCTCACCGAGAACCACGACACCAACGGCGGCCTCATGATCATGCCGGGCTCGCACCGCACGTTCCTCGGCTGCGCGGGCGCGACCCCCGAGGACAACTACCGCCAGTCGCTCCAGATGCAGGACGCGGGCACCCCGTCCGACGAGGCGTTGACCGGCATGGCCTCGCAGTACGGCATCAAGTTGTTCACGGGCAGGGCCGGTTCGGCGACCTGGTTCGACTGCAACTGCATGCACGGCTCCGGCGACAACATCACGCCGTTCCCGCGCAGCAACGTCTTCATCGTCTTCAACAGCGTGGAGAACAAGGCGGTCGAGCCGTTCGCGGCGCCGGTACGACGGCCGGAGTTCATCGGGGCGCGGGACTTCACTCCGGTGCGGTGACCCGCCCCCTCAGACCTCACCCCGCAAGGACGTCCAGCAGCCGGTCGACGTCCTCCGGTGCGTTGTAGAGGTGGAAGGCCGCACGCAAGTTTCCCGCCCGGTTGGAGACTTCGACTCCCGCCGCGCTCAACTCCCCCTGCCTACCGCCGAGTCCGGGCACCGCCACGATCGGGGACCCCGGGGACGCGACGGGCTCGTGCCCGAGGGTGGCGAGGCCCGCGCGGAAGCGGTCGGCCAGGTCGAGGTCGTGGGTGCGTACGGCGGCCACGCCCAACTCCTCCAGCAGCGCGAGGGAGTGGCGGGCACCGGCGTAGGAGAAGAGGGCGGGGCTCTCGTCGAACCGGCGGGCGGAGTGGGCGAGTTCGGCGACCGGGCCGTAGCAGCTGTCCCACGGGGCCTCGCCCGCGACCCAGCCGGCGAAAACCGGGTTGAGGCCGCCGAGGTCCTGCGGGGTGACCAGGAAGGCGACCCCGCGCGGGCAGAACAGCCACTTGAAGCCGACGGCGGCGACATAGTCGTAGGCATCCGCGTCGAGGTCCAGCCAGCCGACGGCCTGCGAGGCGTCGACGTACGTACGCGCCCCGTGTTCGTGTGCCGCCGCCCGGAGCGCGGGCAGGTCGGCGATGCGGCCGTCGGCGGACTGGGCGGCGCTGACCGCGACGAGCGCGGTGCCGGGGCGTACCGACTCGGCGATCCGCTCCAGCGGGACGGCGCGCACCTTGAGGTCGGTGCGCATGTGGAAGGGGTTCACGACGGAGCTGAAGTCGGCCTCGGCGGTGAGGACTTCGGCGCCGGGCGGGAGCGAGGCGGCGATCAGTCCGCTGTAGACCGCCACCGAGGCCCCGGCCGCCACCCGGTCGACCGGTACCCGGGTCAGGCGGGCGAAGGCGGCGCGGGACGCCTCGACGTCGTCGAACATGTCGGTCGGTGTGCCGATCGAGGCCGCCTCGACGGCGGTGTGCATGGCGGTGACGGTGCGCCTCGGGAGGAGGCCGGTGCTCGCCGTGTTGAGGTAGGTGTTCTTCGGGGCGAACTCGGCGCGGACGAGGCTCTCGAAGGTCTCCATGGCACCACTCTGCGGTGCCGTGCGCCCCTCGTCCATTGCGCGTTTTTGCGTGAATCCTCTAAGCGATGCTTATGCGTCGCCCCTGACCTGCCGCTTTCAGGCCTGCGGCACCGCGCAGCCGTCGGGACCACAGGCCTCCGCGTCACCGTTGTCGATCAGCTTGAGCGGGGAGTGCTCGCCCCACGCCTGGGTCAGGGCCTGGGCGAAGACCTCGGCGGGCTGGGCGCCCGAGACGCCGTACTTGCGGTCGAGGACGAAGAAGGGCACGCCGTTCGCGCCCAGTTCGGCGGCCTCGCGCTCGTCGGCGCGGACGTCGTCGGCGTAGGCGTTCGGGTCGGCCAGTACCTTGCGGATCTCGTCGGCGTCCAGTCCGACGCCGACGGCCAGTTCGACCAGACGCTCGTCGTCGCCGAACACGGACCGCTCCTCGGCGAAGTTCGCCTTGTACAGCGCCTGGATCAGCTCGTCCTGGCGGCCTCGCTCCTTGGCGAAGTGGAGGAGGCGGTGCATGTCGAAGGTGTTGCCGTGATCACGGTCACGGGTGCGGTAGTCGAGGCCCTCGGCCGCGGCCTGCGCGCCGAGGTTGTCCTCGCCCGCCTGCGCCTGTACCTCGCTCATGCCGTACTTCTTGGTGAGCATCTTCAGCACGGGCTGGATGTCGCTCTTGGCGCGGCCCGGGTCGAGTTCGAAGGACCGGTGGACGACCTCGACGCCGTCGCGGTGCGGAAACGCGTCGAGCGCCTTCTCGAAGCGGGCCTTGCCCACGTAGCACCAGGGACAGGCGATGTCCGACCAGATCTCGACGCGCATTCTTCGGCTCTTTCCAGGACGTGTGCGGTTGACGGAGAGTCCCTCCGTTTCCCCCGTGAACGTTCCTTCCGTCCGCTTCATTCCCCGGCGAGGTCCAGCCGCATCCCCAGATGGTGACCGCCGTCGGCCGAGTCGGCGACCCAGCCCTGACGGACGTAGAAGGCCTGTGCCCGTTCGTTGTCGACAAGCACGTCCAGTACGGCGGTCCGCCGGGCGTCGGCCCGCCACTGCTCGACGCAGGCCGTGTGCAGGGCCGTACCGAGGCCGGAGCGCCAGCGGTCGGGGTCGACGTGGAACTGGAACAGCGTGATGGTGTCCGCCGGGTCGCCCTCCGCGATGCGGAAGACGGCGACGGCGACGATACGGCCGTCCTCGACCGCGCACAGCACATGGCCGTCCGGACGTTCGACGGAACGCAGCCAGGCGGCGCGCCAGTCGAAGTCGGACGGTGGGAGACCGTCCGGGTAGTAGGTCGACCGGGCCCGCAGGTGCAGGTCGGCGATGGCGTCGACCTCGGCCGGCAGGGCCGCGCGGATCATCAGGGTGTCGGTGTCGCGATCACTCGTCATGCGACCGATGACGTGAGGTCCGCGGCTTCGGTTCCGAGGTGGCTGAACTGGGTCCGGTAGGCGCTCGGGGTCAGTCCGGTGCGGCGGACGAGGTGGCCGCGCAGGGAGTCCGCCGTGCCCAGGCCGCAGGCGCGGGCCACCTGGTCCATGGGGAGGGTGGTGGTCTCCAGGAGTTCCTTGGCGCGTTCGACGCGCTGGTGAAGCAGCCACTGCAAGGGGCTCACCCCGCTCTCGGCATGGAAGCGGCGGGTGAGGGTGCGGACGCTCACGCCCGCGTGCCGGGCCAGGTCGGTGAGGGTGAGCGGCTTGTCGAGGTTGCGCATGGCCCAGCCCCGGGTGTCGGCGCAGGCGGTGCCGCGTTCGGGCGGCAGCGGGGTCTGGGTGAACTGCGTCTGGCCGCCCGGCCGTACGGGTGCGACGAGGGCGAGGCGGGCGACCTCGTTGGCGACGGCGGCGCCGTAGTCGGTGCGGATGATGTGCAGACAGAGGTCGATGCCGGCGGCGTATCCGGAGGCCGTCAGGACCTGGCCGTCCTGGACGTAGAGGACGTCTCCCCTGAGGTCGAGGGCCGGATAGCGCTCGCGCAGCTCGTCGGCCATTCCCCAGTACGTGGTGGCGCTGCGGCCGTCGAGCAGCCCGGCCTCGGCGAGTACGAAGGCGCCACTACAGATGGAGGCGATGCGCTTGCCCGCTACGGCGGCCCGGCGGACGGCGGCGACCGCGACCGGATCGGGTTCGTACCGCTCACCGGTGCCCGCGATGACCACGGTGTCGGCGGTGCCCAGGACGTCCAGACCCCGGCCCACCTGGAGGTGCAGCCCGCCGGTCGTGACCACCGGCCCGCCGTCCGAACTACAGATGGTCACCTCGTAGCCGGGATCGCCGTCGACCTCGACCTTGGCGAAGAGCATCTCCGGGACGGCCAGGTTGAACATCGAGACGGGGGACGGCGCGACGATCGCGACGCGGTGCGGGGGCCGTTTCCTCGGCATGGCCAGAACCTCCGGCTGTATGGCGTTCCGGCCACTACTCTATGCCGTCGCCGTTCCGCAGCATGGGTACATGCCACCGACCACCACCCAACTCACGCCCCGCACCGGCGATTTGACCCCGTCGTCCCCCGCGCTCACCCTCACCGCCGCCCTCCTCGGCTTCGCGCTGATCACCCTCGACGCGTCGGTGGTGAACGTAGCGCTGCCGTCGATCGGACAGGCGCTGGGCGGCGGGATGTCGGGCCTGCAGTGGGTGGTGGACGCCTACACGCTCTCCTTCGCCGCCCTCATGCTGTCCACCGGCGCCTTCGCGGACCGGGCCGGGGCGAGCCGTGCGTACGCGATCGGCGTCGCGGTGTTCACCCTCGCCTCGGCGGCCTGCGGCCTGGCCCCGAACCTGCCCGCGCTGATCGCCGCCCGCGTGCTCCAGGGCGTGGCCGCCGCGGTGGTCCTCCCGGCCTCGCTGTCCCTCGTCCGGCAGGCCTACCCCGAACCGGCCAAACGGGCCCGGGCGGTGGCCACTTGGGCGGCGGGCGGCTCGATCGCGGTGGCCCTCGGCCCGGTGGCCGGAGGCGCGCTGACCACGGCCTGGGACTGGCGCGGCATCTTCTTCATCAACCTGCCCCTGGGCGCGGTGGCGTTGATACTGCTGGTCCGGTCACCACGCTCGGAACGCCGACCCGCGCCGCTCGACCTGCCGGGCCAGGTGCTGGCGGTGGTGGCGCTCACGGCCACGACCTTCGCGGTGATCGAGGGCGGAACAACGGGAGTTGTGGCGTTGCTGATCGCCCTCGTCGCGGGCGCGCTCTTCATCCGGGTCGAACTCCGCCAGGCACACCCCGTGGTGCCGCTCGGCCTGTTCCGCAGTCGTACGGTGTCCGTGGCGGTCGCGGCGGGTGCGGCGTGCAGCGTCGCCTTCTACGGCGTGGTCTTCCTCTTCTCGCTCTTCTTCCAGCAGGTGCAGGGCCGTTCGGCGCTGTACGCCGGGCTGATGTTCCTGCCGATGGCCGGCCTGATCTCGGTGACGAACGTCGTGTCCGGCAAGCTCGCGGGCCGCTACGGAGCCCGACTCCCCATGCTGATAGGGCAGTTGCTGGCCGGAGCGGGCGCGCTCGGCCTGCTCTACGTCGACGAGCGCACGCCTCCGCTCCTGGTGGCCGTGCTGCTCGTGCCGATGGCCCTCGGCTGCGCCCTGACGGTCCCGCCGCTGACCGCCGTGATGATGGACGCGGTACCGGCCGAGCGGGCGGGGCTGGCGGCCGGGGTCCTCAACTCGGCGCGGCAGGTGGCCGGCGGGCTGGGCATCGCCGTGTTCGGAGCGCTGGTCTCCGACGGATTCACGACGGGCCTGCGGGAGAGCCTCGCGATCAGCGCGGCCCTCTTCGCGGTGACGGCCTCGCTCAGCTTCCGTCTCTCAGGTCGTCCGGCCAACTCGCCCTGAACTCAAGGTGGTCGTACGTCACGACACACCCCTCCCCCATCGGCGACTGCGTCATGAACCCGACCAGCGCCGCGTCCGTCTCCTTCTCGTCCCCGAGCGTGAACAGCCGCACGAAGGTCCAGCGCTTTCCGTCACGGGAGGCATGAAAGGCGAAGGCACGCCCGGTACGACTGACCCGCAGCCACACCGAACTCCCGTCAACGGTGAAGGAGTTGGCGTCGTCGGAGTGTCCTCGGGTGACCACCGTGCAGACGGTAGGCACATCGGGCGAGTACTCCAGACACAACTTGGCCCAGGCCCGCTCCCCGACATGGACGTAGAGGACACCCGCGTCGAACGACCCCGCGAACCCGACGGTGACACGAGCGATGAGCTGAAAGTCCCCATGCGGCGCCCCGAGCAACCGGGGCGCGTCGGAGGCAGGGTCCAACCCTTCCCCGGTAGGCGGCACAAACCGATCCTGCCGGGGCCCGGCCCACCCGGTGAGCACACCGTCCTCGTAGGACCAATGCCCGTCGGGCCCGTAAGTACGGAGGGGGAAGGGTAGTTGGGAGAGTTCAAAGTCCATCCACTAATCATCTCAGGCGCAGTGGACTTACCAAGGGGCGCGGGGAACTGCGCGACCAGCCACAGCGGACCGTCAGACCGCACTCAACCGCACCCCAACGGCGCTACCGCTCCAACCGCCCGTCATAACGCCGAGGCAGCCCAAGAGAGTTCTCGTCCCTCAACTCCAACGGCAGCAACGCTTCAGGCGTGTTCTGATAAGCAACAGGCCGCAGCCACCGCTCAATAGCCGTACCACCAACAGAAGTTGACGTAGATGTGGTCGCCGGGTACGGCCCCCCGTGATGCTGAGCCGCCGCCACCGCAACCCCCGTAGGCCACGCGTTCACCAACACCCGCCCGGCCAAAGGCGTAAGCTCCGCCAAAATCTCAGCCCCACGCCCCTCCCCGGCCGCTTCCTCCGCCGACAGATGAACCGTCGCCGTAAGATTCCCGGGCAGCCGCGACAGCACGGCGTTCGCCTGCGCGTCATCGTCGTAGCGGGCCACCACAGTGACCGGCCCGAAGCACTCTTCGAGCAGCAGGTCGTACGCGCCTTCAGCCGCGAGCTTCTCCGCCGGAACCGTCAGGAACCCGGGGCTCACGGTGTGCTCGCTGCCCGCGCCGGGCGTCACCGGCGAGTCCACATCGGGGAGTTGGGCCCGCTCGGCGACACCGGCGAGGAAGTTGTCCCGCATCCGGTGGTCGAGCAGCACCCCGGAGTCCGTGTCGCTGACGGCATCGGTGAGGGACTTGACCAGCCCGTCCCCGGCGGAGCTGGCCGGCACGAGCACAAGACCCGGCTTCACACAGAACTGCCCGACGCCCAGGGTCATCGACCCCGCGAGCCCCGTACCGATCGCTTCGGCCCGCTCGGCCGCGGCCGCCTCCGTGATGAACACCGGGTTGAGGGAGCCGAGTTCGCCGTGGAAGGGGATCGGGACGGGTCGGGACGCGGCCGCGTCGAAGAGGGCGCGGCCACCCCGTACCGACCCGGTGAACCCGGCAGCCGAGACCAGCGGGTGCTTGACCAGCTCCACGCCCGCCTCGAAGCCGTGGACCAGGCCGAGGACGCCGGCCGGGATGCCCTGTTCGGCGGCGGCCCGGCGCAGCACGCTCGCGACCAGTTCGGACAGGCCGGGGTGGTCGGGGTGGGCCTTGACGACGACCGGGCAGCCGGCGGCCAGCGCGCTCGCGGTGTCGCCGCCGGGGACGGAGAAGGCGAAGGGGAAGTTGGAGGCCGAGTAGACGGCGACGACGCCCAGCGGCACCTTGTAGCGGCGCAGGTCCGGGATCGGCGGGGTGGCCGTGTCGTCGGGGTGGTTGATGACGACGTCGAGGAAGGCGCCCTCGTCGACGATGTCCGCGAAGGCGCGCAACTGGTAGCAGGTGCGGGCGAGTTCGCCGTTGAGCCGGACCGGGCCGAGCGCGGTCTCCGCGTCGGCGACCTCGACCAACTGGTTCTTGGCCGCTTCGAGCTGGTCGGCGGCGCCGCGCAGGAAGGCCGCGCGGACCGTGCGGTCGGCGAGCGAGCCGCGCGCGGCGTGGGCGGCGCGGACGGCGGTGTCCACCTCCTGGGCTGTGGCCTCCACCGCAACCTGTTCCCGCTGCTTCCCGGTTCGGGGGTCGACACTCCAGACTGGTGCTGCTGCCACCGCGGGTCCCTCCACATGTAATGCCGCAGTTCTGGGTCATTCACCAGGTTCGTTCGATATGCTGAACGCTGTCTCTGATGATGAATATGCTCGTGGAGACGATAACTCAAGGTTCTCGTCGAACGAAGGGGTCAAGGGCGATGCCGGCAGGCGAGACAGGCGGCGGGGCACAGGTCAAGTCCGCGGTGCGGACGGTGGAGCTGCTCGAATATTTCGCGGGCCGACCCGGTATGCACTCCCTCGCGGCGGTCCAGGAGGCCGTCGGCTATCCCAAGTCCAGCCTCTACATGCTGCTGCGCACGCTGGTGGAGCTGGGCTGGGTGGAGACGGACGCGACGGGCACGCGGTACGGCATCGGCGTACGGGCGCTGCTCGTGGGCACGTCGTACATCGACGGCGACGAGGTCGTGGCGGCGGCCCGCCCCACCCTGGACCGGCTCTCGGACGACACCACGGAGACCATCCACCTCGCCCGCCTCGACGGCACGAACGTGGTCTACCTGGCCACCCGCCAGTCGCAGCACTATCTACGGCCCTTCACGCGCGTCGGCCGCCGCCTCCCGGCGCACTCGACCTCGCTGGGCAAGGCGCTGCTGAGCACCTACTCGGACGAGCAGGTCCGCAAGATGCTCCCGGAGACGCTGCCCGCGCTCACCGAGCACACGATCACCGACCGCGAGAAGCTCATCGAGGAACTGCACACGGTCCGTGAGCAGGGCTTCGCCGTGGACCGCGAGGAGAACACGCTCGGGCTGCGCTGCTTCGGTGTCGCGATCCCGTACCGCACCCCCGCGCGGGATGCGATCAGCTGCTCGGTGCCGGTGGCCCGGCTGACGCCGGCGCACGAACAGATGGTGAAGGACGCCCTGTTCGACGCCCGCGACCGGCTGACCCTCGCCACCCGCAGGCTCTGACCCGTGACGTCACGCATGGAGGTACTCATGGAGGTCGCGCTCCGTCCTGTCCACGACAGCGATCTACCGGTCTTCTTCCGGCAGACGAACGACCCCGAGTCGCTGCGCATGGCCGCCTTCACACACAAGGACCCGGCCGACCGGGACGCCTTCGACGCCCACTGGAAGCGCATCCGCGCCTTGGCCGGCGTGGTGAACCGCACGGTCCTCGTGGACGGTGACGTCGTGGGCAGCGCGGCGGTGTACGGCGAGCCGGGCGAGCGCGAGGTGACGTACTGGATCGACCGCGCCTACTGGGGCAAGGGCATCGCGACGGCCGCGCTGCGCGACCTGCTGGCCGAGGTGCCCGAACGCCCGCTGCACGCGCGCGTGGCGGCCGACAACGCGGGTTCGCGGCGCGTGCTGGAGAAGTGCGGGTTCATCGTCACCGGGCACGACCGGGGGTTCGCGAACGCGCGCGGCGAGGAGATCGACGAGCTCCTCCTGACGCTGACTTCATGAGCGGTCGATGAGAAAAGCGGCGTAAGGGAACGATTCCGTCCCGTCCGCTCGTCCTCCATGCGGGATGAACAAGACGATCAGGCGCGCCTCCGTCTTCGCGCTGCTCCTGGTGCTCACCCTCCTGGTGAGGGCGACCTGGGTGCAGTTCTACGACGGCCAGGCGCTGGCGGACGACAAGGACAACCGGCGCAACGCGATCGCGACGTACGCGGACCCGCTCGGGAACATCATCGTGGCCGGGAACGCGATCACCGGCTCGACGCGGACTGGGGGCGACAGCGACCTCGCGTACAGACGCACCTACACGGACGGCAAGCTCTACGCGGCGGTGACGGGCTACGCCTCGCAGAGTTACGCGCCGACGCAGTTGGAGGGGATCTACGCGGATCTCCTCGACGGCACGGACAGCGGCCTGAAGACCGTCATGGACACGGTCACCGGCGAGCGGGCGGCCCCGGGCAACGTGGTCACGACGATCGACCCGGATGTGCAGAAGGCCGCGTACAACGCGCTCGGTGACAAGAAGGGCGCCGCGGTCGCGATCGATCCGACGACCGGGAAGATCCTCGCCGTGGTCTCGACCCCGTCCTACGACCCCTCGTCGCTGACCGACGCGAACACCGCCGCCGCTGCCTGGAAGCAGCTCAACGCGGACTCCGACAAGCCGCTGACCAACCGCGCGCTGCGCCAGCCGCTGCCGCCGGGCTCCACGTTCAAGCTGGTCGTGGCGGCGGCGGCCCTGGAGGACGGGCTCTACTCCTCGGTGGACGAGAACACGACCAGCCCCTCGCCGTACACGCTGCCGGGCACGGTCACCCCGCTGAAGAACGAGAGTTCGTCCGCGCCCTGCACGAACGCCTCGATCCGGGTGGCGCTCCAGTACTCGTGCAACACCGTGTTCGCGAAGATGGCCGTGGACCTGGGACAGGACAAGGTCAAGGCGATGGCCGAGAAGTTCGGCTTCAACGACGACAAGCTGGACATCCCGGTGCGGGCGTACCCGAGCGTGTACCCGTCGAACATGAACAAGTCGTCCACGGCCCTGACCGGCATCGGCCAGTACGACGTGACGGCCACCCCGCTCCAGATGGCCATGGTGTCGGCCGCCATAGCCAACGACGGCAAGCTGGTCTCGCCGCACATGGTGTCGGAGACCACCGACAGCGGCGGCGATGTGGTCCACAACTACGACGACAGCACGACGACGAAGGAGATCGTCAGCTCGCGCACCGCGCAGCAACTCCAGTCGGCGATGCAGACGGTCATCACCGACGGCACCGGCACGAACGCCCGGATCGCGGGCGTGACCGTGGGCGGCAAGACGGGCACGGCCCAGCACGGCGAGAACAACGACCAGTCCCCGTACGCCTGGTTCACGTCCTACGGCAAGTCCGACGACACCGGGAAGGAAGTCGCCGTGGCTGTCGTGGTCGAGCAGTCGGACGCGGCAAGGTCCGAGATCAGCGGCAACGGTCTGGCGGCCCCGGTGGCCAAGGCGATGATGAAGGCGGCGCTGAAGAGTTGAGGCGGCGCTGAAGAGTCGGCGAGCGGCCCCGGCCGGGTGGCCGGGGCCGTCGTTCACTTGACGCCCAGGATCTGCTCCACCGGATCGATCGCGAAGTACACGAGGAACAACGCGGACACCCCCCACAGCAGCCAGTTGACCTCCTTCGCCTTGCCGAGCACCGCCTTGATCACGACGTACGAGATGAAGCCCGCGCCGATCCCGTCGGTGATCGAGTACGTGAACGGCATCGCGGCGATGGTGAGGAACGCCGGGATCGCGATCTCGTACTTGTCCCAGTCGATGTGCTTGACGTGGGTCATCATCAGGAATCCGACGGCGATCAGCGCGGGCGCGGCGGCCTGCAACGGCACGATCGTCAGCAACGGCGTAAGGAACAGCGCGAGCCCGAACAGCCCACCGGTGATCAGGTTCGAGAACCCGGTGCGCGACCCCTCGCCGACACCCGAAGCAGACTCGATGTAGGCGGTGTTGGAGGACGCGGAGCCGATCCCACCGGCGACGGCGGCGGCACCGTCGATGAACAGGACGCGGCCGATGTTCGGCACCTGCCCCTCCTCGTCCAGCAGTCCGGCCTCCGCGCTGATCCCCACGATCGTGCCCATGGCGTCGAAGAAGTCCGACAGGATCAGCGTGAAGATCAGCAGGATCACGGTGATCGCGCTGGTCTCGCCGAACGCGCCGAACAGGCTGAAGTGACCGATGAGTCCGAAGTCGGGCGTGTCCACGATCTTGTCCGGCACCTTGGGGGTCATCAGGCCCCAACTCTTGATGTCGGCGGCCGAGTTGATGATGATCGCGAGGACGGTCATCGTGACGATGCTGATCAGGATCGCGCCCTTCACCCTGCGGGCGACCAGCGCGATGGTCAGCAGTACGCCGAGACAGAACACCAGGACGGGCCAGCCGGCGAGATGGCCGACGGCACCGAGCTGCACGGGGACCGTGGTCTGCGCGGCGTCCGGTATACGACTGACGAAGCCTGCGTCGACGAAGCCGATGAACGCGATGAACAGCCCGATGCCGACGCCGATGGCCTGCTTGAGCTGTTGCGGGATCGCGTTCATGATCGCCTCGCGCAGCCCGGTGAGGACCAGGACGCAGATCAGGACGCCCTCGATGACGACGAGACCCATCGCGTCGGGCCAGCTCATCAGCGGCGCCAACTGGAAGGCGACGACGGCGTTGAGGCCGAGGCCCGCGGCGATGGCGAGGGGCAGGTTGCCGCCGACGCCCATGATGACCGTCATCACACAGGCCACCAGGGCGGTGGCGGTGACCAGTTGGCCGGTGTCGAGCGTGTGCCCGAACTTGTCCTTGGCGCTGCCGAGGATGATCGGGTTCAGTACGAGGATGTAGGCCATCGTGAAGAACGTGGCGAAGCCGCCGCGTATCTCACGACCGAAGGTGGATCCCCGTTCGGAGATCTTGAAGAACCGGTCGACACCGTTCGCCGCCGGTGGTTCGGCACTTGGCCGGTCGGCCACCTTCTGTGACTCGGACATGCGGGTACTCCTCGTTTGCCTCAGTGATCGGTGCGCGGATGCTGGCTGGATTGTTCCCGCGTTGAACCTGTTTCAGGTTTTCCCCGTGTTACGGAATCAGGGTCGACGGGTCAGCCCCTGGTCGACCCGTCAAACAGCATTCGAAGGCCTGTACCAATCCAGCCAGTTGATCACTGCTACGCTTCCGGATCTCGCCGGGGTCACCCCCGGATGATCACGTGTCATCTACACGACACACACAACCACGCAGCGAGGAGAGGTCCGCCGTGGGCACAGTCGTCGACGACGCCGCCTCCGTGGAGTTCCACGCCTTCTTCGAACGCCACTACGCCGAACTGTCGCGTCTCGCCCACCTGTTGACGGGCGAGGCGGACGCCGCCGACGATCTCGCGGCCGACGCGCTGCTCGCGCTCTGGCACCGCTGGGACCGCGTACGCGCCGCCGACCATCCTGCGGCCTACGCCCGTGGCGTCGTCGCCAACCTGGCCCGCACCCGGATCCGCAGCGCGGTCCGCGAGCGGCGACGGGTCGCCCTGTTCTGGTCGCAGCGCGAGGAGAAGACCGAGAACCCGGACGTGGCCGGCGTGGTCGACGTCCAAGAGGCTCTGCGCAGACTGCCGTTCCGCAAGCGGGCCTGTGTGGTGCTGCGGCACGCGTTCGATCTGTCGGAGAAGGACACCGCGCTCGCGCTCGGTGTTTCCGTCGGTACGGTTAAGAGTCAAACGTCAAAGGGCATGGCCGAGTTGCAGCGTCTGCTCGGCCCGCAGAGCCCTCCGCTGCGGATGCACGCGGCGATGGCGCGCGGCGGCGAGACCGGAGGGAGGAACCGATGAGGCACCAGGACGTCCACGACGACGAGTTGAGCGCCCGGCTGCACGAGGCGGCCGAGGGCCACGAGCCCGACCGGGCACGCATCCTGGCGCGGCTCGAACGCGGCATGGCCGCGCAGTCGCGTCCCGACCACCGGGCCACCCGGCCGCCGGTGTTCGGCTGGGTGCGGGTCGTCAGCGCGACGGCGGCGGTCGCGAGCGTCCTCGCGATCGGCGGCTACGCGGTGGCGTCCGCGGTGAAGAGCAACTCCCCCGCCGAACAGACGGTGTCCGTCTCACCGACCCCGACCCCCACGCCGTCCCCGGACGCGACGAGCCGCACCTCGGTCAAACCGGTCACCCCGACGCACAGTTCGGGCTCCGGCGACACCTCGCACAGCTCCCCGAAGTCCAGCACCTCGCCGACGGCGAAGTCCCCGACCGCGTCCGCTTCCACACCCGTACTCCCGCCGGCCTCCGGTACGCAGGACGGCCCGCTGTGGTCGGACGGTTCGATCGACCCCGGCAGCAACGACTTCTGGGCCCAGAGCGACGTCACCCTGAAGACAACGAAACAACTCACCTCCCTCACCGTCCAGTTGAAGGTCAAGCTGACCGGCGGGGTCACCTCCGCGGGCGCCTGGCGCTCGCTGCCCGAGCAGGACTTCACGCAGACGGTGACCGAGCAGGACGGGTTCCTGGTCTACACCTGGGTGCTCAAGGAGGGCCGTACGGTCGCGGTCGGCGAGTGGGTCTTCGCCGGGCAGTACAACCACGACCGCGGCGGCCGGGACGCCAAGGACGACAGCTACTCGGCGGCGGGCACGGCGGCCGGCCGACAGCTGTCCGTGAAGGGCGACTTCGCGGCGCAGAAGTCGTAGTCAGAAATCTCGGGGCAGGCGGCAACCCTTTCTCCGCCCGTGGCGACAAGGAAGCGCAAGGTTCCTCTCGCACGGAGCACACGGAGCAAGTCGCTTGAGCACGCACAAGAAGCACCTCACCCGCAGGCGGGTGCTCGGGGCCTCCGCGATCGGTGTCGCCGCCACCGGCGCGGCCGTCGCGGGCGGCACCGGTCTCCTCCCGTCCGCCTCCGCCGCAGCGTTCGGCTACACCGACGACGGCTCCAACTACGTGATCACCACGGGCGCTTCACTCGTCCTCAAGATCTCCAAGTCGACGGGCGACATCACGTCCCTCGCCTACAAGGGCAAGGAGTACGAGGGCTACGGCGGCAAGCACTCGCACGTCGAGTCCGGGCTGGGCGCCTCCACGGTCACCATCAGGCAGTCGGGTTCGACGATCCTGGTGAAGGTGGTCCACGGCCCGATCACCCAGTGGTACGCGGCCCGCAGCGGCGAGAACAACGTCTACCTGTGGACGAACAAGACGGACGCCTCCTTCACGGCGACCCGCTACATAGTGCGGGTGAAGCCGGGGCTGTTCCCCAACTCGGGCTCCGACGCCTGGAATTCGACCACGGACACGATCATCGAGGCGGGTGACGTCTGGAAGCACCCGGACGGCACGACCCGCTCCAAGCACTACTCGGGCAAGCGGACCATCGACTACGACCACGTCGGCTTCACAACGGGCTCGGTCGGTCTGTGGGTCGTCCGCTCCAACCACGAGAAGGCGTCCGGCGGCCCGTTCTACCGCTCCCTGCTGCGCCACTCGAACGAGGGCGGCGCGGGCCTGTACGAGATCCTGCACTACAACGAGGCCCAGACAGAGCCCGAACGCTTCGGCCTCCAGGGCCCGTTCGTGGTGACGTTCACGGACGGCGGCACACCCGCGTCCTCCCTCTTCGCGGCGAACCTCGACACGTCGTGGGTGGACGCGCTGGGCATCACGGGCTGGGTGGGCAAGGCGGGCCGAGGGAAGGTGGCGGGGGTAGGCCTGAAGGGCATGGACCCCAAATACCCCTACACGGTGGGCTTTTCCAACCCGGCCGCCCAGTACTGGACGAAGGCCGCGCCCGGCACCGGCGCGTTCTCCTGCAAGGGGATGCTGCCGGGGACGTACACACTGACGGTCTTCAAGGGCGAACTCGCGGTGCACACAGCGCAGTCGGTGACGGTGACGGCGGGCGGTACGACGTCGCTGCACACGATGAGCATCACCGGTGACCCGTCCGCTGCGGCGACGGTGTGGCGCTTGGGCAACTGGGACGGCACACCAGGGGAGTTCAAGAACGCGGAACTGATGACGTACGCGCATCCGTCCGACGCGCGGGCGTCGAAGTGGACGGGAAACGTCACGATCGGGACCGGAGACGAGGCCGCGTCCTTCCCGGCGTATCTGTGGAAGGACATCAACGACGGCGTCCTGATCTACTTCAAACTGACGGCGGCGCAGGCAGCGGCCGCTCACGCACTGCGGGTGGGCGTCACAACGGCGTACATCAACGCCCGCCCCCAAGTCACAGTGAACAACTGGGGCTCCGCCATCCCCACGCCTCCTACGCAGCCCTCCACGCGCGATCTCACCACGGGTTCCTACCGTGGAAACAACCACACGTTCGTTTTCAACGTCCCTTCCAGTGCGTGGAGTTCGGACACGACGAAGTACAACGTCCTGAAGATCAACGTGGTCAGTGGTTCGACGGGCTCGGCGTTCCTCAGCCCAGGCACGTCGTTCGACTGCATCGACCTGCTGACCTGAGCCCCCCTCGGTCAGCAGAGCGACGCCCCCGCCGGTGACGACCGGCGGGGGCGTTGTCCATCCGACGGCTCGGGGGAGACTCAGCCACTCGTACGCCGTATGTGCAGGTGAGCATTACGGGGAAAGGCGGGAGGCGTCGCCCACCCCCGCACCCACCGCGCCCCGTCAACCTCGTTGTCGACGACGGAAGTTATCCACCTTCGCCGCAAGACGGGATCCCGGCCCGCCCGAGCAGTCATGAACTGACCCTGGTTAGCGGCAGTTTCACCCTGCCGTGCCTCCCATCTCGTGTCTGCCCTGTCATCGCGGTGTCCGGACGCGCAGCGCCTGCACGGACCAGTCGAGCGCAGGAGCCAGACTCTCCGGGGCGGGCCAGCCGTTGACCACGGCGAGCAGTTGGAGATACCGCTCCCTGCGGGGGTCGTTGACGCGCTCCAGCCGAGCGGTCAGCCGACGGCGGAGATCGATGTCGTCGGGGCGGTCGGAGAGGTACGCGTAGTCCGCCGTGAAGGCCGCAACGAACGGATCGGCCCGAGGCGAGGTCGGTTCGATACCGGCGGCGAGGGCCGGCCCGACCTGATCACGCACGACTGCGGCGATATCGCGACGCGGGACCGTCGTCGCATCGCTTCGAACCTGTTCGGCGGCCTGCTCTTCGGCCAACTGCCGCACGGAGGAGCGGAATTCCGGGTCCAGGGACAGCTCGGCCAACTCCACCCACGCCTGGACCTGTTCCGCATCCGGGTTGTCGGGCAGCTCGGGGGTCATCGAGCGCATGACCCCGGCGAACGCGGGGGTGGCGGCGTCAAGACCGCCGAAGACTGCATCGAGAAACTCGCCGACCAGACGTCGTCGTTCGTCCTCGGATAGCTGGGCAAGCCGGTGCATGAGTTCCGTCTCCTCAGGTGTAGACCCACGCTCGGCCACCGCCGCCAACACCGCGTGCCGCAGACGCAAGACCCGAATCTGCACCGCCAACGCTTCGGCATGCGCTGCGGCAACCTCGGGGAGCGAGAGCTCCCGCTCCACGACCTTGCGGATCGTGGAGAGGTCAAGTCCCAGCTCCCGGAGTGTCCTTACGAGGTCCAGGCGTGCGACGGCGTCGATGTCGTAAAGGCGGTAACCGGCGGGGCTGCGGTCCGTCGGCGCCACGATTCCGCGATCGGAGTAGAACCGAATGGTCTTGACCGTGAGACCGGTCCGCCGAGCGAGTTCACCGATCGGGTAGAGCGTGTCGCCGTCCATGCCTCCACCTTTGCGTCTCCCCCTACTGGAGACTCAAGTCCCGTTGTTTGCAGAAAGCCAACCATGTCGAAGGTCCGCAAGGACTGGGTTTTGGCTGGTCAGGACATCGCTGCGACGTGTCTGAGCCGGTTGTCATTGGTCACCCTTGGCCATTGTGGAGCGACCTCAGACCGCCCAAGGACGGCACAGCATGGACCCGTGGAGGGTCGATGGCACTGTGCCTCCGCTGGCTTCAGCCTTGCTGCCAGCGTTGTCGACACCGAGCAGGCCCGCGTTGGTTGAATTCGGCGGGTCTACGGATCGTCCGGTGCAGGGCTCCAGAGTGGTCGATGCCTGTTCTTCGGTAGGATCCGGGCGGCGTCATCACTCTTGCTGTGGGGGCTCGGCCTGGGGTTGCGTGGCGTACATGACCGTCGTCGCCACATCGTCCGGCAGCAGGTCGGCAATGATGGATCGGAAGCCGTCGTCGCCGATAAGGGCCCTCTGCCGGCCGAGCCAGCGAAGGGACAGGTCGGGCGGACTCCCGATCTCCAGTTGAAGGGTCAGCGCCCGCAGTGTGTAAGGCACGGCTTCTGCTGGGCGCTGTTGCGCAGTACGGAGTACGCCCAGCTGACCGTAGCTCTTGGCGATACCGGAGCGGTCTCCCAACTCCTCCAAGATGGCGAGAGAAGCCCGGTAACGTTCCTCCGCCTGCACATAGTCCCCCCGCGCTTCCGCGATGATGCCCAGCTGGTGATAGCTGGTGGAAATGCCAGACCGGTTGCCCAACTCCTCCTTGATGGCCAGAGAAGCCCGGTAACGT